>CALWHT010000026.1 GCA_944380515.1 uncultured Roseburia sp.
CTATGTAGCTTAACATATATGGGAATGGGAGTATTCCACCATCCTACACCTGTTCCCTGTAACTTATCCACCATATCAGTTCATTATAAAAATCTTAGATTTTTGTCTTGACAACTGAGCCACTATAGAAGAGCGTCCGGTCTATTTGATGAACAGCAAGAATAAGATTTACATTCTTGAGCGCTTTGAGAACTTTGGAACTTCGGAAGACAAAGATGTATACCGTCATTGTGATGATGGTACATATTCGATTGAACATATTATGCCGCAGCATCTTACACCAGTATGGCAGAAGGAACTGGGTGATGATTACGAGAAGATCCATGAACAGTGGCTGCACAGGATGGCCAATCTGACGCTGACGGCCTATAACTCGAAATACAGCAATAGTTCATTCACAGAAAAGAAAACCATGCAGAATGGTTTCGATGATAGCGGCATTCGAATGAATACTTGGATTGCCAAAAAGGATAAGTGGACGCTTGCAGAATTGAAAGAACGCAGCGAATATCTCATGGGCAGAGCATTGACGATTTGGGCAGCGCCTGTCACAGAATATAAACCGGAAGAAAAGCAGCTCGACACCTATACCCTTGAGGACGAGGGGGAACTAACCGGTCGCCTGATCGCCAAGTTTACCTTTAAGAACACCGAGCAGCCGGTAACAAGCTGGGTTGAGATGTTCCAGAAGGTTATCCAGATTCTATACGCAGAGGACAAGGCAATCATCACAAAGCTGGCTATGTCGGAGGAAGAAAACATCGCGCTTCACTTCAATACCAATCCAGATGCATTTTCAAAATCACTGGAGATTGGAGATGGCATCTATGTGTGGACAAATACCAGCACCCAGAGCAAGCTGTCCGTCCTGAGCCGATTGTTCAAGCTGTACGATGAAGATCCGACAGACTTAGTATTTTACCTGCGTGACGAGAATGAAGCCAATGCAGATGAGCCGGGCAGCCGCTATGAACTCCGCAGGAAATACTGGACGTATGCGCTTCCAATTATCCAGAAGGCACATGGAAAGGACGGTTCCTTCTCTAATGTCAATCCATCAAGAGATAACTGGATTAACGGGTTCTTTGGCATTGGCGGATTCTATCTTTGCTGCGTGGCAAACTACGATGCAGCGAGAGCAGAGGTTGTCTTTGGCAGAGGAAATAAACAGGAAAACAAAGACGCCTTCGACAGTCTTTACACGCATAAAGCCGAAATCGAGTCGGCTCTGGGAACCACGCTGCAATGGAACCGTGGCGATGACATCAAGTCGTCCAAGGTGTTTATTCAGTTGAATAATGTCAGTATCGAAAATGAGACAGACTGGCTTCAGATGGCTAACTTCCACGCCGATTGGACAAAGAAGTTCTATGATGTGATTGTGCCATATATCAAGGGATGAGAGGGTGACCGGATGAGAGTTATCAAAAATCCTGCATGGGTGTACTACCTCGCCGATATAGATCCACATTTCGATGAAGTAAAAGTTGGAAAATGGATGTATTTTTTCGAAGATAGGCAGTTTGTAGAAAAAATATGCAGAGAGGCAATTGAACAGAATATCGTTGAAGCATGATATTGCAGCAGGAAAGGCAAGATTTATTCGGACTCAGAACTTGAGGAAGATTCAACTATCCGGAATTTCCGGATAGTTCAAACCGAGGGTTCCCGTCAAGTGACTCGCGAGACAAAGCATTACAATCTTCAGATGATTATTGCTAGTCGGTGTGTTTTCGGCAAAAATACGCTTTGATAAATTTCCGCGAACGACCGCGGGCTACGCACTGTGTAGCGAATGGAGTTGGACGCATTATCGGCTTCTGATGCGAGTGAAGGCAGAAAAGAATAACGTTTGATGGACGTCACTTTAGAATGGATCTTGTATTTTATAATTATATTTTAAAATTGGGGACTTAATACATCAGGCTCCGCCGATTGGTATTGTTTTGTGTGCAGATAAAAGTGAGTCTGTAGTTAAGTATACGTTGCCTGAAAATGAAACACAGATTTTTGCTTCGAAATACAAATTGTATTTACCAAGTGAGGAAGAATTGCTGTAGGAAATAAATCAGGAATATTATAGCTACAATGTATTTGTGGGAAAGGCGCTGCATGATAGGTATTAGTATAGTGTGACTTAAATCGTCTTGACGGAGGTAGGGGTTATATGAAGATAGGGGCTTATCAGTTTCAGATTACAGGTGATATTGCGTCAAACTTTCAAAAAATAAAGCTGGCGGTTTTACGAGCCTCCCGGGAAAATATCCGTATATTGATTTTTCCGGAATGTTCCCTTACGGGCTATCCGCCGCATGATATTGCAAGTTCGTCTCTTTGCGATTTTGAACAGGCAATATTATGCTGTGATGAATTGGATAAACTTGCAAAAAAACATGAAATGTATATTGTTATAGGCGCTATTATGAGGGAGAATGATAATTATTACAACAGCGCGATTGTTTTTACACCGATGGTGGAAAGGTATGTTTATCAAAAAAGGGCATTATGGGGATGGGATAGAGATAATTTCCACCCAGGAAATCAAACCGGGGTATTTGAGGTTGACGGGATAAAAATCGGGATTCGGATTTGCTTTGAGATTAGGTTCCCTGAATATTTTCGGGAGTTATACCGGGAAAGAACAGATTTGAATATTGTTATGTTCTATGATATATCCGATAATGATGATATCGCACGATACGATTTGATGAAAGCACATATCAGAACAAGAGCAGTTGAAAATGTGTGTCATACGTTGTCTGTCAATGCAACTGGTCCGTATCAAACTGCACCTACTGCAATTTATGACAGGTCCGGCAATACGTTAATGGAACTGAAACGAAACACGCCAGGTTTACTTGTTTACGATTTAGCCTTATCAGAACTGGATTTTGGTGAATGCGGAAGGAAAGAGATATCTGATGTTTTTCAAAAAGGGAAATCTGAATATGATAAAAGGCTTTACTAATGTGGCGAAGAGACGGTTTCATTGCTTGTTGAAAAGCCAGATTAGTGTAAGGGGAAAATTTGAATTATATGAGGATGATGCAATATGAATAATGTAAACAAGACCTTGTATATTCCTTTATATGGTAAGGCATATGTGAGCAAGAAAAACATCATACTCAAAGACAAAAAGGCTGAACAAATATGGGGACAAGCTGCATTTGACCTCAAAGGTAAATCAAAATCCAAATGGTTAGCCTATTATATGGCTATGCGTTCTGCTGTTTATGATGACTGGGTAAAACAAGTGATAAGAAGTAATTCAAATGCTGTTGTGCTGCATATCGGCTGCGGTTTGGATAGCAGAATTGAAAGAGTGTCCGCCCAAAATACGAAGTGGTATGATATTGATTTTCCTGATGTCATAGCAGAAAGACGAAAATATTACACCGAATCCGGTTATTATCATATGTTAGCGGCAGACATGAGAATGGATGAATGGAAAAAACACATAGGTGCCAGGCAGGAAGCGATTATAATACTTGAAGGTGTTAGTATGTATTTTGAACCGGAAGAGCTGATACGATTATTATCTTCTATTTCCCGGCATTTTAATTCCGTAAGGCTCCTAATGGATTGTTATACAGAACGTGCCGCGAGAGTCTCGAAGTACAAAAATCCTATCAATGATGTGGGTGTGACGGTTGTATACGGATATGATAATCCGCAAGAAATAGCATCAAAATCGGATTTGATGTTTGAAAAAGAACACAGTCTGACATCGAAAAAATACATTGACGAGTTACATATGATGGAAAAAATTGTGTTTAAGCATTTGTTTGCAGGAAGAATTGCTGCATCTATGTATAGAATGTATGAATTTAAAAAGGAGCAGCAATTATGTTAGTACATGAATTTGTCGGCAGCAACAAGCCTGTTATGGTGTTGGTACATGGTATGCTTACACCCTGGCAGATCTGGATGCCGCAGATTGAGTCCTTTAAAAAGCGTTATAATATATATGTTATTGCCCTCAATGCTCATACTGAGGAATCGCCAAGCGAGTTTGTTTCCGTGCAGGCAGAGGCGGATGAAATTGTGTGGCTTTTAAAGAAAAGAGGTATTGATAGAATAGATGTTATTTGTGGCATTTCTCTTGGTGGAAAAATTGTTCACGAGATATGGAAAAGCGGCAAGATAAAAATCTTAAATCTCATTATAGATGGAGCACCTTTGGTGAAATGTCCGAAGCTTGCTGTGAATATCATGATAAATAATTACAAAAGTATCATACATAAATCTAAACTGAGAGATGCTAAGGTTATTGAAAATTACAAGAAATATTTCCTTCCGGAAAAATATCTGGAAAGCTACTTGAAAATAGCAGATTTAATTACGGACAAGTCTATAGAAAATATGGTAAACTCGGTTTTTGAGGGAGGAGAACTTCAAGGTGTCAACAATCAAAGCAGGATACTCTTTATTCACGGGACAAAGGGAAACGAGCTGCTTTCAAAAAAGTCTGCTAAAATGATGAAGAGATACTATCCGGGAACCAAAATCGTTTGTTTTAAAGGAGATGCACACTGTTACAAGGTGATTTATCAGCCGGAAAGATGGATAAAGGTTGTAAATGATTTTTTGCAAAACAAGTAAAAGGCTGTAAGCTGGCTATAGCCGGTTTTTTGCCCTTGCGTAAGAAAGGAAGCATAGTGTTAGATATCTTGATTGTAGAAGACAATATGGAAATAGCCGCTTTGCTATGTGATTTTTTAAGAAAAGAAAATTATGTGGTGAGCATTGCGGATACCGGGGAAAAAGCAATCGATATATATGAGAAGTATGGTGCGAAATTAATTCTGCTTGATATTATGCTCCCCGGCATGGATGGGTTTGCGGTTTGCTCTAAAATCAGGGAGAGCTCTAACACCCATATCCTGATTGCAAGTGCCAAAACAGAGAAGAATGACAAGCTGAAGGGGTTAAATTTAGGGGCGGATGATTATATTGAAAAGCCTTACGATATTGATATTTTGATTGCCAAGATTAAGGGGATTTTTAAGCGGAAGTATGCGCAGGAAGAAATTGTGGAGGGAAATATTCGCTTAAATACCGTAAGACGGGACTTGTATGTAGATAACAGGAAGGTTGATGTTACGGAGAAGGAATATGAGCTCCTGAAATTATTGATGGAGAATAAAAATGTCACCTTAAAAAAGGAATATCTTTTTTATACGGTCTGGGGAAGCGACAGCGATTCGGAGCTGCAGACTTTGACAGTACATATTAAGTGGCTTCGGGAAAAGATTGAAGAGGAGCCGAAGAAACCGACGCATATCATTACAGAGTGGGGAGTTGGGTACAGATTTGAGTAGATATAAACATTTTGTCTGCCTGATTTTAATCATAGAAATGATTCTGGTACTGTCCTGCAACGGTCTGTACATATATCAGAACACAAATAACGCCGGAAGGCTGTACCGTGTGGAGGCGAAGCATGTTGTCCGGGAGATAGAGGCTCAGAACCTGTCGGAAGAAGAAATCGCTTTACTGGATTTATCGAAATATGAAACGATTATTAGTGTCAGCAAATTTTTGCCAGGCGAGGCCTGCAATAACGATTATGTAGTAGAAGAAATAGGCGGTAAATTGTATCGCATTGAATATCGCGTAAATAAAAGCGGTGAAATGCTTTTTTTCATCAATGGTGCGTTGCTTGGCATGATGCTTGTGACCGGCATTATATTTTTTTATGTGTATCAAAAGGTTTTAAAACCCTTCCATGCCATGAGCAATCTGTCTTATGAACTGGCAAAAGGAAATTTATCTATGCCTGTAAAAGAAGAAAAGAGCAAGCTGTTTGGACATTTTCTTTGGGGGATGGATATGCTGCGCGAGAAGCTGGAGGATAACAGAAACAGGGAATTGGAATTTCAGAGGGATAAAAAGACTTTGATTCTTTCTTTATCACATGATATTAAGACGCCCCTGTCGTCCATAGAGCTGTATGCGAAGGCGCTGGCGGAGGATTTGTATGATACGCGGGATAAAAGAGACGAAGCCCTGCAGGGAATCACAAAGAATGTGAAAGAAATCAAAAAATATATAGACGAAATTGTCACTGCTTCCAGAGAGGATTTTCTGAATTTGGAAGTGGCACAGGGTGAGTGTTATTTATCTGAAATCATCAGAGCAGTGGAAATCTATTACAGAAACAAGCTGGCTGTCATTCATACGGAATTTGATGTGGCTGAGTTCTCCGAGTGTCTGATAAAAGGGGATAAAAACCGTTTGCTTGAAGTGCTTCAGAATATTGTGGAGAATGCCATGAAGTACGGTGACGGTAAAAGAATCCGCATTTGCAGTGAGGATGAAGAGGACTGTAAACTGATACATATTGAGAATTCAGGCAGCAGTCTGAAGGAGGAGGAATTGCCCAATATTTTTGATTCCTTTTATCGTGGAAGCAACAGTCACGGTGTGAGGGGAAACGGGCTGGGATTGTATATCTGCAAGACCCTGATGTGTAAAATGGACGGCGAGGTTTTTGCGCAGATCAGAGATGAGAATTTCAGAGTGACAGTAGTGTTGAGGAAGGCATAAGACAGAAGGCACTGTTACAAAACAGCAGTTTCAAATGCAGCTGTTTTGTAACAGTCCTTTTTGCATTTAAGGATTATTTAATAAATTCTCCTGTATGATAGGTTCATAACAAAGAGGAGGGATTATATCAATGTTTTTCCGTATTCTGAAAAGGGATTTAAAAAGAAAAAAGACAATGAATGTCATACTGTTTTTGTTTATTGTGCTGGCAAGCATGTTTGTGTCCAGTGGAATCAATAATGTGGTAACGGTTATGAACGGCACAGATTACTATTTGGATAAGGCAGGCATAGGTGACTATGTCATTATTACCATGGGTGACAATGCAGTAGGCGCTCTGGACGAAATGCTCGAAACGGAAACGGCAGTACAGGACTATCGTATGGAGCATGTGGTATTTGGCTCTGAGGATGACATTACGGCAGAAGACGGTTCCTCTGTGGAATGTAAAAATACCACGATTTATCAATCCATAGAAACTTCGGCAATTACCTTTTTCGATATGGAGAACGAGCCGGTTACCGGGGTGGAACCGGGACACATTTATGTGTCAGGCAGTTTTATGGAAACGAATGGTTTTGAGAAAGGAGACAGAATCCGTTTTGAGCACAGTGGCGTGGAGGGGCTGGAAATGTCCTTTATTCTTGACGGCAGTATAAAGGATGCACTGCTTGGCTCTGATTTTATGGGAAATACAAGATTTCTGTTAAGTGATGAGGATATGCAGAAACTTCTTGAGAATGAAACCATTTACAATCATTACAGAGGTGAAATCTGTTACATTGATACGGATGATATTCAGGCAATGAAGGCCGCAATGGCAGATGTTTCGAATGTGGCTGTTGACGGCCCACGCTCTACCATTAAAATGTGCTATGTCATGGACATGGTTGTGGCATTCGTCATGCTGATTTTAAGTGTCTGTCTGATTATTGTATCCTTTGTAGTATTAAAATTTTCCATTACATTTACGATTACGGAGGAATTTCGTGAAATTGGCGTGATGAAAGCAATCGGTCTTTCCAACGGGAAAATCCGCAGCTTATATATTATAAAATATTTGATGCTGGCGATTGTCGGCGCCATCATCGGTTTCATTGCAAGTATTCCGTTCGGCGAGCTGCTGCTGGACTCCGTCAGCAGGAAAATGATGCTTGGCAGTGATCATGCGATTTTGCTTAACATGCTGGGATCCGTTTTCGTGGTGTGCGTCATCGCTCTTTTTGCATGGATTTATACGGGAAAGGTGAAGCAAGCTTCTCCGTTGGATGCCATCCGCAGCGGCCAGACCGGAGAGAGATACCGCAATAAAAATGTTCTGCGGATTCATAAATGTCCTGGGGGAAATGCTTTTTATATGGCTGCAAATGATATCTTAAGTAATCCGAAGCGATTTTTGACGATAATGATTTCTTTTGGGCTTTGTACGTTGTTTGTACTTATGCTGGTAAATACGACGGCAACCATGAAAAGTCCGAACCTGATTACTATGTTTGGAACGGAAAGTGATCTTTATGTGACGGATGTTGCGGATGTTATGAACTATATGAATAGTTCTAGGAAAGGTATGCAGGAGCACCTGAAAGAGATGGCAGAGAAGCTTGGTGAGGAGGGCATGCCGGCAGAACTGTGTATTGAATTACAGTATAAGTATCCGATTACATTTAACGGAAACAGGTATGTCCTTACCTGTCAGCAGGGGATGAATACGGAGATTACAGAATATGCGTATACTGAGGGCATCCCGCCGCAGAATGAATACGAAATTGCCATTACCCCGCAGATTTCGGATCTGACAGGAGCAAAAATCGGCGACACTATGACCATTCATTATGGTGGGGAAGATATGGAATGCATGGTGACGGCATATTTTCAGACGATGAATTTGCTGGGAGAAGTAATCAGACTTCATGAAAACGCGCCTACGGATTTTCGATATATTTCCAATGCAATGTCCTATCAAATTGATTTTACGGACAATCCGTCGGAGGAAGAAATTGAACTCCGAAAAGAACGGATTAAGAAATTATACAATAATGATAAGGTTATGAATGTTACGGAATACTGTATTGATTGTACGGCGGTGGCAGACACTTTGGAAAGCGTACAATTTCTGCTTCTTGGAATTACGCTTGTGGTAGTCATTCTGGTTACTATTTTGATGGAGAGAAGCTTTACCGTGGATGAAAAGAGCCAGATTGCAATTTTAAAAGCAATCGGTTTTAAGGATGGCGCAATTATTAGGTGGCATGTATATCGCTTCGGACTGGCAGCACTGATTGCAGTGGTTGCGGCAGCGGCTTTGTCGATTCCAATGACAAAGCTTTGTATTACACCGATTTTCGGAATGATGGGCGCCGGGGATATTGATTATCATATTGACCCGCTGCAGATATTCATTCTATATCCGGGTATTGTGTTTGCGATGACCATCCTTGTGACCTGGATTACGGCGTTGTATACCAGGACGCTCAAGAGCAGCGATACGGCAAACGTTGAATAAGAAATGGAGGATAAAAATGGCGGCTTTATTGGAAGTAAAGGATTTATGCAAAACATACGTTGTCAATAAAAGACAGAACAATGTATTAAAAAATGTGAATTTCTCGGTCGAAGACGGTGAAATGGTGGCAATTATGGGGCCTTCCGGTTCCGGTAAATCCACACTGTTATATGCGGTGTCGGGCATGGATGGAGCGACCGGCGGAACGGTTATGTTTGACGGTAAGGATATTACGAAGTTAAAAGGCAAAGAACTTGCTGCACTTCGTCTGGATGAGATGGGATTTATTTTTCAGCAGATGTATATGATGAAAAATTTAACAATTTTAGACAATATCGTATTGCCTGCGATGGAAAGTAAAAAGACTTCGGAGAGCAAAAAGGAAAAGCTCGGGCGCGGTGAGGAGCTGATGCGGAAATTGGGTATTATTGAAGTGGCAGATAATGATATCAATGAAGTATCAGGGGGTCAGCTGCAGAGAGCCTGCATCTGCAGAAGTATGATCAACAGGCCCAAGGTTCTGTTTGCGGATGAGCCCACCGGTGCGTTAAACAGGACCGTATCTGATGAAGTGCTGGAAGAACTGGCGAAATTGAATGAAGAAGGCACCACCATAATCATGGTTACTCACGATGCCAAGGTGGCAGCAAAATGTTCCAGAGTCCTTTATCTTGTGGATGGTAATATAAAAGGAGAATATAAAAGTCCGTCACAACCAGAAGTACAGGAGAAGGACCGGGAACGAATGTTAAATAATTGGCTTATGGAATTGGGTTGGTAGAAATGGAATGTGATGAAATTTCTTTTGCTCCAATCACTATTCACTTTTCACACTTATCCGGGATAGCAGGTATGAAATTTCGGATTACAGTGGAGGATTTTTGCTTATATACTTGAATCACAAAAACAAATGCGTTACTATATATGTAGTTACATGAAGATATACAGCATTGCACATAATCATCTTGATGAAGTAGTGAAATTTTTTGCTGTCATATCTGACCCTCTTTATTTAGTGATAGTACCATCATATTATGAGCCTATTGATATAGGTTTAATGTAAATTTATCTAAGAAAGAGGTGATTCCGTTGGTTATCGAAATAAGTAGCATACCCTTTTATGTCAATTTTAAAGAATGGAGGTATTTCTATGAAAAAATTAAGCAAATTAATAAGTCTTGTACTGTGTCTCTCTTTACTCTGTCCTACAGTTGCTTTTGCCGCAGAAACGAAACAAATTACGGAGTCACCCAATATGCAGGATATTCTTATTGATTCAACCGATGACTATTTTATTGTTGTATCAATTCCTGAATCTGAAGTAGAATCATATCAAAACCGTTTAGATTCCGACCCTGAATTTCGTAAAAATGAAATTCAACAAGCCCTTGGTAAATCTTCTGCCACTTCCCGTGCATTACCTCCGGGACCTATCGAATATCAAAGTTATATGTACAAAAGTGATATTAAAGCAGTTGTCGATGCTGCATCAGGATCTGGTGCATTTGATAAATGGCTCACAGGTCTTGGATGGACGGTCTCTGCAGCTGACATTGCAGGTCTAATTAAATTATCAAAAAAGGCTAACATTTTTATATTCGCTGCAGATATACTGGGAACACTAGCCCAATGGGCTCAGCAGGAACGAGAAGAATGGTGGAAAGAGGCTTATAAAGACATCATTAATGGAACTATTTCGGCAGTACGCTATACTATTGTACAGAATACGACAGAATATCCAAAAGTATGGAGAGTTTTTGAACGTATATAAGGGATGATTGATATGCATAGTAATAAGATTCAAAAAATTTTCCATTATATAATAGTCCTTTTACTTATACTTCTTTGGTCTATTATGATGTTCTTTCCAGAGTACATAGATACTATGAGCTTTAAGGTGTTCTTTTCTGTTTCAATCGCGTGCACTATGATTTACGCTTTCTGTAGGAAAAAATACTTTCCTATGCAACGATATTGTAAAACGGAAAAAATTGTTTTTGCTTTCTTAATTATATCACTTTTTTTTAAGTTTATATTTATATAAAATTTTTTCTGTAAACAAGTATTAAGTCACAGGTCTTCTATGATAAAATCTAAATCATAGGAGGCCTTTTATTATGGCAAGAGAAAAGAAACCTGTACACAAAGTACAAATGACCGAGGGAAATCGCAACATCATCCGGATGCTCCTGCAGGAGTATGACATTGAATCCGCCCCCACTCAGAGTTGTAGAACCTCTGAACTATTCTTCGACCCGAATTAAATTACTGACATAAGGGCGCTTGCCCGAAAGCACATCGTCATAAAATCCCTGTTTCCAATCTACGTAATCAACGCAATCCTGCAGCTCTTTGATAGAAGCCAATAAAGCTTCGCGTTTTTGAGCAAGCATTTCTTTTCGCTGGGGAATGGTAGACTGCCCCTGCAAGCATAAGTCCAGATAGATTTTCATTTCCTGAATACTCATACCGCACTTCTTTAAGCAGACAAGGTCTTTAATCCACTTTAAGTCCCGGTCATCAAAAACACGGTGGTTATTGTCGTCGCGTTTGACATTGGGAATCAGGCCCTCGTTACAGTAATATTTCAAAGCCTGATAGGTCATATTCGTTTCCTTACAGACTTGCTTCATCGTATACATAACGGTATTTCCCCCAATCTTTTTGAAAAAAACTCTTGACCGGTTGTAACAACCGGAGAATATAATCGGTAGTATCAATCGGAAGTAACAACCGAATTATAACATAATCAAAATAATGATGCAAGGAAGGAGATGCGCTATGGTATTCTATTTCACCGGCACAGGCAACAGCCTGTATATTGCGAAGCAAATAGAAGAAAATCCTCTGAGTATACCGCAGGTTATGCGGGGGAAACAGCGGGAATTTACAGCAGACAGCATCGGTATCGTTGCGCCTGTTTACGGGCATGAGGTTCCGCCTATGGTCAGGGAGTTTATGAAAAAATTCGTTTTTCACACGGACTACTTCTATATGATTCTGACTTATGGAAACCGGCATGGCGGAGCCGCCGAGCTGGCGAAAAAGCTTTGTGATGAGTGCGGGATTTCGGTCAGCTACATTAATGTCATTATGATGGTGGATAACTGGCTGCCGGGCTTTGACATGAATGAACAGAAAAAAATTGACAAGGGAATTGATGAAAACCTGGCTGTAATTCTGGCAGATTTGAATGCCCGCAAAAACATGATCGCAGAGGTAACCGATACGGATCGTGCCGCTCATCGTCAGTTCCTTGACAACATGAGCCGCATGCCGGCGGATGTGTGGCAGCACCTTCTGCGGGTGACAGACGCCTGCATTGGGTGCGGGGTCTGCGAAAAGGTATGTCCGGCCGCATCCGTTCATGTAGTGGATGGCAAAGCCGTTCATATTCCGGGGAACTGCCAGACCTGTCTGGCCTGTGCCCATGCCTGTCCGCAGAAAGCAATTCAGTTGACAATTCCGGAAAAGAATCCGGATGCACGCTATCGTAACGAGCATATTTCTTTGAAGGAGATTGTGGAAGCAAATTGTCAGATTTCAGAAAAAATGGAAAATCAATAAGGAGGAAACGACAATGAACAAATTTACATTTTCTTATCCGACAAAGGTATATTTTGGTGAAGGGAGCGCGGCGGAGGCCCTCGGCGCAGAGCTCGGAAAGGTTGGCGAAAACGTCATGCTGGCTTATGGCGGCGGCTCGATCAAAAAGAACGGTGTCTATGATGAGATGAAGACAATTCTTGAGCAGGCAGGTAAAAAGGTGGTGGACTTCTCCGGAATTATGCCGAATCCTACTTATGCCAAGGTACAGGAAGGTGCTGCGCTTGTACGTGAACATCACGTGGACTTCATTTTGGCCGTGGGCGGCGGCAGCGTGATTGACTGCTGTAAAGTGGTTTCTGCACAGGCGGTGATCGACGAGGATATTTGGGATATGGAGTATGGCAAAGGCAAATTTCCTGCGGCCGGGATTCCTATGGGCGCGGTTGTCACCGCTTCCGGCACAGGCGCGGAAATGAATGCGGGGGCAGTAATCACTTACGAGGAAAAGAAATGGAAGGGTCCGGTTTTCGGAACAGGTGCTGCCTTTGCCGTTCTCGATCCGGCATATACGATGTCCGTACCTCCCATGCAGGTTTTATCCGGGGCATTTGATACGTTAAGTCATGCAATGGAAACTTATTTGGGAAGCTCCGATCAGGATAACGTGTCTGATGATGTAGCGCTGGCAATCATGCGGAATACTGTTGTTAATATGCGCCGCCTGCTTGTGAATATCAATGATATGGAGGCAAGGAGCAACCTGATGTGGGATTCTGCCATGGCGGAGAACGGAATACTCAAATGCGGTCGTCTCACCGATTTTCAGGCGCATCAGATGGAGCATCAGCTGGGAGCCTATACTGACTGCAACCACGGGCAGGGTCTGGCGGTGATTCATCCCGCTTATTATCGTCATATTGTAAAAGACGCGCCGGAAAAGTTTACCCGGTTTGCAAAGGAAGTGTTTGGCGCAGATACAGCAAAAGAAGGAATAGAAGCTCTGGCTGACTTTATCAGGGAGTGCGGGCTTCCCACGAGAATGGGAGAACTCAAATCCAGAGTAGAGATTACGCCTCAGATACTGCGGCAGGTGGCTGATACCTGTAATATTATTAAATGCAATCCCCGTGAGCTCAGCCGGGATGAGATTTATGAGATTCTAATGGAGTGCTTATAAAGGATACAGCGAACGGCAAAGGATCGAAGGTGAAAATGAGAAAAGAAGGTTATATCGTGCTGCTTTGCATGGGCTTGCTTTTTTCGGTCCTATTCGGCGGCTGCACACAGGGGGAGCATGAGCCCCCGGCAGCGGAAGCTGTTTCGGAAAAACAGACAACCGAAACTTTAAAATATGAATATGAGACGAGGGAGCTTTATGCAAAGCGGGATGAAAATCAGATTTACGGTGTGATATATGTTCCGCAGGGCGCGGGTGAGAAAATGCCGGCGGTTATCTTTTCTCATGGCTTGGGCGGTAACTATCAGGTTGGCGCGCAATATGCAAAAGCCCTCGCCGAAAAAGGATATGTGGTTTATTGCTTTGACTTCTGCGGCGGGAGCCCGGGAAGCAGGAGCGACGGCTCCACCCTGGAAATGTCTGTTTTTACCGAGCAGGCGGATTTGGAAGCGGTGATTCGCATGATGCAGGAGCAGTCTTATGTGGACGAAGAAAATATTTTCCTGATGGGAACAAGTCAGGGAGGTGCCGTGTCGGCGGTCACAGCCGCGGCAAACAAAGAAGAAATCAAAGGGGCAATCCTTTTGTACCCGGCCTTTGTGCTGGTGGATCACGTAAAAGAACAATTTCAAAGCGTGGAAGATATTCCGGATACCTATTACCTGATGTGGATGACGGTGGGACGTGCCTATGCAGAAGGACTACTGGATTATGATATTTATGAGGCGATTTCCGCTTATGATAAAGATGTTCTGCTGATTCATGGAGATGCCGACAATATTGTTCCCCTTTCCTATTCGGAAAGAGCGGCAGAGGTTTATGAATCTGCCCGGCTGGAGGTCTTACCGGGAGCCGGTCATGGATTTTACGGAAATGACGCAGAACAGGCGATCGACTGGATGCTGGAATATTTGAACGAACATGTAAACTGACAGGAAGAAAGGATGGTACGATGAAAAAACAAAGAGGCATATTTATACTTGTTGTGGCGCTGGTTCTTGGCCTTGCGCTGGCGGCTTGCGGCAGCAGCAATTCTTCTGTAGATTCTTCTACCTCTGCGCCAGCCGCAAGTGAAACAGAAACTTCCGAGGCGGTTTCCGCAAGTGAAACAGAAACCATCTTGATTGCCTACTTTTCCAATACGGGCAATACCGAGGAAGTGGCGCAGAAAATTTCCGAATACACGGGCGGCAGCCTGGCTGAGATTCAGCGCGCCGAGGAATATGGGGATTTGCAGGAGGAAGACGAGGCAGAAATTCTCGATGGCGTGCACCCGGAGATTACGGTATCCGTGGATAACATAGCGGATTATGACACCATTTTTGTGGGTTATCCGATATGGTGGGATGAAGCCCCGGCGATGATAGCGACGTTCCTTGCGGACAATGACTTTTCCGGCAAAACAATTATTCCGTTTTGTACCAGCGCCAGTGATGATATAGAGAACAGTCTTCACATTTTCCATGAGCTTTGCCCGGATGCCGAAATTGCAGAGGGGCTTACCGCGAATAATCCGGATGATATCGAGCCCTGGCTTCGTGAGCTTGGATTACTGGAATAAGGGGGAGACAATAGCGGGCGAATCAGGGACAGTACGATTGAAATTAGTGGATGATGAAGGAGGTCACAGTGAAAATGAGTAAGAATCTGTTAAAAATTTCAGGCATATTTCTTTCTGCTATGCTGGTTCTTTCTTTGGGGGCTTGCGGCAGCAGCAGTCAGAATAATACGGAGGATACACGGCAGGAGAGTCAAACCCCGGCTCCGGCAGCAGAGGCCGGAAATGATGTTGACAGCAGCACGGAAACAGGAACTGCCGCGGAGGCCGGCGGCGGAAATATTCTGATTGCATATTTCTCCGTAATGGAAACAGACGGGGTGGATACGGTAGCCAGTGCAAGCCGTGTCGCAGTGGACGGAGAGGTTTTGGGAAATAACCAGTATATCGCGCAGATTATCCAGCAGGAAACGGGCGGAGATCTGTTTGCGATCGAAACCGTACAGGAATATCCCACGACGCATGATCCGCTTTTGGAGTTTGCCTATAACGAGAGAGCTGAAAACGCAAGACCGGAGCTTGCGGCACATATAGAAAATCTTGACAGCTATGATGTGATTTTCTTAGGTTACCCCAACTGGAATTCGGATCTTCCCATGCCGCTGTATACATTCCTTGAGGAATATGATTTTAGCGGCAAGACCATTATTCCGTTTACGACTCATGGTGGAAGCGGATTTTCGAGAACGATTCAGACGATATCTGAGCTGCAGCCGAACGCGACGGTCATTTCTGACGGTCTTGCTATTTCCCGCAACAGCGTATCAGACGCAGAGAGCGATGTCATAGATTGGGTGAACGGACTGAATTTGACTGAGGAATGATGATTGGCTGGTAAATATCAATACCTTATCACTCTGCTGCCGGCGGTTCATCCTCAATATATTCAATAACATCAGACACGGAACAATTTAGTAAGCGGCATAATTGGTTTACTGTGTTTGTGCTGATACTGTTTCCTTTTCTTATAGAATAATAGGTTGCTTTTGAGAAACCCTTCTTGAACAGCGCGTAGGAAGTAATATTTTTTTGTGACATTGTTTTAAACAGGGGGCCATAGCTTATCACAATCTGATTCACCTCCATTTAGTGTATGAAATAATTGTATTTTTATACTCGGATATTGAAAATGTACGAATATCCGAGTATAATAAAGCAGATATAAAATTACGCATGTGAGGAGGGAAAATGACATATTTAAACCAGATATTAGAAAGTGCTGCAACAAGAGAATCACCCGGAGACAAAGAGATATTGACAGAATTATTTAATCTGCGTGTAAATGGTGTTTTAGAAGATACGGTAAGAAGTCTATAATATACAAAAATGCGCCGGACATATAATTTGTTCGGTGCATTTTTATTGATGGTCAGGCACAGCAAATGCCACGTAAAAAATTTATTTGACATAGTAAAATATTTATGTAAAATAGGATAGAGAGTGGAGGGTGCTTATGGCTACGATAAAAGAGATTGCTGAGATAGTCGGTGTTTCAAGCGCCGCAGTGTCAAGAGTGCTGAATTACGATGAGGGAATATCAGTCAGCGCAGAGACAAGAGCGGCCATTTTTGCCGCCGCTGAAAAAATCGGTTATAAAAAGCGTGTGATTTATCCGAAAATAGATAATGTTGCCCTGCTGTATTTTGCGGAGCATGAGGATGAGCTGGAGGACATTTTTTATCAGAATGTGAAAGATGAACTCTTAAAGCAGGCAAAAAAAATGAACATTCAGCTCAGCGTCTGCACCAGGGAAGACGGAATGGAGGCAATTCCGAAAAACCTGAATGCCTTTGTGGCAATCGGCTGGCTGAACAGAAAAGAGATTAATAAGCTGTATAAAATATGCAGGAAAGGGGTTTTCATAGGGACCTCCCCGGACGAAAAGCTCTTTGATGCGGTGCGGCCGAATATGGATTCCTTTGTCACGCAGATAGTGGATTATTTTGTGGAAAAGGGACATAAGTCGATTGGCTTTATCGGAGGACCGGATCGGAATATCGATACGGGGGAGCCCGCAATGGATATCAGGGAATGGTCCTTCCGGCAAAGCGCCGCCTATTATCATTGCCTGGATGAGGAGTTTATCCTGATTTCCGAGAAGTTTACCGTACCTGAAGGATACCGGCTGGGAAAGGAGCTTGTGAAAAAGAAAAAGCTTCCGACGGCGCTGTGCGTGGCGAGCGATACGCTGGCCGTAGGGGTATTGCAGGCCTTGAATGAGGAGGGAATCCAAATTCCCGATCAGATTGCCGTCTTCAGTATCAATGATGTAAATATCGCCAGATATGTTTCACCGCCGTTGACGACAATACATATTGATATCCCCATCATCTGTGAAACAGCGCTGGATTTGCTGCGGAACCGGGTGATAAACGGGGGCAAAATAACAAAATCAATTTTTATTAACGGATTGCCTGTTTACCGTAAAAGCTGTTAGCGGGGAAAAGTTCTTTCATACAGAAGGCGCGGCAGAAATTGCCGCGTCTTTTATTGTGCAATATTACTAAAAAAGAAGCTGCAAAATATGACATATAGTCAAAATTCATAGTCCGGTTATTGACAAAAGCATTCCGCAATGCTATATTTCACTTAGTAAATAATTTATCTAAAATAAAATAAATTATTGACCCAAAATAAAAAGGAGAAGGAAATTATGAAAAGAAAGCTATTGTCGGGAATGCTGGTGTTTGGCATGGGCCTGGCGCTTGCGGGCTGCGGAAGTGCGGGAAGCGGTACCGGGGAAAAGGCGCAGGCGGATGAAAACGGAAATTATCTTGTAAACGGGAGCTTTGAGGAGGCCGATTTTACCGGCTGGGAGGTAACTAATATTGACGATGTCACGGAGGAGTTAGACATCTATACGCGCGATACGGATTCCTATGAAGGGGCACAGTCGCTGCATTTTTATTCGGGTACCAACGAGGTAAACTTCACGGCAGAGCAGACAGTTTCCGGGCTGGAGGAGGGCTCTTACAAGCTGACAGGCCACATTCAGGGGGAGGCGGCCGGGGATGAAAATGCTTCGGTCTACTTCTACGCAGTCATAGACGGGGAAGAAATACGGGCGGACGCCTCATTGGACGGATATGTAAACTGGTACACGGCGGAGCTGTCCGGTCTGAATGTGACGGACGGGGAAATCACCGTCGGCGTAAGTGTGACGACCGCTCCCGGCGGCTGGGGAACCATTGACGACATTACTCTGGTAAAGGAGCCGTAAATGAATTTTATCAAAGGCATGGATATATCCATGATAAAAGAATTGGAAGCTTTTGGTGCAGCCTATTACCTCGATAGCCGGAGGGAGGATGTGTTTCACATTCTGAAAAAATGCGGCGCCAACATGATACGCCTGCGCATCTGGCAGAATCCGTATGACGAAAACGGGAATTCCTATGGCGGCGGGATGAATGACTTACAGACAACGATTGCGCTTGCAAGACGTACGGTGGACAGCGGAATGTCCTATATGCTGGATTTTCATTACAGTGATTTCTGGGCGGACCCGGCGAAGCAGATGAAGCCGAAGGCGTGGGAAAAATTAAAAGGCAAGAGTCTGGAGGAGGCAGTTTATTTCTATACGGCGGATACGCTGAGAGCTCTGAAAAATGAAAAGCTGGTTCCCGCGATGGTGCAGGTGGGAAATGAGATTACAAAAGGCCTGCTCTGGCCGGACGGACACATCGACAACACGGAAACGATGGCCGCTTTGTTAAAGGCGGGAATCAGAGGTGTAAGGGAGGTATGTCCGGACGCGGGAATCGTGCTCCATCTCGATTTCGGAACGGACAACGCGTTATACCGGCAGTGGTTCGACAGGCTAAAGCCGTATGAACTGGATTTTGATGTGATAGGAATGTCCTATTATCCGCACTGGAACGGCAGCTTAAAGCTCCTTTCCGATAATATGAATGACGTCAGCCAAAAATATGATAAGGATGTCCTTATCGCCGAGACTTCCATCGGCTATACAACGGATACGCTCGGATGTACCGGGCTTGTGTTTTCAGAGGAGCAGGAGAAGGCGACCGGTTATCCGGCAACCCAGGAGGGACAGGCGGCGTTTTTAAAGGATTTGTATGCCGCTGTCAGAAGCGTAAAAGGGAACAGGGGTATCGGAGTTTTCTACTGGGAGCCGGCATGGCTTCCGATACCGGACTGCACCTGGGCAAATCAAAATGGCTGCGATTATATGAACGATAAGGCGGAAGTGGGAAATTCCATGGCGAACCAGGCTTTGTTTGACGCAAAAGGGAATCCGAACAGAGCTTTGCTGAATCTAAAGGAAATGTAGGGAGGTTATAATGAAAAAGAAAAGTATGGCAGTGTGCATGGCATGTGTGCTCGCAGCATCCGTCTGCGGGGGCTGCGGGGCGTCCGGTGAAGCGGATACGAAGCTCACCGTCTGGACCAACATGAATGTGGAGGCGGATACCATCCAGCAGTATGCAAATGAATGGGGAGAGGCGAACGGTTATGAGGTCGAGGTCATCCATCAGTCACCGTCGGTACAGCAGTTTGCGCAGGCCGTCAACAGTGAGGACGGTCCCGATGCGGTGGTTGGGATACCGAATGACCAGCTTGCGGATTATGTGAATGCGGGGCTGACGGCCGAGGTGCCTGCAGAGCTCTACAGTGACAGTGACTTTTCGGAAGCGGCAATTTGGGCCTGCTATGTGGATGGAATCAGATACGCGGTACCGCTGTCCGTTGAGACCACGGCGCTGTTTTACAATACAGAACTTGTGTCCGAGGTTCCGGAGACCTGGGAAGAGCTTGTGGAGCAGGCTGCGGCAGACGGCGGGGTACAGTTTGACGCGACAAGCATTTACTATGACCTCGGATTTGTCAGGGCGTGCGGCGGATATATCTTTTCCTATGAAAACGGGGCGTATGATGTATCGGATATCGGACTGGCAAATGAGGGCGGTGTGCAGGCCTATGAATTTATCAATGATTTATGCAATAAATATGGCTTGCTCTCAGCCGACGTCACGGCGGATATCGCAAGGAGCAATTTCCAAAATGGACAGACCGCGTACTATATCGGGGGCCCGTGGGATATTGACGGCTTTACCTCGGCCGGGACACCGTTTGCCGTAACAGAAATGCCGACCTTTCACGGACAGCCGTTTGTCACGCCGGTCGGGACGCAGGTGAGCTTTGTGAGCAATCAAAGTGACAGTCAGGAGAAAGCCTGGGAATTTATCATGTATCTGGTCGATAACGGCGCGATGGGCATGTATGAGGCCGGAGACAGAATCCCGGCGAAGCTGGCGGACCAGGAAAATGAAGAAATACAGCAGAATGAATACTCAAAGGCATTTATTGCTCAGATTAATAATGGGGAGCCGATGCCTACCGTATCTGAGATGGGGCAGCTCTGGGACATCCACACAAATAATATCAGGTCTATGTGGACGGGTGAGCTTACTCCGCAGGAGGCGGCGGAAAATATGGTAACGCAGTTAAAGGAAGCAGTGGAACTGATGAATTCCGGAAAGTAGTGATGTTATGAAAAAGAAAAACAATGCCAGGGCATATGCATATCTGATGCCTATGCTGATTTCCATACTTGTCGTGACGTGCCTGCCAATCGTTTATACGGTCATCATTTCATTTACCAATTATAATATGTATCATCTGAATGATTTTACATTCGTGGGCCTGGAAAATTACATGACCGTGTTTGCCGGCAGCATAAGGAAGGTGTTCTTTCCGGTGCTTGGCTGGACTGTCTGCTTCGCCGTATTCAGTACGGCCGGCTCCTATGCAATGGGGCTTTTCCTGGCAGTCCTTTTAAATAATCCGCATATGAAGGAGTCAAAAATTTACCGGGCAGTGCTCATTGTTCCGTGGGCGCTGCCGTCCACCATCGCGATACTGGCATGGCAGGGACTGCTGAATGAGCAGTACGGCGGAATCAATAACCTGCTTCACGCAATTGGAATTTCATGGAATGTCCCCTGGCTGACCGACCCGTTTTGGGCGCGTGTCGGGATTATTATTGTCAATGTGTGGCTCGGTTTTCCTTACATGATGAATGTATGTCTTGGAGGATTGCAGGCAATTTCCAATGATTATTATGAGGCGGCAAAAATTGACGGCGCATCCAGGCTACAGTGCTTTGGGCGCATTACCCTGCCCATGGTGACAAGGCTTTCCGTTCCGCTTGTCATATCAACCTTTGCCGCAAATTTCAATAATTTCGGAAATATATATATGATTACGCAGGGCGGTCCCGCACGGGTAGACAACCAATTTGCGGGATATACCGACATTCTGGCAAGTACGACCTACAAGATGACGACGTGGTCAAACCGCTATGAGTTATCGGCGACCTTCAGCGTACTGATCTTTATCATAGTCGGTACCTTTACACTGATAAACATGCACCTGTCCGGTTCGTTCAAGGAGGTGGATTGAAAATGAAATATAAGGAAAAAATGACGCCCTCCGATACCAGGGTCCTGTGGTTTAGCCGGATTATCATCTGGCTTGTGATGCTTGTGGTTATCTTTCCGGCGCTCTGGATTGTAATGTCCTCTTTTTCCGCCGGGGACAGCTTCTTTTTATCCTCCCTGTTTCCGGAAAAACTGAGCACGGAGCATTACGTTGCGTTGTTCCGGGAGACGAATTATCTGCTGTGGGTATGGAACTCCTTAAAGCTCTGCCTGATTGTCGCATGCATTCAGTTAGTCCTGACCTCTCTGGCGGCGTATGCATTTGCGAGACTGCGGTTTACGGGCAGAAAATACGGACTGATGTCGCTGCTCATCCTTCAGGTATTCCCCAACAGCATGGCGGTTGCGGGTTACTACATTTTAATCTACCAATTCGGTCTCGTAGACAGCAGCATTGCTCTTATTTTTGTATTGGCGGGAGGAAGTGCATTTCATATCTGGCTTTTGAAATCCTATATTGACGGAATCCCGGTTGAGCTTGATGAAGCGGCAATGATGGACGGTGCAAACCGGTTTCAGGTTTTCTATAAGGTCATCCTGCCTCTGGCAATGCCGCAGCTGGCCGTACTGTTTTTATTTTCTTTTATCGCGACCTACAGCGAATATGTCATAACCTCTATCTTTTTGCAGACGCCCGGTAAAATGACGTTGGCGCTTGGACTGCAATCTTTTATCAGTGACCAGTTTGCCGCACACTGGACGATGTTTTCGGCGGCGGCTGTCATTTCATCTCTGCCTGTCATGGTAGTTTTTATGTGCCTGCAGCGGTTCATTCAGAACGGACTGGCAGCCGGCGGTGTGAAGGGTTAGACCCTTTCACCGCCCGGCCGGGCTCTGTTTCCCCAAACAGAAAAATAGCAGAAAACGCGTAATATGAGAGTATGTAAGTTCGGTTTAAACTCCCATGTTACACGTTTTTTGCTGCTTTTTGGGAGTAAAAGAAGAGGGCTTTATGAAAAAATATGCTTCATCCGCCATCCTGGCTTTTGTGTTTGCGAAAAACTTTAACATTGTTAGCATGGGCAGGGATTTTTCCAACAGCCTCGGCGTGCATTACAAATTGGTTTTATTTACGGGTCTGACGATTGCAGCACTGATTACGGGCGATAATAGCATGTTTTATACTTTCTGTCAATCGCAGCAGAAACGGTAATTTTCTGCGGGCTTTACAGGTCAAGTCCGTCCGCCACGCGTTTTAAGGTGTCGGCGGAAGCCTTCAGCTTCTCCTGCTCATCGGCAGAAAGGGAAATCGGCACCTGCGTCTCGATGCCGTCCGCACCCACGACGGCAGGCATGCTTAAAACAATATCGTCAATTCCGTACATTCCGTGTACCATGCCGGAAACCGGAAGGATGGATTTCTGGTTTTTCACGATTGCCTCGCAGATACGCCTTACGGACATGGCGATGCCGTAGTAGGTCGCGCGCTTTTTCGCAATAATATCATAGGCGCTGTTTTTTACCGTCTCGGCAATCGCGTGCATGGAAGCGTCATGGTTGAAGTGTCCCCGCATTTCGCAGAAATCATTCAGCGGGATACCGGATACATTCGCGCTGCTCCAGGCTGCAATCTCGCTGTCGCCGTGCTCGCCGATAATAAACGCATGGACGCTTCGTGAGTCCACGCTTAAATGCTCGCCGAGCTGGTATTTCAGGCGGGCTGTATCCAGCACCGTACCGGAGCCGAGCACGCGGTTTTCCGGCATCCCCGAAAGCTTAATCGCCGTGTAGGTTAAAATATCCACGGGGTTTGAGACGATAAGCAGAATACCCTGGTAATTTAATGCGGCAATCTGCGGAATAATGCTCTTAAAAATGCCGACATTCTTATGTACGAGGTCAAGCCTTGTCTCGTCGGGCTTCTGATTGGCGCCCGCGGTCACGATGATAATCGCCGCGTCCGCAATATCCGCATAATCCCCGGCATAGATTTTCATCTGTCCCGCAAACGGAATGCCGTGCGCAATATCCAAAGCCTCTCCCTCCGCTTTATTTTTATCTGCGTCTATCAGCACCATCTCCGAAAAAAGACCGCTCTGCATCAGGCAGAAGGCGGAGGCGGAGCCTACAAAACCGCAGCCGATGACTGCGACCTTTCTGTTGTTTAAAACATTTTTTTCTGACATATGAACCTCCTGTTCTTTTTGCTATGAAAAATCGACCTTTTCCTCCGGAGGGGCATCTGCTCTCCGAAGGGAAAAAGGTTAGAACCAGCTAACGAAAGAATAGCATATTTTACCTGCCGCGTCAATGTGGTGTCCTGTGTGTCAATGTTTTATAGAATTTTAATTTGCAAATTCATCGTTATGGGACTATCCTTTATATTAAGAAGATACGTGTGTCAGAAAATTATATAGGA
>CALWHT010000027.1 GCA_944380515.1 uncultured Roseburia sp.
AATCTGCTCCGAACAGTTCTTCATAGGTATATGTTACTTCCTCCCTTCGTTTATCTGCTTCCATATTCGCAGCATCATACTTTTTTTCCAATTGCTCATATTCCTCTTCCGGTATCCTGAAATACCAGCTTCCATCAACTGTTGTAAAAATGCCCTGGCTTTTCATTTCATCCGTTAGTTCCATTCCCCTGCTCTCATCCGCATACTCCGGCACCATAACACAACATAGATTTCCTTCATAATACGGTTCTAAGAAAAAAATACATTCAGTTCCTCATTTCCATCTTCATCCAGCTGCGTAAAAGCACATCTTGGCCCCGTATGCATATAGTCAATACAAAAAAGTTTTTGCCTGCCTGCCAATTCATAACCAGCTCCTGCAGAATACCACAGACGAAACACATCCGCTTCCCTGTCATAATCAAACACATCCAAAAAATAATTCCCCATATATCCCTGAATTCCCAGCTCCGGTTCTTCGTCTCCATCCATATCAAAAAAATAATACGAATAAGTCGCATTCGGATATTGATCCAGTCTCTCATACTCTCTTACATAAAACGCGTTCCCCTCATCATCCAAAAATGGAACCTCATTATCCACCAGACGCTTATACTTTTTTATATATTCATCATAATCCTCCACATTTCCAGGCTCAAAGGTTCCCACATACTCCAATTCCTCATACGCATCCATAAGCAACTGAACGGTCGTTTCATCCGCATAGGGCAGATTCTTCTCAAAATCCATCCAAGAGCTATATACTTTTGCCGCCTTGGACGCTTCTTCTACCGATTCGACTGAAATTTCCTGTTCCGTTCCGATTATTTCTGTGCTGCTTTCCTGGCTGACAGGATTTTCTATTTCTTTCTGAATTTCTTCCGAAGTCATTTCCCCTGTTGTTTCCGGTACAGTGTTTTCCATCATTTCTGTATGCGAGTCCAATTCAGGCTGCGTCTTTTGGGAACATCCCAACATAAAGAGTACACAACAACCACACACACCCAATGCTTTCCATGCCCGTTTCATTACCCGTCCTCCTCTGTCACATTAGGATAAACAATAATCCGATCTAATGTATACGCTGATATTAGACTATTTACCTCCCTAAGATTTTCATTATTTAATAAACAGCAAAATTCAATAACGCTTCCATCCACATTATTAGTTGCACATGCATCACTACGTTTAGCATTAACAGAATTTGGATAAGCAATTCCCGTCTGTACAATACCATTTTCCACTTCTGCAACCAACTCTTTTGGTGGATTGTACACATATTCATGTCCATCCGGATACTTGTTATAGGTATGTGCCTTTACATCTTCTCTATAACACAAAAGCTTCTGTTCTTCTCCTGTTTGCCGGTCGATTAAGATTGCCTCCATTTCCCTTTCAAAAGCTGTAAATTCATCATTCCATGCTTTTCCGGTATCCGGATATTTCGGATTTATCACTCTGGGACCAACTGCCACCAAGTATCTGCCCGTTTCATTTTTTATTGACTCATTTTCATATTTTCCACCTCCTAAGCTTGCCCATTTACCCTCCCGGGGATGTAACGTACTTGCAACTCCATCAATGTAAACCTTAACCTCTGCAGGCGGCTTCGTTACAATCGGCTGATTTGGAAGGATATATTCCTCGGCCACCCAACCTTTCAGGTTTCCGTTATAGTAAACCTGTATCCAGGTTCTTCCTTCCTCATCCACTACCCTGACAGGCTCGCCCGTTGTTTCATCCAGAACGACTTTAATGCTGTTCCCATCCTTAAGTCTGTGTACTTCCTGCCCGCTGACAGACGGCTGGTCCCTTACAATTAAGATGCTTCCAGATGCCACAAAATAACTTGACTTTCTCTCGTTTGCCGCCTCTACTGCATTATCTATCACCTTTTCCAGGTCTTTAAACACCCCGGTTCTTAAACCTGTACTAACCACATTGCCTGCTCCCACTACCGGAGCTGTTCCTTCCGACACTCCTGCTAATTCTGTAACCTCCGGTTCTTCATCCGGGACTGGCTCAACATTTTCCGTCTCCGCCTGTTCTTCCACGAGCGCTTCCTCCGCTGCTTCCTCCTCCTGCACAATCTTAATAATCCCGCCATAGCGGCACGGACACTGACTTTCCATCGTCAGCGCGGGCGCACCGTCGATCATGTGCTCCATATTGCAGAACATCCAGGGAAGCGGCGTGTCCAGCTCACATTTGCGCACGCTGAACAGCTCTTTTGCTGTGAGCGCCGACTTGACTGCCGTCTTTGCCAGAAACTTTCCTGCGCTGGCAAAAAATCCATCCCCCTCCTCCGCCTTATACTTTTCATCCGCCTTCTTTTTCGCTTCCTCAAAAATTTTTCTGGAATTGCAGTCCCCAAAGTGGGTCAGGTTTTTCTGCGGTTCATGGTCATTGGCATTGAGCAGGGGCTGCCCCTGGTAAAGAACTCCATGTCCCACGTCCGCATTGATATAGTTCTGCATGGTTCCCTCGCTGCATTCTGCTTTCATTCCATGCACAACGTACTTGATTCCCTCCGCCATTTACTCCACCTCTGTCTCCTTTCACGCAACGCCATAACATCTTCTCCTTAAAATACGCTCCGCCACCGGCATGATTAAAATGGCGATGAGGCAATCATCGTATTCACTTTCTTTTCTATCTGCTCTATAGAAAAAGGTTGCGTCGGATCATCACCCAAAACTTGTATTTTTTCAAAAAAGATATATGTCCTGCCAACTTTTACTGATATTTCCGTATTTACATCAAGCTGATATACCGGTTTCAGAAAATCTGCTATAAGCACCGCATATTCATAATCTGCAAGTCCATCCTCACATTCAGCAACTACTTTCACATACGCACCGCTTTCTGACATATATTCTTCGATATCGTCACTTTCATTCCATGTTTCCGAAGTGACAGGTGCTTCCAGTGATATTCCCGTGATTTGCAGCTTTTTATTATCACTGAGCGCCTGTTTTACCTCTTCCTCTGCACCTTCCTTAAAATAGTAAACGGCCCAATTATCCTCAGGGCTCCCCGATTGCCGCGCAAAAACTTTTGCTGTTCTTTCAGGATTATCTTTCGGCGCCACTTCACAAGTATAAGCATCACCATATAGAGGTCCATAATTATCATAATCTTCTTCGTCCGTAATTATAAATACCTGCCCATATTTTTCATTCATGTATGACAATACATATCTTTGTGCCTCTTCCTGGTTCTTAAAGTTTTTTTTCATACCACATCCTCCCAGAACTATTACTATCATTATCCAAGTCACTACGCCAATTTTAATCTTCATTTCGAACTCCCCGAATCTAATTACAATTTACTCCACCTCTGTCTCTTTTAACTCAACGCCATAAAATCTTCTTCTTAAAATACTCTCCGCCACCGGCATGGATACAATCACCTTATATTGCAGAATGTCCGGCAGACGGAAAATCTGCCTTTTCCCTATTTTGTTCTGATCCAATACCAGTTTCTCAATCATCCCAAGTTCATTGACGACTGTATTTTTATGAAAGCAATTTACCTCCGGAAAACAGGGCACCCAGTACTGCGGGTATTGTCTGCTTTCTTTTTCTGTCGGGAAAACCTGCACTCCCTTAAATGCAATCTCTTTCTCGTACAAAGAAAGCAGCTTTTTCATGCCATCCGATACCAGAAACGTCGGAGCCGTCAAAATATCACAGATTTCCTCAAACTCTCTTCCTGTGAAATAGGCAACCTTCAGCTTTTCCAACTGCTCAAACTGCTCCCATTTCATGTCATAGCAGTATTCTTCGGGGTCAAGTCCCATCAGTTCTATGGGATTTTCCACCTTCCTGCTCTGGGTTAACTCAAAGTATTTCATCCTGCGCCTCCCTGTCCCGTTTCCATACAATATGATTCATTTCCGCAAATCCGGACCCGTCCGCACGGCAGTCAGAAAGCTCCAGCCCATTTGCTTCGCAGTCCGTGACAAAGCAGCGCTCCAGCTTACAATGGGCAAAGCTGCTGTCCGTAAAGGTGCACTCATAAAATTCTGCCGGTTCAAAATAGTCCGGTTCTTCCTCCTCTGTGCCGTCTTTCACAAAAACAACATTTTCAAATACCGTCTTACGGAAAGTGCACCGTATGAAAAGGCATCCAGCCATCTGCATATCTTTCAGCCGGACGTTTTCAAACAGGCATCCGTCAAAGGTACAGTCATCCATTCTTGTGTTGACCAGACTGCTTTCCGTAAAGGTACAATCCAAAAACTTTGACTGGCTTATATTCAAATCTGCGAATTCCTTCTTCTCATAGTAAATTGCCGGGAAATTCCGGAACCTTAAGTCTGTTTTCCTGTCGCAGTGAAATATATCCACCTGGGGAAGCACGGCATAGATTGTTTTCTGCCAATCCATATACTCCCCCATCTGAAGCGTAAAGGTCTGCGCCTTCTCCAGTTTTGCAAGGCTTCTCATATCCAGGATTTCCGGAACCATGTACTTAAAACGCAGCGCAAAATAATACAATAAACTTCTGGTCGCCCGCAGCTTTAGGGCTTCCGCCTCCGCGGCCCGGATATAGCGCTGCAGCTTTTCTTCCCGCGCTTTTGCCAAAAGAGCCTCTCCAAACTCCTCCAGCTCCGACACCATCCAGTCCGCCCTTACCCGGCAGGTCAGTATGCTTTCGGAAAACGCCCTTCCTCCCTCAGGGTAACTGTCAACCCGGAAAACCGGTTTTTTCCCCATGGAAGTAAAAAGAAAGGAAAGATTCATCTCTCTGACCGGTGCGGCCTGTCCCTCTTTCTGCTTTTGCGCAAGCTGTTCCATATATTGCCGGAGGGTCCGTTTCCAGTCTTCCGCAATCTGCTCTTTGTGCACTGCAAATTTCCGAATCGTGTTTTCTGCCGTGACAGCAAAGATTTCCGGATAAAATGTCTCCTGAAACATCTGTATATAGGTTTCTGCCATGTCCGGCCTCCTTTAGTTGATCAATACTTCACTTGCAGCGAGCGTTGCCGTGTTTTTCGTCAGGTCTATGTAAGCTTCCTCCGTCCCTATGATCACCTCGTTCTGCGCTATGATGTGAAGTTCATCCGCGGCGCTGATGCTGACCTTCGCATCAGAACTGATATTAATCTCCTTATCGGAATAGATTTCCACTCCATCTTTATCCGTCAGGTTGATGTATATCTTTCCGGACTTTCCTATGATGTAAAGCCCCTCCTCCGTCAGCAGTATTTCTTTTCCTCCCGGCGCTTTCCAGCTCTTATTCTTCGGATTTGTCGGAGGATTCATGCAGACGGAGCTTGCAGCAAATGCTTCCCCCTCATTTCCCGACGGAAAAAATACCCGCACCTCGTCACCTTCTTCGGGCATACAATACCAGCCGCTGCCGTCGCTGGAGGAATAAGCGGTGGAAAACGGAAACCACCAGTTCCCTCCTCCATCGTAGCTTTTATCCACATCTGTCAGGTGTACCTGCACCTTATCCCCGCTTACCGCTTTTACAATACCTTTCATCATTTTTCCGGATGCCTGGCTGGCAGCTGCCGGGGCTGCAATGCCTGATGCGCTCCCCGTACCTGTACCGCTGCTGCCGGATAAGCTTCCTGCACCAGAGTCCCCATCATCCATCAATTCATATTTGATATGCATAATGCCATCGGAAAGATAAGCATGTACGCCCCTGATATATTTATTTCTTCCTCCATTCAGGCAAACCTGGTCGCCAATATACGCATACTCCTCCGTTTCCACCTGTTCCCCGCCGAAGCCTGCGTCATCGCTTCCAAAGGAAAATGCTCTGCTGTCCACCCGGACGGTTTTTCTGGCTGGCGGCAGTCCCATATAAAGCTGCGGTCTGGATGAGCATAAATCTGCCACCAACGGCGCCCCCAGTTTTCCCGCCATGCGCAGTGCAAACTGCCAGTCCGTTTCATTGTATTTCATCAACAGGCTCCCGATAGCCCTGTCTGACACCATCATATGCAGATCACCCACCTCCGCAATATCAGCGGATATAATCTGCCCATAGGTTTTGGACGTATTCTGATAGGTCTTGTCCTCCTTTGTGATATCCAGCTTTCTGCTGGTGCTATACAGCTGCAGGCGGATTTGACTGTAAGCATTCTCCTCCTGTAAAGAAATCCCCTTGACACAGCCGCAAAACAGCTTGGCCGGCTGCCCCTCGGCACTGGTGGTGATATTCACCTCCAGCTTCTCATCCACACGCTGTATCAGTCCCTGAGCCTGCTCATTATCTATCTCTCCCGTAATTTCCGCCTCGCCGTGCCCATTGGGGCTGTGCCGTATGTCCATAGACACGATTTTTCGAAACGGAAACCCCTCTACTTTCACATTTGCGTAAGAAATTACTTCCATCCGTCTTCCCCACTTTCTTTTTCATCCTCTATAAACCGAAACGACTGCAAAATCTCTCTGGCTATGGGCTTGTATCTTTCCTGGAATTTATAATTAAAATTGATAAAACCTATCAGCACTCTTCCTTCCAGGGAAGAAAAAAACATAATATTGTATACCGTTTCCGTAATCGAGTGCGATATAAGCTCCATGCTGGATATCATATGCCTGCCCGCCTGTCTTGACTTTTCCGACAATATCCTGACTTTCGGTCCCGTCTTTTCGAGAATCATGCGGGTTATCTTCGAAAAATCTCCCATATATTCATTCGGCACCTCGTGTTCCGTATAATGAAATCCAACCGAAAATGTCAGATAGCTGTTGGCAAATACAAGCTCCGGTTTGTTTCCCAGCAGATAAATCGCCGCAATCGCCTCTTCGGGAAGCGGTTCAAAATCCTCCGGCATCCATATGCCTGCCCGCCCGTCAAACAACCGTCGCTCGGCGAAAGTTACCGGAATCTTGTTAATTTCAATGCTTCCCTGGAAAATGGACTGCCTGTTTTCTTCTTCCACCGTCTCTTTCGAAAACCGCTGCTTTTCAAATTCCTCCATAGCCTGACGCTGTTTTAATATGGTCTCATCCATACCGCTCATATTTTACCTCATTTCTGTGTGCTTTTTTGTGATAACAAGTTACTGTCATAAAGTGCGAGGGCACAAACTTGTCTTCTGTTTCCCTTTCAATTACATCTGTATTAAATTTATTATAATGTTTTTCTACAAATTTTTCTACAAAAATTTCTTCGTCTGTAGTTATTTGTTTTTTTCTGTAAAACTGCTTTAACTGTGAGACGCTCTGTTGGCAGCACAAAGACCTGAAAAAATAAGAGTATCGCAAAAGCGTGTTTTACGATGCCTTTGCAATACTCTTACTTTGTACCGAAATCATATCAAAATTACAGGTTTTCCACTTTATTCAAACACTTATTCTCTAATTTATAGATTTCATCGCATCTCCCCACTGTTTTGGCGTTACAGTAATGTGCAATCATAATAACTGTAATATCCGGAATGTCTAATACCGTCTGTTCGATTTGTTCCGCCATACCCTTATCCAGATTCGATGTCGCTTCATCCATTATCCATATTTTTCTGTTCTGTAAAAATGCCCGCGCGATCGAAATTCTCTGGCGCTCACCACCCGACAGATTTAATCCCCCCTCTTTTATCACATAATCAAGACCGTTTTCCAGTTTGTTAACCAGACCTGTCAGTCCCGCCTTTTTTACTGCTTCCATAACACTTTCATCACTGTAGGAATGATAAAGTGTAATATTATTTCTTAAGGTATCCTCAAAGACAAACACATTCTGAGGAATCACAGCAAATTCCCTCATCACTGATTGTGCGGGCATATTGCGGACATCTGTGCCGTCTAAGCTTATTTCTCCCTGATAATCCTCATAGTATTGCAGCAGCAGCTTTATAAATGTTGATTTGCCGCTGCCGCTCTCTCCGATAATTAAGTACTTTTTCCCTTTCTGAAACAATATGTTTATATTTTCCAATACCGGTTTTTCCGCATTCGGATAAGTGAAGCTGATGTGCTTCAATGCCAGCGAATCCTCAAAGGCAGCTTCGGTTTCCCCGGTATTCTCTTCACATTCCTCTATCTGCTCAAAAATCTTGCGGCATACACCCTGTCCGGCTTTTCTCTCAATAAATGCTTCTACCGCCGAGCACATCGAACCGATCACACTGCTGCTCAATCCCACAATAACCGTCATAAACGAAATATTCGCTCTTCCTTTCAAAACCATGATGCCGGCAATTGCAATCAACAGCATCTGCATAGATACAAGAAAAGTCTGTGTCATATTATTGGTGACATTTTGAAAAAATGTCGTATGAAACAATTTATTCCCGTATCTGTGATTTACCTTTTCATAATTTCTTACAACATTTTCTTCTATCTGATAATTTTTGATTACCTCATAGCCCCGCAGATTATCATTGATAAAGCCATTATGCTTTGCGGCCTCATTCATAAGTGTTTCCTGGTTTTTCCGCAATATTTTCTGCGCAAGGATGGGAATTATCATTCCTGCAACACCCACGACAATCAACATCAGACCGACTGTTACATTCTGCAAAAACGCATAGGCAAGTGAGAAAACAAGCTCCTCTATCTGCATACACAGCGCAAAATATGCAATTAACGTTTTTTCCACTACCGCCAGATCATTTTGAAATAAAGAAGTATAATAGCCTGTATTTTCTTTTGAGAACACGACCACATTTTCCCGAATCAGGCTTTTAAACAAATCCGTCCTGATTGCCTGCATGACATTGACGCAAAATCTGTTTTTCGCCATTCCGTATAATATGTCCACAACTGCCATGGCGCCAAGAAAGATAAGTATCACATAAAACATATTCGGCACCTTATCCGTCTGCCCATTTGAAACAATCTCAGCAATATATTGGATTCCAAACGTCAACGCAACTCCGTTCAGGGATATAATGCTCCCCATGACCAGATAAAGCAGTGCCTGTCCTTTAAATCGGAAAATATATTTTTTCATCACAACCTCCTCGTATATTTACCAGCTATTTAGGCGTTTGCGAAACGCCACAAGCCGCATAAATACGGCATTCTTTGTTACCCAAAAGCAAATAACTCCTCACCGGATATGGTATAATAGAGTTGCCAAGAAACCATTAACCATCACCCAAGA
>CALWHT010000028.1 GCA_944380515.1 uncultured Roseburia sp.
ACGGTAAATTCCAAGGGTAAGGTGACGGCAAAGAAAGCCGGGACGACGACGATTACCGCGAGAACCTCGAACGGAAAGAAAGTGACCTGCAAGGTGACGGTGAAGGCGCCGAAGGTGACCTTAAGGAAAACAAGCGCGAGCATCAAGGTCGGAAACACGGCGGCGATTCGGATTAAGTCGACCTATCCGGCAAAGGATGAGGTAAAATCCTATAAGAGCTCAAACACAAAGGTTGCGACCGTAAACAAAAACGGAAAGGTGACGGGCGTAAAGAAAGGAAAAGCAACCATCACAGTAACGATGAAGAGCGGCGCGAAGGCAACGTTTAAAGTGACTGTAAAATAAAAGTTGATGCATTAATACAAAGAGGACATTCCGAAATTAAGCGGAATGTCCTTTTTTGAATATCAAAACGCTGTTTTTATCAAACAAGCTTTACAGTTTAATTTTAATAATGTTATAATAGTGAATGTACGGTGTTACGGAGAATAAAGATGTAAGTTTTATTCAAGAATAAACGAAAACAGGAGAGAACAATGGATCATTTGGATGAATTGGAAGCAGAAGCAATTTATATTATGCGCGAGGTAGCTGCGGAATGTGAAAAACCGGTGATGCTCTATTCCATCGGAAAGGATTCTTCCGTGATGCTGCATCTGGCGTTAAAGGCGTTTTATCCGGAGAAGCCGCCTTTCCCGTTTCTGCATGTCAATACGACATGGAAGTTCCGGGAGATGATTGAGTTTCGGGATAAGACTGCCAAAGACCTTCAGATAGAAATGATTGAGTATATCAACGAGGAGGGCGTGCGTCAGGGAATTAACCCGTTTGACCATGGATCAGCATATACGGACATTATGAAGACACAGGCGTTAAAGCAGGCCCTGGATAAATACGGGTTTACGGCGGCGTTCGGCGGCGGACGGCGGGATGAGGAGAAGTCAAGGGCAAAGGAGAGGATTTTTTCTTTCCGTGACGCCAACCACAGCTGGGATCCGAAACGGCAGAGGCCGGAGATGTGGAAGCTCTATAATACCCAGATTCACAAGGGAGAGAGCATTCGGGTATTTCCGTTGTCAAACTGGACGGAAAAGGATATCTGGCAGTATATCAAGAGAGAGAATATACCGATTGTGTCCCTCTATTTTGCGGCACCCAGACCCGTAGTGTACCGGGACGGCAATATTATCATGGTGGATGACGACCGTATGAGGCTTAGAGAAGGCGAAAAGGTGGAGACAAAGATGGTCCGTTTCCGGACGCTGGGCTGCTATCCGCTGACAGGAGGGATTGAGTCAAACGCCACAACGCTGGACGAAATTATTGAGGAGACCCTGGCATCCGTAGAATCGGAACGGACAAGCCGCATTATCGATTCGGACGGAGGAGCCTCCAGTATGGAAAAAAGAAAACGGGAAGGGTACTTTTAGAGATGAAAAACGATTTGTTGAAATTTATTACATGCGGCAGTGTGGATGACGGAAAATCGACGCTGATTGGTCATATGCTGTATGATGCGAAGCTATTGTTTGCGGATCAGAAAAAAGCGCTGGAACTCGATTCAAAGGTTGGCTCCACCGACGGAAAGGTGGATTATTCACTGCTTTTAGACGGACTTATGGCGGAGCGTGAGCAGGGTATCACGATTGATGTGGCGTACCGCTATTTCTCTACGGAAAAGAGAAGCTTCATTGTGGCAGATACGCCGGGACATGAGGAATATACCAGAAATATGGCGGTGGGCGCATCCTTTGCTTCTCTGTGCATTATTCTGGTGGACGCGAGCCGCGGTGTACTCATTCAGACGAAACGGCATGCCAGAATCTGTTCCCTGATGGGAATTAAGCATTTTGTGTTCGCTGTCAATAAAATGGATATTGTCAACTATGATAAGGAAAGGTTTGAGCATATCCAGAAAGAAATCCGTGTACTCATGGCGGAGATTGAGGCGAAAAGCTGCATTATGATACCTGTATCCGCGACGGAGGGAGATAATATTACCTCGAAGTCTGCAAGGATGCCCTGGTATCAGGGACCGGCTCTTTTGGATTATCTTGAAACGGTAGACGTGTCGGAGGAGAATGACACGAAGGGATTTATTCTTCCCATTCAGCGCGTATGCAGGCCGAATCAGAACTTCAGGGGCTTTCAGGGACAGGTCGCGTCCGGTACCATCAAGGTTGGGGACACGGTAAGGGTTCTGCCCAGCAGGGAAACGGCGGCTGTAACGGGAATCCTGCGGGGAGACAAGGAGGTTCCGGAGGCTGAGAAGGGCTGGGCGGTAACGCTTCAGCTTGACACGGAGATTGATGTTTCCAGAGGCTGTGTGCTGGAAAAGGACAGCAATCTTTCCGTTGGCTCCATGCTCTCGGCTACGATTCTGTGGATGGATGATAACACGCTGGTTCCGGGAAAGAATTTCCTTTTAAAAGTTGGGACACAGCTTGTGCCGGCTACGGTGATGAAGATTAAGTACCGCATTGATGTGAATTCCGGGGCAGAGGAATATGCGGAGAAAATATATAAAAATCAGATTGCCTACTGTGAAATCTCGGCGGGCAACAAGATTGTGTTTGAGCGGTTTAAGGACGATCGGGATATGGGAGCCCTCATTCTGGTTGACCGCATTACCAATATGACCTCCGCGTGCGGCGTTATCGAGCAGGCGCTCGGCAGGGAAAATAATCTTAGCTGGCATAACATGGATATTACGAGGGAACTCAGAGAAGACCAGATGGATCAAAAGGCGGTGACGGTATGGCTGACCGGTCTCTCCGGTGCCGGAAAGAGCACGCTTGCGAATGCGTTGGAAAAAAGGCTGTTTTCTCTCGGAAAGCATACGATGCTTTTAGACGGCGACAATGTCCGTATGGGCTTGAATAAGGACCTTGGCTTTGAGGAGAAGGACCGTATCGAAAACATCCGGCGAATTGCGGAGGTTTCAAAGCTGATGAACGACGCGGGACTGATTGTGCTGACCTCGTTCATATCGCCGTATCGCCTGGATCGGAGGCGCGCGAAGGAAATCATCGGAGACCGCTTTATCGAGGTGTATGTGAGCACGCCGATGGAAGAGTGTGAGCGACGCGATGTGAAGGGGCTGTATCAGAAAGCGCGAGAGGGCAAGATAGCTAACTTTACCGGTGTTACCAGCGCTTACGAGGCGCCGGAAAACCCGGATATTGTGATAGACACCACAGGCAGAGATGTGGAGAGCTGTACGGAGGAGCTGCTGGATCAGCTTCGAAAGGCAATCGGTCTGTAGGCATATCTGCTGCAGACTTAAAGGTTCTCGGCAATTTTGATGCTCAAATCCATATAAATACAGTTTTTTTCGGGCGGTTTTCCGCCGAGAAGATAATCCACGAGCAGGGCAAGCGACAGCGCGCCCTGCTCGTTTGGCTGTTGGCAGATGGTAGCGGATATCACGCCCTTTTTTATCATTTCCTTTGTGGAGGGGACAGCGTCGAAAGTAATGACCTTAGGCGCCTGCGGCAGCGCCGCGTTGATAATTGCGCGGCATCCGCCGTATACTCCTGCGGCAGTGAAATAAAGCGCGGACAAATCAGGATGCTTTTCTAAAAGAAGGGATACTGCTTCATAGCTCCTGTAATCGTCGTCATGATTTTCCACGATGTCCGCAATATGGATGCCGGGATGCTTTTGGTGCAGATAGGAGGTAAAGCCGCAGACCCGTTCCTCGTGACAGAGTACGCTGTGGGAGCCTGTCACGATGCCGACCCTTGCTTCTCCCCCGGTCAGCAGTGCAAGAAGCCCTGCGGCAGTCTGGCCGCATTTCAGGTAATCGCTGCCGACGTAAGCAATTCTTTTTGACTGGGGCATATCGGTATTGACCGTAACGCATGGGATATTGCATTCCCAGAGACGGTCAATTTTTTTCTGGATTTTTATATCGTTGCAGGGGGCTAAAATAAGCCCGTGAATCTTTTCATCAACCAGCTCGTCGATTGCGGCAAGCTGGCTTTTAACATCCAGGGGGATGCGTTTTTCCACAATCGTACACCCATAAATGGAAAGCTCGTCGAGCTTGTCTTTTAAACCTTCCATCACTTCGTCGAAAAAGGGATTTTCAACGCCGAAAAGAAGCACCCCGATTTTGAACTTTTTCTTTTGCGCGGCCAGGGCGATGCCGGCCCTGTTCGGCTGATAATCCAAAAGCCTGGCGATTTCAAGTACCTTTCGTTCTGTTTCCGGGCTTACGGTTCCGCGATGGTTGAGCACGCGGTCTACGGTGCCTCGGGAAACGCCTGAAAGCTCTGCGATTTCTTTCATGGTTGCCATGGCAGTCACTCCTTTATCCTGTTGATGTTCTTTTTTTCGGATATTCCCATATTACGAGAATAGCATATCCAAAAGGCCGTTGTCAATATGCGTGCACGGTCACGTAAAGTCGTTAAAAGTTCACAAAAAGCATCGTTGAAAAATGTCTAAAAAATATATTGCCAAAGTGGAAAACCGGTTGTATGATAATAAAAAACGTGCACGGGCACGTAAAAGGAGGGAGCTATGCTGTATATAGGAATTGACCTCGGCACGTCCTCCGTGAAGCTGCTGCTGATGGATGAGGCGGGGAAGATTGAAAGGATTGTTTCAAGAGAATATCCCGTCTCTTTTCCGCATCCCGGCTGGTCGGAGCAGAATCCGGACGACTGGTACCGCGAGACATTGCGGGGACTTGGCGAGTTGCTGGAGGGGATTGATAAAACCCGGGTCGCGGGAATCGGCCTCGGCGGGCAGATGCACGGGCTGGTTATTCTGGATGAAAACGATAAGGTGATTCGGCCGGCGATTTTGTGGAATGACGGAAGGACCTCGGAGGAGAACGATTATTTAAACAATGTGATCGGAAAGGAGCGGCTTTCCGAATACACGGCCAATATTTCCTTTGCCGGTTTTACCGCTCCGAAAATTTTGTGGGTGAAAAATAACGAGCCGGAAAATTTCGCGAGAATCCGTAAGCTTATGCTGCCGAAGGATTATATTGTCTATAAGCTGACCGGAGTGCACGCTACCGATGTTTCCGATGCGTCGGGCACCCTGCTTTTGGATGTGAAAAACCGGTGCTGGTCGAAAGAAATGTGCAATATCTGCGGAGTCAGGGAAGAAATGCTGCCAGGACTGTTTGAAAGCTATGAATGTGTCGGTACAGTTTTGCCGCGCATCGCGGAGGAACTGGGCCTGCCGGAAGGTGTCAGGGTCGCGGCCGGCGCCGGGGACAATGCGGCCGCCGCCGTGGCGACGGGCACTGTGGGTGACGGGCGGTGCAATATTTCGCTCGGAACAAGCGGAACCATTTTTATTTCCTCCGCGGAATTCGGAATGGATGAAAACAATGCGCTGCACGCCTTCTGTGCCGCGGACGGCGCCTGGCATCTCATGGGCTGTATGCTTTCTGCGGCTTCCTGCAACCGGTGGTGGCTGGATGAAATTATCGGAACGAAGGACTACGCAAAGGAGCAGGCAGACATCAAAAGGCTGGGGGAAAACCATGTGTATTATCTGCCGTATCTGATGGGAGAGCGTTCCCCCTACAATAACCCGAATGCACGGGCGGTATTTATCGGAATGACAATGGATACCACACGCAGCGATATGACGCAGGCAGTGCTGGAGGGTGTTGCGTTTGCCCTGCGGGATTCTTTTGAGGTGGCGAAGTCTTTGGGGTTAGATGTTGAGCGGACAAAAATCTGCGGTGGCGGCGCGAAAAGCCCGCTGTGGAAAAAGATTATCGCGAATGTGCTGAATGTGGCGGTCGATGTGGCAGAAACCGAGGAAGGTCCGTCGTTTGGCGGTGCGATGCTGGCGGCAGTGGCATGCGGTGAGTATGAGAGCATGAGGGCGGCTGCGGAAAAAATGGTAAAGGTTGTTGAAACGGTCGAGCCGGAGCCGGAGCTTGCGGCAAAGTATGAGGCGCGTTATCGTCAGTTTCGCCAGATTTATCCTGCCTGCCGCGGACTCTTTGATGAGCTGCTTTAAGGGCAGATACCGGGGACGGATGTACGTACCCGTGCACGCAAAATAATTTTTAGAGGAAAAGAAAGCGAGGAAAAAGAAATGAATAATATTCCGAAAGTGAAGGTTGGGATTGTGGCAGTGAGCCGTGACTGTTTCCCGGAGTCTCTTTCCGTGAACAGAAGAAAGGCCCTGGTAGAGGCATATACAAAGAAATACGATGCGGCGGATATTTATGAATGTCCAATCTGTATTGTGGAGAGTGAAATCCATATGGTACAGGCGCTTACTGACATCAAGGAGGCGGGGTGCAACGCGCTGTGCGTTTATCTTGGGAATTTTGGGCCCGAGATTTCCGAGACGCTTTTGGCAAAATATTTTGAGGGACCGAAGATGTTTATTGCCGCTGCGGAGGAAACGCAGGAAAATCTGATACAGGGTCGCGGAGACGCTTACTGCGGAATGTTAAACGCAAGCTACAACCTGAAATTGAGAAACGTCCGTGCCTACATACCCGAATACCCGGTCGGGGACGCCGCCGACTGCGCGGATATGATTCATGAGTTTTTGCCGGTTGCGCGGGCGGTCATCGGATTATCCGAACTGAAAATCATTAGCTTCGGCCCGAGACCGACGAATTTTCTCGCATGTAATGCGCCGATTCAGCAGCTTTATAATCTGGGTGTGGAAATCGAGGAAAATTCCGAGCTGGATTTGTTTGAGGCCTTTCACCGCCATGCGGGTGATGCGAGAATCCCTGGGGTAGTTGCCGATATGGAGAAAGAGCTTGGCGCCGGGAATAAGAAACCTGAAATTCTCGAAAAGCTGGCCCAGTATGAACTGACGCTGACGGACTGGGTAAAGGAGCACAAAGGCTGCCGCAAATATGTTGCCATTGCCGGAAAATGCTGGCCTGCGTTTCAGACGCAGTTCGGTTTTGTGCCCTGCTATGTGAACAGCCGCCTGACCGGACAGGGAATCCCTGTTTCCTGTGAGGTGGATATTTACGGGGCGCTGAGTGAATTTATCGGTACCTGTGTCAGCGAGGATGCGGTGACGCTGCTTGACATTAATAATTCTGTTCCAAAGGATATGTACGAGGAATCTATCCGGGGAGCATTTAACTATAAGCATACCGATACTTTCATGGGATTCCACTGCGGAAATACCTGCTCCGGAAAGCTGAAAAGCTGTGAGATGAAGTATCAGATGATTATGGCAAGAAATCTTCCGGTGGAGGTGACGAACGGAACGCTGGAGGGAGATATTCTGCCGGGCGATATTACGTTTTTCCGTCTTCAGTCTGCCTCCGATAACAAGCTTCGGGCTTATGTGGCCCAGGGGGAGGTGCTTCCGGTGGCTACGCGTTCCTTCGGCTCCGTCGGGGTATTCGCAATTCCGGAGATGGGAAGATTTTACCGTCATGTCCTGATTGAAAAAAATTATCCGCATCACGGTGCGGTGGCGTTCGGACATTATGGGAAAGCACTGTTTGAGGTGTTTCGGTATATCGGTGTTCCGATAGAGGAAATTCAGTATAATCATCCTGCCGGGCTGCCGTATCCGACGGAAAATCCATTTGCATAAGGGCTCGAAAATGCGATGCGGCCGAAATGTGCGGCGAGAAATCTTACCGCTTAGGCAGAGCAGGTGTTCCACCTGCTCCATGCCGCGGCAGGCAAGCTGGATTCAGAGAAATCAGAAAAATCATAGAAATCATAGAATTATGGAATGCTGTCTTATGCATTCTCTTCTTTGGTGTTTTCGGTAATGAAATATTTTATCAGAAGGTCTATCGTGTGTTTTTGGGTTTTTACAATTTCCTTTAGTACATGATTCTCCTTTTGGATACGTTCAACTTCATTTAAATTTTCCATCATAATCACTCACCCGTTATGTCATTCTGTCCGCTGCGCCATCAGCAGACGATATTCAGCGATAAGGATTCGGCTGCTCACCCATTCGGCACAGGAATCCTTAAGAAAAACTCATATTCTCAGAGTAGCATAACACAAAATCTTTGTAAACGTTTTATTCAAAAAGGGAATAAGTTTTTATAGGGCTTTTCCGACAAAATTCTACCATAATCCGGAAAATTCTGGAAATTTTGCTGCATTTCGTCAGAAAAGCTGCTTTGGCAGGATATTCACGGAGGACTGTTTGAGGGAGCGGGACATTTGAACAGGCAGCGCATTCTTATGTGGGACAATAGGACTATTTTTGACGTTTTTGTTTGACGCTTTATCATATATCAGTATATAATGAAATTGTATCTAAAAACTTTTGGTTTTGAGAGAATATGCAAAGGAGTTTTGAGTATGAAATTGAAATCAGCAAAAGCAATGCTGTGTCTTGCATTGTCTGCTTTTATGCTGCTGGGGGATGCGGGAGGCGTAACCGCGTATGCAGCAGCGGAAGTACCGGCACAGTCCCTGGAAGACATTGAGACAACCGAAGTGCCGATGGATACGGAAGAAGGTTCTGAGCTTTCCAACGAGGAAATCACTGAGGAAACGGAAAGTACCGAGACCGGAGAGCCGGAGGAAGGTACGGAAGCGATTGAGTCAACAGAAGCCGTGGAGCCGGGCAGCGAGAACGGGAACACGGAAAGTACCGGGACAGACGGCGCAGCAGAGAGCACAGAAGATACCGAGACAGATGGTGAAGCAGAGAGCACGGAGAATACAATAGAAAGCGGCGAGACGGAAAGCACGGAAGCCATGGAGCCTGTGGAGGAAGTTCCGGCTTCTGAGACGGAAAGCACGGAGGAGATTACGGAAACCGGGACGGAAGAAACCGAGCTGATGGAGGAGACCGAAGCGACGGAGGAGGACGAGCTGCAAAAGGAAGAAAAGCTTTTGGGGGCTTCCGTTACACCGGGCGCGAGTTTTTCCGCGGCGCAGCAGGTGAGCCTGAATACGGCGTATTCCGCGACGATGACGGCTGCGGGCTATGACCACTATTATAAATTTACCCTGCCGTCACAGGGGCTGGTTACCCTGAATTTTCAGCATGTAAGCGGAACTGACCTGAGTTATAAGGTCTATCTGGATTATAAGTCGAACGGAAGTTCAACGTGGGATACATATGTAAATAGCGCGGAATCCGTAAAAAACCGTCCGCTGGGTCTTGCTGCGGGAACCTATTACCTTTATGTGGACGGCGGTTATTTATACGGCAGTGATAATCAGACCTATACGTTTACGCTGAATTTTACGGCTAATTCATATTCCGAGACCGAGTATAACGGAGATTTTGCAAATGCGGATGCGATTCCGGTCAATACGAAGGTTACCGGTTCTACGATAGCAAGCTCTGATTTGGATTATTACAAATTTACGCTTTCGGCACCGGGCAGTGTAAGCTTTAATCTTACCCACGGAATCGTCGACGGGCGTGAAGCGGATGATGTATATGACGTTTCCTTTTATAATTCCGCGACCGGAAATCGGTTGCTGTATTTTGAATCCCTGGGAGGGGAGACATCGAAAACATCCAATATCATAGGATTGCCAAAGGGAACCTATTATGTATGCGTGGAAGCGGGCTATGGCAATTATGATACAGGTTCCTATGGTTTGACGGTTAATTATACGGCTTCCAATTACTGGGAGGCGGAAACAAATGATACATTCGCGACCGCAAACGCGGTTGCACTCAACCAGCAATACAGCGGAACCATTCATGATAGCGGCGATGAAGATTTCTATAAGGTTACATTGGCGCAGGCAGGAGCTATAGGTGTGAATTTCACCCATCCGAATATTGACGGATATGAGACAATACTTTGCTTTACACTGGATATTTACAGTGCATCGAATCTGACAGCTCCTTTCTATAAAATGTATATTGACGGTGCGGAAACAAATATGCAGACGCCTCAGATTGGTCTTGCTGCGGGAACCTATTATATAAAAATTGGAGGAGTGTGGAAGTATGACGGTGTTTACGGACTGAAGGTCAATTATGCCGCATCGGAATATTGGGAAAGAGAAGAAAATGGTACGGGGGCTACGGCGACTGCCATCAAGTCCGCAAAGACGTATTCGGGAAGTATAAAAGACAGTTCGGACGAAGATTATTATAAACTTTCGGTTGGCAGCAACGGGTATATGACTGTTAATCTGAAGCATTCGTCCTCTGCTGCAGACCGGATTTATACGGTGCGGGTATATAATTCCGATTTTAATGAGGTACATTCTTTTTACGTTTATGGAACCGATAAGAACGTAACCTCCTGTAAGCTCGGAGTCGGAAAGGGCACCTATTATATTCAGGTCAGACCGTATGGAGTTGATACCGGAACGTATCAACTGACTGCTACGGCGAAAAAGGCATCCAACTGGGAGACAGAAATAAATAACGACCGTGCAGGCGCCGATAAAATTTCGCTTGGAAAATCGGTGAACGGTGTTAATGATGATTTATACAGCGGCGACTATGATTATTATAAGTTTACACTGAGCAAGGCAACCTATGTGAATTTCAGCCTTTCCCACAGAAAGATAAATGGTTCGGGTGCTGTATGGGATGTTACTCTTTTTGATTCCAAGGGGAGCCGGGTAAGCTGGGGAGACGAGGGAAATCTATCGTCAAAAGAGTCTGCGGTGTATACGGAAAGCAAGCCGACAAAGCTTGCCAAGGGAACCTACTATCTCAGAGTGCAGGCAAGCGGCAACGGTGTGGGTGAGGAATACGAGCTTGGCCTCAACAAGGTTACCGTAAAGGCTCCGACGATTTCCAGTGTACAGTCCACCCAGTATAATAAGATAAAGGTCAGCTGGAAGACGGTTGCGGGCGCCGATAATTATACGATTTACCGCAGTACCTCCAAGAATGGTACCTACAAAAAGGTAAAGACAATTTCTGACACTGCGGCCACGAGCTGGACGGATGGCAGCGTGAAGGCCGGAACGACCTATTACTATAAAATGAAGGCGAAGGTCACCACCAATAAAGCAACGACCAGCGGATATTCCAAGGTAAAATCTGTAAAGTGTGTTCCGGCGAAGCCGACAGTCACCTTAAATTCTTCGAAAGCAAAACAAATCAAGGTATCCTGGAAGAAGGTTTCGGGAGCCAGCGGCTATGAAATTTATCGTGCAACCTCAAAGAACGGGAAATATCAAAAGGTGACTACTGTCAAAAAGGGAGGCACGACGAGTTACACCAATAAGAAACTCACCAGCAAAAAGACCTACTATTATAAAGTTCGGGCTTACCGGACAGTAAACGGGAAAAAGGTTTACAGCAGCTATTCCAGTGTTGTTTCCCAGAGGGCAAGGTAAAAATCAGTTTTAATTTTCGGAGGCGGGAGATTCCCGCCTCTGTTTTTTTGGAAATATCTACTTGTAGATTCCCGTCGTTTCCTCTGCTAGAATGCATTTATAAAACAAATGAAATAAGTTTGTAATAATTGGTTAACAAATTTACAGCATTTGGAAAAACAAAGGTTGGAGGACAGTTACGTAATGAACAGAAGAAACAGGATGGTAGGACTTTTACTGGCGGGAAGCATAGTCTTGACGGGTTCCGGCGCGGCATATGCCGATGGAGTGCAGCAGGATAATTCAGGCTTGCAGGCAGGTATATTTGAAGTGATTGGCAGCCGCCTTGCAGAGGAAACAGGGCTGTCTGCGGACCTTGCAGCGCACAGTGAGGACCGCATGCGGCTTGCGGTAAACGAGAATGTACAGGACGAAACGGAGCAGGCGGATGTCGAGCAGCATGAGACGCCCGAGGTGAAATCAGAGTACGCGGATATCGGAATCGCGTCAGTTCTCAATTATGTGAATCTGAGAGCGGAGCCTGACACGGAAAGCGAGGTTTTGGGTAAGCTTTATAACAACAGCGCGGCGACAGTGCTTGAATCCGTGACGGATGACGCCGGAGAGGTGTGGTATCGGGTAAATTCCGGCTCAGTGGAAAATGCTTATGTGAAGGCGGAATACATAAAGGTCGGGGATGAGGATTTGATCCGGGGAATCAGCACCCGATACGCGACCGTTACGACAACGACACTGTTTGTTCGGACGGAGCCGGGAGTGGCATCGTCTGTGATGACGATGCTTCCCGAGGGAGATGACGTTGTGGTTTATGACGAATTGGAGCATGGTTGGCTTAGGGTTTCCACGGAGGAAGGACTCGGCTACATATCAGGGGATTACGTGACGGTACGGACCGAGTTTCGGGTAGCGGAGTCGAAGGCGGAGGAAGAAGCGCGGCTCGCCAGAGAGGAGGCGGAGCGTCAGGCAGCAGCGGCAGCGGCTGAGGCGGCAAGGCGGGAAAGAGAGGCGGCGCGAAGCTCCTCGGGCAGCACCAAAAAGAGCAGCGGTTCTTCCCAAAGCGGAAGCTCCTCGGGCAGCGGCAATCATACATCCTCCGGCAGCCAAAATGTGGGAAGCTCACAGCAAAGTGTTTCAAACGGACAGGCAGTCGTGAATTATGCCAGCCAGTTTATCGGAAATCCGTATGTGTATGGCGGCAGCAGCCTGACAAACGGTGCGGACTGCTCCGGTTTTGTCATGAGCGTATACGCAGCTTTCGGAATCAGCCTGCCGCACTCCTCGAGTGCGCTTCGAAGCGTCGGTTATGCGGTAAGCATGGATAACATCCAGCCCGGTGATATTGTGTGCTACAGCGGTCATGTCGGAATTTACGCAGGGACTAATACCCTGATTCATGCGAGTTCTCCGAGCACAGGTATTAAGTACACATCCCCGATAACCTACCGTGAAATATTGGCGATTCGAAGAATTTTTTAACGGCATAACAATGGAAATGCAAAGGTTTTTAACGTATGGGGAACGCACGAAAACGCTGTGCATATAATCTTAATGGAGCTGTATTTACGGAAAAGATTGTAGAAAATGATAAAAAGGGAGAAACTGGAAATCAGATTTTAGTTTTTTTGCCCAAGCATAAAGATACATTTGTGAACAAAGCGTGAAAACGGTTCATTTCCACCGGGAAGATTACCGGAAAATCTTTTTTGAAATGGTCATTTTGCTCACAAAACGGAAAACGGCAGAAATTACCATGAATTGACAAATCCTGGAAATTATGCAATAATCGCAAACTAACGAGGAACAAATAGTGTTTGTGTTGTATGATGAGGAAGGAATGAGTCGTATGATAGAAAGAAAAATCAAATTATCTGACACAGAAGAAGTCAAGGAATTTGTGAATGCTGCCGGAAAATGTGATTTTGAAATTGATGTATTTTATAACCGCGCAGTGATCGACGCAAAATCTTTACTTGGGATGCTGTATCTGGGAGTTTGCAAAGAGCTTACTATCAAATACGGTGAGCAGGATGCAGGCTTTGAAAAGACAGTGCGGAAATACGCAATTGCATAAGATATGGCAGTAAAAAACTGTCCCGGTACCGGATGGCGCATGAGCTCTGGTATCGGGGCAGTTTTTTTCTATTGAAAAAATAATGGCTGTGTTATAATGGACTTATGAATGAAAAAGTTGTGAAAGAGGAAAAAGAAGTCATTAAAATATCGGTTCGAGAGCTGGTCGAATTTATCCTGCGGGAGGGAGATATTGACAATCGCCGCGGGAGAGGGGCTTCGGCGGAGGCAATGCTGGCGGGCAGCAGAATCCACCGGAAAATCCAAAGGAGCATGGGAGCGGACTATCATGCTGAGGTTCCGTTAAAGCTGGCGGTTGACGAGGGAGATTACTGGCTCGTCATCGAGGGCAGGGCAGACGGTATTCTGATGGAAAGCGACAGGATTACCATTGATGAAATAAAGGGTATCTACCGTAAACTGGAGCTTTTAGAGGATGCCGCAGGCGTCCACAGAGCGCAGGCCATGTGCTATGCATATATCTATGCCCTGCAGCAGGGACTTGGGCAAATATCTGTGCGGCTGACTTATTGCAATCTTGACACGGAGGACATCCGGTACTTTCATTATGAATATACGTTTGAGGAACTTTCCGCATGGTTTGAAAAGCTGATCGCGGAATATAAAAAATGGGCGGATTTTCAGTTTGCCTGGAAAAAATTAAGGCAGGCTTCCATTAAAAAGCTGGAATTTCCGTTTGCGTACCGCAAAGGGCAAAGAGAACTGGCAGCGGGCGTTTACCGGACCATCAGCAGGAAAAAGACGTTGTTTATACAGGCTCCTACCGGGGTCGGCAAGACGGTTTCGACGATTTTTCCCGCAGTGAAGGCAGTCGGAGAAGGACTGGGAGATAAAATTTTTTATCTGACGGCAAAGACCATCACCGGAACCGTGGCAAAGGAAACGTTTGAACTGCTCCGCAGGCAGGGTTATCAGGCAAAGGTCGTGCAGATTACGGCGAAGGAAAAGCTCTGCATGTGCGAGGAAATGGACTGCAATCCGGAACACTGCCCCTACGCGAAGGGACATTTTGACAGAGTCAACGACGCCGTGTTCGGGCTGCTTCAGACAGAGGACGTTTTTACCAGGGAGGTGCTTCTGCGGCAGGCCGAGGAGTGCCGGGTGTGCCCGTTCGAGTTATGCCTTGACGTGGCGTCCTGGGCGGACGACATTATCTGCGATTACAACTATGTGTTTGACCCCAATGTGTATCTCAAACGTTTCTTTGCGGAAGGGACGCGCGGAAGCTATCTTTTTCTGGTCGATGAGGCCCATAATCTGGTGGAGCGCAGCAGAGAGATGTACAGCGCGGCGCTTTATAAAGAAGATTTTCTCGCGGTAAAAAAAATATGGAAGCGCTATCATCAGTCGAAGCTGGAAAAGGAGACGGAAAAATGCAACCGTGTGCTTTTGGGCTATAAGAGGGAGTGCGCAAACTATGTTGTTTACGATAATATCGGAAATCTTGTTTTTGCGCTGATGAACCTGGCTTCTGATTTGGATGAGTTTTTACAGAAGATGCAGGAATTTCCGGAGCGCGGCGAACTGACGGAATTTTATCTGAAACTCCGCAATTTTTTAAATATTTATGAGCTGGTGGATGAGCATTATGTCATCTATTCGGAGCATGAGGAGGACGGACGGTTTAAGCTTAAGCTGTACTGTGTGGACCCGTCCAAAAATCTTCAGGAGCGGATCGATAAGGCAAATTCTGCCATACTGTTTTCGGCGACACTTCTGCCCATCCAATACTACAAGAATCTGCTTTCCACAAGGAGCGACAATTACGCAATCTATGCCGAAACGGCATTTCGGGAGGAACAGCGCCTGCTTTTGCTGGGAAATGATGTGAGCAGCAGGTATACAAGACGCAATGAAAATGAATTTGAACGGATTGCTTCTTATATTATAAAAACAGTAGAGGCAAAAAAGGGAAATTATATGATATTTTTTCCCTCCTACAAAATGCTGGGACAGGTATATGAGGCATTTTGTAAAAAAAACGGGGATGCCGCGGACAGCGCGGAATGTATCGTGCAGTGCCCCGGAATGACGGAGGAGGAGCGCGAGGAGTTTCTCGGAGCTTTTTCCATGGAGGCCTCCGCGAGAAGGGAGGTCTCTCTTGCCGCTTTTTGTGTGTTAGGCGGGATTTTCGGAGAGGGAATTGATTTAAAGAAGGAACAGCTCATCGGAGCGATCATTGTCGGCACGGGACTGCCGCAAATCAGTAATGAGCGTGAAATCCTGATGGATTATTTTTCGAAGAGTCTTGGGGAGGGCTTTGATTACGCCTATCGGTATCCCGGTATGAATAAGGTGCTTCAGGCGGCGGGGCGTGTCATCCGTACCGCCGAGGATGTCGGGGTGATTGAGCTGCTCGACGAGCGTTTCCTTCAGAACGATTATCGCAGGCTGTTTCCGCGGGAATGGGAGAGACAGACCGTGTGCCGGATTGACACGGTCGGGAAATATCTCGCGGAGTTCTGGAAAGAAAATTCAGACGCTCGGCAGCAGACGTAAGAATTCTTCCGTCGCTTGTGCCGTCGGAAGCGTGGGATTAATTGCCGCTACCATCTGGCGGGAGGGAAGCTTTTCCTTCGTCTTAACGATAAAAAGCTCCTTGGATTCACGGTTCAGGCAGTAGTCGGGAATGAAAGCGATTCCAAGCCCGATGCGCGCAAGGTCGATGAGCAGATCGTTGCTGCTCAATTCAATCTGAGGAATCAGCTCAAGCTGGTGTTGCAGAAAAAGATTGTGAAGAAATTCGCTGGTGGTGCTTTTTCTGTCCAGCATCAGAATCGGGTATTGTTTTAATTCCTCGAAGGGGATTTCCTGCTGTCTGAGATTAAAGTAGGCGGGATTCGCGATAAATACGTCCGTAAAGGTTGCCACGGTTTTCTGGATATAGGCGTGGTTTAAGGCGGAATTAGGGAAGTTTGTAACGGCCAGATCCACCTTTCCCTGGTCGAGAAGTTCCACGCAGCTTAAGGAGGTTGCGTTTGTCACCTTAATCGGAACATTCGGAAATTTTTTGTGAAATTGTTTTAAATAGGGAACCAGAAAATAACGGCAGATGGTGTCGCTTGCGCCGATATGGAGCTGCCCGAGGCCGAGACTTCCCGAGTCCAAAAGCTGGCTTTCGCCCCGCTGGATCAGGTTCATGGCCGGCTCAATATGTTTTAACAGCACCTTCCCGGCGGGGGTGAGCTGGACTTTTTTTGTGCTGCGGATAAACAGCGGCTGCTCCAGCTTTTTTTCCAGCGTTTTAATCGACTGGCTGACCGCCGACTGGGAGATGTAGAGCTGCTTGCTTGCCTCCGAAAAGCTCAGGGAGGTCGCGACATGATAAAATACTTTATATAATTCGTAATTGATGTCCATGGAATCCTCATTTCCGCGGAAATTACCGCATCCTGTCATTGTTTGTAGCTGCCGGAAAAACATTCAGATTAATTATAAGTTCTGCTTATAGGACTGTCAACGGAAACTTATGTTACGTTTTTTCGACTATTAACCATATTAATATAAATAATAAATAAGATTAAATATATTAATTATGCTTATTGCAGTACCTATGGTATACTCAATAAAGAAAACAAAAAGGCCGAAGTGCCCCGTTTGGGGCATGAAGGAGTGATACAGAATGGAGGAGCCAGACCATGAGCAGTGTAAAACGAGTCTATGTTGAAAAGAAACCCGCATTTGCCGTAAAGGCGAAGGAACTGCAATCTGAGATTTCGAGTTATCTTGGAATCAGCGGCGTGACAAAGGTGCGCGAGCTGGTTCGTTACGATATGGAAAATATTTCCGAGGAAACTTACCGCAAGGCGCTGGTAACGGTTTTTTCAGAGCCGCCGGTGGATGATATCTATGAGGAAACGTTTGATGTAAACGGAGCGCGGACCTTCTCCGTAGAGTTTTTGCCCGGGCAGTTTGACCAGAGGGCGGATTCCGCCGAGCAGTGCGTGAAGCTGTTAAATGAAAATGAGGAGCCTGTGATCCGCACGGCAGTTACCTATGCCATCGAGGGGGATATCAGCGAGGAGGAGTTTGCCGCGATTAAAAAGCATTGTATCAATCCGGTGGATTCCCGTGAGACAGGCCTTGAAAAGCCCGAAACGTTGATACAGAGCTTTGAGGAGCCGGAGGATGTCAGAATTTTTGACAGCTTTATCGATATGCCGGAGACAGAGCTTAAGGCACTCTATGACTCGCTCAATCTGGCCATGACCTTCCGTGATTTTGTTCATATCCAGAATTATTTCAAAGGGGACGAGAAGCGCAACCCGTCCATGACGGAAATTCGCGTGCTTGACACCTATTGGTCCGATCATTGCCGCCATACGACCTTTTCTACGGAGTTAAAGGAGGTCTCCTTTGACGACGGCTATTACTGTGCGCCGATGAAGGCGTCCTATGAGGATTATCTGGAGACGCACAAGAAGCTTTATGCCGGACGGGACGATAAATTCGTCTGCCTGATGGACATTGCGCTGATGGCGATGAAGCGCTTAAAGCAGGAGGGAAAATTAAACGACCAGGAAGAATCCGACGAGATAAATGCGTGCTCCATCGTGGTTCCGGTTGAGGTGGACGGCAAGACAGAGGAATGGCTTGTCAATTTTAAAAACGAGACGCATAACCATCCGACGGAAATCGAGCCGTTCGGAGGCGCGGCAACCTGCCTTGGCGGCGCGATTCGTGACCCGCTCTCGGGCCGTACCTATGTTTACCAGGCAATGCGCGTGACCGGGGCGGCGGATCCGACCGTATCGGTAAAAAACACGATTCCGGGAAAGCTTCCGCAGAAGAAGCTGGTGCGCGAGGCCGCTCACGGCTACAGCTCCTACGGAAATCAGATTGGGCTTGCGACCGGATATGTCAAGGAGGTTTATCACCCGAACTATGTGGCGAAGCGCATGGAAATCGGGGCGGTTATGGGCGCTGCGCCGAGACGCGCGGTGCAGAGGCTGACTTCCGACCCGGGTGATGTGATTATCTTGCTTGGCGGCCGTACAGGGCGTGACGGCATCGGCGGCGCCACCGGTTCCTCGAAAGCGCACAATACGCAGTCTACGGCAGTCTGCGGTGCGGAGGTACAGAAGGGAAATCCGCCGACGGAGCGCAAAATCCAGCGCCTGTTCCGCCGCGAGGAGGTTGCCCACATCATCAAAAAGTGTAATGATTTCGGTGCGGGCGGCGTGTCCGTTGCGATTGGAGAGCTTGCCGACGGTCTGCGCGTACAGCTCGATAAGGTGCCGAAAAAATATGCGGGACTGGACGGTACGGAGCTTGCCATTTCCGAATCCCAGGAGCGTATGGCGGTTGTCATCGCGCCGGAGGATGTAAATACCTTCCTTGGCTATGCGGCGGAGGAAAACTTAGAGGCGGTAGAGGTTGCGGTCGTGACGGAAGAGCCGAGACTGGTGCTGGAGTGGAGAGGAAAGGAAATTGTCAATATTTCCCGCGCTTTCTTAAATACCAACGGTGCGCATCAGGAGACGAATGTCGCGGTTGAAATGCCGAATCCGGATGAAAATTATCTGAACCGGATTTCCACGCCGAAGGTGGCGGAGGCGTTAAAGAACGGCGATGTCAAAGCGGCATGGCTTGCCGAGCTTGCGGACTTAAATGTCTGCTCCCAGAAAGGGCTTGTCGAAATGTTCGACGGATCCATCGGCGCCGGCAGCGTATATATGCCGTTCGGCGGCAGATACCAGCTCACCGAGACGCAGTCGATGGTGGCAAAGCTTCCGGTGGCGGACGGGGACTGTGACACCGTAACGATGATGGCATACGGCTTCGACCCGTATCTTTCGAGCTGGAGCCCGTATCACGGCGCTATTTACGCGGTACTGGAATCCTTATCCAGAATCGTTGCGGCAGGCGGAGATTATAAGAAGGTACGTTTCACCTTCCAGGAATACTTCCGCAGAATGAGCGGGGAGGCCAAGCGCTGGAGCCAGCCGTTTGCGGCTCTGCTCGGCGCCTATGACGCACAGATTGGCTTTGGCCTGCCGTCGATTGGCGGCAAGGACTCCATGTCCGGAACCTTCAATGACATTGATGTTCCTCCGACGCTGGTTTCCTTTGCTGTGGATATTGCAAGAGAAAAAGACATCATTACGCCGGAGTTAAAGCATACGGACAGTACCCTGTGGCTCTTTACCGTCGAAAAGGACAAATATGACGTTCCTGTTTACGGGCAGGTTATGAAGCTTTACGATACGGTTCATGCGCTGATTGGAAGCGGAGCGGTTGTCTCTGCCTATGCGCTTGACGGAAAGGGACTTGCCGCTGCGCTCGGCAAGATGGCGTTCGGAAATCACATAGGCGTTACCGTGGAGGATGACGTTGCCGCGGAAACTCTGTTTGCGCCGGGCTTCGGCAATCTTATTGCGGAGATACCGGCAGGAAAAGAGGACGAGGTACGGGCAGCGTTTGCGGCGGCAGGACTTTCTGAGTATGCTTCTGCCGTGGGCGCGACAAACGGGGAGGAACAGTTTATTTGCGGCGGTATGAAGCTGTCCATGCAGGAAGCGCTTTCCGCTTGGACGGGTACCCTCGAAAAGGTATTCCCGACCAGGGCGACGGAGGAAAAGGAAACGCTTTCCACCGGTGTGTATACGGCAGAGAAGGTATATGTCTGCCGTCATAAGGTGGCAAGACCTACCGTATTTATACCGGTATTTCCGGGAACGAACTGTGAATATGACAGCGCAAAGGCGTTTGCGCGCGCCGGGGCGGATACGGTGGTCAGAGTATTTAAAAACCGGAATGCGGAGGATATCCGCGAATCGGTAGACGAGTTTGTGAAGGCCATCGGGCAGGCACAGATGGTGATGTTCCCGGGCGGCTTTTCGGCGGGCGATGAGCCCGAGGGATCCGCAAAATTCTTTGCGACGGCGTTCCGCAACGAAAAGATGACGGAGGCTGTTATGAAGCTGTTAAATGAGAGGGACGGACTGGCGCTCGGTATCTGCAACGGTTTCCAGGCGCTGATTAAGCTCGGACTGGTTCCCTATGGGGAAATCCGCGCGCAGGAGGCCGATTCGCCGACGCTGACCTATAATACCATCGGACGTCATATCAGCAAAATGGTATACACAAAGGTTGTGACGAATAAATCTCCGTGGCTGGCAGGCGCACAGCTCGGCAAGGTTTACTGCAATCCGGCTTCCCACGGCGAGGGGCGTTTCGTGGCTCCGAAGGAGTGGCTGGATAAGCTGTTTGCAAACGGACAGGTCGCGACACAGTATGTGGATGAAAACGGCGTGCCGACAATGGATGAGGAATGGAATGTCAACGGTTCCTATTGCGCAGTCGAGGGTATCACAAGCCCGGACGGACGCGTATTGGGCAAGATGGCGCATTCCGAGCGCCGCGGCAGAAGCGTCGCGATGAACATTTACGGCGAGCAGGATATGAAAATCTTTGAATCAGGCGTGGCGTATTTTAAATAGGCGTCAAAAAGGCCTTGTAGAGAGGGAACAAACCCTATCTATGAGGTCTTTTTTATTTAGCTAAAACCATTGATAAAATCGAACGAAATGAGTATAATAATAGTACAAAAGAAAGGAAGTGGTGATATGTCAATTACAGCAACAGAGCTAAAAAATAATCTCGGAAAATACCTGCTGTTATCAGCAACAGAAGATATTTTTATTACAAAAAATGGGAAAATAGTTGCAAAGCTGACAAATCCATATCAGGACAGGGTGGAGACAGCGAAGTCTTTGTTTGGCATTTTGCCTGAGGAAGCAGATCTGGAAGAAGCAAGAGCAGAGAGGCTTGGTGCAAAGTAAATGAAAATACTGATAGATACTAATGTAGTAATTGATGCATTGACTTCAAGGGAGCCTTGGAGCGAAAGTGCAGAAAAAATATTTCTTATGGCTGCTAACCACATCGTAGATATGTACATTACTGCAAGCTCTGCTACTGATATTTACTATCTTGTGAGAAAATATCTGCACAGCACAGAAAAGGCAAAGCAAATCATGGGAAAGCTGTATTCGCTGACTGGAGTGTTGGAGGTGACAGGAACTGACTGCATGGAAGCCCTCGCCTCCCCTGTTCATGATTATGAGGATGCTGTCCTGGAAAAAGTGGCATCAAGGAAAGAGATGGACTATATTGTTACCCGCAATATAAAGGACTATCAGGAAGGATATACAAAAGCTATGCTGCCTGATGATTTTGTAAAAATGGCAGAACAAGAGTAAAACTGATAGAACCCCCTTAAAAAGAAAACTCACTCCAGACGGATAAATTCCGGTTTCCGATTCCGGAAGACTGTATAATAGGAAAATCCCGCAGCTTTTAAAATCGGCGGTACCTTTTCAAAATCATAGGCGATGTGCTCCGGTTTGTGCGCGTCCGCACCGATGGTGATAATCTCACCGCCGAGCACGCGGTAGCGCGCAATCACCTCTTCGGTCGGATTTGGGTGCCCGAGTCCGTACTTAAAGCCTCCGGTGTTGATTTCAATGCCTTTTCCCTTTGCAATGAGAAGCTTTAAAATTTCGTCAATGACCTCCGCATATTTTTCATAGGTATAGTATGCATTTTGATTCGGGCCATAGCGAACGACATAATCGATGTGACCGTATACGTCAAAACCGTCAAAGGCTCTGATATTTTCCAGAATTGATTCAAAATATTCGAGAAAGCCTTCTTCCTCCGTGCGTCCTTCCCAATATGGAGAGTAATAGGGGTCGAGACCGTGCACCACATGGGAGGAGCCGATGACAAAGTCAAAGGGATACTGCTTTAAAATATCATCATGGACAGCGGCCAGATGGGGCTGAAGCCCAAGCTCTATGCCGAGGCGGACGGGAAGGCTGCCGTCATACTTTTCGCTCAGCGCATGTACGGAAGCCGTGTAATTGGGCAAATCCAGAAGGAAGGCTTCCGGTTCTTCCGGATAATCAATATCGAGGTGATCGGTAAAACAGATTCCGTCCAGATTTTTTTGGATGGCAGCGGAAATCATATCCTCCTGGGGCGACTGGCTGTCGCCGGAAAATTGGCTGTGCATATGCGTATCCCACAACATAAAGGTACCTCCGGTGTAAAATTATCGTAAAAGCGGGAAAGAATCCTTAAGTTCATTCAGAGACAGTATAGCGCATTTTTTTATAGAAGAAAAGAAGCCATCTGGTGAAAATTTTAACGAACAAGGAATAAAGTAGAGAAAAAGGCTTGAACTTTCCAAAAAAATTGGGTAAAATAAAGAAAGCTTGGGACAGGTTCCCACGACAAGTTATCACATTTATCAATTCTAGGAGGAATTAAAAATGGCAGTAAGAGTAGCAATCAATGGTTTCGGCCGTATTGGCCGTCTCGCTTTCAGACAGATGTTTGGGGCAGAAGGATACGAAGTAGTAGCAATCAACGATTTAACAAGCCCGAAGATGCTGGCACACTTGTTAAAATATGACTCATCTCAGGGAAAATACGAGCATGCTGACGAAGTATCTTCTACCGAGGATTCCATTATTGTTTGCGGAAAAGAGATTAAAATCTATGCATTTCCGGATGCAAACAACTGCCCGTGGGGAGAGTTAAAAGTAGACGTTGTATTAGAGTGCTCCGGCTTCTATACCAGCAAAGAGAAAGCACAGGCGCATATCAATGCGGGCGCCAGAAAAGTTGTTATCTCTGCTCCAGCAGGAAATGACCTTCCTACTATCGTATACAATACCAACCACGAGACCTTAAAGGCTTCTGATACTATCATTTCAGCAGCTTCCTGTACGACAAACTGCCTGGCTCCGATGGCAGACGCGTTAAATAAATACGCACCGATTCAGTCCGGTATCATGGTAACCATCCATGCTTACACCGGCGATCAGATGACACTTGACGGACCGCAGAGAAAAGGTGATTTAAGAAGATCCCGTGCGGCGGCAGTCAACATCGTTCCGAACTCTACCGGTGCTGCAAAGGCAATCGGTCTTGTTATTCCGGAGTTAAACGGAAAGTTAATCGGTTCCGCACAGCGTGTGCCGACCCCGACAGGTTCTACCACCATCCTGACAGCAGTTGTTAAGAAAGAGGGCGTTACCAAAGAGGGAATCAACGCAGCTATGAAAGCAGCAGCAAACGAGTCCTTCGGATACAATGAGGACGAAATCGTATCCTCCGATATCATCGGTATGAAGTACGGCTCCTTATTCGATGCTACACAGACGATGGTAAATCAGATTTCCGATGACCAGTATGAGGTTCAGGTTGTTTCCTGGTATGACAACGAGAACTCCTACACCTCTCAGATGGTTCGTACCATCAAGTACTTCAGCGAGCTTGCTTAATCAAAAAAAGCCCGCGGTGTGCATATGTGACTTTTACAGGTCCGGTCCTATTGGACCGGACCTGTTTTGCAATAAGCGCGTGAATGCGCAATAAGAAAAAGGAGGACATTATTTATGTCATTAAACAAAAAGTCAGTAGATGATATTAACGTAAAGGGAAGAAGAGTGCTTGTTCGCTGTGATTTTAACGTTCCGTTAAAAGAGGGCGTAATTACGGACGAAACACGTATTGTTGCGGCGCTTCCGACCATTCAGAAATTAATGAATGACGGCGGAAAGGTAATTCTCTGCTCCCATCTCGGAAAAGTTAAGAACGGTCCGAATGAGGGCGAGTCGCTTGCTCCGGTGGCAAAGAGACTTTCCGAGAAGCTCGGCAAGGAAGTGACCTTCGTATCCGATTACCACGTAACGGGAGAGGAAGCAACGAAGGCGGTTGAAGCCATGAAGGAAGGGGATGTTGTATTATTACAGAATACCCGTTTCCGCGGCGCTGAGGAGACAAAGAACGGTGAGGAGTTCAGCAAGGAGCTGGCTGATTTGGCGGATGACTACGTATGCGACGCATTCGGTTCTTCCCACAGAGCGCATGCTTCCGTTGCGGGTGTTACCAAATATATTACGGCAAAAGGCGGATCTAACGTTGTCGGCTACTTAATGCAGAAAGAAATCGACTTCCTCGGCAATGCGGTTGAGAACCCGGTGCGTCCGTTTGTTGCGATTCTGGGCGGTGCTAAGGTTGCTGACAAATTAAACGTAATTTCTAATTTGCTGGAGAAGTGCGATACATTAATTATCGGCGGCGGTATGGCATATACTTTCTTAAAGGCGCAGGGCTATGAGATTGGAAAATCCCTGGTAGACGATACCAAGCTTGATTACTGCAAGGAAATGATGGAGAAAGCGGAGAAGCTCGGCAAAAAGCTTCTGCTTCCGGTGGATTCCGTAACGATTACCGATTTCCCGAACCCGATTGACGCTCCGGTAGAGATTGAGACCTACGATGTTGCTAATATGCCGGCAGACAGAGAGGGCTGTGACATTGGACCGAAGACGGCAGCGATGTATGCCGAGGCTGTTAAGACCGCGAAAACCGTTGTCTGGAACGGACCGATGGGTGTGTTCGAGAACCCGATCCTTGCAAAAGGTACGATTGCAGTGGCACAGGCATTGGCAGACACGGATGCTACCACCATCATCGGCGGCGGTGACTCCGCAGCAGCAGTCAACCAGCTTGGCTTTGCAGACAAGATGAGCCATATTTCCACCGGCGGCGGTGCATCCCTCGAATTCTTAGAGGGCAAGGAACTCCCCGGCGTTATGGCAGCAGACGACAAATAAGAACTGCCGGAACAAAAACTTGCTGCCATAACGCCGTAGTTATCGGCAGCAGACGACAAATAAGAACTGCCAGAACAAGAACCTGCTGCCAGAACGCCGTAGTTATTGGCAGCAGATGATAAATAGTCGCGAATAAGCGGAGCGAGAAGGCAGAAAACTCCGAAAACACCGTGCTTGTATGGAGGTGTCGGAGGGTTTCTGCCTTTGAGGGCGCAACGCGCACGAGAAAACAGGAAGTGTTTTCGAGCTCCGCATTTGATGCGGCAGACAATTATAAAACGGGAAAGAGGATAAGAACATGGCAAGAAAGAAAATCGTAGCCGGCAACTGGAAGATGAACATGACTCCGAGCGAGGCTGTAAAATTAGTAGAAGAATTAAAGCCGCTGGTGGTGAGTGACGATGTAGAAGTTGTTTACTGCGTGCCGGCGATTGATATCGTTCCGGTTGTAGAGGCCGTAAAGGGAACGAATGTGGCGGTTGGCGCCGAGAATATGTACTATGAGGAAAAGGGTGCGTACACCGGAGAGATTTCACCGGAGATGCTGGTGGATGCCGGCGTAAAATACGTGATTATCGGACATTCCGAGAGACGTGACTACTTCAAAGAGTGTGACTGCATGCTCAATAAGAAGGTAAAGAAAGCCTTAGAGCACGGCTTGACACCGATTCTCTGCTGCGGGGAGACCTTAGAGCAGAGAGAGATGGGAATTACGCTCGACTGGATCCGCATGCAGATTAAGTCCGATCTGGTGGGCGTGACCGCAGAGCAGGCGGCTTCCATGGTAATTGCATACGAGCCCATCTGGGCTATCGGAACCGGAAAAACGGCGACGACGGAGCAGGCGGAGGAGGTATGTAAGGCAATCCGCGAGTGTATTGCGGAAATTTACGATACCGATACGGCTGAAAAAATCCGTATTCAGTACGGCGGTTCTGTGAACGCCGGCAACGCGGCGGAGCTTTTCGCACAGCCTGATATCGACGGCGGGCTGGTTGGCGGCGCTTCCTTAAAGGCAGATTTCGGTAAAATCGTCAACTACAAATAATGCTTCCAGGCTGGATGACAGATAAAAGGGGGTTCTTTCTGAGCGGAGCTGCGGATAGAATTCCCTTTTATTCATGGTATAGGATATGGGGAAAAAGATTGCGTTGATTGTTCTGTGCGGACTGGTTATGCTGGGAATCCGCGGAGCCTGGGCACAGCAACAGGTGAGGACAGAAGAAAAGAAAACAGAGTTGAAATATCAGGAGCCGGACCGTGGCCGCGACAATCAAATGCTGCAGGAAAAAGCAGTGTCGGAGCAAACGGAAACACAGGAATGGCAGGTGAATGTTTCGTCCGACACGCCGACGGCCGATGACAAGACACAGAGCGGCAGCGTGTCCGAAGCCGGGGAGGCTTTTGCGGCAGCGGGGGATCATGTGATACCGCAGCAGGAGCCGCAGGGGGAAGAAGCGCTGCAGCAGGAAGCTTTTGTATATGAAAAGGGATATATTTTCGTGGGCGATTCCAGGTTTTACCTGATGAACGAGGATTGCGGCATTGAGGATGTTCCCAATTTTTTTGTGGTGTCCTGTCCGGGAATGGGGTACCGGTGGTTGGTTTCGGCCGCACTGCCGAAGGTTTCGGACATTCAAAAGCAGCATCCGGAAATTGAGCGCTGGGCTCTTATTTGCGGTTTGGGAGTCAATGATTTAAGCTATGCCGCATCCTATGTCCGGCAGTATACGTCATTGTCTGAAAATACGGAGCTTTGGCTGCTGTCTGTCAACCCTACCGGAGAGGGGGCGCCGTCCCGGTGCGGCAATGACAGGATTGAGGCGTTTAACAGGGAGCTTCGCCAGGTTTCCGGGGCAAAATATATCGATTCTTACAGTTATCTGAAGAAGCTCGGATACCGCACCGCCTCGGATGGCGTTCATTATGATTCGGATTCCAACTGGGCGATTTATGCGTATATATTGGAGCAGCTTTACCGGGAGGTCGGAAATGACCCGGTCAATGAGAGCGAATGTGAGGCGAGGGCCGGTACGCTGGAAAGAAAGCTGAGCCGGGAATACGGCAGCTAGGAAAAACGGCCCGTAAAAGGGCTTGAAATGCGGCGGCTTTATCAGTATAATGTTTTCTGGTATCAGGAAACATTGCCCTGGCATTGTAAGGATGGGCAATTTTGGGTAATTTAAGGAGCTTATGAAAAACAGGTGCATAGGAAAAGCACTTATCATATTGGTTTTCATTGCCGGTCTGTATACCGTGGGAAATATCCGCGAAACGGAGCCCGCATACGGAGAGAGCGTAGCATCGGATGCTTCCGCGGCAACAGAGGCAGAATCGAAAGCCGGTGTAACACAAATGGCGGCGCAGCAGGCTTACAGGAATGATTTATCAGAGGCATTTCGTGTTATTTTGGAGGGTGCGACAAAAGAGTTTATTGCGGGCTATGTGATAGACGAATCGTTTTTGATGTGGCTGGATGCCGTATACGGAGATGAAAAAATAATAGAGCTTGCCAGCCGTGTATTGGATTCGGAGACGGATGTCGATACCTGGTATGAGGTGTTGGGGAGTTCGATTCATGTATTGTGGCTGGAATATTGCGGGAGTACAGGCTTTCAGAATTACCTGCTGAACGATGTTTACCGGAAAGAATGTGCCTCCGGGGAGGAAACCGTCATAAGCTTTGCGGGAGATTTTAATTTCGCGGATGGATGGTGCACGACGGAGTACATGGAGAAGCAGCCGAACGGTATTTATGACTGTTTTTCGGAGAACTTGCTTGACGCTATGAATGCGTCGGACATTCTGTTGATGAATAATGAATTTACCTATACGGACTACACGGTGCCGCTCGCCGGAAAGGATTATACCTTCCGGGCGGAACCGGGGGCGGCGGAGCTGCTTTCCGTGTTTGGGACGGATGCCGTGACGCTTGCAAATAACCATGTCTTCGATTTCGGCGAAATCGGACTGTCCGATACGATGAAGTGTCTCGCACAGAACGAAATACCGTATCTGGGTGCGGGAGAAAACCGTGAGGAAGCGTCGCGTATTCTCTATTTTGTTGCAAACGGCAGAAAGATAGCGTTTGTTTCTGCGACGGAAATTGAGCGCTCTAAAAAATATACAAGAGAGGCGACCGAGACACAGAGCGGTGTTTTAAAGACGCTGGATGTGAACAAATTTCTGCCGGTAATCGAGCAGGCAAAGCAGATCAGTGACTATGTGGTTGCCGTGGTGCACTGGGGTACGGAAGGGACGCTTTATCCCGACAGCTCCCAGAAGCGGCTGGCACAGCAGATTGTCGGTGCTGGGGCGGACGCTATTATCGGCGGACATCCTCATCGGTTACAGGGAGCTTCCTTTGCGAATGGGGCTCCGGTGGCCTACAGTATCGGTAATTTCTGGTTTTCGGACGGGACCCTTTACACGACGCTCGCACAGATTGTCATATCGGCGGACGGAGAGCTTCAGCTTCGGTATCTGCCGTGTATACAGGAAGAACTGACGACAAGGCTGATTACCGATGAGGCTGAACAGGAAGACTTTTATCATTATCTTGCGGCAATATCCCAGGATGTGGGAATAGACGCCCGGGGTAATGTTTATGATAAAAGCGCTCCGGATTATCCGGAGGGACAGATTTTGTATGACTCTGATACCAGTACTACCGGAATCAGCGGTTATACGGACAACGAGGGGAATGCCATTGACATTGTGGGCAATCTCAGAAGATAGAAAGAGAAGGAGAGAGAACATGAGTAAAAAACCTACGGTATTAATGATTTTAGACGGCTTCGGCTTAAATGAGAGAAGCGAGGGAAACGCGGTTGCACAGGCAAATACACCCGTGATTGACAGTCTGATGCGGGATTATCCGTTTGTGAAGGGCTATGCGAGCGGGCTTGCGGTTGGTCTCCCGGACGGGCAGATGGGAAATTCCGAGGTTGGCCATTTAAATATGGGCGCGGGAAGAATCGTATATCAGGAGCTGACCAGAATTACCAAGGAGATTGAGGACGGAGAGTTCTTTCACAACAAAGCGCTGCTGGACGGCATCGCGAATGTGAAGGAGCATCATTCCGATCTGCATTTATACGGACTTCTCTCCGACGGCGGCGTACACAGCCACAATACGCATCTTTACGGGCTTTTGGAGCTTGCAAAAAGAGAGGGCGTGGAAAATGTTTACGTGCACTGCTTCCTTGACGGACGTGATACGGCGCCTACCTCGGGCAAGGGCTTTATCGAGGAGCTGGAAGCAAAGATGAAGGAAATCGGGGTCGGAAAGATTGCCACCATTTCCGGACGTTATTATGTGATGGACCGTGATAACCGGTGGGATCGTGTAGAGAAGGCATACAACGTCATGACAAAGGGCGAGGGAGAAACGGCTGAGAGCGCAGTCGAAGCAATGGAGGCTTCTTACGCAAAGGACGTGACGGATGAGTTTTTCGTTCCGACGGCGATTACGGAGAACGGCAGCCCGGTTGCTACCATCAAAGACAATGATACGGTAATTTTCTTTAATTTCCGTCCGGATCGTGCAAGAGAAATCACGAGAGCATTCTGCATGGATGAATTTGACGGCTTTGACAGAGGAGCAAGAAAGAAAGTTACGTATATCTGCTTTACAGAGTATGATGTGACCATTCCGAATAAGGAAGTGGCTTTCCAGAAGGTAGAATTGAAAAATACCTTTGGAGAATATCTGGCAGCGCATGGAAAGACCCAGGCAAGAATCGCGGAGACCGAGAAATACGCGCATGTAACCTTTTTCTTTAACGGCGGCGTGGAGGAGCCGAATCCGGGCGAGGACCGTATTCTGGTAAAATCCCCGAAGGTTGCAACCTATGATCTGCAGCCGCAGATGAGCGCACCGGAGGTATGCGATAAGCTTTGTGAGGCAATCCGTTCCGAAAAATATGATGTGATTATCATTAATTTCGCGAATCCGGATATGGTCGGTCATACCGGTATTCTGGAAGCTGCGGTCAAAGCGGTGGAAACGGTGGATTCCTGTGTGGGACGTGCCGTTGAGGCATTAAAGGAAGTGGACGGACAGATGTTTTTATGCGCGGACCACGGAAATGCGGAGCAGCTGGTAGATTACGAGACAGGGGCGCCGTTTACGGCACATACCACAAATCCGGTACCGTTTATCCTGATTAATGCGGATCCGGCGTACACGCTGAAGGAGGGCGGATGCCTTGCGGACATCATTCCGACCCTGATTGAGCTTATGGGTATGGAGCAGCCGGCAGAAATGACAGGAAAATCCCTGCTGATAAAAAAATAAAAACAGATGCGAAGGGAGACCACAAAAAGGTCTCCTTTTGCATGGAAAACAAAAAGCAGTCCCGGGGGAGGAACTGCTTTTTGCCGTTGGGCAGCGGTAAAACCGCTGCAATGAAAGGGATTTTAAACTGTATGGAAGCCGCAAGGCTTCCGATGAGTGGGATTTACATAATATCACTCATGATTCTTTCGAATCTGTAGCTATTATATAACCACTACTATTGTAAGTCAAGCTTCTTCTGGAAAAATTAGAAGTCGTGGACAATTTAATAAGAATTGCTAATAAATAAAATAAAAATATACAAAAATACTAATAAAAAACTTTGATTTTTCTATGTGTCAATTTCTGGGGCAGAGGGCAAAATCATTGACTTTCCAAAAGGCGATGTATTATAATTTTTGAGTAACAGTGTCGGCAAAAATCAGGTGCAGAAAGCGCCGGAAGAGAGGACAGAGAATATGAATGAAAAAGTATTTCAGCCAATCAAAGAAGGAAAGGTTCGTGAGGTATACGATATCGGAGAAAGTCTGATTATCGTGGCAACAGACAGAATATCTGCTTTTGACCATATATTAAAAAATAAGATTACGGATAAGGGTGCCATTTTGACTCAGATGTCTAAGTTCTGGTTTGATTTTACGAAGGACATTGTGCCGAATCATATGATTTCCGTAGACGTAAAAGATATGCCGGAATTTTTCCGAAACGAGAGATTCGACGGCAACAGTATGATGTGCAAGAAGCTCACGATGCTTCCGATTGAGTGTATTGTACGCGGTTATATTACGGGCAGCGGCTGGGCAAGCTATCAGGAAAACGGTACGGTATGCGGCATCCGTCTTCCGGAGGGCCTGGTGGAATCCGATAAGCTGCCGGAGCCGATTTACACACCGAGCACCAAAGCGGATATCGGTCTGCATGACGAGAATATCTCCTTTGAAAAGAGCGTGGAAATTTTAAAGGAGCTCTATCCGGAAAAAGGCGAGGAGTATGCAGAGAAAATTAAGGAATACACGATTGCTTTGTATAAAAAATGTGCGGAGTATGCGCTTGGCAGGGGAATTATCATCGCGGACACGAAGTTTGAGTTTGGACTTGACGAGAACGGCAATGTCGTTTTGGGTGATGAGATGCTTACGCCGGACAGCTCCAGATTCTGGCCGCTTGAGGGCTACGAGGCAGGAAAGGGACAGCCTTCCTTTGACAAGCAGTTTGTAAGGGATTGGCTGAAGGAAAATCCCGACAGCGATTATTTACTGCCGGACGATGTGATTGAGAAAACGATTGATAAGTATAAAGAGGCATTTGAATTGCTGACAGGCAAAAAATTTGCATAGTGGAGACATATCTATGAATAACAAGGAATGCAGGAAACAGGAGCTGTGGCAGACAAACGGGGACAGCGGGCTTCATGAGGAGTGCGGTGTATTCGGGATGTACGACTTTGACGGTGGAGACGTTGCATCCACGATATATTACGGTCTTTTTGCGCTGCAGCACCGGGGGCAGGAGAGCTGCGGTATTGCGGTTACCCAGACGAACGGGCCGAAGGGAAAGGTTACTTCGTATAAGGGAATGGGCCTGGTAAACGAGGTCTTTACCCAGGAAAACTTAGAGCCGATGCGGGGCGACATCGGAGTCGGCCATGTCCGTTATTCCACGGCGGGCGCCTCCACCCGGGAAAATGCTCAGCCGCTGGTGCTCAATTATGTTAAGGGAACGCTTGCCCTGGCCCATAACGGCAACCTGATTAACGCGACGGAGCTGCGCAAGGATTTGGAGTATACCGGCGCCATTTTCCAGACAACGATTGATTCGGAGGTCATCGCATATCATATCGCAAGGGAGCGCTTGAAGTCGAAAACGGTGGAAGAAGCAGTCAGGCGCGCCTGCGGCAGGATTCAGGGCGCATATTCCCTGGTGGTTATGAGTCCGCGCAAGCTGATCGGGGCGCGGGACCCGTTCGGATTTAAACCGCTTTGTATCGGCAAACGCGATAATGCCTATATCATTGCCTCGGAAACCTGTGCGCTTGACACGGTGGGCGCCGAGTTTGTCCGGGATGTGCTTCCGGGAGAAATCGTAACGATTACGCCGGAGGGCGGAATCCAGTCTGATCTGTCCATGGCGCTGCCCGCACAGCAGGAGGCACGGTGTATTTTCGAGTATATTTATTTTGCGCGGCCGGACAGCCATATTGACGGCGTCAGCGTCTATGCTTCCAGAATTAAGGCGGGGCGTTTCCTTGCGATGGACAGCCCGGTGGAAGCGGATCTTGTGGTGGGCGTACCGGAGTCCGGCAATGCGGCGGCGCTCGGCTATTCCCTGCAGTCGGGTATCCCCTATGGGACGGCTTTCGTAAAGAACGGCTATGTGGGAAGAACCTTCATCAAACCCAAGCAGAGCAGCCGCGAATCCAGCGTCAGGATTAAGCTGAATGTACTCAAAGAGGCGGTGGACGGAAAGAGGGTCATTATGATTGATGATTCCATTGTCCGTGGGACAACCTCGGACCGCATCGTAAAGATGCTGCGCGACGCCGGGGCGACCGAGGTGCATGTGCGAATCAGTTCCCCGCCGTTTTTATGGCCCTGCTATTTCGGGACGGATATTCCCGAACGCGAGCAGCTCATTGCCTACAACCGTTCGATAGAGGATATCCGGCGTGTGATTGGAGCGGATTCTCTCGGTTATCTTGAAATCGGGCGTCTGGAGGAAATGGTGGAGGGCCTGCATATCTGTAAGGGCTGCTTTACGGGAACCTACCCGATGGATCCGCCAACGGAGGATATCCGGGGAGATTTTGAGCGGTAAAAAGCGGAAATATGCTTTGTTAGAGAAAAGGAGAATGACTATGAGTACAGACCGATATACAAGCCCGCTGTCGGAGCGGTATGCCAGCAGAGAGATGCAGTATATTTTTTCCCAGGATATGAAGTTTAAGACCTGGAGAAAGCTCTGGATCGCTCTGGCGGAGACCGAAATGGAGCTGGGGTTAAGTGAGAACGGAAAGCCGGTAATTTCACAGGAGCAAATCGATGAGCTCAAAGCCCATGCGGAGGACATCAATTATGATGTGGCAAGGGAACGCGAAAAGCTGGTACGCCATGATGTGATGAGCCACGTCTACGCGTACGGGCAGCAATGCCCGAAGGCGGCGGGAATCATCCATCTGGGAGCAACCTCCTGCTATGTGGGCGACAATACCGATATTATTGTGATGCGCGAAGCGCTGCGTCTCGTCCGTAAAAAATTGATCAACGTCATTGCGGAGCTGGCAAAGTTCGCGGAGCAGTATAAAAATCTGCCGACGCTGGCATTTACCCATTTTCAGCCGGCGCAGCCGACAACGGTCGGAAAACGCGCGACCCTCTGGGCCCAGGAGTTTATCATGGATTTGGAGGATTTGGATTATGTGCTCGGCTCTTTGAAGCTGCTTGGCTCCAAGGGCACGACGGGGACGCAGGCGAGCTTTTTAGAGTTGTTTGACGGAGAACAGGAGACCATCGATAAGATTGACCCGATGATTGCGGAAAAGATGGGCTTTGAGGCCTGCTATGCCGTTTCGGGGCAGACCTATTCCAGAAAAGTGGATACGAGGGTCGCAAATATTCTGGCCGGCATTGCCGCGAGCGCGCATAAGATGTCAAACGATATCCGCCTGCTTCAGCATTTAAAGGAAGTGGAGGAGCCGTTTGAGAAAAATCAGATTGGTTCTTCGGCGATGGCATATAAGAGAAATCCGATGCGCTCCGAGCGGATTGCATCCCTGGCGCGCTATGTCATGATTGACGCATTAAATCCGGCAATCACATCCGCCACTCAGTGGTTTGAGCGGACGCTGGATGATTCCGCGAATAAGAGGCTGTCGATTCCCGAGGGCTTCCTTGCCGTTGACGGAATCCTTGACCTTTGCTTAAATGTGGTGGACGGGCTTGTGGTATACGATAAGGTAATCACAAAACACATGATGGCGGAGCTTCCGTTTATGGCGACCGAGAATATCATGATGGACGCGGTAAAGAACGGCGGAAACCGTCAGGAGCTTCACGAGAAAATCCGTACGCTGTCAATGCAGGCGGGAAAGACCGTTAAGGAGGAAGGAAAGGATAATAATCTTCTGGAGCTGATTGCGGCGGATCCCGAATTTAATCTGACGCTGGAAGAGCTTCAGGCAACCATGGAGCCGTCGAAATATGTGGGACGCGCGCCGCTTCAGGTGGATAAGTTCCTTGCGGATGTGGTAAATCCGATTTTAGAGGCAAATCGTGAGCTTCTCGGAATGAAAGCAGAAATCAACGTTTAGAAAAAAAGAAAGGCGGAGTACAGTGTTTTAAGCTGTACTCCGCTTTTTAGCGGTAATCCCCCATATAAAACAGTGCCACCGTTCCGGGGCCTGAATGAGCGCCAATGGTGGGGCCGATATAGTCAATCAGGAAGGTCTCAAAGCCCAGCCGCTGCCTGATTAAATCCGCCACAAACCGGGCGTCTTCCTCACAGTCCCCGTGTCCGATGAAAATAATATCGTTCTTGTCCTTCCAGGAGCCGATTTGCTTTTCCATACAGTCAACAAGAGAAATCAGAGACTTTTTGCGTCCCCGTACCTTGTTCAGCATCACAAGGTGTCCGTCGTTGTCTACGTGAAGTACCGGTTTTAAATTAATCATTGTTCCCACAATCGCGGCTGTTTTGGAAAGACGGCCGCCACGGTGCAGATGGAATAAATCGTCCACGGTAAAATTCATCACCAGATGTTCTTTGTTTTTTTCGAGCCAGGTCACCGTTTCATCAAGGGATTTTCCGGCTTCCTTTAAGGTGACAGCCTTATGAACAAAAAGCCCTTCTCCCAGGGCTGCTGCGAGGGAATCCACCACGATGATTTTGCGGTCGGGGTATTTTTCCTGCACATCCGCTGCAGCCAGCCGGCAGGTATTATAGCTTCCGCTTAAGCCGGAGGAAAAAGCAACGTGCAGAATATCCGCATCCCGGCTTTTTAAAATGGATTCGTACAGAGCCTCCGCTTCCTCCAGGTTTGCCTGTGAGGTTGTCGGAAGAGCGCCTCCGCGCATTTTATCGTAAAATTCTTTGATTGGCATCGGCTGCTCCCAGGTGTAGGCAGTGCCGTCGATGGTGTAGGGGAGCGACATCATATAAAGCCCGTGCTCTTTGACATATTCCGCGGGCAGGTCTGTTGTGGAATCGGTTACGATAACATAATCTCTCATAAATATCCTCCATTCCGGCGCGTTTTCACCACGGGTTCTTCTGCGGTGATTTGCGGCGCACCGGTAAAAATATCTGAAATTGATCAATGAACGTTGTATTTTATGACTCAAGTACCAGACATAATTATAAAGGAAACAGAAAGAAAAGAAAAGGAAAAAAATAAAAAAAGGTATTTACAAATGTAAAGAAACGAAGTATGATATTAATATCTTTTTATCAGATGTATGTGAATAGTCCGGTATCGTCTTAGTCCATTGAGGGGACAGGAGGAGCCTTGAAGGGGATTGTTTACAGAGTTTATCGTGGCAGACGGGCCTGGGTCCGTCAGGGCCACATCACAGAGGGCGTATCTCATGCGCTCGTCTATCATCATTCGATTTATCCCATTTTAGAAGAACAATCAGGGACAGAAGGCAGAAGTATACCCTGCGGTCTTTATAGCGCGAAGGGAGGATGTGCCGTATGTCCGTAAAAATTGCGTTTCGAAGTGCGGGAGAAGTCTGCCGTTCTGCGGATAATATGCTTTTGACGGCATGGTTTTACGCTGCTTTGCGGCCGGCGGGCAGCGTGCTGGTGCAGACAGATAAAACCTGGCGCTGTATTTATTCCGGCGGGAAAGAAAGAATCCTGTTTGCGGACTGTGGCCGCAGCAGGGAGAAAAAGGTCTGCAACAGCCTGAAAAATGCGGATGTTGTGGTGGTAAACCTGACCCCGAAAAAAGAGACGCTGGATGCGTTTTTTCATGAAAACAGGCATACCTCGGAAAAAATTCTTTATCTTATCGGAGACTGCCTCGGGGAAACGGACGCGATTGGCGCATACATGGAGCATATCCACAGGATTCCGCCGGAACAGGTGGGTTGGATACCTCATAACGAGGAGGCCAGACAGGCACTTGCCAACGGTGCGGTGGAGCGTTTTGTCAGGCAATATCGAAACCGGTGTGTTTCGGAGAGGAACCGGCGCTTTTTTAAGGAGATGGAAAGAAATCTGTTTCTTTTGAGCAAACGTGCCGAGCAGCAGAAAAATTGAAACAGGAGGTAAAGAGTGAAAAAGAAATTTTTCACTCGCAAGTTTGTGTCTGCGCGCTGCTTGACAGCAAACTTGTTATGCGCTAAAAGCAGCGCAGAAATGAGGTAACATATGGAACAGGTAATGAAGCATTATGGAAATGCCATTCTGGCAGTTATCGTATTATTGGCTCTGGGGGCAATTATCATAGCGGCACTCTCATCCGACGGCTATGTTGCTACAGAGTTTAAGAATGCCCTGACGGGATTTTTTTCCAGCATGAACGGACTGAAATAGCGGGGCGTACAAAGACCGCCGCGGCGTGCGATGTCTGCGGCGGTCAGGAAAAGGAGGAAGAATGAGCGAAACAATGATGTTTGAGCCGACTGCGGAGCAATTTGGGATTTTTTGGAAATATCTTTCACTTCCGCAGGTTACGGATGTGGATTATAACGGTCATGAGCTCTGGATTACCGATTTGCAGAGGGGCAGATACCTGGCAGAAGAAGAAGTTTCTCCGTCATTTATCAGCGCTTTTACCCACAATATTTCAAACTGTGTCAATCAGCAGTTCAATCATGCGCACAAGGTTCTCGAGGCCGATACCAGGGAGCTTCGGATCAGCATGATTCATGAGTCGGCGTCCGGCACGGGAATCAGTATCTGCATCCGCAGGTCGCCCTGCTTTGTGCGGAATACGTTAAAGGACATGGTGCAAAAGCGCTACTGCCCCGAAAAAATACTGCATCTGCTATTAAATTGCGTGCATGCGGGGATGAATTTTGTGTTCGGCGGGGAGCCGGGGGCGGGAAAGACGGAATGCGCTAAATTTTTTATGCAGTTTATCCCCAGGGAGGAGCGGGTGATTACCATAGAGGACTCACTGGAGATGCACTATGCTCAGATTAATCCGGGAGCGGATACGGTGGAGCTGCGTGTCGGCGCAGGCTTTAGCTATACGGATGCCATCAAGGCGTCCCTGCGGCAGAACCCGAGCTGGCTGATGCTTTCTGAGGCCCGTTCGGTGGAAGTCACCTCCCTGCTGGAGCAGTGGAGTACCGGTGTGCATGGTTTTACGACGATTCATCTGGATGATCTGCGGAAGCTGCCGGACCGCATTATGAATATGATGAATGATGTCAATGACGCGGATCGGATGGAGGACCGTATTTACCGTTATGTAAATGTGGGAATATTGATCCGGCGCATGGAGCAGCCCGGCGGCAGTGTGCGCCGGTATATAGACCAGCTCTGTTTTTACTCCAGAGAGGGAAAGGAAAATAAAATATCCATGCTTGTGAAAAACGGGGAGTTGGTGTCTGAGGAGCTTCCACCGGATATCAAAAGAAAAATGGAGGAGAACGGAATCAAAAATCCCTTTCTCTGTGAGCGGTTTGAGCAATATGTCAGGGAGGGAAGATAGGAGGAAAATATGTTTGGGTGGTTAAAATTATTAAACCCCAGAAATTTACAAAAAGAAGTGGATGTGTACGGGTATCATTTTTCCTGGAAGTCCCATATCTCGGTAATTTTGTTTGCGGGTGCCGCAAGCCTCGCACTGGGAGCGCTTTTTCAGCTTACGCTTCCCCGGCTTATGGTGGCGCTTGCGGCGGCAGGAATACTTTTACCCATATTGATTCTGGATATGTATCGGAAAATGTATGAGCAGAAGCGGTTTGCCGACGCGGTAACCTATATGGAGCAGATGCTCTACGCATTTCAAAAGAGCGGAAAAATTATTACCGCGCTGAGGGAAACCGGAGAAATTTTTGAGGACGGACAGATGCGTCGGACAATTGACGAGGCGGTGGCGTATCTGGAACGGGGGGAGGCGGCGTCGGAGGAAGGGCTTTTCCGGGAAGCGCTGGGCATCATTGAGGCTTCTTATCAATGCCCGAAAATCCGCGTTGTTCACGAGCTTTTGTTAAATGAGGAGGAACACGGCGGGGAGCTGGAGCAGTCCATACTGATTCTGCTGGATGATTTGGAGCTCTGGAAACGCAGGGGATACCGGCTGCAGGCGGAAAAGAAAAAAAGCCATACGGATAATATTATATCCATTTTGGTTTCGGTGGCCCTGTGCGCGGTTGCGCTGTATGTGCTCGACGCCATGAAAAATATGTTTGCCGTGCAGACACAGATTGAAATTCTGCAGCTTGGAGTCATTCAGACCTCCTCGCTTCTGTTTCTTCTCTTCTCACTTTATATTTTTCTGAAAAGCTCCCGAAACCTTACCTGTGACTGGCTGCAGGCGGAGACGATGCACCCGTCGGATTATATCCGTAAAAGCTACGAGACGGTGGTACAATACAATGAAAAAAAGGAAAAAAGAAAGAGTCTGCTCTGGGCAGCCCCGGCCCTTGTCGGTCTGGCAGTGGCGCTTTTATGCCGAAAGCCGGTGCCTGCAGTGGTTCTGCTGCTGTTATCGGTATTCCTGCTTATGCAGCACAGAGTCGGCTACCGCCTTGCCAGGAAGGATGTGACCGAGGAAATTTATCTTGCCCTTCCCGGTTGGTTTATGGAGCTGGCGCTTTTGCTCCAAAATAACAATGTCCAGGTATCTATCGCAAAATCCGGAGAGGGAGCGCCGCCAGTTCTTGCACAGGAAATTGCAGCGTTGCAGCAGAGGCTTTCGGAGGCTCCTGCCCGCCTGCAATCCTATACGGAATTTTGCAGCCGTTTCGATGTGCCGGAGGCACAGAGCTGTATGAAAATGCTCCATGCGGTTTCGGAGATGGGAACGGGAAATGTGGGCGTGCAGTTAAACAATCTGATTGTACGGGTGAATGAAATGCAGGATATGGCGGAAGAAATACGGGGGGAAAGGGCGGCATTCCGTATGAAAATGATTTTTTCTTACCCGGTGATGGCGGCAACCGTAAAGCTTCTGGCAGATTTGACGGTTGGCATGGCGGTTATGTTTCAAATGCTGGGAAGTATGGGAGGTGTTTGAGATGAAGCAGATTATAGGAGCATTCTGTACTTTGTTTGTGCTGCTGTTATATTTATTTACCGGTGCGGGGGTGCTGGAGGCGAGCAGCGGCGTAGCGGCCGCAAAGGAATATAAGGCGGGAGTTATTGCGCAAATTGAGAACAGCAATTTTAATCCAAAGGTGATCAATGCCTGTATTCAGAGTGCGGCAGAGGCCGGTTATGAGCTCGAGGTCACGAATTGCGAGTATGACATGTATCATAACATACAGACGGCGCAGGTAGCGCTGCACTATCAGTACAGACTTCCGCTGTTTGGAATTACACAGACAAAAACGACATATGGAATTGCGAGGTGAAGCTATGGGACTGGAGTTAATAACGGAAATATTTGGAGAAGCGTTTTTGGGTATGATTGCCGGCGGAGCGGCTATCGCGATGTTTACGATGCTGCTTCAGTATGCGGCGGTATTTTAGAAAAAATGGAGGATAGAATGGAACACATTGCAGAGGAATTCGGTAAAGGTTTTCTGGCATTGATAACCGGGAGCTTTCTGTTTCTCTTCATACAGGAGAGCATGGCAGAGGGCGGAATGATTTACAGTCTGGCGGTTCAGTTTATGCAGGGAATCTGCGGAGGTTAGGAGGAATATGCAGGAAATTATCGAAATATACGGAAAAGCAATCGTTCATATCGCGATAGCAGGATTTTTGCTTGCGCTGCTTTTTTGCGGCATATCCGACGAGTCAGGAAATCGGGGGGTTTTCGGGATTGCGGCGAAAGAGTTGGAATGGGAGCAGGATGAGAGTGCGCCCGAATTTGACGCCTACCGGCTGGAGAGCGGGAAAGAACCGCCCCGGTTTACCCTTGCATTTTCAGGGTACTGTGCGGTTGGACACTATGAGGCGGACGATTTGATTCGGGCGGAGGATTGTGAAGGAAACGGGCTTTCCGTTCGGGTAACGGCTGTCAGGGATCCGGAGGGGAGCGACCAGGGAACAGAGCTGTTATTTTCCAGGCCCGGGGTTTATGAGGTCAGTGTGTATGCTGTCGATGCGGGGAACAGAAAATCGGAAGGTATCATAAAAATACCGGTAAACAGAGGGTGACAGAGAAGTGAAAAATATGATTATGATGATAACGGGTATTGCGCTTGGCGTACTGACGCTTTTGATTGTGATGACAATTACGGGGCGCATGAATTACGCGTCGGAGCTGGAAAGCCAGCTTTCTTCGGTGTTGGAGGAGGCGCTTTGGAACCTGACGGCGGAAAAGGAATATACGGTTTCCGATACAGAGGAATTTTTGGCTGACGTGGTGGAAAATCTGGCAGCGTCGCTTGATGCCGAGACGGGACTTTCCGTGCGGATTCAAAAGGCGGACATGGAAAAAGGGCTGCTTTCCGTGGAGGTGGTTCGAAGCTTTCACTATCCGGGTGGAGCAGAGGGGCATGTGTCCTGCAGCAGGACGGTTCTGCTAAACAGCGTTCCGGAGGAGGAAAGCCACCACTTTTATACATTAATGTAACAAGGTCTTTCCTATGAAATAAAAAAGTCCGGCGCCTTTATCCGGCGCCGGAAAACAAAAATGTATTTGTAATGCAGTTTATTCGTCGATACTGTAGTTTGGAGCCTCTTTCGTAATGTGAATGTCATGCGGATGGCTTTCACGCAGGGCAGCAGCGGAAATCTTGACAAATTTGCTGTTTGTCTTCAGGTCCTCGATGGTAGGACAGCCGCAGTATCCCATACCGGAACGGATGCCGCCGACTAACTGGAATACGGTATCCTCCACAGTGCCCTTGTAAGCAACACGGCCTTCCACGCCCTCGGGAACAAGCTTCTTTGCGCCCTCCTGGAAATAGCGGTCTTTGCTGCCGTTTTCCATTGCGGCAAGAGAACCCATACCGCGGTATACTTTGTATTTTCGGCCCTGATACAGCTCAAAGGTTCCCGGAGCCTCATCGCAGCCGGCAAAGATGCTGCCCATCATGCATACGTTGGCACCTGCGGCCAGAGCCTTGGTCATATCGCCGGAATACTTGATTCCGCCGTCTGCGATAATCGGAATGCCGGCTTCCTTTGCCGCGGCATAGCAGTCCATAATGGCGGTAATCTGCGGAACACCGATACCAGCGACGATTCGGGTCGTACAGATGGAACCCGGTCCGATACCGACCTTTACGGCATCCGCGCCGGCCTTGATTAAATCACGGGTTGCCTCGCCTGTGGCAACATTGCCGGCGATTACCTGCAAATCAGGATAAGCGGATTTAATCTGCTTTACGGCCTCCAGAATGTTTTTGGAGTGACCGTGCGCGGAATCCACCACGATAACGTCAACATGTGCTTTCACCAAAGCTTCCACGCGCTCCATCATATTTCCTGTAATGCCGACACCGGCACCGCAGAGCAGGCGGCCGAGTTCGTCTTTCGCGGAAAGAGGATATTTAATCTGCTTTTCAATATCCTTGATGGTAATTAGTCCCTTTAAATGGAAGTCTTTATCTACAATCGGAAGCTTTTCCTTTCTTGCCTTGGCGAGAATTTTCTTTGCTTCCTCTAAGGTGATGCCTTCCGGAGCGGTAATCAGCCCTTCGGAGGTCATGCTTTCGCTGATTTTTTTGGTAAAGTCTGTCTCGAATTTTAAATCGCGGTTTGTGATAATGCCGACTAATTTGTCATCTTTACAGATTGGAACGCCGGAAATGCGGAATTTGCGCATTAAGTCCTCCGCGTCCTGCAGAGTATGGTCAGGGGAAAGGAAAAATGGGTCAGTGATGACGCCGTTTTCGGAGCGCTTTACCTTGTCGACTTCATCTGCCTGTGCCTGAATAGACATGTTTTTATGGATGATACCGATGCCGCCCTGTCTGGCCATTGCAATCGCCATGCGGTGTTCCGTAACGGTATCCATTGCGGCGCTCATCATGGGGATATTTAAAACAATTTTTTTTGTCAGATGTGTTGTCAGGTTGATCATGTTAGGAGTTACTTCCGAATATTGCGGAACCAGCAGCACATCGTCAAACGTAATACCTTCACCGATAATTGTTCCCATTTTGTTTTCCTCTCTTTCTTTTGCTTAAAAAGGTATATTAGTTTTTGTATAATAGCAAAAAAAAATTCGTATGTCAATGTAATATAAGCGTGAATTTTTAAAAAATAATGATATATTAGAAAAACTAATAAAATGGCGTGAATAACCTGATAGAAAAAGTTATTCACAAATGTTTTGATGTATGTTATGATGACAACAGGCGACGGGGCCATCAAAGGGGTTACGTCGCCTATTTTAGCATTATAGCGGGTGTGTTGTACGCACCAATCATTATGGAAAAGAACGTATGGCTACAGAGAATGACATGCGGCATGGAGATGGAGAACATCATGGAGTTTCGACCCTGTATAGATATTCATAACGGAAAGGTAAAACAAATTGTAGGACAGAGCTTAAGGGATGCCGGCAGCATGGCAGAGGAAAACTTTGTCGCCTGCGAGGATGCGGCGTTTTTTGCAAAGCTTTATAAAAAGGATGGGCAAAAAGGCGGGCATGTGATTTTGCTCAATCCCAAGGACAGTCCGTATTATGAGAAAACAAAGGCGCAGGCGCTTTTGGCGCTGAAGGCTTATCCCGGCGGACTGCAGGTCGGCGGAGGCATTACCGATGGCAATGCACAGGAATTTTTGGACGCGGGGGCAAGCCATGTCATAGTGACCTCTTACGTGTTTCGTGAGGGGAAAATTCATTATGACAATCTCAAAAAAATAAGCGCCAAGGTCGGGAAAGAACACCTGGTTCTTGATATAAGCTGCCGGAAACGTGACGGCGCGTATTATATAGTTACGGACCGCTGGCAGAAATTTACCGGGGAAAAAGTCTGTGAAACGTTGCTGGAGCAGCTCTGTGGCTTCTGCGATGAATTTCTGATTCATGCGGTGGACGTGGAGGGAAAAGCAAACGGAATCGAGGAGGAATTGGTAAGCTTTCTCGGAAACTGGGAAGGGATTCCTATTACTTATGCGGGCGGTGTCGGAAGCTTTGCGGATTTGGAAAAGCTTAGAAAGCTCGGGAAGGATAAATTAAACGTAACCATCGGAAGCGCGCTGGATTTGTTCGGCGGCCCTATGGCTTATGATAAAGTTTTGCAGTATATGAAAAGGAGTGAGCAGTGACATGGGCAATTATACAAAGCAGGATATTATCCGTATGGTAGAAGAGGAGGATGTGGAATTCATCCGTCTCCAGTTTACGGATATGTTCGGTACTCTGAAAAATGTGGCGGTGACCTCCAGCCAGTTGGAGCGGGCACTGAATAACGAGTGTATGTTTGACGGTTCTTCCATCGAAGGGTTTGTCAGAATCGAGGAATCGGATATGTATCTGTATCCTGATTTGGATACGTTTGTGATATTTCCGTGGAGGCCGCAGCAGGGAAAGGTTGCGAGGATTATCTGTGATGTGTATACGGCGGAGCGCAAGCCCTTTGAAGGAGATCCGCGTTACATTTTAAAAAAGGCGGTTGCAGCTGCGGCGGAGATGGGCTATCGGTTTGACGTGGGGCCGGAGTGTGAATTTTTCCTGTTTAATCAGGATGATGACGGACAGCCCACGACCATCACTACGGAGCGTGCCGGTTATTTTGATCTGGGCCCGGTGGATTTGGGAGAGAACGCAAGGCGCGATATGGTGCTGACGCTCGAGGATATGGGCTATGAGATTGAGGCTTCCCACCATGAGGTTGCGCCTGCCCAGCATGAGATTGATTTTCATTATGACGAAGCGGTGAAAACGGCAGACAATATCATGACGTTTAAGCTGGCGGTGAAGACCATCGCAAAACGCCACGGGATGTTTGCAAGCTTTATGCCGAAGCCGAGATACGGCATGAACGGCTCCGGCATGCATGTCAACATGTCCCTGTCGAGAGACGGAAAAAATATTTTTGACGACCCGAACGGAGAGATGGGATTAAGCCGGGAAGCGTACTGGTTTATCGGGGGAATCATGAAGCATATGAAGGGAATGGCGGCAATCACCAATCCGCTTGTCAATTCCTACAAACGGCTGGTTCCGGGGTTTGAGGCGCCGATTTATATCGCATGGTCCGTCACAAACCGCAGTCCTTTGATACGGATTCCCGTAACAAGGGGAGAGGGAACCCGCGTAGAGCTGCGCAGTCCCGACTCGGCGGCAAATCCGTATCTGACATTGGCAGTCTGTTTACAGGCCGGGCTGGACGGTATCAGAAACCACCTGGAGCCCCCTGCGCCGGTGACTGAAAATATTTTTGAGCTGCGCAGGTCACAGAAGCATGAGCTTGGAATCGAAGCACTTCCGGCAGACCTCGGTGAGGCACTGGAGGAATTTGAACGGGATGAATATTTAAAAGAGGTTTTGGGCGGGCATGTCACACGCAATTATATCAGGGCGAAAAAAGCGGAATGGGCAGATTACCGCGCGCAGGTGACAGACTGGGAAATCAACCAATATCTGTATAAAATATGACGGAAGCTGAATAAGGGGAAAAGATTTGACCAATATAATTATTGCATTTCCCAATCAGGAGATTGCCCGCAATATAAAAAGGATACTGATGCAGAACGGACATCAGGTCGCTGCGGTCTGCGCCACCGGCGCACAGGCTTTGCAGAATGCCAATGAGCTTGGCGGGGGTATCATCGTGTGCGGTTATCGGTTTGTGGACATGATGTATACGGAGCTGTATGAGTATCTTCCGCCTCAGTTCGAGATGCTGCTTGTTGCCTCGCCGGGAAACTGCAGCGAGCGGGAGGTAGAGAATCTGGTGTGCCTGGCTACGCCGCTTAAGGTAAATGAACTGCTTCAGACGGTCGAGATGATGGAATATACCATCATGCGCAGGAAAAAGAAAGCGAGGCAGAAGCCGAAGGAACGGACGCAGGAGGAAACGGAGCTGATTGGGAAAGCAAAGGCGCTTTTGATGGAGCGCAATAACCTTTCAGAGGAGGAAGCCCACCGTTATCTGCAAAAACGCAGTATGGATAACGGGACAGGGCTTGCCGAAACTGCCCAGATGATATTAAGTCTGCTTATATAGAAAGAACCGGAATGCATCGTGAACCGAACTCCCAATCATTAGATTTTTAGTCTGACTTTTGGAGGTGGTTCACGATGTATTCCGTTTTTTGCATTTTGATTCCAGGTAAACAAAAAATACTTGCGAAGAAAGCAGCGCAATGTTATACTGTATCACAAATCCGCAGCGTTGGCACAGACATTTCCCCGTGCCGGCACCGCGCGGACGGCACGAAACTGCTGTATTGAAAAGAAAGAAATGAGGAGAACAGCCATGTTTAAAATCAATGAAAATTACCAGAAGCTGCCCGGTAGTTATCTTTTTTCCAATATTGCGAAAAAGGTCAACGCATTTACGGCGGCGAATCCGGACAAACAGATTATCCGTCTCGGAATCGGTGATGTCACGCAGCCGATTGCCCCGGCTATTATCGATGCACTGCATAAGGCGGTCGATGAGATGGCGCACGCGGAAACCTTTCACGGTTATGCACCGGATCTTGGTTATGAATTTTTGAGAAATGCCATTGTAAAAAACGATTATCAGGCGAGAGGCTGCGGCATCAGCGCGGATGAGATTTTTGTGTCTGACGGTGCAAAGAGCGATTCCGGCAATATTCAGGAGATTTTTGCCGAGGATAACCGAATCGCGGTCTGCGACCCGGTCTATCCGGTTTATGTAGACTCCAATGTTATGGCGGGCAGAACCGGAACCTATGACGCGAAGACGGAAATGTGGAGCAACGTCATTTACATGCCGTGTACGAGCGAAAATAATTTTGTGCCGGAATTTCCGAAGGAAACGCCGGATATGATTTATCTGTGTCTGCCGAATAATCCGACCGGAACGACCGTCACGAAGGATCAGCTTCAGTCCTGGGTAGATTATGCGAACCGGGTTGGGGCGGTCATCATTTATGACGCGGCTTACGAGGCATATATATCGGAGGCGGACGTGGCTCATTCCATTTATGAGTGCGAGGGTGCAAAGACCTGCGCGATTGAAATCAAGAGCTTTTCCAAAAATGCAGGCTTTACGGGTGTGCGTCTGGGCTATACGGTTGTTCCGAAGGAGCTGAAATGCGGGGATGTATCGTTAAACGCAATGTGGGCAAGACGCCACGGAACAAAGTTTAACGGCGCTCCGTACATCGTACAGCGTGCGGGCGAGGCTGTGTATTCAGAGGCCGGAAAGGCGCAGCTTAGGGAGCAGGTCGGTTATTATATGAAGAATGCGCAGGTGATTAAAAACGGCCTTAAGGAAGCAGGGTATACGGTATTCGGAGGAGTCAATGCGCCTTATATCTGGCTGAAGACGCCGGATAAGATGACTTCCTGGGAGTTTTTCGATTATCTTTTGGAGCGCGCGGGTGTCGTCGGCACTCCGGGCTCGGGCTTTGGACCAAGCGGAGAGGGATATTTCCGGCTGACCGCGTTCGGAACCTACGAGAATACGGTAGCTGCGCTTGAGAGAATCAAGGCGCTTTAAGACGGCAGAAAACGGCGGTCAGACTGCGGGGGCAGCTGACTGCCGTTTCTGCATGCAAAATAACCATCCCGCCCCAGGCGGGGCAGGAATTATCTGATAAGAGAGATGAGAAGACGGAGGTGCTTATGAGAAGGAGAGAGCGGGAGATTACCGACGAGGCGGCAATCCGTGATATACTGGATAAGGCGGGCGTACTTCACCTTGGTTTAAGCGATGACGGTCAGCCTTATGTTGTTCCGATGAATTATGGCTACCGTTTGGAGAAAGGAAAACTGACCCTCTATCTGCACGGTGCGAGGGAAGGCTATAAATATGAGGTTCTTGCGAAAAATCCGCGCGTGTCGTTTGCGGCGGAGTGTGATACCGCACCCTTTGCGGGCAGGGTGGCATGCCAGTACGGCATGGCTTACCGGAGTATTATGGGAAAGGGCACGGCACGGCTCATTGAGGACGTGGAGGAAAAGGCGGAGGCGCTGACAATTCTGATGAAGACACAGACGGGAGAGGATTTTACTTTCAATGAAAAGCTTGTTTCGATTGTCAATGTGATTCGGATTGATGTCAGTGAGTTTTCGGCTAAGTGCAGGAAGGTGCCCGGGGAAGAATAAAGCTTGACAATTTGTTTTCCCTGCGTATAATAAAAATGCAAACAATTTGCAAAAGCAATTTATTTGCATTTTGCACAGAAATGGAGGAAAACAATGTTACATATATTGATGCACAGTCTGGAGGAGAGCGCAAAGCTGCTGCCGTTTTTATTTTTGACGTATCTGCTGATGGAGCTGCTGGAGCATAAAACCGGGAGCGGAGCGAGGAACAGAATTAAGACGGCAGGACGGTTTGGACCCGTGTGGGGTGGACTTTTAGGCGTCGTGCCGCAGTGCGGCTTTTCGGCGGCGGCGTCAAGTCTCTATGCGGGAAGGGTTATCACGCTCGGAACCCTGATGGCCGTTTATCTTTCAACCTCCGACGAAATGCTTCCCATTTTAATTTCCGAGGCGGTGCCGGTGGCAACGATTGTGAAAATTCTTGCGGCAAAGGTTGTAATTGCTGTTGTATCGGGACTTTTGATTGAATTTTTGTATGTGAAGGTACTGAAAAAAAGAGAGAAGGATATGGATATCCATGTGGTGTGTGAGGAGGAGCATTGCCGCTGTGAGGACGGCATTTTCCGTTCTGCCCTTAAGCATACCCTGCGGATTTTTTTCTATATTCTGCTCATCTCCCTGGTATTAAATTTTATCATAGAAAGCATCGGGGAGGACGCGCTGGCGGCGGTATTTACCGGTATGCCGGTGATTGGCGAGGCGGCAGCCGCGCTTGTCGGGCTGATTCCGAACTGTGCGTCCTCGGTGGTGATCACGGAGCTGTATCTGGACGGCATCATTGGAACGGGTGCCATGATGTCCGGACTTCTGGTAAATGCAGGAGTCGGCGTGCTGGTATTGTTCCGGCTGAACCGCGACTGGAAGCAGAATGCGGGAATTGTTGCCGTACTGTACGGGCTCGGTGTTTTTTGGGGCGTGCTGATAGAGCTTTTGGGCATCGCATTTTAAGGCGGGGCGAAGGACGCAGCTTTTTGTATGTCCGGCCCCGGTGTTTGGAAACGGAGGATTCGGATGGCAGGAAATAGCTATGTGACTGCGAGCAGAAAAAAAATACTGGAATTTTTAAAGAATAACAGCGACAGGACCGTAACGGCGGCGGATATTGATGCCTACTTAAAGCAAAGCGGCGGGGAGGTCAACATCACGACGGTCTACCGTTATCTCGATAAGCTGGTGAAGGACGGGAGTGTCCTGAAATATGTGGCGGAAAAGGGAAGCCAGACGGTTTATCAGTATGTGGAGCAGGGACAGCAGTGTGAGCGGCATCTGCATTTGAAGTGCGTTCGGTGCGGAAGAATCATTCATCTGGACTGCACGTTTATGGATGAGATTTCAAACCACATTTTAAATGACCACGGCTTTGTGCTGCAATGCAGGAATTCCATTCTTTACGGCACCTGCCGCGCGTGCGCCGGGAAAGACGGAAACGCCGCGAAGGAATAGTCCTTTTTGGGTTTTCATACAATGAAAAGAAGGTTTGAAAAAGGTCAGTGTATGAAAATAGATTTCGTGAGGCGAAAGGACAGGTGCAGCAGAATCCGGGCGGCAATCCTGCTGGAGGGAGCGCTGCTTTTGATGCTGGGAATCATGCTGTGGGAAAATACGGCGGGCAGCCGAAGAACTACGCTTGAAACCGCCGCGGACGGAACAATCCGCTGGGTGGATTTTAATGTGACCTACGAGGCGCTTTGCAAGGCATATGAGTATGACGTGGAAAGCTACGGAAAAGAGGTACATCTGAACTGGATTGATCTGCTGGCCTATGCCGCGGCGATGGAGGGCGGGGAATTCGGGGTGGATGCCGTTTCCAAAATCGGGGATATCGCCGAAAAGCTGGAGACGAAGGAGACGACTATCGAGCAGACGGCAAAGGAACTGAAATATTTTTCCTATTATCAGGAGGCTTATTCCGCGGTACTCGGCGGGCTTGTGGGGGAATATGAAATCCAGGAGACAGAGGGAGGACCCTTTGTCAGGAAATACGGCCTGAAGGCGTTTTCCCCCATCGCGAAGGGCTTTCCATACAGCGATTACGATGATTTCGGCGTTTCCAGAAGCTACGGCTATCAAAGGCAGCATCTGGGCCATGATATGATGGGCCAGGTCGGTACGCCGATTATCGCGATTGAAACCGGCTATGTGGAGGCCCTTGGCTGGAACCAGTACGGCGGATGGCGTATCGGCATCCGCAGTCTCGACGGGAAACGCTACTATTACTATGCGCATTTAAGGCAGAATTACCCATACCAGGGCGATTTAAAGGAGGGGGATCTGGTGACGGCGGGGGATGTGATCGGCTATATGGGTCACACCGGCTACAGCACGAAGGAAAATGTGAACAATATCGATACCGTCCATCTTCATTACGGGCTGGAGCTCATCTTTGACGAGGAATGGCGGGAAAGCGGCAATGAGATCTGGGTAGACTGTTACGCGCTGACGCGCTTTTTATATAAGAACCGTTCCGAGGTACATAAGGTGGAGGGAACAAAGGAGTGGAAGCGCACCTATGAAATGCGTGAGGAGATTCCGGAACAGAAAACGGTGAAAAAGCAGTAAAATCTGTCCGTCTTGTGAAAAAGATATATGTATGATATTATAAAAATGGGAGCCAACAGGATAGATTTATGAGAATGAATGGGGGCGCAGCATTATGAAGAACAATCAAAAGGTAATACAGGCATTTGTAAAAGAAGTGCAGCAAGTGTTTGGAAATACATTAAATCAGATAATATTATATGGTTCTTATGCAAGAGGGGATTATAGAGAGAACTCTGATATGGATGTTATGATATTGACTTCATTATCGGAGCAGGAAATTAAAAATATAGAAAATACAATTTATGATATAGCATATGAGTATGCGTTAAGTGATGAGGTTACGATAAGTGTAAATATTAAAAATGTAGAGCATTTCAATTACTGGTTAGGTGCGTTGCCTTACTATGATAATGTGCAAAAGGAGGGAATTGTGCTTGCCGGATGATAGAAGATATGATTTGTGCAAATTATGCCATAAAGGCAGTACTGGCATTAGAAGAAAAGGATTTCAGGAGGCATAAAGATGTCATAGCATATTTTAACAAAACATATGTTGCGACGAGTATGTTTTCTAAGGATACTGGACGAAAGATAGCACGCTTACAGCAGAAAAGAGAAAAGAGTGACTATGACGATTTTTATATTGCATCAAAGGAAGAAACCATAGAACAGTTAGAGTATGCAAAAGAGGTAATTTGTGAAGTTCAAAAATATCTGAACAAACAGTAATGAACAGAGACCTCCCGTGCCGTGGTGTGCACGCGGAGGCCTTTGTTTCAATCAGCTTAAAAGATATTGAGGGATAAGAAAGCATGAAAAACAACAGAAAAAGGAAATATGCGGCAGCCGTGCTCTCGGCAGCTGCGCTTGCGGCGGCGCTTTCGGGTTGTGTCTCTCCGGCGGAGGAGACTGCGGAGAAGACTGCGGCATCTGCCGCCGCAGCAGATGCTGTAGATTCGGAGAGCAAAGCGGAAGCTGCCGCGGAGGCGCGGAGTAAGGCACAGGTGGGGGTCGGCGCGGAGACGGAGAAGAAAGAAGCGGCGGGCGAGCTTGAGGTTCATTTTCTTGACGTGGGGCAGGGAGACGCGACCCTTATCGCCTGTGACGGCCATTATATGCTGATTGACGCCGGAAACAATGATAAGGGGACGCTGGTGCAGTCCTATCTGGAACAGCAGGGAGTGGAAACGCTCGATTATGTGATTGGAACACATCCGGACGCGGACCATATCGGCGGGCTGGACGTTATTTTATATAAGTTTGACTGTGGGACGGTAATCTTGCCGGAGGTGGAGAACGACACGAGAACCTATGAGGATGTCATCCGGGTTCTGGAGGAAAAGGACTATCCCGTCACGGCTCCCGTGGTGGGCGATACCTATACGCTCGGCGGTGCGTCTTTTACCATCATCGCGCCGAACGGCGATTACGGGGATGACTTAAATGACTGGTCGGTGGGCATACTTTTACAGAACGGCGAGAACCGCTTTTTGTTTACGGGCGATGCCGGGGAGCAGGCAGAGCAGGATATTCTGGCAAACGGCATTGATATTTCCGCGGATGTGTACAAGGCGTCCCATCACGGCAGCAACACGGCATCCTCGGAGGCTTTTATTCAGGCGGTCAGCCCGGAATATGCGGTAATCAGCGTGGGTGAGGGAAATCAGTACGGACATCCCCACGCCGAGGTGTTAAACCGTTTTCGGGAAGCGGGGATTGAGGTATTTCGGACAGATGAGCAGGGAACCATCGTCGCCGCGTCGGACGGAACTGACATTACCTGGAATACCGCATTCTCCGGGTCATGGCAGGCGGGAGAAGCGCAGGGCGGCGGAGAGGTCACGGTACATATTACAAAAACCGGTGAAACCTATCATGCCGCGGGCTGTTCGTATCTGAGCAGGAGTGATATTGAGATTACTCTCTCGGAGGCGAAGGAGAGAGGGCTTACACCCTGCTCGCGGTGCAATCCGCCGCAGTAGGCAGGAAAACGGGTGATACCTGTAAGACATTTATGACTTTGCGCGAAGCAGCGCAGAAATGAGGTAAGCATGAGAGTAGGAATGGGATATGATGTCCATAAATTGGTAGAGGGAAGAGATTTGATTTTAGGCGGGGTGAAGATACCTCATACCGTAGGGCTTTTGGGTCATTCGGACGCGGACGTGCTGCTGCACGCCGTGATGGACGCGCTTTTGGGCGCAGCGGCGCTGGGCGATATCGGAAAACATTTTCCAGACACGGACGAGCGGTACCGGGGAATTTCCAGTCTGAAGCTTTTGGAGCATGTGGCAGAGCTGCTCAACCGGGAGGGTTATCTGGTAGAGAATATTGACGCGACGGTCATAGCGCAGCGGCCGAAGCTGCGCCCCTATATTGAAGAAATGGAACAGAATATCGCGCGCGTGCTGGGGATTCATGAAAGCCAGATCAACGTCAAGGCGACGACAGAGGAGGGCCTTGGATTTACGGGGACGGAGCAGGGCATCGCTGCGCAGGCAATCTGCGCGCTGACTACGGTTTATGAGAGCGGCGTTAAGGTGGCTGATTCTGCGGGAGGCTGTACGGGCTGTCCGCACCGCGCGGGCTGATATTTCAGTGGAAATTTTCCTGTGGAGAATTTCCGCTGAAATGGTTGACAAACGGCCGGGAAGTGCATAAACTAGAAGGGCAAAGAAAAGAAAACACAGGAAAAGGCATGGAGCGGAGAGAGTAGGAAATCAGAGAGCTGTCAGAGAGAGGCTGCCGTCGGCTGAAAGCGGCCTTCAGAGGGAGATTTTTGAAGTGCATCCGGGAGCCTGCCGGGTGAAGGCAGTATGCGCGTTTTTGCAGCAGTAAGTACCCCGGTACGTCTGGCATACGTTACATGCATTGAGGGAAAATCGAAGGATTTTTAATAGAGTGGAACCGCGGATTATTTCGTCTCTGGCAGAGACGGGTAGTCCGCTTTTCATTTGCACACTTTTTCAAAAAAGAAGGTTGGTGGAGTATGGGAATCATCAGTCATGTCAAAGAAGAATTTGCGGTTATCAGGGAGCGTGACCCGGCAATCAAATCGCCGATGGAGGTGTTGCTTTACCCGAGCTTTCGTGTTATGTTAAGCTACCGAAGGGCGCATAAATTGTATCAAAAGGGACATTACTTTTGGGCGCGCTTTATATCACAGAGGGCGGCGAGAAGGACGGGAATCGAAATCCATCCGGGCGCGGTGATCGGAAAAGGTTTTTTCATTGACCACGGAAGCGGCGTCATTATCGGGGAGACCGCGGTGGTCGGGGATAATGTGACGCTTTATCAGGGTGTAACGCTCGGAGGAACCGGAAAAGAGACCGGAAAGCGTCATCCGACCATCGGGGATAATGTCATGATCAGTGCCGGCGCAAAAATTATCGGTTCCTTTACGGTGGGGGAAAATTCCAAAATCGGAGCCGGAAGCGTCGTTTTGGAGGAGGTGCCGCCGAACTGTACGGTGGTCGGCGTACCGGGGCGTATTGTGAAGCGGGATAATATCAAAATTCCGCGCAGCGATATGGACCAGTGCCATCTGCCTGACCCGGTCAAGGAGGATATTTCCGTATTGCAGAAGGAAAACGCGGAGCTTGTCAACCGTGTGCTGGATTTGGAGCAGGCGGTGCGCATGCTGACAGCGGGAAAAAAGTAAAGAAAAAGGAGTATATACGAGGATGGAAAACAAATTCAGGTTTTATAATACCCTGACGAGAGAGGTGGAAACGATTATTCCCCATGAGGACGGAAAAATAGCCATGTATACCTGCGGGCCGACGGTATATCATTTTGCCCACATCGGGAATTTAAGGAGCTATATTATGGAGGATGTGCTCGAAAAAGCCCTCCGCTATGCGGGCTATGAGGTAAAGCGCGTTATGAATATCACGGATGTCGGCCATCTGTCCTCCGATGCGGACACCGGGGAGGATAAAATGCTAAAGGGTGCGAAACGGGAGCACAAGACCGTGATGGAAATCGCAAAGTTTTATACCGACGCGTTTTTTGAGGATTGCAGGAAATTAAACATCAAGACCCCGGATGTCGTGGAGCCGGCGACCAACTGTATCCCGGAATTTATCCATATGATCGAGGAACTGCTCGCGAAGGGGTATGCGTATGTGGCCGGGGGAAACGTCTATTTTGACACGTCAAAGCTCGACGATTATTATGTATTTTCCTCCCAGAGCGAAAAGGAACTGCTGGTGGGCGTCCGGGACGACGTGGAGGAGGATGTCAATAAGAAGAATAAAAACGATTTTGTTTTGTGGTTTACGAAGTCCAAATTCGAGGACCAGGCGTTAAAATGGGACAGTCCGTGGGGCGTCGGCTATCCGGGCTGGCATATCGAGTGCTCCTGCATCAGCATGAAGCATCTCGGCGAATACATGGATATTCACTGCGGCGGCGTGGATAATATTTTCCCGCACCATACCAACGAGATTGCCCAGTCGGAAAGCTATCTGGGGCATCCGTGGTGCAAATACTGGTTCCATGTGCAGCACTTAAACGATAAGTCCGGCAAGATGAGCAAGTCCAAGGGAGATTTTCTGACGGTTTCCCTGCTGGAGGAAAAGGGCTACGACCCGATTGTGTACCGGATGTTCTGCTTACAGTCCCATTACCGCAAACCGCTGGAATTTTCCTATGACGCGCTTGACAATATGAGCGCCGCCTATAAGAAGCTGGTGAAAAAAATCGCGGAATTAAAGGATGAGGGAGAGACGGACAAAGAGCAGTATGCAGTCTGGAGGGAGAAATTTCTCGATGCGGTCAGCAATGATCTGAACACCTCCATGGCGATTACCGTTGTCTATGACCTGTTGAAGGCGGATATAAACGATAAGACGAAGCTGGAGCTCATTCGGGATTTTGACCGGGTGCTGTCACTGAATCTGACTGCGGCGGATACCAAAGAGGCGAAGGAGGAAATCGACGCCGAGCTTGAAAGCTATGTGCTGGAGAAAATCAAAGAGCGCAGCGCTGCCAAGAAAGAGAAGGATTTCGCAAAGGCGGACGCTATCCGGGCGGAGCTGCTCGAAAAAGGCATTGTACTCAAAGACACCCGGGAGGGCGTCATCTGGCAGAAGGCCTGACGCCTGAGGAAAGGAAAATACGGTATGGAAAAAGGGATTCATTCCTATATCAAGCAGGAGTTTGGATTGCCGGAGGTAGACATCCGCACGTATTCACCGCTGACGCTCGCCTATATCGGTGACGGGATTTATGATCTCGTCATCCGTTCGGTGGTGGTTGCGGGCGGAAATACCAGAGCGGGGGAACTGCACAGGAGGACAAGCCAGATTGTAAAGGCGCATACGCAGGCAGAGATGATGGAGCTGCTGCTTCCGCTGTTGACGGAGGAAGAAGCTGACATTTACCGCCGGGGAAGAAATGCGAAGTCCCCGACGATGGCGAAAAACGCGACGATGGCGGATTACCGGAAGGCAACCGGCTTTGAGGCGTTGATGGGCTATCTGTATCTGACGGACCGGTTTGAACGGCTGGTGGAGCTGGTGAAAGCCGGCGTCCGCGGTCTGAAGCTGAATTTGTAAAAAGGAGCGTTTATGGGTTACGAGGAATTGAAAATCGAGGGGCGCAATGCCGTGTTGGAAGCGTTTCGCGCGGGAAAAACAATAGATCGTCTCTTTGTGCTGGACGGCTGTCAGGACGGTCCGGTGCGCACGATTGTGAGGGAGGCCAAAAAGCACGATACCGTGATTCATTTTGTGGAGAGGGAACGGCTTGACGGACTTTCGGAGACGAAAAAACATCAGGGTGTCATTGCCGTGGCGGCGGCCTACGAATACGCCCAGATCGAAGATATGTTAAAGCTGGCGGAGGAAAAGGGGGAACCGCCGTTCCTTTTTCTGTTGGATAATATTGAGGATCCCCATAACCTCGGGGCGATCATCCGCACCGCGAACCTGGCAGGCGCGCACGGCGTGATTATACCGAAGCGCAGGGCGGTGGGGCTTACCGCGACCGTGGCGAAAACCTCCGCGGGAGCGCTCAACTATACGCCTGTGGCAAAGGTGACCAACCTGAGTACCACGATTCAGGAGCTGAAGGAAAAAGGGATTTGGTTTGTGTGTGCGGACATGGGAGGCACACCGATGTACCAGCTTGATTTAAAAGGACCGATTGGACTTGTGATTGGAAGCGAAGGAGAGGGCGTCAGCAGGCTTGTGCGCGAAAACTGTGACTTTATTGCCTCTATCCCGATGAAGGGGGATATTGACTCCCTGAACGCTTCGGTGGCGGCCGGGGTTTTGGCATATGAAATTGTGAGACAGCGGATGCAGTAACGCCTGACAGGGAGGAAGAAATTGGATTCTTATCGGAATTTGACAGATGAACAGCTCATCGACAGGCTGCGTGGCGAGGACGATGCAGACGGGAAGATTATGGATTATATTTTGGATAAGTATAAGCCTCTGGTGCGCAAAAAGGCGAATGCGGTATTTTTAATCGGCGGGGAGACGGACGATTTGATCCAGGAGGGAATGATAGGGCTTTTTAAGGCAATTCGGGATTATGACGGAACCAAAGAGGCGTCGTTTTTCCATTTTGCGGAGCTTTGTATCAGCAGGCAGCTCTATAAGGCGGTCGAAGCCTCCAACCGGAAAAAGCACGCTCCGCTCAATTCGTACATTTCATTTTATTCGGAAACCGGGGAGAGGGGCCCTTCCCTGGCGGAAACGCTCACGGCCGAGGGTGCGGCAGACCCGGAGCAGCTTGTGATTGACAGAGAGAATGTCCAGGCGTTTTGGGACACGGTAAAAAAGAGACTGAGCAAACTGGAGCGGGAGGTTTTAGACGAGTATTTGGCGGGGCAGAATTACCGGCAGATTGCAAAAAAGCTGGGCAAGCCGCCCAAGACGGTGGATAACGCGCTCCAGCGCATCAAAACCAAAATTTTGTCAATTTGCACAAAAACAAGGTGAAAAATTTGTAAGATTTGTGAACACTGATTTTGGAAATCATGCTATTATAATTAACGTAAAAACCCCCCAATACATTATATAGTTTTTGCTATACCCCATAGTAAAAATACCTTCTCCTAAAAAGTACAGCCCATGTCGGTTGTACTTTTTTACGTGAGGGAAAAATGCGCGAACCAGATGGTGTGAGACAGAGAGCGCAGGGGATTGACAAAGGAGAGAAATTGGGATAAGGTAAAGGAACTGAAACTAAATAATATCGCAGAGGGACGGCGATTGCAGCTTTTGCATGAGCGGTTGAGAAGGTTAAAACCTGACTCTTTGAACCTGTCAGTTAATACTGTCGTAGGGAGCGAAATAAGGATGAATAACGAAAGCCTTGTCGTGTCTGCGGCGGGGCTTTTTCCATATATAGGAAAATGTGCGAGCCGATTTTGACTGCCGGGTTTCCTTGTGCGGATACGTGGAATGGAGGAATTTATGGAACAGTACGCAACACAGATGGAGGCTGCCCGTAAGGGAATCGTAACAGAGGAGTTAAAGCGTGTCGCCGAAAAGGAGCGGATGACGACGGAGGAACTGCTGCCGCTGGTAGCGGAGGGAAAGGTCGTGATTTGCGCCAATAAAAGACATACCTGCATTGACCCGGAGGGGGTCGGCTCCATGCTGCGCACGAAAATCAATGTCAATCTGGGTGTTTCCAGAGACTGCAAGGATTATGATGTGGAAATGCAAAAGGTGATGGCGGCAGTTGAGATGGGCGCCCATGCGATTATGGATTTATCATCCCACGGAAATACGATTCCGTTCCGCAGAAAGCTGACATCCGAATGTCCGGCCATGATCGGAACGGTGCCGGTATACGATTCCGTTATCCATTATCAGAGAGATTTGGCGGAGCTGACGGCAAAGGATTTTATCGACGTGGTGCGGCTGCACGCGCAGGACGGAGTTGATTTTGTCACGCTGCACTGCGGAATCACCAGAAAGACCATTGAGCAGATTCGGGAGCACAAGCGCAAAATGAACATTGTGTCAAGAGGAGGTTCGCTTGTTTTTGCCTGGATGTGTATGACCGGTCAGGAAAATCCCTTTTACGAGTATTACGACGAAATCCTTGATATCTGCCGGGAGTATGATGTCACCATCTCCCTCGGGGACGCCTGCCGTCCGGGCTGTCTTGCCGACGCCTCCGACGTCTGCCAGATTGAGGAGCTGGTGCGGCTCGGAGAGCTTACCAGGCGCGCGTGGGCAAAGGATGTTCAGGTGATGGTAGAGGGGCCGGGACATATGCCGATGGATCAGATTGCCGCCAATATGAAAATACAGCAGACCATCTGTATGGGCGCGCCGTTTTATGTGCTGGGACCTTTGGTGACGGATATTGCGCCCGGGTATGACCATATTACCTCGGCAATCGGAGGTGCGATCGCGGCGCAGAACGGAGCGGCATTTTTGTGCTATGTGACCCCGGCGGAGCATCTTGCGCTGCCGAATGTGGAGGATGTAAAACAGGGCATTATCGCCTCCAAAATAGCGGCCCACGCGGCGGATATAGCCAAAGGCGTGAGGGGAGCAAGGGAGATTGATGATAAAATGGCCGAAGCAAGACATACGCTTGACTGGGAGGCACAGTGGGAATGTGCCATGGATCCGGAGACGGCAAAGGCTATCTGGAACAGCAGAAAGCCGGAGCATGAGGACACCTGCTCCATGTGCGGAAAATTCTGCGCGGTGCGGAGTATGAATAAGGCATTGTCGGGCGAGTATATCGACATTTTATAAACTGGCAGAAGGAGAATTAGTTATGAAGCTGAATATAAGAAAATTGGCTGTTGCGGGAATGATGACGGCAGTCGGGGTTGTTTTGTCTACGTTTTATATACCGGTGGGCATGTCAAAATGCTTTCCCGTGCAGCATCTTTTAAACGTGCTTGCGGGCGTATTTTTGGGACCGTATTATGCGGCCGGTTTTGCTTTCTGTACCTCATTGATAAGAAACCTCATGGGAACCGGAAGTCTTCTGGCATTTCCGGGCAGCATGGTCGGGGCGTTCTGCTGCGGAATGGCTTATCGCTATGCGAAAAAGCTTCCTGCGGCGGTTGCCGGGGAGGTTATCGGAACCGGTATTATCGGCGGTATGCTGTGTTATCCGGTGGCGAGATTTCTGCTCGGAAATCAGGAGGCGGCCCTGTTCACCTATGTGCTGCCGTTTTTGGTGAGTACGGTCGGAGGGAGTGCGCTTGCGGCGGCGCTGCTTGGAATTTTATGCGGGTCGGGGGCGTTTTCTTACATGAAAGGGCTTTTTGCGGCAGATCATCGTTACGGAAAGGGATAAGGTAGGAGTCAGGATGCAGGACAAAGGAAAAAGGCTGGCAAAATATGTTCCGGATTATGTGGTATTTGATTTGGAGACAACCGGCATCAGCTATGTCAATGACGCGATTATTGAGATTTCGGCCATAAAGGTGAGAGGCGGGGAAATGACGGATACATTTTCCACGCTTGTAAACCCGCAGAGAAGGATTCCCTGCGGGGCTACAGCCGTCAACGGGATTACCGATGAGATGGTCGCCGATGCGCCGTATATCGGAGACGCGTTGAGGGAGTTTCTGGATTTTGCGGGACAGGATGTCCTTGTGGGACATAATATCCAGTCTTTTGATTTGAAGTTTGTGCGGCTTGCTGCGCAGGAACTGTTTGGTCAGGATTTGGAAAATAATTTTATCGATACGCTTCCGATGGCAAAATCCTGCCTGCCGCAGCTTACGAGGTACCGGCTGGTGGATTTGGCGGAGTATTTTCATATCTCTACTGAGGGCGCGCACCGGGCAGAGAAGGATTGCGTGATGAATCAGAAATGCTATGAGGAACTCGGAAAAATCCAGCAGGGAATGGTGATAGAGCTTTGTCCCAGATGCGGAGGGGAGTTAAAAAAGCGCAGCGGGAAGTTCGGGGAATTTTTGGGCTGCAGCAACTTTCCGCAGTGCAGATATACAAGAAATATCCGGTAATAAACTGCCAGGATTTTTTTCTGGTAAAAGGCGCGCAGGCTGTGCTATAATAAAAACGTTCCAGCCGGCCGGTGATCGGATGAAGAAAATATATTTAGTAGACAGTGAAAATGTAGGAGACATATGGGTGCCGTTGTTGGTTTCCTCACAGCCCGAGGATGAGGTCTTTGTATTTTATACGCAGAAAAGCCCTCATATGAGCTATGAAAATGTGAGGTTACTCAAGGAAACGGAAAAAGAAGCAATCTTTATAAAATGTTTTGAGGGAAGCAACGCGCTGGATTTTCAGCTTGTCACGCAGCTCGGTTACATGCTGTGTGAAAACCCGGAATATCAGTATATCATTGTTTCTAATGATACGGGCTTTGACGCCGCAGTGCGCTATTGGATGGCCCGGAAAATGCCGGTCAGCCGCCTGAGCGGAAAAGAGTGCAGTAAACGGCTGCAGCGCAGCCGGAGGGCAGCGGAAAGAGAACGGGCACAGAATACCGGAGAGCCGACCCGGGACAGCGCCGGGGAAGAAGCGTCCCTGCCTGTGGAGAATGAAAAAGTACAGGAGGCGCCGGAGCAGGAGAAGGCTGCGGAGGAGCACCCGTACGAGGAACAGACCGCAAAGGATGAGAGCGGTATTGCCGGGGAAACGGCAGCCGCAGAATGTGCAGAGCCGGAGCAGGACGAAAAAGCCGGGGAACCGGAGAACGAAAACGACCGGGCAGCAGAAGAACATGGCGGAGAGAAGGAAAGACGCCGTGAAGCTGCAAATGCTGACACAGAGGAAACGCCGGAGCAGGAAGATATTATACCGGAACCGACCCAGGCACAGAAAGACGATATTGCAAAGAATCTTCTGTGCTGTATCAGCAAGGATAACCTTGCGGATTTCCACAATGCACTGGTAGTCTTTTTCGGAAAGGAAAACGGGAAAAAGCTTTATCAGGAGATAAAGAGCAGCCCGGAATATACTGCTTATCGGGATAACCTGCAGGAGTGCAGCCTGGAGGAAAAGTTTGATATTTACTGCAGAATGGTTTTCGCTTACAGTAAACCCGTGGAGAGCTGTCCGAAGGATTTCTCGTTATTTTTATTTAAGGCAAATGGCAAACGGAAAAACCTGAATTCTTTGCGGGCGGCATTGCAGGGACATTACGGCAAGGAGAAAGGGATGCGGTATTATTCGCTCTTTAAATCACACATCAAGATTATGAATCGTATGTAAGAAGGAGAGGCTGGCTGGAATGATAAAGGATAAGATTTATGAATTTGATGCTGTGATAAAGAAGGTTCCGGATATTGACGGGGCATATATTGAATTCCCGTACGATGTCAGGGAAGAATTCGGAAAGGGACGCGTCAAGGTCCATGCGGAATTTGACGGCGTCCCCTACGATGGAAGCCTTGTGCGGATGAAAACGCCGGGGCATATCATAGGGGTTCGGAAAGATATCCGCAAGCTGCTGCAAAAGCAGCCGGGAGACATGGTTCATGTTAAAATCCGGGAGCGGGAATAAATTATGGGGTTTATTTTTTCAATCCTATAAACTCGTCCGAACTAATTTGCAGTACCTCGCACAATCCTTTTAACTCTATATCAGTAACATATCTTTGATAATTTTCAATTCTTGTAATTACGTTTTTGTCTAAATTATATCCGGCTAATTGAAGTTTGCAGGCAAGCTCTCTTTGAGAAAGAGAGTGTTTTTTTCGGAGTGCAGTAAGTTGCTTCCCTATAAGATTTTTTTGATTGTCCAGTGAAAGTATTCTTGCCATAAATAATCCTCTCTTCCATATTTTGTCGAAAAATGGCAAAAAGTTTGTCTCACTTTTTGCACCACTTGTATTGATTCTATGACTTATAAGGGATATAATTGGTTGTAAAAGTGAGACAAAAGAAAGGAAAATATGATATGAAAAAAAATAATGAAGAATTTAAACAATTAATTTATGATTTGATGATTGGCTCATTGGATATAAAGCGTTACCCCATAGAGGAAAGTAAGTATGTAAAAAATGAATTTGAAGAAGGAAGATTTTGCATGAAAGCATATACAGAGGTTTTTGAAGCAAACTCCCGTTTATGTGAACGTCTTGGAGTACAGGAAGACAGAGACGCAGAAATTCTTATAACAAATCTATTGGATATTGCACAATATTTATGCAAAAAAATGTATGATTACGGGGTGCTTTTTTCTTCCCCGTCAATTAGATAGTCGTAAGAGACATGAAAAATTTCTGACAGTGCTTTCAATTCCAAATCCGTTACATAGCGTTTATTGGTTTCAATGCGGGTGATTACATTTTTATCCATATCGATACCGGATAATTGCAGAAGATGGGCTAAGTCGCGTTGAGACAGTCCGTGCAGCTGCCGTAATTCCTTTAGACGTGAACTGATTAAATTTTTTTCGCCGGTTTTTGTACGTGGTTTGGGCATAGGATAAGTCCCCTTTGTCGTTAAGCCTGTCATGAGACCTTTGTGCATGTTTAGTCTACCCCGGAATGGAAAATATATCGGTTGTAAAAATGAGACAACAAAAAATTTGCAGGGTGAGAAATGTCAGTATTTCCCGCCCTGCAAATTTTTTGTTTCCGCCCGGTTATTTTCAGCGATTTCACAGGCTTCCTGGTGTGCGAGGATTGTTGTCAGGGTATCGCCAAGCTGGGTAAAGACAGCGGCCATAACGGCGAGGTCTTCCTTCCGGCAGGATTTTGCAATCGCGCACGCGACGGAGGAAACATAGGCGGCCAGTTCACATGAATTCATAGGAAACTCCATTTCCGCGGCGCGGTAGTCCGGCGCCGCAAATATCCGGCAGGGAAAATTTTCTGATATATCATATGACAGAAAAGTGTGGAGGTGACAGGAAGCGGCTTTGCATAAACCATTGCGCGAGAGATATACTACCTATGGCAGCAGAAAAACTTTTCAGAATGAGGTGGGTATATGAAGGATATACAGAGGGAAGAAACACAGAAAAATCTCAATCAGTTTAACAGCGTTACGCAGAAGGTAAAACCGGAAAATCAGAATCAGACGCACAATGTCCGCAAAGAGGGCATACAGCCGGTAAATCCAAAAAGATAAGAGAGTGCTGCCTTGGCGGGCGGCACTCTGAAAATGCATAGGTTGCACGCAGGAAAGCTGCGGAAATCCAGCCGCAGAAAAAGGAGTAGCCGACAAGACGGGGAAATCCTGCCGGCGGTGTTATGAAAAAGAATTTCTTTTGACAGTATTAATATAGCTCCGGGATGTGAAAAGAGTATGAATCAGTTTTGAAAAAAATGTGAAACGGGAACACTCGAGGCAGGAATTATTTGATATTGTCAATATCCCTTTACACTTTTTCTTCACGAAATCTTTAAGCTGCCTGCTCCAGTGACTCGTAGTATTGTTTTCGTTTTATCATGGGCGGTAGTCCGCCATTGGCTGAACATATCCGGCGGGTATTCCAATAGATCATGTAATATCTCCATATCAAGGTCTTCAGTTCCTCAATCGTCATCCCCTTTGTATCATATCTACCATATAGGAGTTCTTCCTTCATTCTTGCCCACATAGCCTCACAGCGAGCATTGTCATGGCATCTGCCACCATCACTGTTCATGCTCTGAATGATTCCACAACGCTCAAGCTCTGCCCGATAGAGTGTGCTGGTATACTGGCTTCCACGGTCGCTGTGGACAATTGCTCCGCTGATAGACGGGAAGGACATACATGCATTCTTTATTGTGGATACGCACAGGTCAGCCTTCATGTTATCCGACATTGCCAGTCCGAGCACTTCCAGGTTATAGCAGTCAAAGATAGCAGATACATAGAGTTTTCCATCTTGGGCGGGGATTTCAGTAATATCCGTTACGCATTTCTCCAACGGCTTTTCGGCTGAGAAATCCCGTTTTAAAAGGTCATCTGATTTTCTGGCGTTTCGGTCTGCCTTCGTAATGCCGCCCGGCTTACGTTTGGGTCTGTGGCTCAACCCGATCTCATCCATGATCCGGTAGACAGTCCTTTCGCCGGGAATGTCTTCATCCGGGTACTTTAGCTTTAGCGCCTGGTACATCCGGCAACGGCCATAGGTATCATTGCATTCATCCTCGGCCACGATGTTACGTATTTTTTCAGCGATACTCTCATATTTCCATGGATCGTCCCGATGCTTTAAATACCAGTAAAATCCCTGTCTGGTCACATGGAGCGTATTACAATAAAGCGCGATTTTTCCTTTGATTGTGCCGCCTTCAGTCTTTATATCAATAAACCGCATTCTCAGGTTTTTGCTGACTTCTGACGGCTCGCTGCGAAAAAAGCACTTGCTTCCGCCAGGAACTCATTTTCCTCTTTTAAACGGGCAATCTCTTTTGCCTGCTCTCTGTTTTGCTGTCTGAGCTTCTGCACCTCCTCGGTAAGGCTCATAGCCGTATCCGGAGTCTGGGTTCCGGGTCCTAAATCCAATCTGGCATCTTTTGCGCGCTTATTCCATCCGTACAGCGTATCAATGTTGACTCCTAATTCTTTTGCAGCTTTACTAAATCCAATTTTTCTTCCCAGCTTTACGGCCTGAATTTTAAATTCCTTGTCATAAACTTTCTTCTGTGCCATTTTTGACCTCCATTTTCACTTCTTTTTTTATAAATCTGTGAAGTAGAAGTGTCAAGTATTATGATACAACATCAATTTGTCCTGTCTGCCGCTAGGATAGCCGTTCCCCTGCAAGTCGACAGCCGGGCTGCCGTTTTTTCCTTTTTTGTTATCCGGGCGGCTGCTTTCTCAGACTCCTTTCGGAATTGTGTGTATGGGTTTATCTTTTTCCGTTGCTTTCATGATGACCTCCGTATTTTCGATTTTTTATAGTATGAGCAGAAATACGGGAAATATGTAAAAAGGAGCTGCCGAAGCAGCTCCGGTTATATATCAATAACGCCTGAAGTCGTTGCGGTCGCGTCTGTCCCTGCGGTCATCACGGCGGTCATCGCGTCTGTCGCGGCGGTCATCACGTCTGTCCCTGCGGTCACAGTCACACGGCGGGCATCCGCGTCGGCGGTTGAAATCGTCCGGCATGGCAAATCTCCTTTTTCTTTATGGTATGAAACAGGAGAAAAATAGTTGCAGATTATTAGCAACCGAGGTTAAGGTAATTGCAAAGAGTATTAAATAACTCGGAACAGCTATTGATGAAATAACACATAGTTTCGTTCTCCTATTTTATAATATAATCTTTCGGAATCTTTAAGCCAGTAAATATAAGGCTTTCAGATTCCTTTTTTATTAAAATCCCCCACTTTTTTGCCCAAAACACTTGACAAATCCATCGAATCTTGACCTTTCCTATACCGACGAAAAACTAAAAAACAGATATTCTGTCTTTGGTCCTAAGCCGAGAACTCTTTCCTGCATGCACCGTTCCTACCTGTTGTCTCTGGATTTTAAAGTTACTTCCCTGACGGAATGGGCTGTCCAGCTAAAAATCAACCATCTTTTTGCTATTCTCAGTGGTTTTAAATTCGGTGATACTCCCGGTGTTGGTACTTTCTATGATTATTTGAGCCGTATTTGGGATTCTGATGAAGAGAACCTTTCTCCCCATATACATCCCATTAAGTCTTCTGCAAAAGGGGCTAAAGCGAAATCGGTTGAAAAGAAATCGGTTGAACAGCTCCTGCACGAGCTGGAAAATACAACCTTCTCTATTTCCGAACAACTCTACGGTTGATTGTTTGACCTTTATAATCAGGAATTCTTACAAAAATCCGTGGAGCAAAAACTTATTAATCCTGATTCCCTGGCTCTTGCCGGCGACGGTACTCCATTTGTTACCTCTGCCAGGGAACGGAAGCATCGTGTTTGTGATTGTGCCGCTAAAGGTATCAATGACTGTTCCTGTGACCGCTGCTTTTCCCAGCCTGATTCTGACATCGGATGGGATTCCTCCCGTTCCTGTTTTTATCATAGATACGATTTATATATGCTGGTTGCTTCTGATTCAGAAAGCGACCTTCCGGTTTTTCCTTTACTGAATCCTGTCTCAAGACATGATTCACACGGCTTTCTGCACACCTTTTTCAGAATGAAAAGCTTTTTACCTGAATTTAAAATATCCAAGCTGCTTCTTGATTCCGTACATGATGCCATGCCTGTTTATAAATACTGTAAACTGTTGAAAGCGGCAGGCACCGCTCTACTAAGATGTGGTACTGCCGCCTCTATAACATCATGATGCTCCAGCATCTTGATGCATGGGATCTGCCCTTTGAATCCACCCTGAGAAAGTTGATTTTAGAAGAGGCATAATCCTATGATTATTATACACCTTTTTAAGGCATAGCGACAGTTATGTCTGTTTCTCATGCTTATTTTTATTCCTTCCGGATAATATTCACTTTTCAATGT
>CALWHT010000029.1 GCA_944380515.1 uncultured Roseburia sp.
AATTCGGTCATTAGCCCTCCAAAAGTGGATAAGTTCAGGAGAAAAATAAAAGTTGTGAATAACTTATTTTTTTCTAAGAAATCCATTGTCATATGGCAGTCAAATATATTTTACCGTTTAAAATTGCTATCATACTTAAATACTTGACTATGCTCAAATTATTGACTATAATGTTAGGAAACATTCAGGGAAACGAAATATTACGAAAATAGGAGGTGAAAATATGCAAATATCGAGGAAATATTTAATAACAAAAGAATTTTTTGGGGAAATTACGAATAAATATACATAGGGGCATAATTATAAGAAAAATGAAGCAAGGGAATCAGTAAAATGAAGATTTAGGAAAAGGCAGGTATGAAAAAGAAGGTATGGATACTGCTTCTGGTTTTTTCGATGTTGGTGACAACAATCAAATTTCCGGAGGTGGCGGTAGCAGGGGCAGAAGAGGAGAACACGGATTTTGGTGTCAATGTAAAAATCATGGAAGGCGGAGACGCCGCAACGGACGCTGCAGCAGAGGGAGAAATACATATAATCAATATCTCAGCGCAGAACCGGGGCCAGGAGGATGCCGTGCTGAAGGTTTGTCTGCTGAATGAAGATGGACAGACAGCGGATACGCAGGTGGAGGTGCTGAATCTGTGCGAGGAGGGGCAAATTACGGATACGGCCGTACAGACTGCAATGGAGGAAACGCTTAAAGAGGCTCTCACGCTTGCGGACGGCACGGTGACAGCCCTTGAAGCACAGTGGAAGGTGGAGACAGACGACAGCGGAGCAGTGACGGCACGTTATCTGGAGGCGGCGCTTCCGGCAGGAGCCTTTGCAGCATTTGATATGCAGCTGCAGTACCGTTTGGCGGAAGAAAATGATGCAAAGAGGACTCTTATAAGAGCGAAAGCATTTTGCGGGGAACAGGAAGTGACGGAGACCTCGGAAAAAGAGGACGAGGATAATGAAACAATCGTTCTGTGGGAGGTTGAAAAGGCAGAAGAGGAGAACGAGCCGGAGGGTGAAAACGCAACAGAAGAAAATGTGACAGAAGAAAATACAACAGAAGAAAGTATACCGGAAGAAGATGCCTCAGAAGAAAACGAATCAGATAAAAATATATCAGATGAAAACGTTCCCAAGAACGTTATTGGCAAAACTGCGAAAGCATTGAATCCGAATTATCTGTATCTTGATACAAGGGGAATGAATTTGGGAGAGGACTGGAACGCGTCCGGAAAAGATATTTATCTGTGCGTTGAGTCGTGGGGCACTCTCCAAAAAGGAACTCTTGATCCGGATACCGGATATTGGTATTGGGATTTTTCCACGTGGAGCAATATTGATCATTATTTTGCATTTACCTGTGGAGACTCCTGGGCTGAAATTCAGGCAGCGGACTACCGGAGAACGGAGTTGTCGGATATTTTGCTGAGCGGCGCGGGAGGCAGGGTGTTCAGCCAGGACGGCACGGCCGAAGAGCTTATTGATAATTGCAGGGTGTATGCAATCAAGGAAGGTACGGCAGGCTTTGAAGGAACAGTGCTGTCATTTTATGATATGACCGCAGAGCTTGATTTGACGTCGGTTGTGGCTGTCTTTTCCGATGATGCAGGCAACAGCAGCCAGGAGTATGCGCTGACGGACGGAAAGGTAACCGTACCCTCGGATGTGTATACAAATATAAAGTTCCGTATAGAAGGCCAGGATACACAGACCTGTGAATTGGCGGATTTTGCCGGGGCGGGACAAACTGTTTTTTATTATGGAAGGACAACTCTTCCCGAGGGCAGCCTGATCAATGAATGGGATTTTCCCGTTGAGAAGAGCGGGGGACTGTCAGGCAAAGGACTGTATTTCAGCTCGGATACCGCCTGGGCCGGCGCCGAAATTTCTGTGGACGGCGGTGAAAAGCAGGCGCTTGAAAGCCTGGCGGAGGAAGCAGGCACTTTTTATTATGAGTTTCCGGCGGATTCCGCTGCCACCCGGCAGAGCGTAATTGCGGTATATCTGCAGGACGGAACAATATATCGCTTCTTTTGGGCGGATGAGGCTTTTAATGAAGTTACGGTGAGTGAGGATATCGCGTCTGTGAATACGGTGTATGCGGCGGCCAGGGCGGTGTACTATGATGCAGCGCTTTCAAAGCTTTCCTATCAAAATACGGAAGGCGCGCAGAATGATGGAAAGGGGATTCCATATTCGGACGGAGGCTCGGTCTATTACTATGCTCAGGGAGACGGCGTTGCGCCTATAAGCGGAGCTATGACCGCAGTGGAGGGGAAAGAAGATGTATACCGGGTGCAGCTTCCGGCCGGATACACGAGAATCCGTTTTGCCGGATATCAGGTTGCGGATGCGGACGAGGCCAGATATGGAGACGGAACGGATATGACGGATATCCCGATGGGACTGTCAGAGCCGTGCTTTTACGGAGATTCCGGCGACGATATCGTCTATAACGGCGGAAACCGCGGGGGCTATTGGGACGAGCTGGATGCAGTAAGAGATGCGGAGAAAGGAAAAGGCACGGTTATCGTAGACATTCCGCAGGGCAGCTTTACAAAGGAAGCGAATACCCGGTATGTTCATACGGCTTTTTACGATTTCTTCACGGACTACGAGTTGAATGGGAATAATCGTGACAATTATCTGAGTACGGCGAATATCAAGAGCCACCGCATTTATCAGCCGTTCCGGCAGTTTAATCAGGCGTTAAGCTCGTACTATGAGCAAAAGAATGCCGCCTCTCCGTTATATTGGGGAAATTTTCAGAATTATACCGGAAGTAAATTTGAAGAAATTGCTCACACGCTCAATCTGCTCGGCTGGGAAAATCGAAACAAATTCTTTTACGAAAATAACTCTATGTGGGGCATTAACGGCGCGGAAATTAATTATGGCGGACAGAATGCCACACAGGGACTTGTGAGTGACAGTTTGGGGCAGGATGGAGAGCTTGAGATTAAAACAATTGACGGAAGTACCGTGAAGGCGCCGTATTTTGATGAAACCTTTCTGCGCGGTGACAACAGTAAAGGGACGGTTCTCGGCGATGTGTATGAGAACGTGCAATTTCCCTTTACGCAGGAGGCTATGAAGAGTACCTGGGCTGCAGACGCAAAGGGGACAGTGGCGTACTGGAAATTTGACAGCAAGGATTCCGCAACCAATCTTCGGATGTATCAGGATGCGCAGACAGGAGCGTATTATCTGAATAAATCCGGGGAAGTGGTGAAAGGAAGGACAACGGATGGTGTTACGGCGGAAGGTAACTTTTTTCCGTTCAACGGGTCAGAACAGAGCGGAAACGCCGCTGTTTTAAATTACGGTTTCGCCATGCGGATGGACATTGAATTTCGGCTGACCGAGGAGGGGACAGTCCTCACTACGGAAGGAGAAGCTATACCGATAGAGTTTAACTTTTCCGGAGATGATGACGTCTGGATTTTCATCGACGGTAAGCTGGCATTGGATATCGGCGGAGATCATGACGTGGTGACGGGATCGCTGAACTTTAAGGACATGAGATACCGGGTCAGTGCCGTTAAAAATTCTTCCGGAGGCGGCTGTACACCAAACGTAGAGGGTGATTTTGAGCTGGGTGCGCAGGAAATCCATACGCTGACCATGTTTTACATGGAGCGCGGCCTGTGGGAATCCAACATGTCAATCACATACAATTTTCCCGACGAAAATCTTTTTGAGGTGGAGAAGCGGGTCAATACGGACAATGTGAACCATGACATTTTTGATGAAAGGCTGTTTACCGGCTCGGATACGTTTGGCTTTACGATTAAAAATGCGGCGACGCACTGGGGAGAGAAAGCATCCACCAGTACGGAAACGGAGCCGGAGCTTTTTAATGACAGCTTTACCGGAGGGACCGTCGCACCTTCGGTGGTCAACAATATATTTGAATATGTGGCAGAGAAGGCCGGCAGGCAGGATGTTGCCCATTGGTATGCGCAATACGAAGACGACGCAAACGGGCAATATAAGGATTCCCGCTGGGGTATTATTACCCAGGAAAGGGGAGAGGCGGTCCGCACTGCCGATTATGAGTATCTGAGCTTTGATTTTTACTTTGACGAAAACCGGACGCCAAGCCTCAGCAATATGTGGGTGGAGCTGGTGGATGAAAATGGAAAAACAGCCGTTGCAAGGCTGTCCTCGCAAAACACATTCGGCTCGTCAAATCTTACCCAAAGAACCTGGGAAACGATTAAGGTGTATTTAAGCCGCCTGAATGCGGAAACAGGATTTGACCGGAATTCCGTAAAAGAGGTCAGGCTTGCTTTCCGGTACCCGACCAATATCTATATCGACAATGTGCAGTTTGTGCCAGCGACAACCATGGATATTATGACGGGATTTACGGTGCAGCAGTCGGAAATACCCGATTACGGCTCCGTAAAAGAAAACGGAGTCAATGGGGAACCGTCTCTCCGGAATGCCGAGGGTGCAGTCTATTCGGTGAAAAATGAAAGTACCGGTGAAACCACATACGGGAGGGTGAGCGCCAACGGCAGGTTTTCGCTCGGGGACGGCGATGTCGCCAGCTTCAGCAATCAGTTCCGGCGCGGAAGCTACCTGTATCTGGAGGAGACAGGCGTAAACCAGGAGGCGTTTGAGACCAGCTGGAGCCTGTATGAAAACGGGAACCCGGTTATGTCGTACGGCGAGGGGGAATCGGTACAAAATCCGGCCTCGGGCGGCGGGAATCTTGTAAATCAGGAAGGGAGAAGCATCGAGGACGGACGTATCGAAAATACTGATGTAAATTCAGCGGAAGCCAATTACGACAGTGCGAAAGATACTGCGGAGCGTTCCAGCGTATTTCGTTCTTATGAACAGCCAGACAACACGGTAATTGCGACGACGCTTCGTGCGGTATTTGAGAATACGGTAAATACCGGAAGCATTACCATAAAAAAAGACACCGCGGAGCGTTCCGCTCCGTTGAATCCGGATACGGAATACGAATTTGAAATCACATTTACGAATGTTGCCGGTTCTGCGCTGGAAGCGGAACCGATCAAAACCACAGTGAAGGTGAAGGCCGGCGGAGAAACGACCATCTCCGGGATTCCGCTTGGGACAGATTTTGTGATTCGCGAAATGGAACCCACGGACGGCTCACGGCTGGAAAGTATTGAGATAGAGGGAGAGAATCCGTGGGCAGAGGTTGAAAATGATACGGTACAGGGAACCGTGAAGGCAGAGACGGCACAGTGCAAGTTCATTTTCAAAAACACAAACCGTCCGCTGCTTGATATCAGTGTGGAGAAAAAGTGGCAGGACGGAAACGGGGACGATATATCCGACACGATAGATTCCGATATTTATATCCAGCTCCAGAGAAAATATACCGATGCATCCGGGGAGCATCCCTATGAAGCGGTAACCATCAACGGACAGTCTTATCTCGTGCTGCGGAAGGGATATGAAGGCTGGATATACGAATTTACGGGCCTTGAAAAATTTCAGGATGATGCCTGTACGGTTCGGTATACCTACCGGGTGGTGGAAGGAACGGTAGATGCAAACGGGATATTTACGGCGATAGAGGATGGCGGAATCATTGTCGTGGAAGACGGGGAGTATGTGGTTGATTATCAGTGTCAGGAGACAACCGGAGGGATGACGGATGCGGCAGTCACGGATGATATGACCGGAAACAGCAATCAGACCCAGAGCCAGACCTTCCGGGAAACCATTGTAAATAAGATTCATTACACGACAAATCTTAAGATAGTAAAAGTAGATGCGTCAGAGAAAGACAAAAGACTCTCCGGCGTAGAATTTAAGCTTGAAAAAGGGACAGACAATTCTACTGCCGATCACTTTGAGCCGGACGCTTCCTTCGGAACGGACGGGGTTGTGACAATCGTAACCGGGGACGGAGAAAACGGGACGATATTGGGAGAGGCTTTCATCAATGACCTGGAGGAAGGAATTTACCGCATAACGGAAACGAAGACCGCTTCCGGTTACAGTCTTCTGAAATCACCGTTGATTCTGACGATTGACCGCACAAACGGCTGTACGGTACAGGAAGGAGAGACCGTGGGAGAGGCGATTGCGGTGGATGATGAGACAAATACCATTACGCTTACCGTTTCCAATCGTTTGCTGTACGAGCTTCCGGTCACCGGAGGATATATCCGATTCTATATGATAGCTGGAGGTCTGGCTCTTGCCGGGGCTGTGATCTTCTTCTATAGATTGCAGAAATGGAGAAAGGGGGGCGGGGCAAAATGCCTTTATAGAAAATTCGTCTATTTCCTTGCCGGGGCTGCAGTTTTCTTCTATAAATTGCAGAAACGGAGACAGGGGGCGAGGACTCACGGAAAACAGCGGGGGCAATGAAAAAGGTTATTCATAATTTTAAAAAGAAAGGAAAAATGAGATGAAAATCGAGAAACTCAAAAAAGTAATGGGTGGACTCTTAACAGCGGTAATGCTGATGTCAACAGTGACGATGACTGCGTTCGCCGCGGAGTCCGACACGATACTGCAGACCAGCGGAAGCCTCACAATCAATAAATATGAGGGGGATGATACGTCTACTCCTTTGGAAGGCGTAGAATTTACGTTATACAAGCTGGCCGATATCACACAGACGATCAGCGCTGGCGTGGTAGATACAAAAGCAACGCCGGTCAGCGAGCTTAACGGGAAACTGACGGCGGAGGAGCTTGCCAATATCGCAAACGGAACCTCTTCGACAGATGAATGGAATGCACTGCTGGATAAGATTGGTAGTCTGACAGGTTTGACAGAGTACGCTTCCGATACGACAGAAGCTAACGGACAGGTTGTATTTTCGAATGTGCCGATTGGTATTTATGCCGTAGCTGAGACGGATGCGCCGAGCCAGGTTATTTCGAAAACAGCGAATTTCATAGTGTCTATTCCTATGACGACGGATAACGGTGAAAGTTGGAATTATGATATTGTGGCAAATCCGAAAAATGCGACTGCTTATGGCGGAATTTCACTTTTAAAGCAGGGAAAAGAGGGAAATGGAACTGAGTCGGCGCTTGCCGGAGTAACCTTTGTTCTTCAGAAGCAGAACGGGGCGTCATGGGAGACGGTAGAGGACAATCTTGTGACAAATTCCAGCGGAATGATTTCTGTGAACGATCTTGTACCGGCGGTTTACCGATTCGTGGAGGTTGCGATAGGAGAGGATAATGACGGTTATATCCTTGACGGAAAAACGACTTACGAGTTTGAATTGAGGATTCTGGCTGACAATCAGACACATATTTTTTATGACGCGGATGGAGACGGAGCGAAGGATGACCAGGGGACGACGACAAACGGATATACCATTCGTATTACAAATGAAAAGCCGACGCTCGAAAAGACTGTACAAGACGGCGGTAACTGGGACAATGAGACAGATGCTTCTGTGGGGGATACGATAACATGGAAGGTCAGTGCATCCGTACCGTCAAAGGTGGATGAATTAAAGGAATACAGCCTTACGGATACCATGTCAAATGCATTGACCTGGGTATCGGAGGCGGAAGCCGCATTAACCATAGCGACAGAACCGGTGGTTACGCTTGAGAAAGATACGGATTATACCTTAACAGTACCCGTGGATAACACCCAGGGCGGAAAATGGACAATTATATTTACCGATGAGGGAAAGACAAAGCTTGCACAAAATAATGTTACGAAAATAGAGGTGACATTTAAGACATTGCTCAACAGCAACGCGCAGGTGGGAAGCGCCGGAAATCTGAATACGGGTGAACTGGATTATTCCAATGCAATCTATCCGACGGCTGATCCGGACAACCCGAATGATGGGGAGGAACCGGGCAGGGATACGATTACGGATCAGGCGGCAGTCTATACGTTTGGCTTAGGAGTTGAAAAGGTAGACGGCAGCAACAATACCACAAAATTGGCGGGAGTTACCTTTGACCTTTACAGCTATGACGGCGCAGATCCGGTAACAGAGACGGTATTAAAGGAACAGGGAACGAAAATCAAGGTATCGAAGAAAACACCAGACACCGACGGTGTATACGTGGTGGATGCAAATGGAACAGCGGTGCTGACGACGGATTCCCAGGGAAATATCAGCGTGGACGGTTTGAAAAACGGAAACTATTATCTCGTGGAAACAAAGACAAAGGATGATTATAACCTCTTAAAAGATCCGGTGAAGGTGGAAATCGCTGTTACATACATAACGAAAACGGAAACGACCTCCGAGACGGATAGGGATGGCAATACGACAATTACGACGACGGTGACCACGGAAACCTTTACAGGAGGGGACAGCGATAACGGAATATATACAGTGACCATTCAAAATAATAAGGGATTCGAGCTTCCGATTACCGGTGGAACGGGTACGATCCTTGCATCCCTTATCGGTATTCTGCTGATGGGCGGAGGGGCATTCGTACTTATTTCATCCAGAAAGCAGAAAGGATAATGAAAAAGCTCAAGGAAGTATTTGCCGCTCTGATGTTTGCGACAGGGCTTGGTATTGCGGCTTATCCCGTGATCAGCAATTATTTTTATGAGCGCAATGCGACACAGGTCGTGGAGACTTATGACGACACGGTGGAGGAAATGGGGCAGGAGAAAATTGACGCGGCAAAAGAGGCGGCAAAAAAATATAATGAACAGCTCCAGTCGGCTATTATCCGGGATGAAGCGGGAGAGGGGGAGACGGACGGCGAAAGCTACGTGGATATGCTTAGTGTCGGCGAAAGCATCGGTTATATCACGATTCCGAAAATTCAGGCGGAACTGCCGATTTACAGCGGAAGCAGCACTGAAGTGCTTCAAAAGGGGATCGGCCATCTGGAGCAGTCCTCCTATCCCATCGGCGGGGAGGGAACCCACAGCGTTTTGACCGGACACAGAGGGCTTCCCGATGCGGAGCTGTTTACCCATCTCGATAAATTGGAAAAGGGCGACTGCTTTTATCTTCATGTGCTGGATGAAATTCTTGCCTACCGGGTGGACCAGATTAAGGTGGTAGAGCCGAACGAGACAGGTGATTTAGAGATCGTTCCGGGGAAGGATTACTGCACCCTGGTTACGTGCACGCCGTATTCCATTAACACACACAGACTGCTGGTGCGCGGAGAGCGGACGGAATATCATGGAGAACTGGAAAGTGAGATACAGTACCAGGAGCTTCAGACGGGCACGGTAGCCCGCAGGCTGATAGATGTGTTTCCCTGGATTTTGGCGGTGGGAGCGGCAGCCATCGGCACGGAAGCAATCCTGTTTTGGTTGCTGATGCGCAGAAAGAAAAAGCGTGAAAAGGAAGAATTGTAGCCGGACAAACAGCGGACTTTTTTGTCTGACAGTGCCGCCGTAAGACGGTATGGAGGATTGTAATGAGAAAAGCAGTACAGATACTTGCGGCCGCCGCACTCCTTGTGGGAGCGGCCGTTTTTGCCGCCCCGTATGTGAACCGATGGCAGGCGGCTTCGGACAGTGCGGATGCGACGGAGATATTCGAGGCGGAAACCATTTTGGGCCGTGAGGAAGAAAGCAGTGTGGAAAATAAGCCGCAGCCCGATGATGCCGGGCAGGTGCCGGCAGAGAATCTGGCGGAGCTGAAAGAAAGGCTGCATACCTATAACAGGGAGCTTTATGAGAGCGGACAAATAAATTTAAAAGATCCGTTCTCTTATGAGACAACAGGGTTTGACCTGACGGAGTATGGGCTGAGTCAAAATATTATCGGGGTTTTGTGGATTCCGCGTCTGAATCAGAGGCTTCCGATTTACCTGGGGGCGAATGCAGAAAATATGGCAAAAGGGGCGGCGCTGCTCGGACAGACATCCATGCCCCTGGGAGAGACGGATTCCAATACGGTCATTGCGGCTCACAGGGGCTTTCGTGGGATTCCCATGTTCCGTGATATTCAATCCATTCAGATTGGGGATAAGATTCAGCTCACAACGCCGTGGGAGACACTGATTTACCGGGTCTGTGACCTTAAGATTATCAACCCGGATGATTCCGGGGAAATTTTGATTCAGGAGGGACGGGAGCTGGTGACTCTGCTGACCTGTCATCCGTATACACAGAATTATCAGAGATATCTTGTCTGTGCAGAGCGCTCGGATGAGGAAATCAGGAGTGCGGAGGAGGATTTGGAGGAAGTCAATGAAACCTGGGACTCGGCTCCGAGAGAGGTAAAAGATGAGACCGGAGAGGAAACGGTGACCGTACAGGTAGAGCCTGCTTCCATCCGTCCGTCCTTTTCGGAGGGGACACAGGAGCAGGGAGCGGGGGATTCCAACCTCCGGATATGGATGGAGTCATACGGGATGTGGCTGCTGCTTGCGGCGGTCATTGTGCTTGCAGCGGCGGCCGGAGCATGGCTTCGCAGGAAAAAAAGCGCGGGAGATGATAAGAGTGAATGAATTTCGTTATGCCGGAAAGGCCCGGCTTGTAACCAAAGAGGTGGAGAAAGTCATTGCGGGAAAGCATGGATGTGTGGAGAAGGTCATGATGGCGTTTCTGGCGGGAGGCCATGTCCTCATCGAGGATATTCCGGGTGTGGGGAAAACAACGCTTGCGGTGGCATTTGCGCGCGCCATGGACCTTCGGCAGGGCCGTGTGCAGTTCACGCCGGATGTCATGCCGTCGGATATCACGGGATTTTCCATGTACGATAAGATGGAAGGAATCTTTCGTTATCATCCGGGGGCGGTGATGTGTAATCTGTTTCTCGCGGATGAGATTAACCGTACGTCCACAAAAACGCAGGCGGCGCTCCTGGAGGTTATGGAGGAAAAAGCCGTGACTGTGGACGGAGTGACTCATCCGGTGCCGGAACCGTTTCAGGTAATTGCGACAGAGAATCCGATCGGCTCCGCCGGAACACAGATGCTGCCGGAATCCCAGCTGGACCGGTTTATGATCTGCGTGGATATGGGATATCCCGGCAGAGAAGATGAGATTGAAATACTTATGGGGAATGCGGGGTATGGGCCGCTGGGCAGGATGCAGGCGGTCATTACGAGTTCGGAGCTTAGAAAGATGCAGGAGGAGACAAGGGAGGTGTTCCTCCATAAAATTATCTATGATTATATCGTATCCCTGGCGGAAGCGACAAGAAATCATCCCATGCTGTCGCTGGGGTTAAGTCCCCGGGGCTCTCTGGCGGCAGTCCAGATGGCGAAAGCGTCGGCCTATATCAGCGGACGGACCTTTGCCGTTCCGGACGATGTGACAAGGATTTTTCCCGATATTGCCAGACACCGCGTGATTTTGAACGCCCAGGCAAAGGCCTCCCATACGGCTGTGAGCGACATTCTGGAAGATATTTTGTCTTCCGTGAATAAGCCCCGCCCGGAGAAAGGACAGAGATGAGGCAGCCGGGAGAAGGAAAAAGCCGGAGTGTGAAAAGTAAGCTGCTGTATGGGGCCGTGGTGCTGGCTACGCTGGCGGTTTCCTTAAGCCATGACGCAGAGTTTCCGCGGTTTTTGCTGGGTTTTGAATTTTTGCTGGCGGGAGCGTTATATCTGTGTGTGCGGGTAATGGCTGCCGGACTGGAAGCACAGTTTTTTCTGCCGTCGCCGGCGAAGCGCAGAGGGGAAGCGTTTGAGCTTCGGGTGAGGCTGCGAAACAGCGGATATCTGCCGGCCGCGGAAGTGATGGTGGAGGCTTTTTGCCGGGATGTGTACAGCGGAAAGGTAAAACGGCTGAAGGCTCCCGCTATGGTGGACGCAGGAGGAACAGCGGAACTGATCTTTCGTCTGAAAGCGGAACACTGCGGAGTGGTGCGGAGCTTTGCCGGTGATGTATGGGTGAGGGATTATCTCGGACTGTTCCGGCGCAGATGTACGGTGTGTCCGTTTGAGGCGGAGTATTGTGCCCTTCCCGACTGGGGTCCCGATGCGGGCAGCGGCGGCGCTTTGGGGAGACGCTCCGGAGCAGGGACAAAGGCACGGGGGAGCGGCGATGATTTGTCGGAAATCGCGGATATCCGGGGATTCCGGGAGGGAGATGGACTTCACAGTATTCACTGGAAACTGTCTGCCCGCTTCGATGAATGGATGATACGCATACCCGGCGATACGGCGGACACGGAATGGCTTTTGTTTTTGGATTTGTATCCCGGAGAGAACGGCGTCTCCCGCAGCGCGATGGATGTGTTTTATGACAGAGCAGCGGCCCTGTCCTTCCGGATGATGTGCGCGGGAGTGCGCCACGAAGTGATTTGGGTACAGGAGTATACGCCGGTATGCTGTGCGGTGCGGGATGAAGCTTCGTTCCGGGAGATGCTGATGACGCTGCTCCATGCACCGCTGTGTAAAACCCGTGTGGATCCGGCTATGATTTATAAGGAGCGGTTTTGGAATGAAACGTACAAAGAAGCGGGACGGCTTTCGCTTGCGGAAACACAGAACAGCCGGCGGGAAGGACAGGAAACTGCATAGGGATAGCACGGAGCAGCCGGCAAAGGAAGATATGCTTCTGACCGTGGGAAAGGAACTGGTTCAAAAAGAGACGGGACGGCTCCATCCTTATCTGTGGTATGCGGTGTCCTGCGCTCTGCTGCTGCTTGAGTGCGGCGGATTGATTGCAGCGGTTGTGAGCGGATGGCATATGCAGGTGCGCAGTGGATGGATTTTTCTTGCAGTAGTTTCCTCCTGCCTTGTGTCTGCCGGATTTTTCAGATGGGAAAGGCTGGAGGGAAAACGGAGATACGGTGTCTTTCTTTTTGCACTGGCATATATCACAGTGTTGTTTTTGACCAGAGACACATTTCAGACGGGGGCAGGTCAGTTCTGCAATGCCGCTGTTTCCGCAGTGAATCGTCAATATCATAGCTCGGTGGAGCTGTTTGCGGTATCGGGCAGTGAAATGACGCTGACGGTGTTTCTCATAGAGCTGACCGTGCTGCTGGCGTTTTTATTTGGAGCAGTGGTTGTATGGCGGCCGGATGCGCTGGTGCTTGGGGTACTTGAGTTCCCCATTCTGGCAGTGTTGTTTCTCTTTGCGGGTTCGCCTTCCATTCTCTCTTTGTTTGCGCTGATGTTTGCCGCACTGGGGGTGTTAGCGGCTTCCCGGTTGTTTCGGCGGAGGCTCTGGGGAGAGGCCGGCAGCGAACAGCGCAGACGCAACATGGAATGTTTTGAAAATGTGCAGAAAAAGCTCCTGCTTCTGGTAACCGGCGTCGGGCTTTTGCTGTCGATTTTGGCGTTCTACCTGGTACGTCCGGGACTTTCCGTGCAGCTCGAAAAGGCAGAGCATGCTGCGTCACGGCTTGAGACCGGGATTGTGGAAAGCTTATTGGGTCTCCTTCCTCAGTCAGGTGCGGGAAGTATTCTTATGACCGCGGAGACGGAAGGCAGGGGAGTACAGGACGGCGTTTTGGGAGATACGGACGGTTATGCTGTGGGTACATTGGAGGATTTAAAAATTACGGTTACGAAAGCCCCGGAGGAAACGGTGTACCTGAAAGGCTTTATCGGGAGCAGCTATGGAAACAACCGGTGGCAGGCCCCATCGGAGGAGCATTTAAAGAGCGCGGCGGTAAACTGGAACATAGAGGATGATCCGCTGCTTTATGTCCAGAATCTGCCGTTTCTGCGTACCCTGTATGCGGCGGAGAGCTCCGGCAGGGGAGCGGAGGGGATGGCGGAAATGACAGTAGAGCGCCTTAACGCGTCCTCCGCTTATACATATGTCCCGTACAATACTTATTTGAATGGATATTATGACATTACGGGCGGTGACGGGGCCATCCTGGGACAGACGGAACAGGAGGATATTTATTCTTATTATCCGGTTTCTGAGTGCCGGGAAGCGCTCGATACGTGGAATGACGGACGTGAGGATTCCGGGGTGCTGGACCGTGTGGAGGAAGCTTACCGGGCTTATGCGCAGCAGTGGTATCTGGAAGTTCCGGACGGACTGGATGATATTCAGAAGCTTTGCGAAGAACAGGGATTTCATCAGAGGGAAGAAGACTGGAGGGAGGAGCAGGGGCTGCTAGCCGGGGAACAGGAGAAAATAGAAGACTTTGTCATTACCTTTCTGAATGAGAATTATACCTTTGATCCCGAAGCAGAGGCCGTGCCGGAGGGCGAAGATTTTTTGAAATATTTTCTGGAAGAGTCAAAGACGGGTTACAGTACTCATTTTGCGACGGCAGCGGTTATCCTGTTTCGGATGTGCGGGGTGCCGGCGCGTTATGTTGCAGGCTATGCTGCCCCGGCAGATATTTTTACCGCACAGACCGACGGAACCTATACTGCGGTTTTGCAGGCGGATAATTCCCATGCCTGGGCGGAAATTTACGAGCCGGGTGTCGGCTGGGTACCGGTGGAGACAACGCCGGGGGCTCTGGGATTAAAGCAGGAGGTGAAAACGCCTGAGGCGGACAGCGGTAAAAGTGCGTCCGCAGAAGCCGGGGAGATCGAAGGCGGTACGGGGGAGAATGTTTTTGAGCGGATGATGGCTGCCCTTTTGGATGGCAGTCTTGGATCGATGATCCATCTTATGGAGACGGCAGTAATGCTTCTGGCTGTGTCGTCGGTGCTTATCCATCGCACAGTAAGGCGGCGTGAACACCTGGGCCGGAAGACGCATGAGGGGACAAATGCGAATATTGTGTATATATTCCGGGCATTTTATGAATTACTGCTGTATGCGGGGATGCGGCAGGAAGTACATTCCGATGCGCCTTCGTTTTGTAAAACGGCAGCGGAGCTTTGCCGCGGGGACGGGAAAAACAGCGGACTGACAGAAACAGAGGTGCAGGAGCTTTATGCGCTGGCTTTGCGGGCGGCATACGGGCAGGAAGAGTGCGGCAGCGCTGATGTGGAAAGAGCACGGCAGATTTATCGGAAAGCGGCTCGTGTTGTAAAACGCAGCCTGCGTCCGGGAAAAAGGATTCGTGCCGTATGCTGGGAAGGGTTTTAATACTTTTGAAAGAAAAATCTTGACAATATGAAAAGTATCTGCGTATACTGATTAGGAAATCTGAAATCTGGAAGAAAGAGAGGTAAAAATTGTGATTAGATTTTTAAATGCGGTTTTTATGGAAAAATATTATTACGATCATACAATTACCTCGGCAGATTCCGGTTTGCGTCGAAGGTGAGTTTCACTTGGCGCGCAGATTATAGGATATTTTTTGACAGTCATCCCGTGGTGAATTGTATCACCGCGGGATTTTTTTGCGTCAAAAGGGATGTCAGCGGAAGAAATGCCGGGGTATGAGAGGAGGAGTTTCGTATGAAAAAATTACGCTGTTATGTCGGGCATTATTGGTACGGGTACCTGTTTGCGATATTTTCCATGGTAACGGCGATTGTATTGGATATGGTATATCCGCGGATTACCGCAAAAATTGTGGATGATGTCATAGTGGGCGGAAATATCGGGATGCTGACAGGACTTCTGGCGGGGATTGTTGCCGTTGGAATCGGAAGGTGTATTTTCGGGTACTGTAAGGAGTTTTCCTTTGATGTGTTAAGCTCCAGAATCGGTTCCGAGATCCGCAAGGATTTGTTTCGCCATATCCAGACACTTTCGAAAAATTATTTTGACGACACAAATACGGGCGAGCTGATGGCAAGGGTCAAAGATGACGTGGATAAAATCTGGAACGCGCTCGGTTATGTCGGCATGCTCACGATTGAGGTTGTCATTCATGTGAGCATGGTTCTTTACTGTATGTTTCATTTAAACTGGAGACTGACCCTGGTGCCGCTTGTAACGATGGCGGTCTGCGGTACGATTGCCGTTATCATGGAGCGGAAGCTGGATAAGCTTTACGAGGAAATCAGTGAGGAAAATGCGGTGCTGACGACGGTTGCGGAGGAAAATCTTTCGGGTGTGCGTACCGTAAAGGCATTTGCACGGGAAAAATTTGAAATTGAAAAATTCCTCTCCCACAACCGGCGCTATTATGAGTTAAATATCAGCCAGTCGAAAATGCTTGTGCGCTACTATCCATTTTTTCAGTTTGTCGGGAAGGCGCTTCCGGTCGCAATGACGATTTTGGGCGGCGTCTCGGTGATGAATGGGAACATGTCGCTTGGCGGTCTTGTCGCGTTTGTGGAATACAGCAGGAACTGTACCTGGCCGATGGAAATGCTGGGCTGGCTGACGAACGACCTTTCCTCGGCGGTAGCGTCCTACCGGAAAATCAAAAAAATCTACGGCGAAAATGCTTCCATCCGGGATTGTGAAAATCCGGTAGTGTTGGATGAGATTGCGGGCAGCATTTCGTTTGAGCATGTGTCCTTTTCTCTGGACGGAAAGGACATCCTGCGGGATATCACCTTTACGGTTCCGGCTGGGAAAACAATCGGAATCATGGGGGCGACAGGTTCCGGAAAGTCCTCGGTAGTCAATCTTTTGCAGCGGTTTTATGACGCGACGGAGGGCACGGTGAAGTTAGACGGTGTGGATGTGCGCAGGCTGACGTTAAACCAGCTTCGCAGCAGCATTTCCGTGGTACTTCAGGATGTGTTTCTGTTTTCCGATACCATCGGAGAAAATATTACGATGGGGCGCAGGGGAATGCTCGCGCCGGAGGAAATCAGGGAGGCGGCAGAGAGCGCCCGGGCGAAGGAGTTTATTGAGAGAATGGAGCAGCAGTACGAGACGGTCATCGGAGAGCGCGGCGTCGGTCTTTCCGGAGGACAGAAGCAGCGCATCAGTATTGCGCGTGCGATTGCCAAGCATGCACCGGTTTTGATACTCGATGATTCCACTTCGGCCCTTGATATGGAAACGGAGCATGAGATTCAAAAGACACTAAAGGAGCTTAAGGGCACGACAAAAATGATTATTGCACACCGGATTTCGGCGGTCTGCCATGCGGACGAGATTATTTATCTGAAAGACGGCAGAATCGCGGAGCGGGGAACACATCGGGAACTGCTCGCGAAAAAAGGGATGTATTATGAAACCTACATGGCGCAGTATGGCGCATTTCCGGGGGAAGGAGGGAAGATTGCCTATGGCGGTTAATTCTTATCGTGAAGATGAATTTATGGAAAACACGGACAAAAAGAAGATTATGCGCCGTCTGTTTTCCTATTTGCTTGCGTATAAAGGCGCGATTATTGCAGTGCTTATCTGTATGGGCATCACTGTGGCAATCTCGCTGGTGAATCCGCTTCTGATCGAGGAGGCGATAGACAATTATATTGCGAAGTCCGATTTGCCGGGACTTCTTCGGCTTGGGATTTTCGCGCTGGTGTTAAATGTTATTTTTATTTTTATGGTGAAGCTCCGCATGTATGTGATGGCGCTGATTTCCAATAAAATTTTGCTGCGCATTCGTCAGGATTTGTATGAGCATATCCAGACACTGTCGTTTTCCTTTTTTGACAGCAGGCCGACCGGGAAAATTCTGGCGCGTATCATCGGAGACGTCAATTCGTTAAAGGATGTACTTGTAAATGTGGTTACGACGCTGGTTCCGGAGTTTGTGACCGTAGTCGGCGTTGTCGTTATTATGCTGGTGAAGGACTGGCGGCTCGCGCTTGCGTCCTTAAGCACGATTCCGTTTATGATTGCCGGAATCTGGTTTGTACAGACCGCTTCCCATAAGCGGTGGCAGATTTTCCGGAAAAAAGCGTCAAATCTCAATGCTTATGTGCATGAGGATATCGCCGGAATGAACGTGGTGCAGAGCTTTGCTGCGGAGGCTGAGACGCAGGAGACGTTTGAGGAGCTTACGGAGGAACATCGGAAATCATATGTGTCCGCAGTGACCTACGCCGACATGTTCGGTCCGGTGGTTGACTTCTGCTGGGGCTTTGGGGCGATGATGCTCTATCTGGTCGGGGTTCGTTTCCTGGGTGTTGAAACGGTATCGGTGGGGCTTTTGGTGGCCTTTGGAACCTATATCAATATGTTCTGGAACCCGATTATGAATCTCAGTAATTTTTACAATAATCTGGTCACGAATCTGACAGCGGCGGAGCGCATCTTTGACATTCTCGATACCGAGCCGGATATTGCGGACGCCAGTGACGTGACAGAGCTTCCGGATATTCAGGGAAGCGTGGAATTTTCCCATGTAAGCTTTACCTACGACAAGGGAACGCCGGCGGAGACACGGGTATTGAATGATGTAAGCTTTCGTGTAAAACCGGGGGAAACCATCGCGCTGGTCGGACCGACCGGAGCGGGAAAAACAACGATTGTCAATTTGATCAGCCGGTTTTATGATATAGAGGAAGGGAAAATATTGGTGGACGGGTACGACCTTACCAAAGTATCCATGGAAAGTCTGCGCCGTCAGATGGGCGTTATGACGCAGGATAACTTTATTTTTCACGGGACGGTCCGCGATAATATCCTTTATGGAAAGCTGGACGCGACGGAGGAAGAGGTGACAGCGGCCGCAAAGGCGGTAAACGCCCATGAGTTTATTATGAAAATGGAAAAGGGCTATGACACCGAATTAAAGGAGCACGGTGCGGGACTTTCCATCGGGCAGCGCCAGCTCATCGCTTTTGCGCGGACGATGATTTCCATGCCGAAAATCCTGATACTCGACGAGGCGACCTCCAGCATTGACACGCACACGGAGCTTTTGGTGCAGAAGGGCATTGAGGCGCTGCTTTCGGGCAGGACCAGTTTCGTGATAGCCCACAGACTTTCTACCATACAGAATGCGGACCGTATCTTTGTCATTGATAACGGAGGCATTGCGGAACAGGGAACGCCCGCGGAGCTGATGGCAGCCAGGGGAGCCTACTACAGTCTCTACATGGCACAATTTGCGGGAATACAATGAGTCCTGCCAGGCTACGTACAGCCAGGATTCATGCTTGCATGAAAAACTGGCTGTGCGGAAGGCTGATAGGGCGAAAAACAGCGCGGAAAGGGAAAGGTAACGGATGAAAATACAAAGTGGTGATTACGAGAGGCTGGAGGCATACGAAAAAATGCGGCAAAATGTCCTTGCAGAATTTTCCTCCATGGAAAAGCAGATGGAGGAGTTGAAGGCGCAGGGCAAAGTAAAATCTGCGACTTACAGACAGCTGATGGGAAGAAAAATGACGTATCAGACCATTTTAAAGCTGTATGAATTATATGGAATCAGATAACGGAAAAAGAAAGCGGGAGGAAAAACGATGCAGAATATTTTAGTTGTGGTAGATATGCAGAATGATTTTATTGACGGGGCGCTCGGGACAGCGGAGGCGGCTGCCATCGTCCCGAAGGTCGAGGAAAAAATAAGGAATTTTAGCGGCAGGGTACTGTTTACCCGGGACACGCATGGGGAAGATTATTTAAGCACGCAGGAGGGCAGGAAGCTTCCGGTGCCGCACTGCATCCGTGGGACGGCAGGATGGCAGCTTCGCCCCGAACTGGAGAAGCTGTGCACGGAGGAACCCATCGATAAAGTCACCTTTGGCGCGGAAAAGCTGGCATCTGTTTTGCGGGAAGCGGACGGGGAGGAAAAGGTACAAAGCATTACCTTTATCGGACTTTGTACGGACATCTGCGTCATTTCCAATGCATTGCTGGCAAAAGCGTTTTTGCCGGAGGCGGAAATCATTGTGGATGCCTCCTGCTGCGCGGGCGTGACCCCGGAGAGCCACAAAACGGCGCTTGAAGCGATGCGCGCCTGCCAGATAAGCATTATTGGAGATTAGTGTGAAAAATAAGCCTGATAGCTTATAATGGAGATTGTTATGGAACTTGAATTGTGTAAGCATGTGATGGAGAATGAAAAGAAACGTGCCGCATACGATGCGCTGGCGAAGGAGGTATTCGGTCTGTCTTTTGAAGCGTGGTATAAAAACGGCTTCTGGTCCGATACGAATCAGCCTTATACGCTGTTTGACGGAGAGCGTGCGGTTGCAAATGTTTCAATAAATCGAATGCATGTGGAATATGAAGGAAAAATCAGAAATTATATTCAGCTCGGTACCGTCATGACCGCGCCCGACTGCCGCGGGCAGGGACTTGCCGCGCGTCTGATGGAGGAAGTGCTCGCTGACGTACGGGGCTGCTGTGACGCTGTGTTTTTATTTGCAAACTGTTCGGTGCTTGATTTTTATCCGAGGTTTGGGTTCCGGCGTCAGGCGCAGTACGGGTACGCTTTGACGCTCGAAAAAAGTACGGGGACGGATATCCTGCAAAATAAAACGCCGGTGCAGGATTCACACCTGGCGAACGCCGGCGTAAGAAAGCTTGTTATGTCGGATGCGGGGGATATTGCGCTTCTTCGGCGGTGCTATGCCCGGAAAAATCCGTTCTCCAGGTTACAGGCAATCGATAATTTCGGACTGCTGATGTTTTACTGCGGTTCGTTTTTTGCGGATTGCGTTTATTATTGTGAGGCGCTCGATGCGGTTATGATTGCCGAGGCCGGGGAAAATACCCTGCGGTGTTACGACATTTTCTGTGAGGCGGGACAAGAGCTTCGTGCCGTGTTGGAAGTGTTTTTGCCGTTTTTCGGAGCCGTTGAAACAGTTTCTTTTGGCTTCACTCCGAAGGAGGAAGGGCTGGTTGTGCGGCGTATCGAGGATGATGACGACGTGCTGTTTGTGCTGGACGGCGGAGAGAATATTTTTTCGGGAGACAGGCTGTACTTTCCGGAATTATCTCATACATAAGGGCTTGGTGAGGTTATTATGAAGCTTACGACACTTTGTTATATTGAAAAAGATGATTCTTACCTGATGCTTCACCGGGTAAAAAAAGCAAATGACGCAAATCAGGATAAGTGGATTGGCGTCGGCGGAAAATTCGAGCCGGACGAAATGCCGGAGGAATGTCTGCTGCGCGAGGTATATGAGGAGACAGGACTGACGCTTTTATCCTACCGTGCGAGGGGAATTGTCACGTTTGTTTCCGATAAATGGGAAACCGAATATATGCACCTTTATACGGCGGACGCGTTTACAGGTGAGCTGACGGAATGTGACGAGGGGGAGCTGGTGTGGGTTCCCAAGAGAGAAATTGGAAATCTGGATCTCTGGGAGGGAGATAAGGTATTTCTGCGGCTTTTGGATTCCTGTGAGAGCTTCTTTTCCCTGAAGCTGCGGTATGAGGGGGAGCGTCTCGCAGAGGTGAAGCTGGCAGGGGCACAAAGGGAGGAAGAAAATGAATTATCAGGATAGAAATGCGCAGACAATTGATAAATGGGTGGAGGAAGGCTGGGAGTGGGGGCAGCCCATCTCCCATGAAACCTATGAAAAAGCAAAGAACGGGAATTGGGATGTGCTTTTGACACCCACGAAATTTGTGCCGCACGCATGGTTTGGCGACTTACGGGGAAAGAAGGTCCTGGGCCTTGCAAGCGGCGGAGGACAGCAAATGCCGGTTTTTGCAGCGGCGGGAGCGGAATGTACGGTGCTCGATTATTCACAGCGGCAGCTTGCCAGCGAAAAAATGGTGGCAGAGCGGGAAAATTATAAGATTCAAATCATAAAGGCGGATATGACAAAGCCGCTTCCTTTTTCGGACGGTACGTTTGACCTTATTTTTCATCCCGTTTCCAACTGCTATGTCAGGGAGGTAAAGCCGATTTTCCGGGAGTGTTACCGCATTTTAAAGAAGGGTGGAATTTTTCTGGCCGGGCTGGATAACGGGCTCAATTATATTTTCGATGAGGAAGAAAGGACGGTTCAAAATACGCTTCCGTTTGACCCGCTAAAAAATCCGGCACAGATGAAACAGCTCTCCGATACGGACAGCGGCGTGCAGTTTTCCCACACGCTGGAGGAACAGATTGGCGGCCAGCTTGAGGCTGGGTTTATCCTGACACATCTGTATGAGGATACGAACGGACAGGGAAATCTTTATGAGCACAACATACCGTGCTTTTTGGCGACACGGGCAGTAAAATAAGAAGGGACACTTAAAAATGTTATTGGAATATTTAAAGGAATATTTAAGCGAATATGAATTTCGTGAGGGCAGCGAAGAAAATTTGGACGAGATTTTCGAATTGCAGAGAGAAAATGCGTCATATTTTGCGGCCATCCAGCGGCATGAGGTCACAAGGGAGGAATGCAGGGCTGATTTTACGGCAGCTCCGCCGGATTTCCCTTTGGAGCGAAAATATTACCGGGCGGTTTATGCGCAGGGGAGCTGCATTGCAATTCTGGATTATCTGGAGGGATATCCAAAGGAGGATACAGTTTATATCGGTTATCTGATGGTTGCAAAGGAGCAGCAGGATAAGGGAATCGGCAGAAAAATAAACGAAGCGTTTATGCGCGCGGCAAGACAGGCGGGCTATGGAAAAATCAAGCTTGCGTGCTATCGCGCCAATGAAACCGGCTATCGGTTCTGGAGAAGAAACCGTTACACGGCTGAAAAAATAACCGAGCGTGAAAATGACGGACAGATATATCCGCTCATCCATATGGAATGTGACCTTACGGCGCCGGAAATGTTTTTGGAGGAAGAGGAGAGAAGCACCGTTTACCGGGCGGAGACGCCGGAGGATTACCGCGGGTCGGAGGAGATGACAAGACGGGCATTCTGGAATAAATATGTGCCGGGCTGCAATGAGCATTATGTTTTGCATTGTCTGCGTGGGGACGCGGCGTTTGTACCGGAGTTTTCCATGGTTGCGGAAATCGAAGGGCGAATCGCAGGCGGTATCTGGTATTCCAAATCCACGGTGAAAACGGAAGAAGCGGAGACCAAGGTACTGACCTTCGGTCCCCTCTGTGTGGCGCCGGAATATCAGGGAACCGGAATCGGCGGAAAATTGCTGGAAAAATCGGTGCGGCTTGCAAGGCAGGCAGGATATCCCGGAATTATTATTATGGGAGAGCCGCAGTATTACCCGAAGTATGGGTTCGTCCCCTGTGATCAGTTCGGAATTACAACGGCGGACGGAAAAAATTTCGATGCGTTCCTGGGGCTTGAGCTGCGGACAGGCGGTTTAAGCACGCTTCGTGGCGGCAGATTTTTCGAGGCCGAGGTATTTGAGCGTATCACGGAAGCGGAAACGGAGGAGTACGATAAGCATTTTGCGCCGTTGGAGAAATTAAAGCTTCCGGACCAGTGGCAGCAGTAGTGAGAAAGCGTGAAAAATATGAAAGAAAAAGCATATGACAACGAAACGGCGAAGCTGCGCCTGCTTTACGGTACGGGAAACACGGCGAAGCTTGCGGCCATGCGTCAGCGTCTGTGCGGGCTGCCGGTTGAAATTGTGGGACTGTGTGATTTGGATGTTACGCCTCCCGAGGTGGAGGAGGACGGCGCGACTCCGCTCGAAAATGCCAAAAAGAAGGCGCTCGGCTATTACCGGGCCTTTCATATTCCTGTATTTTCCTGTGATTCGGGGCTTTATTTTGAAAATGTGCCGCAGGAGCTGCAACCGGGCGTGTATGTCAGACGGGTAAACGGAGTCTGTCTTTCCGATGAGGAAATGATCCGTTATTATTCCGGGCTGGCGGAGCAGTTCGGCGATTTGCGGGCGCAGTACAAAAATGCAATCTGCCTTGTGCTGGATGAGGAGCATATTTACCTGGCGATGGATGAGGATATGGCGAGCGAGCCGTTTTTGCTCACAGTAAAACCGCGCCCACAGCGGGAGCCGGGGTTTCCGCTCGACAGCCTTTCTGTCGATAGGAAAACGGGGAAGCATTTTTATGATCTGGAAGATAACGTGCTGAATCAGGCCATTGTAAAGGATGGATTTCTGCGGTTCTTCCGGGAGGTTTTGGGAGGAATGAAGAGTGATTCGATTGGCAGAGGAAAAGGAAATACAGTACCGCAAGCTGGCGGAGGAGGAAATCGAAGTCCCGCTGTTTGCGCAATTTCACCGCAGACAGGTGGTGAACCGGTGCCTGCGGAACATCGACGGAGCCTGGTGTGTCCGGGAGGAACCGTTTATTGACGAGTGGAGTGCCGAGGATTATCAGTTTCTGGTCGTCTGCTTAAAAAACACCGTCCGTACCGGCGGGCTGGTGTGCGCCGCGTTTTGCGGCGGGGCTTTAAAAGGCTTTGTATCGGTGGAGGGGGAGTTGTTTGGAACCGGGCGGGAATATCTTGATTTGACAAGCATCCATGTATCGGAGGATATGCGCGGCTGCGGTATCGGAAAAGAGCTGTTTCGTCATGCTGCGGAATGGGCAGGGGAGCACGGAGCAAAAAAATTATATATTTCCTCCCACTCCGCAGTGGAGACGCAGGCATTTTATGCGGCGATGGGCTGCGTGGACGCGTTGGAGCTGAATGAAGAGCATGTAAACGCAGAGCCGTGTGACCGGCAGTTAGAATATGAACTGTAAAACCCGGGCAAAATGTCCGTTTCGTAAAAAAAAGCTGGTGTTTTCCAAAACAGTATGTTATAATCCTAAAATGACTGCGATAGTCGAAGTACGCCCTTTTTTCCGAGGTGCAGATAATAACCCTTGAAAAGCAGGGTGTGCGGCAGACACAGGAGATTCGGAAACAACGGAAAATGTACATCAGTATTTATATATAATGAAGGAGGAAATAAGTAAGCATGAGTGTACAGGTAGAAAATTTGGAAAAAAACATGGCGAAGCTCACCATTGAGGTTGCGGCTGAGGAAGTGGAAAAAGCGATTCAGGCTGCATATATGAAGGAGAAAAATAAAATCAGCCTTCCGGGCTTCCGTAAGGGGAAGGTTCCGAGAAAGATGATTGAGAAAATGTACGGGGCTGGAGTTTTTTATGAAGATGCGGCGAATACGCTCATTCAGGAGAACTACGGCACGGCGTTGGACGAGAGCGGTGTGGATGTTGTTTCCAGACCGACGATCGACGTGGTACAGATAGAGGCGGGCAAGCCGTTTATTTTCACGGCGGAGGTTGCCGTACGTCCGGAAGTGAAGCTCGGAAAATATCTTGGCGTTCAGGTAACGAAGGTTGACACCTCCGTGTCCGATGAGGAAGTGGAAGAAGCGCTTGAGAAGGAGAGACAGAAGAATTCCAGAACTGTGACCGTAACCGACCGTCCGGTTCAGAACGGTGATACCGCGGTGATTGATTTTGAAGGCTTTGTGGACGGCGTTGCATTTGAGGGCGGCAAGGGTGAGAATCATCCGCTTGAGATTGGCTCCCACACATTTATCGATACTTTTGAGGATCAGCTTGTCGGAAAGAATACAGGGGATGAGGTAGAGGTTAACGTTACCTTCCCGGAGAAATATCAGGCCGAGGAGCTTGCAGGAAAGCCGGCGGTATTTAAAGTTAAGATTCATGAGATTAAGGCGAAGGAGCTGCCGGAATTAAATGATGAGTTCGCGCAGGATGTTTCCGAGTTTGAGACCTTAGAGGAATATAAGGCGGATGTGAGAAAGCGTCTGGAGGTTCAGAAAGAGGACGAGGCAAAACGCACGAAAGAGGATGAGGCGATTCAGAAGATTATCGATAAATCCGAGATGGAGATTCCGGAGGCGATGATTGACACTCAGTGCGAGAACATGGTCAATGAATTTGCACAGAGAATCGCGCAGAGCGGACTTTCCATGGAGCAGTACATGCAGTTCTCAGGACTCACGCTTGACAAATTAAAAGAGCAGGTTCGCCCGGAGGCGGAGACCCGTATCAAGAGCAGCCTTGTGTTAGAGCAGATTGCGAAGGATGAGAACATCCAGGTAAGCGACGAGGAAATCGACGCGGAAATCGAGAAGATGGCAAAGGCATACGGAATGGAAGCCGACAAGCTCAAAGAGTACATGGGTGACGCTGAGAAGGAATCCATGAAGAGAGATATTTCTGTGACAAAGGCAGTAGACTTAATCATGGAGAACGTAAAAGAGAGAGCAAAGGCAAAGACAAAGAAGGAAAAAGAAGCTGAGGAAAACGGAGCAGCGGAAGAATAAGCTCCGGCAGCTTTAGAACAGTAGGAAATGCAGACAGACTGGCTCAAACGGGCCGGTCTGTTTAAGCTTACGAGTAATTGTTAAAATTTTATAAATAAAGAGCCTTCGGGCGGAATGGAGGAAAAATATATGAGTTTAGTACCTTACGTCATTGAGCAGACCAGCAGAGGAGAGCGGAGCTATGATATTTATTCCCGCCTGTTAAAAGACAGAATTATTTTTCTTGGAGAGGAAGTAAACGAGACGACGGCAAGCCTTGTGGTAGCACAGCTTCTGTTTCTCGAATCCGAGGATCCGGGAAAGGATATTCAGTTATATATCAATTCTCCGGGAGGAATGGTAACTGCCGGAATGGCAATCTATGACACCATGCAGTATATCAAATGCGATGTATCTACCATCTGTATCGGCCTTGCGGCGAGCATGGGTGCGTTTTTGCTGGCAGGCGGCACGAAGGGTAAGCGCCTTGCGCTCCCGAATGCGGAAATCATGATTCATCAGCCGTCCGGCGGTGCAAAGGGACAGGCGACAGAAATCCAGATCGCGGCGGAAAATATCTTAAAGACCAAGAAGAAATTGAATGAAATTCTCGCTGCAAACACAGGAAAGCCATATGATGTCGTTGCGGCAGACACGGAGAGGGATTACTATATGTCTGCGGAAGAAGCAAAGGAATATGGCCTGATTGACAGCGTCATAACAAATCGATAGAATACGGAGAAACAGGGATTATGGCAGGAAGAAGTGACGAAAAATTCCGTTGTTCCTTTTGCGGAAAATCACAGGACCAGGTGCGCAAGCTGATTGCGGGCCCAAACGGCGCGTATATCTGCGATGAATGTGTGGATATCTGCGCGGAAATTATTGAGGAAGAATTAGAAAACGAGGACGTAGCTGATGAGGGCACCGGTATGGAGCAGATTAATCTGTTAAAGCCGGAGGAACTTAAGGCGTTTCTCGATGATTATGTCATTGGGCAGGACCAGGCGAAAAAGGTTCTGTCCGTGGCTGTATACAACCACTACAAACGCATTATGGCGGGCGGCGACCTTGGGGTGGAACTGCAGAAAAGCAATATCCTGATGCTGGGTCCCACCGGCTCGGGAAAAACGCTTCTGGCGCAGACGCTGGCAAGGGTGCTGAACGTGCCGTTTGCGATTGCGGACGCCACCACGCTGACGGAGGCGGGGTATGTCGGTGAGGATGTGGAAAACATTCTGCTGAAAATCATTCAGGCGGCGGATTACAATATCGAGCGTGCGCAGCATGGGATTATTTATATCGACGAGATTGATAAAATTTCCAAGAAATCAGAGAACGTTTCGATTACCAGGGACGTTTCCGGCGAGGGTGTACAGCAGGCGCTGTTAAAGATTTTGGAGGGAACGATTGCCTCCGTACCCCCGCAGGGCGGAAGAAAGCATCCGCAGCAGGAGTTGATTCAGATTGACACGACCAATATCCTGTTTATCTGCGGCGGAGCCTTCGACGGGCTGGAGAAAATCATCGAGACGAGAATGGACCAGAAAACCATCGGCTTTAATGCGGACATCAGAGACCGCAGTGAATACAATATCGGCGATGTGTTAAAACACGCGCTGCCGCAGGATTTTGTGAAGTTCGGACTCATACCGGAGTTTATCGGACGTGTGCCGGTGACGGTTTCTTTGGATATGCTTGATAAGGAGGCGCTGCTTCGGATTTTGCAGGAGCCGAAAAACGCTCTTACCAAACAGTATGAGAAGCTGTTTGAACTGGACGGGGTTGCGCTGGAATTTGACCGGGAGGCGTTAGAGGCCATTGCCGACAAGGCGCTGGAGAGAAAGACCGGAGCCAGAGGGCTTCGTGCGATTATGGAGGCAGTGACGCTTGACCTGATGTACCATATTCCCTCCGACGAAACCATTTCCAGATGCCGTATTACGAAAGATATGGTGGAGGAAAAGCTGGCGATCGAACAACAGGAACTCAAAAAAATAGAGGAACAATAATTTGGATACAATGATTGTGAGAATACCTGCGGTTGCGCTCCGCGGCATGGTCATTCTGCCGGGAATGATTGCCCATTTTGACGTGAGCCGTGAGAAATCCATCAAGGCGGTCGAAGCAAGCATGATGGACGAGCAGAAGATTTTTCTTGTGGCGCAGAGAGATGTGGAGCAGGAGGAGCCGTCCGTTGAGGATTTGTACAAAATCGGAATTATCGCGGAGGTTCGGCAGGTAATTAAGCTGCAAAATAATATCGTAAGAATTTTGGTGGAGGGAATCGAACGGGCGGAATTGTCGTCATTTCTGGATAATCCAGATTACCTGCTGGCGGAGGTCATCCGTTTTGACGCGGAGGTGGACGAAGGACTGCCCGAGGAGGCAAAGGAGGCTATGGTCCGCAGCATCCAGGAGACGTTTGCAAAATACGTCACGGTAAATCAGCGGGTGGGCGGGGAGCTCAGGCGGCAGATTTACGAGGAGACCAATCTGGAAAAGATGATGGACCAGCTTGCGAATAACCTCCCGTTTCCCTATGAGGAAAAACAGAAAATCCTGGACGCGGTTTCCCTGACAGAGCGCTATGAGGTGCTTATGGCGCTGCTGCTGAAGGAAATTGAGATTATTGCGCTTAAGAACGATTTTCAGGCAAAGGTCAAGGAGCGTGTAGAGCGCAACCAGAAAGAATATATACTGCGCGAGCAGATGAAGCTCATTCGTGAGGAACTCGGAGAGGACAATACGGAGTCCGATGCCGACGCTTACATGGAGAGCCTCGGGAAGCTTGAGGCGGATGAGGAAGTAAAAGAAAAAATCAAAAAAGAGATTATCCGCTTTAAGAATATCAGCGCAAGCTCCTCGGAGAGCGCTGTCAGCCGCGGCTATATCGAAACGCTGCTGGAGCTGCCGTGGAATAAAAAGTCCCGCGACAATAAAGACATTAAAAATGCCGAGCGCATCTTAAACGAAGACCATTACGGGCTAAAAAAGGTCAAGGAGCGCATGCTGGAATTTCTGGCCGTGCGCAATCTGACGAAGAAGGGCGAGAGCCCTATTATCTGTCTTGTCGGGCCGCCGGGAACCGGCAAGACGAGTATCGCGCGTTCCGTGGCGCGGGCGCTGGATAAAAAATACGTCCGCATCTGCCTGGGCGGCGTCAGGGACGAAGCGGAAATCCGCGGTCACCGCAAAACCTACGTCGGTGCAATGCCGGGACGAATTGTAAACGGGCTGCGGAGCGCCGGGGTGAAAAACCCACTGATGCTTTTGGACGAGATTGACAAGGTGAGCAGCGACTACAAGGGGGACACGTCCTCCGCACTGTTGGAGGTGCTGGATTCGGAGCAGAATAATAAATTCCGCGACCATTACGTTGAGCTGCCGATCGATTTATCCGAAGTGCTGTTTATCGCGACGGCAAACTCCGTACAGGATATACCGCGTCCGCTTTTGGACCGCATGGAGCTGATCGAGGTCACGAGCTATACGGAGAATGAAAAGGCACACATCGCAAAGGAGCATCTTCTGGCGAAGGTCAGGGAGCGCAACGGCTTAAAACCGGAGCAGCTTACCGTCAGCGATAAGGCGCTGGGAAAAATTATCCGGGGCTATACCAGGGAGGCCGGAGTGCGGAACCTCGAGCGAAAGCTTGGGGAAATCGCGCGGAAGGCAGCCAGAGAGGTCTACGAATCGGGCAAAAAGCGCGTCAAGGTGACAGAGCAGAACATCGAAAAATACCTCGGCAAAGAAAAATACACCTTTGACCGGAAAAATGATACGGATGAGGTCGGAATTGTCCGGGGACTGGCATGGACAAGCGTCGGAGGCGATACGCTGGAAATCGAAGTCAATATTATGCCGGGAAAAGGAGAAATCCAGCTGACCGGGCAGCTTGGCGAGGTGATGAAGGAATCCGCGCAGGCAGGCTTAAGCTATATCCGTTCTGTCAGCGGGGAATATCAGATCCCGAAGAAATTTTTCCAGGAGAACGATATACACATCCATATTCCGGAGGGGGCCGTGCCCAAAGACGGGCCGTCCGCCGGAATTACGATGGCGACGGCGATGCTTTCCGCCATCACGAAAACCCCGGTATACGCGGATGTAGCGATGACAGGGGAGATTACGCTGCGTGGCCGGGTGCTTCCGATCGGAGGACTGAAGGAAAAGCTTTTGGCCGCAAAAAATGCCGGAATCAGTACGGTCTGTGTGCCGAAGAAAAATGAAAAGGACGTTGAGGAAATCCAGGAGGAAATCAAGAAGGGCTTAAAGCTCGTCTTTGTGGAGAGTATGCGGGATGTCCTCGAAACGGCTTTTGTAAAATAACGGGTCAGGAGAAACAGGCATGGTGATAAAAAATGTAAATCTGGAAACCGTCTGCGGTATTACAAGCAAACTTCCGGACAATCCATACAATGAAGTGGCGTTTGCCGGAAAATCAAACGTCGGTAAGTCATCGTTAATTAACGCGCTGATGAACCGGAAATCTCTGGCGCGCACCTCGGCGCAGCCCGGAAAGACGCAGACGATTAATTTTTATAATATCAATGACGCCATGTATCTTGTGGATTTGCCGGGCTACGGTTACGCGAAGGCCTCGGAGGAGGTCAAGGCGAAGTGGGGGAAGATGATTGAAAATTATCTTCATTCCTCCAAAAAATTAAAGGCAGTATTTCTTTTGATTGACATTCGCCACGATCCTTCCGCCAACGATAAAATGATGTACGAGTGGATGGTGTATCAGGGCTTTGCGCCGATTATCATAGCGACAAAGCTGGATAAAATCAAGCGCAGCCAGCTTCAAAAGCAGCTTAAGGCAATACGCGAGGGGCTTAAGGTAGAGCCCGGAACAGAGATTATTCCGTTTTCCGCAGAGACAAAGCAGGGCCGGGATGAAATCTGGGCGCGCATTGACGCTTTGGTGCTGCCAGAGGAAGCATAAGAAAGGTAAGACGGCAGCCCCCGGCAGCCCGGAGAAAGGAAAGCAACTCCGGCGGCCGGGGGTATTTTTTGTACAAAACTTTAGCGTTTTACACACGAGTTTAACATTGCGCCCGTGTGGGGTTCATGATAGAATAGAAATAGTGGGAAAAAAGGCCGGCAGCGTTTTGCCGGAAGAAATATGGAAACAATGTCAGCATCGGAGGAATGGAGAGTAGCAATGAAGAAAAAAAAGATTGTCATAGCGCTTGGACATGAGGCGCTTGGTACGACGCTGCCGGAGCAGAAGGAAGCCACAAAGCGCACCGCAAAGGCGGTTGCAGATTTTATCCGTGAGGATTATCAGGTTGTCATCACTCACAGCAACGGCCCGCAGGTGGGTATGATACACACTGCCATGAACGAATTCTGCAGATTATATCCCGAGTATACCGCGACGCCGATGTCGGTGTGCTCCGCGATGAGCCAGGGCTATATCGGCTACGATTTGCAGAACGCGATCCGGGCGGAGCTTTTGAATAAAGGCATTTACAAGACGGTCTCTACCGTTTTGACGCAGGTGGTTGTAGACCCGTATGACGAGGCTTTTTATAAGCCGAGCAAGATTATCGGGCGTGTGATGACTGCGGAGGAAGCGGAGGCAGAGGAGAAAAAGGGAAACCATGTGGTTCCGGCAGACGGCGGTTACCGCCGCATCGTTGCGGCTCCAAAGCCGATGGATATTGTGGAGATTGACGCGGTGCGCGCGCTGCTGGATGCGGACCAGATTGTGGTTGCCTGCGGAGGCGGCGGAATTCCTGTGCTTGCACAGGATAACAATTTAAAGGGCGCGAGTGCCGTGATCGAGAAGGATCTGGCAGCCGGAAAGCTTGCGGAGCTTTTGGATGCCGATATGCTGGTGATACTCACAAGCGTGGATAATGTATGCTTAAACTTCGGAACGGAAAATGAAAAGCCGCTTGCGGCAATGACCGTCGCGGAGGCGAAGGAATACATGGCGCAGGGGCAGTTCGGCGAGGGCGATATGCTCCCGAAGATTCAGGCTGCGGTCGACTTTATCGGTGATTCCGCAATTAAGTCCGTCCTTATCACAAAGCTTAATAAGGATGGCTCTCATGTAAGCGGGGGACCGGGAACCATGATTACAAAATAGAAAATTCGGGTATCCTTTTGACAGAGGAAAGCACCCGGGTGGTACGGCGCCTGCCCTGCGGGGAAGAAGCCTGTGCCGGAGCGCTGCGAAAAGAATAAGCTGAAAATGAATAGTTACGAGGAAGAAAGATGTTTAGAAAGACGAAAATTGTTTGTACGTTGGGTCCTGCTACGGATGACGAAAAGGTATTGAGAAAACTGATTGAGGAGGGAATGGACGTTGCTCGTTTTAACTTCTCTCACGGTTCCCATGAGGAGCAGATGGGGCGGCTTGTGATGCTGCGCAGGCTGCGTGAGGAATTAAAGCGCCCGGTTGCGGCTTTGCTGGATACCAAGGGACCGGAAATCCGCCTGATGGAGTTCGCGGAAGGAAAGGCGGAGCTTACGGACGGACAGACCTTTACTTTGACAACAGAGGAAATTATGGGAGACGCGTCCAGAGTTTCCATCACCTATAAAAATCTGCCGAACGACATCCGTCCGGGCAACCGTATTTTGATTGATGACGGATTGATTGGCATGGAGGTAACGAGTATCCGTCCGGTGCAGGGAGCAAAACCGGACAAGGACGGTAAGGTGCCGATGGATATTGTGTGCCGCGTAACAAACGGCGGCCCGGTTTCCAACAAGAAGGGAGTCAACGTTCCGAATGTGGAGCTCTCTATGCCCTACATCAGTGAAAAGGATTACAGTGACCTTCTGTTTGCAATCGAAAACGACTACGATTTTATCGCGGCGTCCTTTGTGCGCACGGCGGATGATGTGCTTGCTATCCGCAAGATTCTTCAGAAACACGGCGGAGAGGATATCAATATCATCGCCAAGATTGAAAATATGCAGGGTGTGCAGAATATCGACGATATTATCCGCGTGTCCGACGGCATCATGGTTGCCCGCGGAGATATGGGCGTTGAAATTCCGCTCGAGGACGTTCCGGTTATCCAGAAGATGATTATCAAGAAAGTGTGCAATGCCGGAAAGAAGGTTATTACGGCGACACAGATGCTTGATTCCATGATGAAGCACCCGCGTCCGACGAGGGCGGAGGCTACCGACGTTGCCAACGCGATTTACGACGGCACGAGCGCGATTATGCTTTCCGGTGAGACCGCGGCGGGGCATTATCCGGTCGAGGCGTTAAAGACGATGGTCCGCATTGCGATCCGCACGGAGCAGGATATTAACTATCTCCAGAGATTTCGGATGCGCAAAATGATGAGCAATCCTGACGTTACCAATGCGATTTCCCATGCGACCTGCACGATGGCGGCAGATTTAAATGCGGCGGCAATTATCACCGTGACAAAATCCGGACGCACCGCGAGGATGATTTCCAAATACCGCCCGAGCTGTCCGATTGTGGGCGGCTGCCTGACCGACAAGATTTACCGTCAGCTTGCGCTCTCCTGGGGTGTTATTCCGCTTTTGATCGAGGAAAAGACGCAGGCGGAGGAATTGTTTGATTATGCCGTGGACGCAGCGGAGGGAGCGGGCATTATTTCCAAAGGGGAAGTGGTAGTCCTGACTGCCGGCGTACCGCTCGGGGTTTCCGGCACAACAAACATGATTAAGGTTCAGGTTGCCGGACACATCCTGATACAGGGAAAAGGAATCAACACGAAGAAGGTGCTGGCAAATCTCTGCGTGTGCCATAGTGAGGAAGACCTTAAGAATTTCAAGGTGGGAGATATTATTGTGGCGACCGATACCAACAACCGTATGATGGAGCAGATGCGTCAGGCATCGGGACTGATCGTCGAGGCGGACAGCGAGAGCTGCCATGCGGCGATTGCCGGCTTAAGCCTGGATATTCCGGTTCTGATTGGGGCAAGAAACGCGGTTTCCGTACTCAAATCCAGCGCCTATGTGGAATTGGACTGCGACAACGGAATTGTGAGTGCAAATTAAGCAGAGAAAGAAAATGAAAACAAAAAACGGATGATCGGGGATTCCTCGATGATCCGTTTTTTATTGTGGTGCGCCTGGCGGCGCACGTTTAATCAGCATCAATGCGGGCAGGTATTCCGAGCTTTTCATAATAACTCCGTTTTTCCCGGTACATTTTCTGTTCGGCTGCCTTAATCAGCTCATCTACGGTACCGCCGCCCTGCAGCCGCTCCACCCCGAAGGAAGCATGGTAGCCGCGCTGTTTCAGGAGCTGTTTGATATGAAGGATACTGTCTTCGATGGCGTCCGGGGTTTTATCGTCTGTAAAAGCAAGAAATTCATCGCCGCCGATGCGGTAGGTACAGGAGCTGCCAAACTGCTTCTGCATCGCGCCGCCGATAAAGCGAAGCATTTCGTCCCCGGCCTTATGGCCCTGTGTGTTATTCATATCATGAAGTCCGTTTACATCCGCATAAATACAGGTCAGGGCATCCGGGGGATTCAGTTGGTACTCATCCAGACGCAGTTCGAAGCTGTTGCGGTTCAAAAGCCCGGTTAAGGTATCGGTCGTCCCCATTTTCTGAATAATGGAAAAGGAACGCATATTATGATAAAGCATGGAAAAGCTGAGAGCTACGGCATCGAGCAGCTCGGTGGAAGACCAGCTGTGCTTCATATTGTATGCGCCCAGGCAGCCAATCGGTTTGTCGTCCACATCGGTGATCTGGATTGCCATAAGATTTTTTTTCGCGCCCGGGATGTCCGTAAACAATCCGTTTCCGTCCGGAAGAGTGCGAATATCGACAGACATGGTATCATTTTCATTCCAGCAATAAACCCTGTCTTCCGCATAAATCTTGAAAAATACGGTTCGGGCAGTCGTCATGTCTCCGATTCGTTTCAGAGCCGATTTGATATTTTCGTTTTTCTGATGGGCGGTAAACAAAGTCTTTTCTACATCGTGGATATAACTGATAAATTCCACCCGCTTTTGTTTGTCGTACGCCTCACGCTTGATATAAAAGAACATCCATATAAAATAAAGGACAAAGCAGACGCACTCAAAGGCCGCAAAATAATAGAGAAGCTGTTTGACGGCGTCCGCCCTTGCGAAGGCTATGCTTTCCGGTACGGAGAGCGCGAGCGTCCAGTTATTGACGGAAATCGGCTCGTAATAAAAGTAAAGGTATTCCCCTACGGTTTTGGAGACAAAAACAACGTGTCCGGATTTTCCTGCGGCGAGGTCGTCTGTGAGCTGCTCCGGATGATAGCCTTTTTTCATTTCGCGCTGTCCCAGGTCGTAGATATTGCCCAGGGTCTTGTGCCAGGTGTCGACCAGAAAGTTTCCGTTATCGGCGTTAATCAGATAAATAGCGGCGCGTCCGTCATAAATGGAGGGATGGTTCCAGAGGTCCGGAAGCGTGTCGAGGGATATGGTGCCGTAAAGCATGGCGACAGTCTGTCCGTTTTGGATGACAGGCACGTAATTGCGCAGTACAAGAAGATCGGATTCCAAAAGCGAATCTTCCTCATCGGTGATATGCTCTCCCAAAGCTGCCTCGTCCGAAAAGGAAAGGATGCCGTCCGCATTTATCGAGGTTCCGTCCTCAAGCAGCACAGTATTGTCGGGAAATAGAACGCCAAGCTGTGAAAGCATACTCTGGGAGTCATAGGAGGCAAGCAGGCTTTTTATACGCGCGGGGTCGAGCTCATCGTATTCGGCGATGATATTTGCAATGGTCCGCAGTATGGAGCGGTCGCGTTCGATGCAGGCGTTAATGTCATTGGAAAGTGTTTCGACAGCGTCGTGCAGGTTGTCGAAACAATCGTCTTCCTCAAGCTGGTTGATATGGCTTGCCATGAAGTAGGAAGCAGCGCCCAGCAGAAAAATAAGAACAGTTGTCAGGAATATGCTTTTATGCCAGTGAAATATTTTTTCTTTTTTCATGTCCTGCGGTTCCTTTCCAAAAAGCATCAGGAAAGGGGCCTGTGCTTTCGGGGTCTCTCTGTAAAAATATATACACTATTATAACGCAAGTTACGGTTTTCGAAAAGAGAATGTAGTTTTTACAGAAAATAAATGGAACCGGCATGACTTTCATCACTCCGGTTCCGCTTGAAAAAGCCTTTGCTGAAGCATCAGCCCATGAGAACCTCAGCCTCTACGCTGCTTCCCTCGGGGGCGGGGGAGATCAGACTGCCGTCAACGGGCTTTCCATCGACTTTTACGGATACGACACCCTTTTGTACATGCCTCGGATTCTTTACGGTGATATGATAGGTCGCTCCGCGGAAGTCACGTTTTGCTGTAAAGCCCTCCAGTGTGGAAGGAATACAGGGATCTACGATAAGACCGTCATAGTCGGGGCGGATGCCGAGGATATACTGGGAGACGTCGAGGAAGGTCCAGGCCGCGGTTCCGGTCAGCCAGCTGTTTTTCGCCTCGCCGAAGTTCGGTGCGTCCTTTCCTGCGATCATCTGGGAGTAGACATACGGCTCCGTGCGGTGGATTTCACTGATATCTTCAATGTAGGCGGGACAGGTCCTGGTGTAAACCTGCCATGCCCGGTTTCCTCTGCCGATGACAGTTTCCGCAATGGAAATCCAGGGATTATTGTGGCAGAAAATTCCCGCGTTTTCCTTGTATCCGGGCGGATAGGACGAGATTTCCCCGAGCTCCACGTGGTAGCGGTGGTAGGGGGGCTGCAGCAGGACAATGCCGTATTCGGTATCCAGATATTTTTCCACCGATTCCATTGCCTTTTGGCAGCAGCCTTCGCCCCGGCCGATACCCGCCATGACCCAGAAGCCCTGCGGCTCGATAAAAATCTTTCCGTCCTCACATTCCTTTGAGCCTACCTTGTTCTGGTAATGGTCATAGGCGCGCAGGAACCATTCGCCGTCCCAGCCGGCGGAAAGGACGGTCTGCTCCATTTCGGCAATTGCCTTTTTCGCGAGGGACGCCTCCTCGTCCAGCCCACGGTGGCTGCAAATCGCTGCATAATCCCTGCCGTAGCGGACAAACATACCGGCGATAAATACGGATTCGGCGTTCGGCCCCTCGGAGGGACCGAAGGTCTGGAAGGATTCGCCCGGCTCCGTCGAGAAGCAGTTCAGATTCAGGCAGTCATTCCAGTCCGCGCGTCCGATCAACGGCAGTCCGTGAGGCCCCAGGTGCTCCATCGTATAGTGGAAGGAGCGGCGCAGATGCTCCATAAAGGGCGCCGCTTTGGTAACGTCGCTGTCGAAGGGAGTCATTTCGTCCAGGATGGTGTAATCCCCGGTTTCTTTGATGTAGGCGGCAGCGCCGGCAATCAGCCAGAGCGGGTCGTCATTAAAGCCGCTTCCGATGTCGGAATTTCCCTTTTTCGTCAGAGGCTGGTACTGGTGATAGGCGCTGCCGTCCTCAAACTGGGTCGCGGCAATATCAAGGAGCCGTTCCCTTGCGCGGTCGGGAATCAGATGCACAAAGCCCAAAAGATCCTGGCAGGAATCACGGAAACCCATGCCGCGCCCGATACCGGACTCAAAATAGGAGGCGGAGCGGCTCATGTTAAAGGTGACCATGCACTGATACTGGTGCCAGGTATTTACCATGCGGTCCAGCTTTTCCTCGCCGGAGGAAACCGTGAAGTGGGAGAGCAGTCCGTCCCAGTATTCCTTTAATCTGGCCAGCGCGGCGTCCGCCTTTTCGGCCGTGTCGAAGCGGGACAAAAGCTCCTCGGCACGTCTGCGGTTGATGACGCCGTCCTCGGCGCGTCCGACCCATTTTTCGTCCGCGGGGTTCTCAACATAGCCCAGAACAAAGACAAAGGTTTTGGTTTCCCCGGCAGCCAGGGTGACGTCTAACTGATGAGAGCCAATCGGCGCCCAGCCGCTCGCGACGGAATTTGTTAAGCAGCCGTTTACGACAGCCTCGGGGGCGGAATTTTCACCGTAGGCTCCGAGGAAAGAGTCGCGGTCCGTATCAAAGCCGGCGATCGGAGCGTTGACCGCATAGACGGCATAATGATTCCTGCGCTCCCGGTATTCCGTCTTGTGATAAATGGCCGAGCCGTGGATTTCAACCTCCCCGGTTGAAAAATTGCGCTGAAAGTTTGTCATATCGTCCATTGCGTTCCAAAGGCAGAACTCCACATAAGAAAAAACGGAAAAACGTTTTTCAGAGGTCCCCTCGTTCGTCAGCGTGAGCTTTCCGACCTCACAGTTTTCACCGACCGGGACAAAGGAGGTCAGTTCTGCCGCAAGCTTGTTTTTGCTGCCGCAAAATACGGAGTAACCCATCCCATGACGGCAGCAGTAGGAGTCCAGCGGTGTCTTTGAGGGCATAAAGCCCGGGTTCCAGACGGTATCGCCGTCCTTAATATAGTAGTAATGGCCGTTGCTGTCCAAAGGTACATTGTTGTAGCGGTATCTGGTCAGCCGCAGCAGCTTTGCATCCTTATAGAAGCTGTAGCCGCCGCAGGTGTTGGAAATCAGGGAAAAGAAATTTTCCGAGCCGAGATAATTGATCCAGGGCAGCGGTGTTTTTGGTGAGGTGATGACGTACTCTTTTTTTGCGTCGTCAAAATGACCGAATTTCATATTAAATTCCTCCGTTTGCTTTTTGTTACGATAAGTACTGTTTCGAAAACGATTAAGTAACGAATTTCTAAATAGAAGTATATAATTGAAAAAGTGAAAAATCAACCAAAAAACTGAAATATATGCAAAAATAGCAGATTGAACAAAAACAGTGGGGTGATATCGGGGAAAACAACGAAAGCAGGATTGAGAACCGAAAATCATTGTAATTTACGAAAACGTATAAGAAATAAGCAAAAAGTACCATAAAAACAGAGAAAAAGTGTAATTATTAATGTAAATATGCACAAAAATTCATGCAAAAAAGTGTTAAACACGACGAAATGACAAAAACAGGTTGCATTTTGCAGTGACAAGGAATATAGTAAAAGTACGAAAACGATTAAGAAATAAACGAAACATCTCGTTTTCGAAAACAGGCTGGAGGATCTCATGGTATCTTTAAAAACGATTGCGGAGAAATGCGGCGTATCGACTGCCACCGTAAGCAAGGCTTTAAATAACCAGAAGGATATCAGTGAGGAGACAAAGAGTCGGATAAAAAAGACGGCGGAAGCGCTCGGATATTTTCCGAATGCGGCGGCAAGGGCTCTTAAGACAAACCGTTCCTATAATATAGGAGTGCTTTTTGAGGAGGAAGCGGGAAGCGGACTGACCCATGAGTACTTTTCGGGAGTCTTAAACGGACTGAAGGTTCAGGCTGAAAAGCAGGGTTATGATATTACCTTTATCAATACCTGCTTTGAAAATCGGAAGATGTCCTACTATGAGCATTGCAGATACCGGAATTTTGAGGGAGTTGCAATTGTCTGCGCGGATTTTAACGACCCGGACGTCATGGAACTGATGAATGGGACCATCCCGGTTGTGACCATTGACTATGTACATCATAACTGTACGGCAGTCTGCTCGAACAACATTCAGGGGATGGAAGACCTTGTCAAATACATATACGGGCAGGGACACCGGAAAATTGCATACATTCACGGGCAGAAGGCTTCCTATGTTACAAAGGACCGTCTTGCCAGCTTTTATCGGACGATGGATGAACTCGGCCTTGCGGTGCCGGATGAATATATCCGCACGGCGGATTATCTGGAGACGAAGGGGGCGGAAATACAGACCAGGGAACTTTTAAATCTGAAGGACCCGCCGTCCTGCATTATCTATCCCGACGACACATCCCTGATCGGGGGAAGGAATGTCATTATAGAAATGGGGCTTCGGATTCCGAAAGATATTTCCATTGCGGGCTATGACGGCACAAGGATGTCGCAGCTTTTACATCCGAGGCTTACGACGATCCGGCAGGATACGGAGCTGATCGGGGGAGAGGCGGCAAAAAGGCTGATCAGTTCTATTGAAAGACCGCGAACAACTCTCATTGAGAGAGTCGTTATAGAAGGAATTTTAGTGCAGGGGCAGTCCGTTGGACGCATCAACTGTTAGGTGTCCGGCATTTTTGCAGAAATGCAGGCGGAATATGCGGGCATGAATTCCAATCCATTACTATTTTTAACAAGTATTAAGAAGGAGGGTTTTCTATGAAAAAGAAAATCGTGAGTGCAATTCTTTGCACGGCAATGGCAGTAACTATGATGGCAGGCTGCGGAAATAACACAAGCACAAACGCGGCTGCGGATAAAGGCGCAGCGGCAGAGGACGGTGCGGCTGCCGATACTGCAGCGGAGGAAACACCCGCTGCGGATGAGAGCGCGGATGCGTCGTCGGATGAGGGCAGCGTTTTGAACATTTACTGCTGGAACGAAGAATTTAAAAGCCGTATTACAGACCACTATCCGGATTATACGGAGGTGGATGCTACCACAGGTACGATTGGCGACGTTACCGTAAAGTGGAATATCACGCCGAATGATGATAACGCATATCAGAACAATCTGGACGCAACGCTGTTAAAGCAGGCGGACGCGGCGGCAGACGATAAAATTGATATCTTTTTGGTGGAAGCCGATTACGCGTTAAAATATGTTGACACCGAATACACCATGGCAGTCAGCGATCTGGGAATTACCGACGATGATCTTGCAAACCAGTATCAGTACACGAAGGACATTGTAACCGATTCCAACGGTGTGTTAAAGGGTGTTTCCTGGCAGGGCTGCCCGGGCGTTATGTTCTATAGCCGTGAGGCCGCAAAGGAGATTCTCGGAACGGATGACCCCGCGGAGGTGCAGACCTATGTAGACACCTGGGATAAGTTTAACCAGACGGCAGCGCTTGCCTATGCCGCGGGTTATCAGATGACATCCTCCGTGAATGATACCTACCGTGTTTATTCGAATAACGTAACCTCGAAATGGGTTGAGGACGGCAAGATTAATATCGACGACAACATCATGCAGTGGGTAGAAGATTCCAAGGAACTGGTAGATGCGGGAGAGACGGGAACGCATGAGCTTTGGAGCGACGACTGGAGCAAGGGCTTTTATCCGGAAGGAAAGGTATTCTGCTACTTTGGGCCGGCATGGCTTGTAAACTTCAGCATGGCTGCGGATACCGAGGGAAGTATCGGAAATCAGGGCGGCTGGGGAGCAACCGAGGGACCGCAGGGCTTCTTCTGGGGAGGAACCTGGATTTGCGCGGCAGCGGGAACCGATAATGCAAGCCTGGTAAAGGATATTATGCTTCAGATGACAACCAACGAGGACATTATGAAAGAAATCGTTGTGGATGATGATGATTTTGTAAACAATAAGCCGGTTATGGAAGCAATGGCAGAAGATACGAGCTATTCCAGCCAGATTCTCGGCGGACAGAATCCTCTCGGCATTTATTGCGCAGGTGTTGAGAATCTTGATCTGAGCAACCTTTCCGCATATGACCAGGGCTGCAATGAGGAATTCCAGAATGCGATGAAGAATTACTTCGAGGGCAGCACCGATCTGGACGGAGCGCTGGATCTGTTCTACAAGGCAGTTGTGGAGAAATACCCGGAGCTCACATATTAAATAAGTAACGCAGACGATTAGGAGATCAAAAAGAAAGCCTCGCCTGCCGTACCGTAAGGGAGGCGGGCGGGGCTTATTTTGTCACATGGAAAATTCAGAAATATTTCTGTTCAGCGGTTTTGGCGCCGGCAGAAAGAAAGAGGTCAGATAGATATGAGGAAAAGCAAAGGAAAGGTGGTCAGATATAATAAATGGGGGTACATCTTTTTGCTTCCGTTTATTCTGGTGTATGTGGTATTTCAGCTTATCCCGCTGGTGAATACGATATATAACAGCTTTTTTGAAAATTATATGTCGGGACTGACGCAGATTGGTCCGAACTTTGTGGGGCTGGAAAATTATAAAAAGCTGTTTTCGGAAGGCGACATCTGGGTTTATGCGAAAAATACCATGGTGCTGTGGATTATGTGCTTTATACCGCAGATCATCCTGTCATTATTGTTGGGCGCGTGGTTTTCAGATGTGAGGCTCAAGCTGAAGGGAGCAAGGTTTTTTAAAACTGTGATTTATCTGCCGAACCTGATTATGGCATCCGCGTTTTCTATGCTGTTTTTTACCCTGTTTTCCGATGGGGGACCGATCAATTCTCTGCTGATGCAAATCGGGTTTATCGATGAGCCGTATAAATTCCTTTCCAATACGGGAAGCGCAAGAGGGCTGATCGCTCTGATGAACTGCCTGATGTGGTTTGGAAATACGACGATTCTTTTGATGGCGGGCATGATGGGAATCGACACGTCGCTGTTTGAGGCGGCTGAGGTGGACGGGGCGACATCCGCGCAGGTATTTTTCCGGATTACGCTGCCGCTGCTGCGCCCGATTCTGGTGTATGTGGTGATTACCTCCTTAATCGGCGGTCTGCAGCTGTTTGATGTGCCGCAGATTCTGACAAACGGAACCGGAGACCCGATGCGCTCCACAATGACGCTGATTATGTTCCTGAATAAGCATTTGTACAGTAAGAATTATGGTATGGCGGGAGCTCTGTCCGTAATCCTGTTTATTATCACCGGCATCTTAAGCCTGATTGTATTTAAGGTGACCGGAAATGATAAGAGAAAGGGGTGAGAGGGATGAATGAAAATCTGGGACTGAAAAAGGGAATCGGGCTACATGCCAGAAGGGTCATTGCATACGTGGTGCTGATCATTATTACATTTTTTTGCCTGTTCTGGTTTTATATTTTGTTTATCAATGCGACAAGATCCAACGGGGAATTGCAGGCAGGGTTTACCCTGCTGCCAAGCACCCATCTGCTGGAGAACTGGACGAATCTTGTAAACGGGACGCTTCCGGTATGGAACGGACTTATCAACAGCTTAATTGTCTCGTCGGCGAGTGCCGTGCTGAGCGTTTATTTTTCCACGATGACAGCTTACGCGATCCATGCCTATGAATTTCGGCTCAAAAAATTTATTTATCCGTTTATCCTGATGGTTATGATGATCCCGACCCAGGTGACGGCGCTCGGCTTTATCAACCTGGTGTCTGATATGGGGCTGGAGGATTCGTTTATTCCTCTGATCGTGCCGACGATTGCGGCGCCGGTTACATTCTTTTACATGAAACAGTATATGGAGAGCACACTGCCGCTGTCTTTGATCGAGGCTGCCCGGATTGACGGCTCCGGGGAGTTCCGCACCTTCAATGCCATCGTACTTCCGCTGATGAAGCCGGCAATCGCCGTGCAGGCAATTTTTACCTTTGTCAGCAGCTGGAACAACTACTTTACTCCGGCGTTGATTCTGCATGAAGACAGGAAAAAAACGCTGCCGATTCTGATCGCACAGCTTCGTGCGGCAGACTGGCTGAAATTCGATATGGGGCAGGTGTATGTGATGATTGCCTTTTCTATCTTCCCCGTGATCATTGTTTATCTTATCCTGTCAAAGCATATCGTACAGGGGGTGGCGCTGGGAAGCGTGAAGGGATAGATAATCTGTTACGAATAAAATTGGGCTGTCTGAAAAATACTGGAAATATCGGGCGGAGTATGCTATACTTGCCGTAGTGTATCGGCTGGGAGGCGTATGCATCCTGAGATTGACGAATGGTAGGAGATAGAAGGTATGACAGAGAGCGGATTATTGATTTTTCTCGGAGCTTTAATTTTACTGGTAATCATTGCTGCCGTGATTGCGGTAGTGTCTGCCGTGTCAGGCACGGCCGCGGCAATCGCCGATGAAGAGGACGGAGAAGATTGACAGGAGGGCGGAAGAATGCTGCCGCCGAAAAAAGAATCCTGCTGTGCGGCAGGATTCTTTTTTTTGCGGGATTCGGGTGTCAAATGCACGTTTTACTTTTCACATATTCGTCCATCGCGTCCGCAATCATTTTGGAATATTTTACCGCTTCCACGACGGTCTTTGCCCCCGTCACCACGTCCCCGGAGGCGAAAATTCCCTCCATCGTGGTCTCTCCCTTTTCGTTTGTCTTAAGCAGTCCGCGGTCGTCCACCTCAAGCTGTTTGTCCCGGTTTACAAGACGGTCCTGAGGCCCCTGTGAGATAGAGATAATGACGCTGTCCGCCGGTACGAAGCGGGCGGTTTCCTCATGCTTTACCAGTTTCCCGTCTTCCGTCCATTCCACATCGCAGATGATAAGCCCCTCATCTTTAATCTCCAGTGCGGTCTGTAAGTACTCAAATGAAACGCCGTCTATCATTGCGTATTCCACTTCCTTTGGGGAGGCTGCCGGCGTCTTCGTGATGGAGTAAACCGTAACATGCTGGGAGCCTTTTCGGATGGCTGTCCGTGCCACGTCCATGGCCGCGTTTCCGGCTCCGATGACGACGACCGTATCGCCCAGATCAAAGACGTCCGGGTTATTCAGATAATTGATTCCGTAGTGTACATTTCCGAGTGTCTCTCCCGGTATATTTAATTTATAGGGGCGCCATGTTCCCGTCCCGATAAAAACGGCATCATATCCGTCTGCCAGCAGATCCTGAACTCCGGTGGAGCCTCCGAGGGCAAAGTTCGGACGGAACATGATGCCGAGCTCCTTCATTTTTACATAGTACCGGTCCAGTATGGATTTGGGAAGACGGAATTCCGGAATCCCGTACCGCAGAATACCGCCTATCTTTTCGCGGACTTCGAATATTGTTACCTTATAGCCTCTGCATGCCATCAGAATCGCGATGGTAATTCCTGCGGGACCGGCACCTACGACGCCGATGCGGTGTCCGTTCCAGGGCTCTTTTTTCAGCTTCATTTTGTCAAAGCTCGTATCGGAAATATAATTTTCAATGGATGAAATGTGAACCGGTTCGCCCTTTATGCCCTTTACACAATGACCCTCGCACTGCTTGTCATGGTCACAGACAAGTGAACAGATGACGGAGAGCGGATTGTTTTGAAATACCAGCTCCGCCGCATCATTCATCTGTCCGGCGAGGAACAGTTGTATCATCTCGGGAATGGGCGTATGGATGGGGCATCCCTCCCGGCATCTTGGCTTTTTACAGTTGAGGCATCGTTTTGCTTCATCGATTGCATGTAGTCCCATGTTTGTATCACTCCTGTTATTGATTTGCTATTTTTATTTTGCCATGAAAAAATAAAAAATCAACAATTGTTATTTTATTAACTATTTTTTTGCCTTGACAAATGCAAAAACCCCACGTATGATAGAAACAACCATAAATCAAAGGTGTTGAGAAAGAGGAGTACATGCAGACTCTTTTCAGAGAGGGAAGCCCGCCGGCTGTAAGGCATCCCAAAGAAAGCTGTGTGGAAGGTAGCTTTTGAACCGAAGCGCCGAGAAAGCGTGCCGGGTACGGCAGGCGTAAGCGCTTACGTGTAATCTACGTTACAGGATTGCCGGTGAATCATCAGAGGTTCTCTAAGAGACGACACTGTGACGACCGGAGCGAGATTGCCGCATTTACGGTGAACAAAGGTGGTACCGCGATTATATCGCCCTTTACAGTTTTAAGACTGTAAAGGGCGTTTTTTTATGTGCGCCTGGCGGCGCACATAAAAAAAGCCCTCCGGGCAGGAGCGCACTGCGGCGGAGGAGAAGAATGCCGCCGATGCGGCCCGCCGCAGGCGGAGAATCTCGCAAAGCGAGATTCTTTCTTAATCATCTGAAAAAGGAGAATAAGAGTATGTGTCAGAATTGCAGCAAAGAGCTTGCCAAAACCTATGATCCGAAAAGCATTGAAAACCGCTTGTACCGGAAGTGGGAAGAAAACGGTTATTTCCACGCCGAAGTGGATAGAAGCAAAAAACCGTTCACGATTGTGATGCCGCCGCCGAACATCACCGGCCAGCTTCACATGGGACATGCGCTTGACAATACCATGCAGGATATTTTGATCCGTTATAAGAGAATGCAGGGCTATAATGCGTTGTGGCAGCCCGGAACCGACCATGCATCTATCGCCACCGAGGTTAAGGTGATTGAGAATTTGAAGGAGCAGGGGATTGACAAGCGTGAGCTTGGCAGAGAAGGCTTTCTTGAAAAATGCTGGGAGTGGAAGGAGGAATACGGCGGACGCATTATCAATCAGCTGAAAAAAATGGGTTCCTCCGCAGACTGGCAGAGGGAGCGCTTTACGATGGATCAGGGCTGCTCTGACGCAGTGCTTGAGGTGTTTGTAAAGCTGTATGAAAAGGGGCTGATTTACAAGGGGTCCAGAATTGTCAACTGGTGTCCGGTATGTAAGACTTCCATTTCCGATGCGGAGGTGGAGCATGAGGAACAGGACGGCTTTTTCTGGCATATCAATTATCCGGTTGTGGGCGAGGAAGGAAGATTTGTGGAAATCGCGACGACGAGACCGGAGACCTTATTCGGCGATACCGCCGTTGCGGTAAATCCGGAGGATGAGCGTTACAGCGACATCATCGGTAAAATGTTAAAGCTCCCGATGACGGACAGGGAGATACCGGTGATTGCGGATGCTTACGTAGATAAGGAATTTGGAACGGGCTGCGTTAAGATTACCCCGGCGCATGACCCGAACGATTTTGAGGTCGGAAAACGCCATCAGCTCGAGGAAATCACGGTCATAAACGACGATGCGACGATGAACCATTTTGCGGGAAAATACGAGGGGATGGACCGCTACGAATGCAGGAAGGCCCTGGTTGCCGACTTAGAGGAGCAGGGGCTTTTGGTAAAGGTGGAGCCCCATTCCCACAATGTCGGGACACATGACCGCTGCGGGACGACGGTAGAGCCGATGGTAAAGCAGCAGTGGTTCGTAAAGATGGACGAGCTGATCCGTCCGGCGGTAGAGGCAGTCAAAAACGGAGAGATCAGGCTGCTTCCGAAGCGCATGGAGAAGACCTATTTTAACTGGACAGACAATATCCGCGACTGGTGTATTTCCAGGCAGCTCTGGTGGGGACATCGGATTCCGGCGTATTACTGTGCCGACTGCGGGGAAATGGTTGTGGCGAAGGAAGCCCCGGCGGTCTGCCCGAAATGCGGGGGAACGCATATAAAGCAGGATGAGGATACGCTTGATACCTGGTTTTCTTCCGCGCTGTGGCCGTTCTCCACACTTGGCTGGCCGAAGGAAACAGAGGATTTGGATTATTTTTATCCGACGGACGTTCTTGTTACGGGCTATGACATTATCTTTTTCTGGGTCATCCGTATGATTTTCTCGGGCTACGAGCAGACGGGGCGCGCACCGTTCCATACGGTACTGTTCCACGGGCTGGTGCGCGATTCACAGGGAAGAAAGATGAGCAAATCCCTCGGAAACGGAATCGACCCGCTGGAGGTGATTGACAAATACGGAGCCGACGCTCTGCGGCTGACGCTGATTACCGGAAACGCGCCAGGCAACGATATGCGTTTTTACTGGGAGCGGGTGGAAGCCTCCAGAAATTTTGCGAACAAGGTTTGGAATGCTTCACGGTTTATCATGATGAACTTAGAGCAGGCGAAGGGGAGCGAGGCGGCTTTCGGCGCCGGAATGCCGGAGCAGTTAAGACCGGCGGACAAATGGATTTTATCCAGGGTCAATACATTGGCGAAGGATGTCACCGAGAATATGGATAAATTCGAGATGGGCATTGCCGTGCAGAAGGTATACGATTTTATCTGGGATGAATTTTGTGACTGGTATATCGAGATTACCAAGACACGCACCTATAACCGCCAGAATGATCCGGCGTCCGCGGACGCGGCGCTTTGGACCTTAAAGGCGGTGCTCACCGAGGCATTAAAGCTGCTGCACCCGTTTATGCCGTTTATTACGGAGGAGATTTTCTGTACGCTGCACCCGGAGGAGGAGACCATTATGCTGGCGCAGTGGCCGGAATACAAAGAAGCATGGAGCTTCCCGGCGGAGGAAGAAGCGCTGGAGCACTGTAAGGATTTGGTGAAGGGTGTCCGCAATCTGCGTACGGAAATGGAGGTTCCGCCTTCAAGAAAAGCGAAGCTTTTCATCGTGTCGGCGGACGAAGCACTCCGTGATACCTTTGCGCAGAATCAGGAGAGTTACGCGAATCTTGCCGGTGCGTCCGAGGTTTTTGTGCAGGCCGGTAAGGAAGGAATCGGAGAAGACGCGGTTTCCGTTGTGATCCCCGGCGCAACCCTGTTTCTGCCGCTGGAGGATCTGGTCGACTTTGAGAAGGAAAAGGAACGCCTGTTAAAAGAAAAGGAGCGGCTGGAAAAAGAGCTGGCCCGTTCGCGGGGAATGCTTTCTAACGAAAAGTTTTTAAGCCGTGCGCCTGAAGCAAAGGTTCAGGAGGAAAAGGATAAACTTGCTGGCTATGAGCAGATGATGGAACAGGTAAAGGAGCGGCTTGCCCAGATGCAGCGGGGATGAGCGTTAAGAAACGATAAAGATTTTACTTGAAAAAGCCATTTGGTGCTAGTATTATAGATAATAAGAAGATGTAGTTGCAGCAGGAAAAACGAATGATATTGGGGAGCATGGATGGCTATGGTGACGCAGGAGAAACCGATTGTAAGAGTTACAATGGATGGAATGGAGGCGTATGTAACGCTTCCTACTCCGGATGACGGAGGAGTATATACAGCAGAGGTACTGGAGCAGGAGTTAGATAAGCGTGGAGTGCGCAGCGGCATTGATAAACAAAAGCTTAAAATGCTCGCTTCGGAGAAGCTGTACGGTCAGGAAGTTGCTGTTGCATGGGGAGAAAAGCCACGGGACGGAAAGGACGGGTATTACGAGTATCATTTTAACCGGAATCTCGATAAAAAGCCTGTCATACGGCCAGACGGTTCCGTGGATTATTGGTCGGTAAATTCGATTGAATCCGTGCTTGCCGGACAGGTGCTTGCGGTCTATCATCCCCCGATTGAGGGTAAAGATGGGGTGACGGTAGGCGGCAAGCCGATTCCGGCCAGGAAAGGAAGGGAACAGCTTCCGCTCAAGGGCAAAGGCTTCGAACGGAAGGATGATAATACTTATGTTGCCGCAATCGACGGAAAGATTGAAATGCAAAACGACAGGCTGGTGGTGCTTCCGGTGCATGAGCTCAGCGGAAATGCGGAGCTTTCCGGGGGCAATATTGACTTCCGCGGTGATGTGGTGATTCACGGAGGTGTGGAAAGCGGTGTCAGCATCAAGTCTGCCGGTTCCATTACCATCGACGGCATTGTAGAGGCATGTACCTTAGAGGCAGGCAAGGATATTATCTTAAGAAGCGGAATGCTTGGCGGAAATAAGGCGTGTGTAAAGACGAAGGGAAATATCACGGCCAAGTTTTTTGAATTTACCAATGTGGAGTGCGACGGCGATATTCAGGCCGATGTTTTGATGGACTGCAAGGTAAACTGCAAGGGGAAAATCATTATGAACGGTGCGCGCGGAAGTATTATCGGCGGGGATGTCCGCGCCATCCGCGGTATCGAGGTTACTTCCCTCGGCAATGACGCTGAGAAAAAGACCGAAATCACTGTTGGCGCAAGCCCGGAGGCATACAGCAGGCTTCGTGTCCTCCAGAAGAAGGTGCAGGCTACCGCTGAGAATCTCGAGCAGGTGGAGGCCGGTCTGCACAAGTTTGAGGAACTGGAAAAATCGCGCGGCGTGAGCTACCGGGACGACCCCAGGCGTATGTCGCTGCTTCGGGCGAAGATCCGGGACACCGCGACGCTCGCAAGTGATAAGGATGAGGAAAAGAAGCTGCGCCAGCTTGTGGAATGCTCGCAGGGAGCCTGTGTTTCCGTATTGCGTGAGACGCACCCGGGCGTGATCATTCAGATTGGAGACCTTCGGCTGAATGTTAAAAATCTTGCAAAGTCGGTTGAGTTTTATAAGCTGGCTGACAAGATTACGACACGTTCCTGTTATCAGGGTGTCGAATAGCAGATATTTCTGCGACAAAAAGAATTTGAATTTACTTGATTATTATCACCACTATATTATATTATAATATGAGATTAGGGTGCGAAAAGCATGTGCCGCACCCGAATCAATATACGAAATAATATAGTGGTGTTTTTTTGACGAGCGGCAGGGCGGACTGCCCATTGCCCGAAAGGTGGTTGAAGGAATGATTAATTTTGAGGAAGAATTAAAGAATTTTAAGCCGAGCCTCGAGGTGGAAGAAGCGGAGCAGGCAATTTATAATCATGAGCTGACGGACATGACGGATGTCTTAAAGGAAATGATGCAGGAAATGAAGCAGAGCATGTAAGTAGAATGAGGTAAAATATGAATTGCTATAACTGTGGAGCGAAGTTAGGCAGGGAGAATACCTGCCCGAATTGCGGGGCTAACGTAAAGATCTATAAAAAAATCGTCATGGCGTCCAATGAATATTATAATGACGCATTGACGAAAGCAGGCGTTCGCGATTTGTCGGGAGCGGTGGAAAGCCTGAAAACAAGCCTTAAATTCTATAAATTAAATATAGATGCAAGAAATCTGCTGGGTTTGGTCTATTTTGAGATGGGCGAGGTGGTGGAGGCGCTTACGGAATGGGTAATCAGTAAGAATTACCAGCCGTCGGACAATATCGCAAGCCGCTATCTCGACGAGATTCAAAATAACCGTTCCAGGCTTGAGACGATTAACCAGACAATTAAGAAGTACAATCAGGCGCTGCTGTATTGCAGGCAGAACAGCAGGGACCTTGCGATTATCCAGCTCAAAAAGGTATTATCCTTAAATCCCAAGCTGGTGCGCGGGCATCAGCTTCTGGCGCTTCTTTATATTCAGGAAGAAAAATATGACCTTGCGAAGAAGTCGCTGCGCAATGCGGGAAAGATTGACGCGAACAATACGATTACGCTCCGTTATTTAAAGGAAGTAAATGCCGGGCTGCGCGAGAGCGGGGCGGGCAAAAAACCGAAGAATGAAGAGCTTGTTTCCTATCAAAGCGGAAATGATACCATTATCCAGCCGAGATACTTCAAGGAAAATTCGGCAGTCGGAACGATTATCAATATGGTCATAGGAATTGCAATCGGAGCTGCGATTACCGGATTTTTGATCGTTCCGGGCGTAAGGCGCCAGATGCAGAACCAGGCACAGGCGCAGGTACTTGAGGCGAATAATACCGTTTCGTCCAAGAATCAGCAAATCAGTTCCCTTGAGGCGCAGATTGAGGAACTGACCGCCCAGGTTACCGAGGCCGAGGAGGGCGCGGCGGGAGCGGAGAGCAGAATCACCAGCTATGACCAGCTTTTGACGGCGTATGCCGCATATGCCGCAGAGGATATTGAGGCGGCGGGGACAGCGCTTTCCAATGTCAACGAGGAATATTTAAGCGACAGCGCAAAGGAAATTTACAATACGATTAATGCGCAGGTGAACGCGGAATATATCCAGTCGCTTTATGACGCGGGCTACAGTGCTTATAACAGCCAGAACTTTGAGGAGGCAATTACCAATCTGGAAAAGGTAGTGGAAATGGATGAGACCTACAGTGACGGATATGCACTGTATTACCTTGCACAGGCTTACCGGCGAAATAATGATTTGGAAACGGCAAGGACCTATTACCAGAAGATTGTTGATTTATATCCGGGCACGGAGCGTGCGGCGACCGCCCAGAATTATCTGAATACCGAGGAATAATATTCACACACAAAAGACGTCTGTTGAGATTCAACGGGCGTTTTTTGTATGATAGGAAAGAAAGCAAAGAAAGGGGACTACATATGGAACATCATTACGAATTAAAGGAGGGCTGTCTCACCATCCTCATGCCCAGAGAGCTTGACCATCACCAGGCAAGCCAGTTGAAGGCGGAGGCGGATCTTTTGATCGAGGCATATCATGTCAGAAAGCTGATATTTGATTTTTCCGGGACGGAGTTTATGGACAGCTCCGGCATCGGCGTGATTATCGGGCGCTGCAAGAGCATGGGATTTGCCGGCGGCGAGGTATCTGCCAGAAACTTAAATGAACGCTTAAAAAAAATATTCATTGTTTCGGGGCTGCAGAAAATCGTCAAAACGGATTTTTAAATGAATAGAGAAATGGAGAGACAGGATGCAGAGTAAAAATGAAATGAAGATTGAATTTGACGCGCGTTCCGTGAACGAGGGATTTGCGCGTCTTGCGGTGGCTGCGTTTATTGCAGGGCAAAATCCCACCCTCGACGAAATTTCCGATATCAAGACGGCAGTGTCGGAGGCTGTCACAAACGCGATTATTCACGGGTATGATAATCCGGGAGAAAAGGTGGCGCTATCCTGCCGCATCGAAGGAAATGAGGTCGAAATTATCGTAGAGGATACCGGACGGGGAATTGCCGATGTCAAAAAGGCCATGGAGCCGTTTTTTACGACGAAGCCCGAGCTGGAGCGCTCCGGGATGGGCTTTGCGTTTATGGAGGCGTTTATGGATACGGTTGAGGTGGATTCTGCGCCGGGGCGAGGGACACGGGTCATCATGCGCAAAAAAATCGGTATTCGGGAAGGCAGTTGAGTATGGAGCATTTCAGGGAGCTGATGGAGCGGGCGCACGGCGGGGATAAGACGGCAAGAGACGCGCTGGTATCCGAGAATCTCGGACTTGTTCATGCGATTGCCAGGCGGTTCGAGCACAGAGGGCACGACAGGGAGGAAATTTTTCAGATTGGCTGCATTGGTCTGATGAAGGCGGTGGATAAGTTTGACTTATCGTTAAACCTTGCGTTTTCCACCTACGCCGTACCGATGATAATGGGAGAAATACGGCGGTTCCTGCGGGATGACGGTATGGTAAAGGTCAGCAGGACGTTAAAGGAAAACGCCTATAAAATCGCAAAGGAAAAGGAACGTCTGACCAGAGAGCTGGGCAGGGAGCCAGATTTATCCGAGGTTTCGGCGGCGACAGGGCTTGGCACGGAGGAAATCGTCATGGCGATGGAGGCCAACCGCGAGGTGGAGTCCATATACCAGCCGGTCTACGAGCGGGACGGGGACGAGCTTTTGATGATTGACCAGCTCTGCGGCGGCGACGGCGGCAGGGAGGAGCCGGAGAAAGAGGCGGTCTTAAACCACATGGTGATCGAACAGCTGCTGGGACTTTTGGAGGAGCGGGAGCGCAGGCTGATCCGTCTTCGGTATTTTGAGGGAAAAACACAGAGCGAGACGGCGGCCGCTATGGGAATGACCCAGGTTCAGGTCAGCAGGACGGAGAAAAAAATATTGCTCCGGCTGCGTGAAAACCTGAGTTGATTTCAGAGCCCAAAAATGCTACCCTAAACAGACAGGGTTTTATACCAAAAAAGATAAATCTGCGGAGAAAGAGAGAAAAATGAAGTACAAAAATTATATCTTTGATTTATACGGGACACTGGTGGATATTCGGACGGACGAGGACAGGCCGGAGGTTTGGGACAAACTGACATTGTTTTACGGATATTACAGGGCAATCTACGCTCCGGAAGAACTGCGGCGCAGCTTCTATGAACTGGTGGAGAGCGGTGAGGCAGCGATGCGGCAGGAGACCGGAGCCGGAAAGCTGCGCTCGGATGCCCATGAGGTCTTTCCGGAGCTTGAAATCGAGCAGGTGTTTTTGGAGCTGTTCCGGCGCAGGGGGGTGGAAGCGGACGCTGCCCTTGCGGTACATGCGGGGCAGTTTTTCCGTATTCTTTCTACCGAATATCTGAGGCTTTATGGCGGGGTGAAGGAGCTGCTTGCCGCTTTGAGAGAGCGCGGAGGGAATATATATCTTTTATCGAATGCGCAGCGGATTTTCACGGAGTATGAGATGAACATACTGGGGATTGCAGAATACTTTGACGATATTTTGATTTCCTCATCGTGCGGCGTGCGCAAGCCGGACAGCCGCTTTTTTGAGCTTTTGCAAAAGAGGCATGGTTTTTTGCCGAATGAGAGCATTATGATTGGAAACGACCTGCAAAACGACATCGAGGGGGCAAAGCAGGTCGGACTTCATACGTTTTATATTCACTCCAATATATCGCCGGAGCTTACGAAGAAGCCGGAAGCGGATTATGTGCAGATGGGAATGGATATGGAGGCTGTGCGCCGCAGTTTGCTTGGCAAAGATTGACGGAGCAGGTTGCCTTTTCATGCCAAATGACCGATAAAGATAGTAAACAGGGAGATTTCGGGAGGTATGAGGTATGAAAAGCGTATCACTGTCAGTTTCGGCAAACGGAATATTCGGGACGCAGCAGGAGAAGACCCAGGCTGCGGGAAAAGGGAAAAATGTATTTTTTGCGGGTGAGAGCAATCTGACTGAGGACCCGATTGAACAGAGACGCAAAACGGCGCAGAAGCGGGCGCTTCAGGTTGTGGGAGCTGTATGGGAAAATGAGCAGTCGGTAAACCGCGATATTCAGACCAGAAGAGAGCAGTACGCGCAGATGCAGGCGCGCCAAAAAGAGGCGCAGGAGCAGCTTGCGGACGTGCGCAAGGATGAGAAGGCTTTGCAGCAGTTATATGAAGTGCCGGTGGATTCCAGAGAACAGCAGGAGCTGGAATTGCTGAAAAAAGCGCAGGATTGGAAAAATCATGTCGGGGAGGCATTGACGCAGGAGGAAAAAGAGCGTCTGGCTGAAATTGATTTAAATAACCTGACGGAGTATCAGCGGCGTGCGCTTGAGCTGAATGAACGTGCGGCGGTGTTTCAAAAAACAGCGCAGCAGGAGGAGAGGAAGATGCAGGAGGCGGTCAGCGCTGTGAAGCAGATCCTTCTGGAAAAACTGAAAACTCACCCCATGGTAGATGCCCAAAAAGCGGCGGAGGATATTCTGGAGGCCGCAAACGGGGAAATAATCGGGATGCTTGTACAGGATGCCGTCGATCAGGCAGATGATAAGCTTGAGGAGGAAAAGGAGGCCGCAAAGGAGGCTGCCGAGGAAAAGGAGCAGCGCGAGGAACGGCTCGACGAGCTGGCCGGGAAGCGGGCGATGGAAGAAGCGCTTATCGAGGGGACGAGGGAGGCAGCAGAGCGGGCGAAGGAAAAGCAAAGACAGGTTGAGATGCCGGACATGGATTTTACCGATATGCTTACGATTACCGCAAAGCAGCAGCTATCCGAGGAGGCAAAGCAGAGCCTTGCGGAAATTAAAAGCAGCATGAAGCTGCTGGAGGCGGATTTGAAAGGAATCCGTGTCGATGACGAAATCTGATTTTACCTGATTTCATACAGGGTAAAATGATTTTTTTCGGTCTTTAAAAGTCCTTCCCGCTGCATTTTGCCGAGTTCACCCGAGAGCGCGCTGCGCTCTACGTTCAGATAATCCGCGAGCTGCTGTCGGTTGAACGGGATTGTAAAATCCAGGCTTCCCTGTGCGGATGCCTGGAAGGATAAATATGACAGCAGCCTCCCACGGATGGATTTCGGTGTTGTGTGAAAAATCCGGCGGGAGAGGTTTAAATTTTTCTGTGCGGAGACCATAAAGAGCCGTTGTATGAACTTACTGTGGTGGGCGCATGAGTTTGGGCAGGTCTTAAGCAGCCGCTTTACATTTAAAAATAAGACCTCCGTATCCCGGGTGGCGGTGACTGTCACCATCAGCGGCTCATCGCCCAGGCTGGCGTAGGTTTCTGCAAAGACAAATCCCGGCGGAATGCTGTCTAATACGCTGTGATGGCCCCATAAATCATCATTTTCAATCTGCACACTGCCGGAGAGTACGATTCCCATGGAGGAGACCGTTTCACCGGCGTGATAAATCACTTCTGATTTGGCGTAGCGCTTCTTTGCCGCGCCGAGACAATCGAGCATCGTTTTGATTTCTTCCGGGGAATCCCCGGAAAACAGCATGGTTTTACTTAAAAATTCATAATCCATTCTTTTTTTCTCCATTTGTTGTTATAACAACATACTTTTTGCAGCCAGTTTAGTATAGTGTACACGGAAAGTCAAGAAAACAACAGGAGGGAAAGAAAAATGGTCCGTAGGATAATAGAGATTAACGAGGAAATCTGCAACGGCTGCGGTCTTTGCGCAAAAGCCTGCCATGAGGGGGCAATCGGAATGGTAAACGGAAAGGCAAAGCTGCTGCGTGACGATTATTGCGACGGTTTGGGTGACTGTCTGCCGAACTGTCCCGTCGGCGCGATTTCCTTTGTCGAGCGTGAGGCGGCAGCCTACGATGAGGCGGCGGTGCTGGAAAATAAAAAGAAACAGCAGCAGGCGCATGCGGGAGGGTGTCCGGGCATGAAGGCAAGAGAGATTCCCGGACATAAGGTGCAGGTATCCGCTGCAGATGTATCCGCCGCGGAAACAGTTTCCGAGCTGCGTCAGTGGCCGGTGCAGATTCAGCTGGCTCCGGTGAAAGCTCCCTATTTTGAAGGTGCGAAGCTTTTGATAGCGGCCGACTGTACCGCATATGCATATGGAAATTTTCATCGGGATTTCATCCGCGGAAGGGTTGCGCTCATCGGCTGCCCGAAGCTGGACGATGTGGATTACAGTGAAAAGCTGACGGAAATTCTGCGGCAGAATGATGTGAAAAGCCTTACCATCGTGCGCATGGAGGTTCCGTGCTGCGGGGGAATCGAGCGTGCCGCGGTGAGTGCGCTGCAAAACAGCGGAAAATTTATTCCGTGGCAGGTTGTCACGGTTTCCGTGGACGGCAGGATTCTGGACTAGAGGAACAGGGAGGAAAAAAGAATGGATCATCAGATGTTTTGTTTTCAGTGTGAGCAGACGGCCGGGTGCACCGGCTGTACGGGAGGCGCGGGTGTCTGTGGAAAGACGGCGGAAACCGCAGGGCTGCAGGATGAACTGACGGGAGCGCTCGTGGGACTTGCGCACGCCTGTGCGAATAACCCTAAAACGGAGCAGACCGACCGCCTGATTTTGGAGGGGCTCTTTACAACGGTTACAAACGTGAATTTTAATGATGAAACGCTGCGGGAGATGATTGCGCGCGTCAATGAGGAAAAAGACAGGATTGTGCCGGGCTGTGCTTCCTGTGTGTCCCGCTACGGCAATACCGACAATTATGACATGAAACGTATGTGGGAGGCGGATGAGGACGTTCGTTCCTTAAAGTCGCTGCTTTTATTCGGCATCCGCGGAATGGCTGCCTATGCTTATCATGCGAGGGTGCTCGGTTATGAGAGCGCCGAGGTCAACGAATTTTTTTACCGCGCGTTGTTTGCGCTTTCCGAGGACTGGGGTATGGACGAATTGCTGCCGCTCGTCATGGAAACGGGAAAGGTAAATCTTTCCTGCATGGAGCTTTTGGATAAAGCCAACACGGAAACGTTCGGGACACCGGAGCCGACCGAGGTTTCTCTGACGGTAGAGAAGGGACCGTTTATCGTAATTACCGGGCATGACCTTTACGATTTAAAGCTGTTGCTGGAGCAGACGAAGGATAAGGGGATCAATATTTACACGCACGGAGAGATGCTTCCGGCGCACGCCTATCCGGAACTGAAAAAATATCCGCATTTAAAGGGCAATTTCGGAACGGCATGGCAGAATCAGCAGAAAGAATTTGCAGAGCTTCCGGCTCCCGTGCTTTTTACCACGAACTGCCTGATGCCGGTGAAGGAAAGCTATGCAGATCGGGTATTTACCACGGAGGTTGTTTCCTATCCGGGTATGGTGCATATCGGGGAGGATAAGGATTTTACCCCGGTGATAGCAAAGGCACTGGAGCTTGGCGGATTTGACGAGGCGAAGACATTTACGGGAATTAACGGCGGTACGAAAGTGATGACCGGGTTCGGTCACGGAGCCGTGCTCGGCGTGGCCGACCAAGTGGCAGAGGCGGTAAAGTCCGGGGCAATCCGTCATTTCTTCCTGGTGGGCGGCTGTGACGGAGCCCGCATGGGACGTAATTATTATACCGAATTTGTAAAGAAGGCACCAAAGGATACGGTGATTCTGACACTGGCATGCGGCAAATATCGTTTTCATGACCTGGATCTTGGAACAATCGGTGGACTTCCGCGCCTGATGGATATGGGACAGTGCAACGATGCTTACAGTGCAATCAAGGTTGCCGCAGCGCTTGCGGAAGCCTTCGGCTGCGGTGTCAATGAGCTGCCGCTCTCAATGGTGCTTTCCTGGTACGAGCAGAAGGCCGTATGCATACTTTTGACGCTGCTTCATCTGGGAATCCGCGATATCCGCCTGGGCCCGACGCTCCCGGCGTTCCTTTCTCCGAATGTGCTCCATTATCTGGTGGAGAACTATCATATTACCCCAATCAGCACGCCTGAGGAGGATTTAAAGGCGATACTCGGAGCGTAGAAGATGAATGATGTGATAAAGTTTTTCGGCCCGCCAGACAGGCGGGCCGAAAAATGTTTCCTACTGCGGCTGTCCGCAGCTGTGATTGCCGCAGGAATGACCTTCTTTGTGGCTGCCGCAGGAATGTTCCTCCCCGTGGTGGTTACACATGGTATCGGGATTGTAGACAAGATTGCCTGCGACAAAAGACGCTGCGTTCTCGTCGGCATTTCCCATGGCGCCGGGATAGACCTCAATGCCGGCCTCAGCGAGAGCGTTTCTGGCGCCGCCGCCAATCCCGCCGCAGATGAGCTTTGTGACTCCGAGGTCGGAAAGAAAACCCGCAAGAGCCCCGTGGCCGGCGCCGTTTGCGGAGACGACCTCGCTGTTTACAATCTGCCCGTCTTCGACGTCATACACTTTAAACGTCTCGGTATGTCCGAAATGCTGAAAAATTTCTCCGTTCTCATAAGTTACTGCAAGCTTCATTGCTGCCTCCTTTTCTGCGCACATGTCAGGCGCGTGATTGTTCATGCAAACCGAGCCGCATACTGCGACCTCTCCGCCCTCGATGACCAGTGAGGTACCCTCGATGAGAAAGCGCGAAAGCTTTTTGCGCGCATCCCGGTAGATTGCCTGTACGCAGGCGCGGGAAACACCCATTTGATTTGCGCAGTCCTGCTGTGTCATTCCCATATAGTCAATCAGGCGGATCGCCTCATATTCTTCTAATTGCAGGCGAACCGTATTTCCGGCGGTAAGGTCGTGCGACGGCGCGAACCGGTAGAAATGGGGGAGCCTGCAGATTCGTTTGACACGGTCTGGTCTTGCCATACGGTTCTTTTGCTCCAATCATTTGTATTTCCTGTAGCATACACCAATTATTGGCATATGTCAATAATTTACAGAGGATTTCGGTTGAATTCATGGAAAAGCTGCATTATAATAGTTGGGCAATGCTGTTGAAGGCAGGCGTTTTTACAGGAGAAAACAATGAAAATAGATTTGAACGGAATGCTTTACGCACTCTCCTATGCACTGGACTGTGTGGAAGGAGAGCTGACCGGGATAAAGCCTGGACACGGAAAATGGGTTGCGTATTTTTGCGTGCGCATGGGGAAAGAATACGGTATGACGCAGGAGCAGCTTTTTGATCTGGCTGCCTGCGCCGTGCTGCATGACAACGCGCTGACACAGTATCTTTCCGAGGAGCGCGGTGAGGCGGTTTCGAACGGAAGAACCGCGGGGAAGCACTGTATTTTTGGCGAGGAAAATATGAAGGATTTTCCGTTTTACACGGATGTGCGGGGGGTGATTCTCTACCATCATGAGAATGCGGACGGAAGCGGCTTTTTTAAGAAAAAATCGGAGGAAACGCCGCTTATGGCGCAGATGATTCATCTGGCGGACCTGTTGGACGTTTCGTGCAGGATTCATGAGGTGTCGGCGGAGCGCTGGCAGAGTGCGGAGCGGTTTCTTGCGTCGGGCAGGGACAGGTTGTTTGACGGCAGTCTTGTAGAGCTTTTTTTCCGGTCGGTGCAAAAAGAACAGTATCTTGCGCTGGCTGGCAGACAAATCGACGGGCTGCTTTCCGGGGAACTTCCGGGAAAGCCGAAAGAATATCCGTTTTACCAGGTGCAAAGCATGTTAAAGGTGTTCGGAAAAATTGTCGATTACAAATCACGGTTTACGCGGAATCATTCCGAGCAGATTGCAGAAAAGCTGATGCGGGTGGCTGAGGCGTACGGTTACGGGCAGGAGACAAAGGAACGTCTTTATGTGGCGGGGATGCTGCACGATATCGGGAAGATGGCAATTCATAACGATGTGCTCGAAAAGCCGGATCGGCTGACGGAAGACGAATTTGTGTATATGCAGAATCATGCATGGTATACTTATGTTATATTATCCCAAATCAGCGGTTTTGAGGACATCACAAGATGGGCGTCGCGTCACCATGAGAAATTAAACGGAAAAGGCTATCCGTTTGGCTTAAAGGCAGGGCAGCTTGACGAAAAGGAGCGTCTGCTGGCCTGTATTGATATTTATCAGGCGCTGGGGGAGGAACGGCCCTATAAGCCGGGGCTGCCGCATGAGAAGTGTATTGCAATCATGCGGGATATGGCGCGAAACGGGTTTATTGATGGAAAAATTACCGATGATTTGGAGCGTATTTTCGCACCGATGTAGGAATTGACACGGGCGATGGGGTTCTGATAGAATAAGTTAGAAAAATGTTCCAAAAAGGAGAATGGTTATGAAATCGCTCAGTTTAAAGTCACCTGACACATATATCATAAATTGGTACAGGAAGCTTAGTTCACCGGTAAAGACAGCGTTTTATTCCGCTGTGATTTTAGGGCTGTTTGCGCATTTGTACCAGTTTACGAATAAGCTTTACAATTATGACGAGCTGGCGAATACGCCGGGCGGTATCGGGCTGAGTACGGAGCAGGGCAGATGGCTGTTAAACTGGATGGGACGCTTTATGCGCTCTGTTTTCGGAGGGTCGTATTCGCTGCCGTTCTTTAACGGTATATTTGCCCTTCTGTTTCTGGCATTGTCGGCTGCGCTTGTGGTTTCCACGCTGAAAATCAAAAATCAGCTTACGGCTGTGCTGGTTGGCGGATTGCTGGTTGTCTTCCCGGCGGTTGTGTCGATGTACTTTTTTATGTTTCTGGCGCTTTATTATGCCGTCGGCATCTTTTTTTCCGTGCTGGCAGCCTGGTTGATTGCCCGTCCGTGCCGTACCATTAAGGGGGCCGTTTTCTCCAATGCGGCCGGAGTGGTTTTGATTGCCTGCTCGCTTGGCACCTATCAGGCTTATTTTCCCAATACGGTTTGTATTCTCCTGATGGTTGCGATTCTGAAGGCTGCGTTTGGAGGCGTGACGGATAAAAAGCAGTGGAAGTCATTTTTCCTTATGGTGCTGCGTTTCCTGGGAATGATGGCTGCGGGCCTTATTTTGTACTTTATTATAAATCGGGTGGTGCTGCATGTTACGGGGATTTCCCTGATCAGCTATCAGGGCGGTGACACCATGGGAAAGATTACGCCCGAACAGCTTGTGGAGTCCATAAAGCGGTGCTATGTTTCGGCCTTTCAGCTGAATTTTACGGATGTGATGGGGCTTAATTACAGCCGTACGGTGCAGAGGATTATTAAGGCGGTATATCTGCTGTTTGGAGCGGGCATCGGCGCTTATCTCTTCTTAAAACCGCGGGAATACGTGAATAAAATCATTGTGGTATGCGGTTTTGCGGTATTTCCGATTGCGATGTTTCTGATTTACGTCATGGCTCCTACGTCCTACTGCTATACCCTCATGGCGTATCCCGTCGTATTTCTTTTTGTGTTCTTTATGGTGTGGTCGGAGGAGGTCTATCGGCATATCCGGCAGGCCGAGCTTGTGGGACTGGTTGTCTCCTGGATTTCGGCGTTGTCTATGGCGGCACTGGTGGTGATTTATATTTGGTACGCAAACGGGAATTATATGGCGCTGGAGTACACCAAGTACCATGATTTTGCATATTACCAGACCATGATCACGCAGATTAAGAGTGTGGATGGTTATAACGACGACATGCCTGTGATTATTGTCGGCGAGGGTGTTTCGGACAATACGAATTCCATGGGAAGCCTGATTGGAGATACCTTTATCGTGGGCGGAAAGACGGATGCGAATGTGGCGTATAATTCCGTACTTTACATTCTTTCGGATTATCTTGGCTTTTCTCCGTATTACGGTACCTATGAGGAAATCAGAAGCTGGATGGAGCGGGATGAGGTCAAAGAAATGCCTTCTTATCCGGATGAGGGCTCTATTCAGGTCATCGACGGTACGATTATTGTCAAGTTATCGGATTATTCACTGGAATGATAAAAATGAAGAAATATTTATATTTGATGAGAGTACATCATTATATCAAAAACATATTAATTTTTATGCCGCTGATTTTCAGCGGAGGTCTGTTTGAATGGGACAGCTTTGTCAGAACGCTGCTTGGAACGGCATCATTTTCTCTGGTGACTTCCGCAGTGTATATTATCAACGATATCAGAGATGTGGAAAAGGACAGGCTTCATCCGACCAAGAAAAACCGGCCGATTGCCTCGGGAGCGGTTGCCCCCGCTCAGGCATGGCTTTTGATGGCGGTTTCACTTGCAGCCGGAATCGGTCTTTTGGCGCTGTCCGGCGCCAGTGCGGCCGGTTATGCGCTGTTGCTTCTGTATCTTGTCATTAATATTGCCTACAGCATGGGGCTGAAGGATGTACCGTTGCTTGATATTGCGATTCTGGCATCCGGATTTCTGCTGCGCGTTCTGTTCGGAGCTGTGCTCACGGGGACGGAGGTATCGGAATGGCTGTACCTTACGGTGCTTTCAGCCGCTTTTTATCTGGGCCTCGGGAAAAGGCGCAACGAGCTTCAGAAAAGGCGCGAAGGGGACACCCGCAAGGTGCTTCGTTATTACACAAGGGATTTTCTGGATAAAAATATGTATATGTGTCTGGCGCTGCTCAATACCTTCTATGCGCTTTGGTGCAAGGATATTACGAACGAGGGCAGAGCGTATGCGGTGTGGACCGTCCCGATTGTTATTTTGATTTGTATGAAGTATAACCTGACCGTGGAAGGTAATTCAGAGGGAGATCCGGTCGAGGTGCTGCTCCATGACAAAGCCTTACTGGCCCTTTGTATCGTCTACGGCATTGTCATTATGGGTATGCTCTACGTCGGGCAGTGACTGCAACCGTTTGCCGCGCAGGAAAAAAAGGAGACAGATATATGACGCAGAAGGAAAGAATGTTAAATGAACTGCCATATAAAGCATGGCTGGACGGCCTTGCGGAGGAACGCGAGGCCTGTAAGCAAAAGATTTATGAGCTGAATACGCTTCCGCCAAAGGAGAGGGACAGGATTCCGGCCATGTTAAAGGAGCTGCTCGGAAAAACGGGGGAAACGCTTTTTATTGAGCCACCGTTTCATTGTGATTACGGCTGGAATATTGAGGTAGGAGAAAATTTTTTTGCCAATTATAATCTGACGATTCTCGATGTCGGGAAGGTGACAATCGGTAAAAATGCCCAGATTGCGCCGAATGTATCAATTTATACCGCAGGGCACCCGATACACCCGGACAGCCGCAACAGCGGTTATGAATACGGAATCCCCATTACAATTGGGGATAATGTGTGGATTGGCGGCAGCACGGTCATTCTTCCGGGCGTCACCATTGGAAATAACGTGGTGATAGGAGCGGGGAGCGTGGTTTCAAAGGATATTCCCGATAATAAAATCGCGGTCGGAAATCCCTGCCGGGTGATTCGGGAAATCACGGAGGAGGACCGAAAGTATTATTTTAAGGACAGGGAGTTTGACGTGGAGGATTATTAAGAATATCCGGTAGCAATCAGGCGGTCTATCACTTTTTGACGATAGGCCGTCTTTTTTTGGCCGCCTATTTACTTTAGTGTGATAATTTGATAAAATGCTAAACGAATGAAAATGAATGGAGGAAATTATGAAAAAGAGAATCGCATGGATTTTGGCAGTTGGATGTATGTTGGGAATGACGGGCTGCGGCAGTGAGGAAACCGGCAGCACCGGAGATATGGTATATGCCGTGGAGGCAGGCTCGGCGGGAGAGGCTGCGGCCCAGGAAAACGGATTTTCGTATAATTCGGTGACTTCCCAGGCGGACGCCCTGATGGAGGTCGCGTCCGGCACTTCCGATGCGGCGATTATAGACCTTCTGATGGCGGGAGCGATGATTGGAGAGGGTACGAGCTATCCGGATATGGTGTACACGGACGAACTGACGACGGAGGAATATGGCGTGGGCTGCAGGAAGGACTCGGATCTTGCGTCTTATATCAATGCGGTGTTTGCGGAAACCTATGCGGACGGAACAATGCAGGAGACCGCGGAGAAATACGGCGTGCAGGAAGCGCTGGTGGAGCAGACGGAAGCGGAGTATACGGCGTCTGAGGACAGTGATGTGGCGTACATACAGGAAAAGGGTACGCTCATTGTGGGCATTACGGATTTTGAGCCGATGGATTATAAGGACGAATCCGGTGAGTGGATTGGCTTTGATGCCGACATGGCGCGCGTGGTAGGTGAAAAGCTGGGCGTGGAGGTTCAGTTTGTGGAAATTGACTGGGACAATAAGATTATGGAGTTAAATTCCAAAAACATTGACGTTGTCTGGAACGGCATGACGCTTACCGATGAGGTGACTTCTGCGATGGAGTGCACCAATGCGTACTGCAATAACGCGCAGGTGGTAGTAGTGCCGGAGAATTAAGATACAGGGAGAAAAAGCTATGTTTTGGACTGTCACGCAATCGTTGTTAAGCGGTCTGGCGACTACGTTTGAAATCTTTATATTTACGCTTATATTTGCGTTGCCCCTGGGGCTTTTACTTGCGTTTGGGGCTATGAGCCGGTTTCGGCCGCTGCGTTATCTCATTCAGGTGATTGTCTGGGTGATCCGCGGCACGCCGCTGATGCTGCAGCTTATTATTATTTTTTACGGACCGGGGCTGTGGCTGAAACAAAATATCTGGAGCGGGAACGAGGCAGGACGTATCACGGCTACGGTGGTCGCGTTTACCATCAATTATGCGTGCTATTTTTCCGTGATTTTCCGCGGCGGCATCGAGGGAGTGCCGGCCGGACAGCGGGAGGCCGGACTGGTGCTCGGCATGACAAAGAGCCAGATTTTTTTCAGAATCACACTTTTGCAGATGGTAAAGCGCATTGTGCCGCCGATGTCGAATGAGATTATCACGCTGGTGAAGGATACTTCTCTGGCGCGTATCATTGCGGCGTATGAGCTGACCTTTGCCGGGTATTCCTTTATGAAGTCTGCGGGACTCACCTGGCCGCTGTTTTATACCGGGGTGTTTTACTTAATCTTTGTGGGTGTGCTGACGCTGCTGTTCAATTACATTGAGCGCCGGCTGGATTATTTTAAGTGAGCGGGAGACAACATGGCGATTTTGGAAGTAAAAAATATTGAAAAACATTTTGACGGCACATCCGTGTTAAAGGATGTCAGCTTTTCTCTGGAGGAGGGGAATGCGCTTGCGATTATCGGCTCCTCCGGCTCCGGCAAGACGACGCTGCTTCGGTGTCTCAACTTTCTGGAGACGCCGGATGCGGGAACGATCCGTGTGCGGGACGAGGTTTTGTTCGACGCGGCACAGACGGCAAACGAGAGAGAACGGGATCTTCGGAAAAAAAGGCTTCATTTCGGGCTGGTATTTCAGTCGTTTCATCTGTTTCCACAGTATACGGCGTTGGAAAACGTGATGCTGGCGGAGCGTCTGCTGGCGCAGGAGCGGCCGGATTTTAAACAGCGAAAAAAGGAAATTCTGGAGGAAATCGAGCAAAACGGCAGAAGCCTTTTGGAGCGCATGGGCCTTTCGGAGAGGACCGGGCATTATCCGCACCAGCTTTCGGGCGGCCAGCAGCAGCGTGTGGCGATTGCGCGCGCGTTGGCGTTAAAGCCGGACATTCTCTGCTTTGACGAGCCGACCTCCGCGCTTGATCCGGAGCTGACCGGAGAGGTCTTAAAGGTGATCCGGGGACTCGCGGAGCAGAAAACCACCATGATTATCGTGACGCATGAGATGGCGTTTGCAAGGGACGTGGCGGACAGGGTCATTTTCATGGATGACGGCGTGATTGTCGAGGAAGGGGATCCGGTGCAGGTCATCGAGCATCCAAGGGAGGAGCGCACAAAACAATTTCTTGCCCGGTATGCAAGGGGATAAATAAGGACTTATCACCGGAGGAGTCAGGTGGACGTAATTAAGGTATCTCATTTAAAAAAATATTTTCGTGATGTAAAAGCGGTGGACGATATTTCTTTTGTGGTAAAAAAAGGAGAATTGTTTGGTTTTCTTGGGGTGAACGGGGCTGGGAAATCGACGACCATCAATATTTTGTGTACGCTGCTTGCCGAGACGGAGGGCGTAATAGAGGTATGCGGGTATGATGTCAGAAAGCAGAGCAATGAGGTGAGAAAGAAAATCGGCGTCGTGTTTCAGGAAAATACGCTGGATGATATGCTCACAGTGAAAGAGAATCTGGAGTTAAGAGGCTCGTTGTATGAAAAGGATAAGAAGACGGTGCAAAAGAACCTGGAGGAAGTAACAAAGATTCTCGACATTAAAGATTTACTGCCGAGACGGTTCGGAAAGATGTCCGGCGGTCAGAAGAGGCGCTGTGAAATTGCGAAATCTCTTATGAATACGCCGGACATTCTCTTTTTGGATGAGCCGACGACGGGACTGGATCCGCAGACAAGAAAACAGGTGTGGGAAAGCATTGAAAAACTCAGGGCGGAGAGGGAGATGACAGTTTTTTTGACGACACACTATATGGAAGAGGCTGCTATGGCGCAGTACCTTTGCATTATGGATGCGGGCAGGATCGTGGCGCGTGAATCTCCGGCGGAATTAAAGAAACAATATGCTGCGAATTTGCTGAAATTGTATACAAAGGATATTGACAGGATGGCACAGGAAGCAGAGCGGCTGAATCTGTCCTGTCAAAGGCTTTCCAATGGAGTCGCGGTCAGGCTGGTTTCTACGAAAGATGCGGTTGGAATCATTTCCCGGCTGAACACGGACTATGATGGTCTGGAGATTATTCAGGGAAGTATGGATGACGTTTTTATTAATGTCACGGGAAAAAGGATGGAGGATTGACTTATGCTGTTTGTCCGTTTTTTAAAACGCAATATATTGTTATATTTCAGGGACAGAACCAGCGTATTTTTTTCCTTTCTGTCAACGATTATCGTGTTGGCGATCATGATTGCCTTTTTGGGAGAGGCTAATGTCTCAACGACTTTAGGAGTGCTGGGAGCGGATCAGGCAGGAGAGCATTTACGGGCTTCCTGTCTGATAATCAGATGGACGGTCGCAGGAATTATTGTGGTCAATGCTGTCAGCGTTTCCATGACGCTGGTGGGCGTGATGGTGCGTGACGAAGAATCGGATACGATGTCCGCTTTTTTGGTGGCGCCGGTTAAGAGGGCGGTGTATGTTACGGGATATGTCGTAGCGGCAGTATTGGTGGCGCTGCTCATGTGTATTCTGACCTTTGTGCTGGGGGAGCTTTATATTTATTGTATCGGCGGGGATATTGTGACGGCAAAAGAGGCGTGCGAGGTTATTTTGATTATTTTTTCGATTATCTTTTCCTCCGCGGCTTTTGTTTTTTTATGCGCGGTCTTCGTTCATACGAGCAGTGCATACGGGGGATTGACAACAGTCATTGGCAGTTTAATGGGTTTTCTGGCAGCGATTTATGTGCCGTATGGAGGAATGCCGGATATGCTTCAGGATATCATTCGATTTGTTCCTGCGTTTCAGGGCTCGTCCGCAATCCGCGAGGTGATGATGAGACGGGAAATTCAGTGGTTCGGATGTGATGACGCAGTTAAGAATGGTTATTCCGAGTATATGGGATTAGTGGTTCGTTATGGTGATCATACGGTATCCTCAATGGGAAAAGTTTTGTATATGTTTGCGGCCGGGGTCGTTTTGCTTGGAATAGCAATATTTGTTTTGAACCGTAAAAAACAGGCAGAGCGTTAGGAGAAAAGAGCAGACAGGGAAAAGAAAATATTGTCTCAATGGCTTATATTATAACTACCACGTGGAATACAGGAGTGATGGTTATGGAAACGGCGAAACGGCTTAGAGAAAGTTTGCAGTATATTGATAATCATTTGGAAGATTCAATTACGGTACCTGAGATTGCCGGTGCAATGGGCTATTCGGAATTTTATTTTTCCAGATGGTTTAAACACGAAATGCAAATGTCAGTGATGGAGTATGTGAAGAAAAGAAGGCTGATTAAGGCTTCTGATGCTATTTTAAACGGAGAGAAAATTATTGATGCTGCAATTCGGTTTGGCTGGCAGACACATAGCGGTTTCACAAAATCATTTAAGAATGAGTTTGGTTTCTGCCCGGCACTTCTAAAGGCAATTATGATGCAGATTGAAGATTTAGGAGGTAGTGCTATGAGCCATGTATTTTTAAAGAAAACAGAATCGCATGCAACAAAAGAGCAATTATTACAGTGTTTAAAGGAACAGATGGCAGCTGTGAACATGGAGGTTGATGAGGAGGAATTGCAGGCTGTATATTCGCAGGCTTGCAGTGTGTATGAGGGAAAAAAGCGATATTCCGGAGATGAGTATGTCACACATCCGTTGAATGTTGCTGTTATTTTGGCTGAAATGCTTGCGGATAAGGATACCATTTATGCCGGAATGTTTTGCGATGCGCTGCAGAAAACAACGGTGACGATGGAACAGTTAAAGAAAAAACTTCCTGCAAATACAGCGGCAATCATTGAAAAAGTGTCTGTGGCGGGAAATCATCTCGGCGCTGCCGGTTTGGAGGAGGAAGTGATTTTGGTAAAACTGGCCGAGCGGCTTCATAATATGCGTACCGTAGAGTTTATGGATGAGCAGAAGAGAAAGGAAAAGGCGAAAGAAACCCTGGAGCAAATTTTGCCGATTGCAAAAAGAATGGGAAATGCTAAGCTTGTAGATGAGCTGAACGATGTTTCATTGAAATATTTGTGCCGGGAATCGTAGGTTGGTTATGGTTATTTTATCCAATCCATAGAAAAAACACATAGATAAGCATAAAGGATAGGTATTAGACATCAAAGTTGAGCTGCCTTATAATAAAGACAGGAAAGCCGGGAGGCGTATTCGTTCAAAACCAATAACCGCAGGCCAGGAGCGGTTCTGCGGCGGTACAGACAGGAGGCAGTACAAGTGAAAAAAATTCTTTCCGTTTTTTTAGCGATGACAATGCTTTTTTCACTCGCAGCATGCGGGACAACCGAAGATCAGGAGAATTCTTCCGCGGAACCTTCAGACAGCGGCTCTGCCGTGTCCGGGCAGGAAGCATCAAACAGCGAATCAGCAAACAGTGAATCATCGGAAATGGAAACTGCAGCACCGGAGTCAGAACTGACGGAAGCTGGTGCTGAGGAACAGGGCAGTAATATTCTGGTAGCATATTTCTCCTGGGCGGACAATGCCATACTGGCGGATGATGTGGATGCAGTTGCTTCCCCGAGTGTGGTTCCGCCCGGAAATGTACAGCAGTTGGCCGGGTGGGTACAGGAGGAAACCGACGGCGACCTGTTTTCCATTCGGGTTACAGAACCATATTCCAGCGATTGGGACGAATGTTTGGAACGGGCCAATCAGGAACGGAGCGATAACGCGCGTCCGGCATTGGTCGAGAATGTAGAGAATCTGGAACAGTATGACACCATACTTCTGGGATATCCCAACTGGTGGTACGGTGTGCCGATGGCGTTGCTCACGTTCCTGGAACAAAATGACCTTTCCGGCAAGCAGGTGTATCTGTTCTGCTCCCACGGAACCGGCGGCCTCGCCAACAGCGTTGAACTGATTACGGAGGCAGCTCCTAATGCGGAAATCTCAGATAACATTTTTGACTGCTACGAGGAGGAGGCCGCTTCCTCACAGGAAGATATTCAGGCGTGGGTAAGAGAACTGGGACTTGGCGCAGTGGAAGAACCGGCTGAAAATGCGGCGGCGCAGCAAATTTCCGTACAGTTTGAAGGCGGCACGGTCATTTATGAACTCAACGGCAGCACGGCAGCCGCCTCGCTCTATGAGCAGCTGCCCCTTACCGTTGAGGTGGAGGATTACAGCACCAACGAGAAAATTTTTTACCCGCCGGAGGAATTGGATACCGGCGATACGCCGCTGGCGCAGGCGGGAGCCGGCACGCTGGCCTATTATGCCCCCTGGGGAAATGTAGTGATGTTTTACGGTGACTACAACGAAAATCCATCCCTGTTTGAACTGGGACAGATGATATCCGGCGGTGACCTGGTCAGCGGGATGACAGGGACAATTACCATTGATGTCATTGAAGAATATTTATCTTGCTTACGGTTTTGAGTGCCCTGCATGTCATACGTTATTGGGAAAAAGAAATGAAATAAGGAGGCACCGGCAATGAAGATTGTTATTTTAGAGGGCAGTCCGAATCAAAAGGGTTCATCCAATATGCTGGCGGACTGTTTTAAGCAGGGCGCGGAGGAAGCCGGTCACACTGTGGTGGTCATCGACGCAGCCCACGCTGACATCCACCCCTGTACCGGCTGCGTGCACTGCGGCTACGAGGGACCCTGTGTGCAGAAGGACGAGGTAGAGAGTATCCGCAAAAAAATCCTGAATGCAGATATGATGGTATTCGTCACACCGCTGTACTACTACGGTATGTCTGCGCAGCTGAAGATTTTAATTGACCGATTCTGCGCCTTCAACAGTTCCATTCAGCGCAAACACATGAAGTCTGCTCTGATTGCTGCCGCGTGGAACAGCGACGACTGGACCTTTGAGGCCCTGGAAGCTCACTATAAAACATTAGTGAAGTATTTAAATTTGCAGGATATCGGTATGGTACTGGGGTATGGCTGCGGAACACCTTCCATGACCCGGCATTCACAATTTCTTCAGCAGGCATATAACATGGGAAATCGGTTGAAGTAAGGAGTATTTTATCATGAAAAAGACATTTGTATATCTGTTGAATGTTGCTGTGTATCTTTATTATTGAAAAAATGTCTGTAGCAGGGGACAGAAACGATGCCAGACTGTTGTGCGTTACCGCACCTCGGAAAAGAGGTGCGGCTATTTTTTTATTAATTATATAGACGGAAGTACACCGATCAATAAACACTTTGCTGTTGTATGACATTGTCCGCCCCCTCTCTCAAAATCATCAATGCATAAATATCTTACAGTATTATTTATTTTTGTATATGTACTTACAAGGTTTACTATTTCAGCGGTTGCACCGTTTTTAACCGCACTGCAATTTAGTATCAATATATTCCCTGCCTCCGCAAATTAGATTTATTAAATAAAATTTCGAGCAAGCTACTGAGCAACGCTATCTTCCTCATTAGATAAAATAATATCTGTAGCGTATTTTTTTAATCTTCATGAGCATTTTTAATGGCATAACTTTGGTCAGCCAATTCAAACATATCAATATCATTTATTTTTTTGTTTCGGGCACATTTTTAATAAAACAGAAACAAAACTCAAATATTGCAAAAACAATCGACTGCTATTTTATACCTGTAAAAAAAATAAAACAGAAATGGAGATGAAAACATGGCAAAATCAAAGCTGGTAGAAGCAAATGAAAAAATTGCGGAAAATGTAGTCGGTGGCTACAAAAAAATTGAGGAGGGCGTAGTCGGCGGCTATAAAAAAATCGAGGAGGGAGCGGTCGGCGGCTTCAACAAGATAGCCGACAAATTCGTAGACAGCTTTTTGACCAGGGAAGGCGAGTCTGTGGAAGAAGCAAGGGTAAGATTGGAAGCGGAAAGAAAGGCAGGGAGGTAAACATGAAAAAGAGTACGTTTGTCGCTATGATTTTGGGAACCATCGGAGGTATTTTATTTGCGCTTGGAATGTGCATGGCACTGATTCCGGAGTGGAACGCATTTCGGCCGGGCGTGATTATGGGAGTGATCGGTGCGGCGGTGCTGCTGCTTATGGTCTTTGTATGGAGGAAGATGGAAAATAAGGCTCCGATGAGACTGTCCGGAAAGACTATCGGCGCATCGCTGATCGGAGTGCTCGGCGCGCTGCTGCTCGGTGTCGGCATGTGCCTTACAATGGTATGGAGCAATATGCTTTTGGGGATTGTCATAGGTATTGTAGGAATCGTTGTACTTCTGTGTCTGATTCCTTTTGTGAAAGGCCTGCAGTAAAAAATTTACGATTGCATTGTTCACAGTTTGTTCATATAATTCAAACAAAACACAAACAAAACTAAGCTACAATGCGGTATATTCAGGAAAGTGCACGGAGTCGAAACCGGTGGGAGGGGTGATAATGAATTTAAAGCGAACTGCTGCAATCTTAAAAAAATTCTTCTGCCTGCCGCCGGTTCCGACTTTGCTGATTGCCGTCCCATCATTCGGGCTTGTAATATACGTGCTTTTAAACACTCCGGACAATGAGGCTGTTACGTATATCGCTTATTTATTGTCGGCCTATGCCTTGATTATTTCCGTGACCGGTATGACCGGCATTGTGAAATGGCTGCGAAACGGAATTTGACTTTTGCCACAGGTGCCGCCGTGAGTATGATCGTACTGGCAATGGCAGTATTTATGATCGCGCGCGCGACCATGCAGTTAAAGAAAATAAAAGGAAAAGGAGAATCCATACATGATTCATATACTCGTAGTGGAGGATGACGCGAAGCTGAATCAAATCGTCTGCACCTATTTAAACGACAGCGGATTTCAGGCGAAGGGATGCCTGAATGCGAATGACGCATATGAAGAAATGTACAATCAGCTGTATGATTTGATTATTTCCGATATTATGATGCCGGAGATTGACGGGTTTGAGTTTGCCCGGACAGTCAGACAGGTAAATAAAACCATTCCGATTTTATTTATGTCGGCAAAGGATGATCTGCCCTCCAAACAGAAGGGATTTCAGTTGGGGATTGACGATTACATGGTAAAACCGATTGAGCTGGATGAGCTGCTGCTGCGTGTCAGGGCGCTGCTGCGCAGGGCAAATATAGAAATGGAGCGAAGGATTACGGTGGGTAATCTGGAGTTGGACGCGGACGGAATGAGCGCAACCATCGACGGAGAGGAAATCAGCCTTACCACCAGAGAATTTAATATTATCTATAAATTATTGTCCTACCCGAAAAAGACATTTTCCAGAGCGCAGCTGATGGATGAGTTTTGGGGTGTGGACAGTGACACCAGTCTGCGGGCGGTAGATGTGTATGTGACAAAGCTCAGGGATAAGCTTTCCGCCTGTGACGGTTTTAAGATTGTGACGGTAAGAGGACTTGGCTATAAGGCGGTGCTGCAATGAAAGAAAAGGACAGGATTCATTATGGAATGATAAAGGAAAGCCGTTTTCCCGTCTCTCTCTTTGCCATTTATCTTGGCGTTCTTTTTCTGATGTCCGGCATCCATACCGGATTAATTGCATATATGAATGAAGCAAATTGGGATGAATTAGTGCAGGTTATTGTTCCTATGGTTTATTGGGGGATAGTGGCGGTGGGACTTGCGCTGTTCACAAGGAAAAAAATGAAAAGCACCTATGAGGTGCCTATGCACAAAATGGCGGAAGCAACCAGCCGGGTCGCAAACGGAGATTTTTCCGTGTACGTTTCTCCACTCCATACATCGGATAAACTGGATTACTTAGACATTATGATTATGGATTTTAATAAGATGGTGGAGGAGCTGGGCAGCATTGAGACTTTGAAAACCGATTTTTTTTCCAATGTGTCCCATGAGATCAAAACTCCGATTGCGGTAGTACAAAATTCGGCGGAAATGCTGAAAAACACAAGGCTGTCTGTGGAAGAACAGCAAATGTATGTAGATACTATCATTCAGGCTTCCAGGAAATTGACGGCGCTGATTACCAATATCTTAAAGCTGAATAAGCTGGAAAAGCAGAATATCCAGCCGGTCATGGAGGAATATGATCTGTGTGAGCAGCTGTGCCAGTGCTCTCTGCAGTTTGAAAATATATGGGAAGAAAAAGAGATTGAATTTGAAGCGGAGCTGGAGGATAAGGTTCTTATCCATGCAGATGAATGCCTGTTGGAGCTGGTGTGGAGCAACCTGTTGTCTAATGCCATGAAATTTACCGAAAAAGGCGGAACCGTAAAGCTTACCGAGATTTCCACAGAGGAGGAGGTCATTGTATCGGTAAGCGATACCGGCTGTGGAATGAGTACGGACACGATGAAGCATATTTTTGATAAATTTTATCAGGGAGACACCTCTCACTCCGCAAACGGAAATGGTCTGGGGCTTGCCCTTGTGCTGCAGATTGTACGGATGTTTGACGGAACGATACAGGTGGAAAGCGATCCGGGAAAAGGCAGTACCTTTACCGTATGTCTGCCTGTCCGCAGGGAGGAAGTGAAAGTTTGAAACAAATAAGTGAAAGACAGCCAAGAAATAAAGGGCATAGCAAGTAAGCCATCTTTCGGTGGCTAAAAATAAAATATAGACGCAACACCTAATCAGGTAATCGGAACAGCATCATCT
>CALWHT010000030.1 GCA_944380515.1 uncultured Roseburia sp.
AGGTACAACTCCTTTACTGGTGGATATGGTTAATTGTTACTGGACATCTCAATTATACCATAAATCAGTGAGGAGTTGTTTTATTTTGCAACAAAAAGAATCCTGTATTTATGCGGGTTCTGGCGTTTCGCAAACGCCTAGAGAAGAATGTTGATGAAAGGAGCGTCAAATGAAGCAAAAGCATATTGAGCGGGAGTGGAAACAGCTTTTGAAGCGGGAGGAACAATTTTTAAGCAGCGGCAGCAAGGCGCGTTCGGCAGGCTGGCAGGAAAAAATCGCGCGGTTTGTACCGGAAAAATTGAATGATACACTGGATGCCGCGTTTTATAAGGCGTTTGAGCTGATTTTTGAAAAGGGAACGGGTGTGATAGAGAAAACCTGCCGGAAAGAAAAGAAGGAGCAGAATTATAAAATCAATGAGTATACGGCAAATGTCAGAAACAGCCGCCGCTCTTTAAGGGCGTTCGGCAGGGAGGCCGGATTTGCGTCGCATGTGAACACGGCGTTTTCCGCGGTGGAGGGCGTCGGGATGGGGCTTGTCGGCATGGGACTGCCGGATATTCCCGTTTTTCTCGGCATCATCCTGAAAAGTATTTATGAAATTGCGCTCAGCTATGGATTTTCCTATGACAGCGAGGAGGAGCAGATTTTTATCCTGAAGCTGATCGAGACGGCTCTTTCCCGTGAAAATGCGCTGATGGAGGGCAATATCAGGCTGAATCGGTGGATGGAACGGCAGGCAGGTTTTGACTGCACGAGAACCGAGCAGATGAAAAGCACCTCAGACGCGCTGGCCAAGGAGCTTTTGTACCTGAAATTTGTCCAGGGGATTCCGATTGTCGGCGTGGTCGGCGGTCTGTCAGATATGGTGTATCAGAAGAAAATCAGCGATTATGCCGCGCTGAAATATAAGCGGCGGTTTTTGCTGAAGTACCGGCGGCCTCTGTGATAATAGGAACATGACATACAGCTGTCCTGTTTTACATGTTACGATGGCTTTGAACGGAGGGAAGCAATGAAGATAGACAGACACATCCGTTATGGAGAACTATAAAATCGACTGTACGCTGTTTACCAACACGGAGCTTTTGGACATTCTGGCAGGACTTCGCAGCCTTGACAGCGTAAACGGCACAAAACGCTACGGCAAGCTGATGGAAAAATTATCGGCCGGGTCCTCCGATTTCATGGTCGGCAATCAGTCTGTCCTGATTGACCTTTCCTCGTGGTATAAGGATTCCCTTGCACCGAAAATCGAGCTGATAAGAAGCGCCATTGACGAAAACCGGAGGATGGAGTTTCTCTATTTTTCGCCGAAGGGGGAAAGCTGCAGGAGGATTTTCGACTGTTTAAGCTAAACCGCATGGAGCGGCTTTCCCTTCCGGGAGATACGTTTGAGCGGCGTCCCGTTTCCCGCCCCGATTTGAGTAATGAGCGGATATTCCCGGGAGGCATCCGGGTAAAGGCGCTCTTTGACGCGGACTGCAAATGGAGGCTGGTCGAGGAATTCGGTACGGGCTGTTTTGAGGAACAATCCGACGGCAGGCTTTTGTTTCATGCGGATTATACGGACAGGGAAAATCTGATTGCGTGGCTGATGACGTTTCGGGAACGGGTTGTGCTTTTGGAGCCGGAGGATGTGCGGGAAGAAATGAGGGCGATTCTTAATGCGATGGTAAAGAGGTACACCCGATGAGGGTATGGGAGCGTAAAAGACCCCGATGGCACGCCGCCGTCGCGTAAAACGCTCCGGAAAGGAGATTGGTATGAGGTACGGTTGGATGGATGAATATTTGTTGAAAAAACGGGGAGTAACAAAGGACTTACAGCCCGTTTGGAACTGGATTCGTTATCATGTCGGAGGAAAGATGTTCGCTGCGGTCTGTCTGGATGGGGAGAACCGGTCCTATTACATCAATTTAAAGCTGGAACCCATGGAGGGAGAGTTTCTCAGGCAGCAGTACGAGGACATTATACCCGGGTATTATTCGGACAAAATACACTGGAATTCGGTAAAGCCGGACGGAGAGGTGCCGGATGAGCTTATGATGGATCTGCTCGACAAATCCTACCGTCTTGTACTGGCCGGCTTTTCTAAGAAGCGTCAGCGGGAAATATTGGGTTTGAGCTGCTGCGGAACGGATTGTACGAAGTGCAGTTGCTTCGGAAGCCTTTGTCAGGGCTGCAACGAGTCCTCCGGCAGGGTATTTCATGCGCCAAAGGGGAAGGCCTGCCCGATTTACGGGTGTGCCGTGCACAAAAAGCGCTTTGTAAACTGTGCGGAATGCGCCGGGCTTCCCTGCGATGTTTGGAAGACTACCAGGGACCCGTAGCTTTCCGAGGCAGAGTTTGCGCAATCCATTGAGGAGCGCATCAAAAATTTAAGGAATTAAGCCTCGAAAGACACTCTGGCATAAATGAAAAAATTTACCGTCTTACAGGGAGGGGCTTGACAGTTTCCGTCCGCTGGTGTATATTCAAAATACCCCATGGGGGTATATGAAATTTGAGGCGGCGGCTTTGATAGGAGAAAAAGGTATCATACGCCGCAGCCATGCAGATAATAGAAAGGATGCACAAGTATGAAATGCTGTCAGCCGCAGGAGGAAACCGTCAGGCATAAGCCAAGAGACGATAAGGAAAAAAAGGATTTAATGACAAGACTGAGCCGCATCGAAGGCCAGGTGCGTGGCGTAAAGGCGATGGTAGAGGACGACCGGTACTGCGTGGATATTCTCACGCAGGTGTCTGCCATTCAGGCGGCGCTCAACAGCTTTAATAAAGAGCTCTTAGCCCGCCACGTGAAGAGCTGCGTGGTGGATGATATCCGTGACGGGAATGACGGGGCGGTAGACGAGCTGTGCGGGCTGCTGAAAAAGCTGATGAAATAAGACGCATTTGCAGTAACAGGCAGAAAGGCAGGGTGAGAACATGAGAAAAGAAAAATTTGACGTGACGGGAATGACCTGCTCGGCGTGTTCCTCGCATGTGGAAAAAAGCGTTTCCAGGCTGGAAGGTGTGGAAAATGTCAGCGTGAATCTGCTGACCAACAGTATGCAGGTGGAATTTGACGATGCAAAGCTGGATACGGGAGCCATTATCGCTGCGGTCGAAAACTCAGGCTACGGCGCCGCAGTCAGGCAGGAGGGCACGGCGGCCGACCGCAAGGCGGAGGGAAGCGCAGCCGGCGACGCGGTATCGTTACAGCAGAAAAATATCAAAAATATGAAGCTGCGTCTCATTGTTTCCGTTGTATTTTTGATTCCGCTGATGTACGTTTCCATGGGGCATATGATATATTCCGGGCTTGGGCTTCCGATGCCCCCGTTTACGATGAAATATCTGCACGGCAACGCAAACGCCATAACCTACGCGTTCACACAGTTTTTGCTGCTACTTCCGATTCTTTTCGCAAATCAAAAATATTTCCGCAACGGTTTTAAGACGCTGGCAAAGAGAAGTCCCAACATGGATACGCTGATTGCGATGGGCGCTGCCGCGGCGACCGTTTACGGTATTTTTGCGATTTACCGGATTGGCTGGGGGCTTGGAAACGGCGATATGGCGCTGGTAGAGCAGTACAGCCACGATCTATATTTCGAGTCTGCGGGAACGATATTGACGCTGATTACGGTCGGAAAATATCTCGAGACGAAGTCGAAGGGAAAGACGAGCGAGGCCATTACAAAGCTGATGAATCTTGCGCCGAAGACCGTGACGGTGATCCGGGACGAAAGGGAACAGGTCATTGACGCGGCGGACGTGCTGGCGGGCGATATTTTTCTGATAAAGCCCGGAGAGTCCGTGGCGGTAGACGGGGTCATTCTCGAAGGAAAATCTTCCTTTGACGAGTCCGCGATTACCGGAGAGAGCATCCCGGTGCCCAAACAGGAGGGAGATAAGGTGATTTCCGCTTCCATCAACAAGGCAGGGCTGGTGCGGGCAAAGGCAACCAGGGTAGGAGGGGATACCACGATTGCACAGATTATCCGGCTGGTGGAGGAAGCCTCCTCGAGCAAAGCGCCGATTGCACGGCTGGCGGATAAAATTGCCGGGATTTTTGTGCCGACGGTCATCGTAATTGCCATCGTCACGTTTGTCGTGTGGCTGCTTAGCGGTGCGGAATTTGAATTTGCGATGTCCTGTGCGATTGCGGTGCTCGTGATTTCCTGCCCGTGCGCGCTGGGACTTGCGACGCCGGTCGCAATTATGGTCGGAACCGGTAAGGGAGCCGAGAACGGCATTTTGATCAAATCCGGTGAAGCACTTGAGACGGCGCATCTGGTCGATACGGTTGTCATGGATAAAACCGGTACGATTACGAACGGAACTCCGGTAGTGACGGATACGGAGGTTTACGGAGCGCTTTCGAAGAAGCAGCTTCTTGCCATTGCCGGGAGCCTGGAAAAGGGCAGCGAGCATCCGCTGGCGGACGCCGTAGTTTCCTATTGTGAAAAGGAGGGCGTACCGCTTGCGAAGGTTGCGGATTTTGAAGCCCTGTTCGGAAAGGGCATCCGTGGGAAAATTGTGCTTGGAAACGCGGACGCCGCAAAACTTTATTTTGCCGGAAACAAAGCGCTGATGGAGGAACTTCATATTCCAATCCCGGAGGCGGTAAAACGCCAGATGGACGCGTTCTCGTCAGACGGAAAAACGCCGCTTTTATTTGCCGACGAGAACGAAATCATCGGTATGATTGCCGTGGCCGATGTTGTCAAGCCTACCAGCCGTGAGGCGGTACGCCGTTTTAAGGAATACGGAATCCATGTGATTATGCTGACCGGGGATAACGAGGTGACCGCGCGTGCCATCAAGGAACAGGTCGGTATCGACGAGGTGATTGCCGGTGTGCTTCCGACGCAGAAGGAGGAAAAGATTTCCGCGCTGAAGCGTGGAGGCCATACGGTTGCGATGATTGGAGACGGCATCAACGACGCGCCGGCGCTTGCATCCGCAGATGTGGGAATCGCCATCGGGGCGGGAACCGATGTTGCCATCGAAAGCGCGGATATTGTCCTGATGAAAAACGATCTGCTGGATGCGGTCGGCGCCATTCGCTTAAGCAAGGCGGTGATTCGCAATATAAAGGAAAACCTGTTCTGGGCATTCTTTTATAACAGTATCGGCATACCGCTTGCGGCGGGACTGCTTTACCCACTCTGGGGACTGAAATTAAATCCGATGTTCGGCGCTGCGGCCATGAGCTTAAGCAGTATCTGCGTGGTCGGGAATGCGCTGCGGCTGCGGGGCCTTAAGCTGGGCGGCAAAACTGCCGCGAAGGAAGCGGGACAGCCGGTGCAGACGGCTTCGGAGAATACCGCCTGCGGGGAACAGTGCCGGGTCGGGAGTCCGGAGAGCAGAAAGAATAAAGAAAGTGAGGAAAAGAAAATGACAACAACGTTGAGCATTGAGGGAATGATGTGTGCACACTGCCAGGGCAGGGTGGAAAAAGCGTTAAAGGAGGTGCCGGGCGTGACGGAGGTTGCGGTCAGCCTGGAGGAAAAAAATGCCGTTGTGACGGCAGAGGACAGCGTAACGGCAGAGGCATTAAAGGCGGCGGTTACGGATGCGGGTTATGAGGTTACCGCGGTGAAATAAAGAGATCATCATTCGGAAAGGGGAAGCCGTTTATTCGGCTTCCCCTTCTGCTACAATCTGCTCCAGCACCTGAATGAGGTCCTGCATATTGTTCAGCTTAACATTGCGCTCCAGAATGAGATTTTTCAAATCAACAGAGAGCGTTTCGAATTTATCCTTGATTGCGGGTGCTACGTAAGATGCCATAAAATTCCTCCATTTCATTTTTACAATCGTTTCTTTATAGCCAGCATGTGCAGTTTGGGCGGGATTATGTGCAGAATCTTAAGAAATATAAAGAAATGTGAAAAAGCGCATGAAGACAGGGAAAATATGGTACTATTAAGAAAAAGGACAGGGGGCGGAAATGGCTGGTAAAAAGCGGAAAAAAATATATTTATTGTACGTGGTTCTCTGCGCTGCCGCCGCGTTTTTGCTGATTGCGGGCTTTGTGCAGAGAAACGCTGCAAAAACGTACCGGGTTGCCTGCATCGGCGACAGCATTACCTACGGAACGGGGGTTTTGCAGACAAGGGATACCGATTCCTACCCGGCGCTGCTGCAAGCGCTGTCAAATGGACGTTATCTGGCGGAGAATTACGGAGCCGGGGGCAGAACCCTTTTGGAGGGAAACAAAAAATCGTACAGTAAGACAGGCTATCTTGAAAAGATTGAGGCGGAGGAGCCGGATATTCTGCTGGTGATGCTTGGAACAAATGATTCCAAGCCCCGCAACTGGGACGCCGCAGAGTATGAGGCGCAGTATGAAGCACTGGTTCAAAGGCTTATGGCGCTGCCGAACAGCCCGAAGGTCTATGTGATGATACCGCCCGCCGCATTTCCGGGGGAGGATGGCTTGGCAGTCTACAACATCGACCCGCAGGTGATTCGGGAGCAACTGACGAAGATTATTCCCCGGATTGCCGAAAAGACCGGGGCGGGATTGATTGACTTATATACGCCTACGGAGGGACACCCCGAGTACTTTACGGACGGGGTACATCCGAACCGGCAGGGGAACGAGGTCATTGCGCATGAGGTTTACCTTACGATATCAGAAAATTAAGGGAGCCCGGGGGATTTCCGGTTCCCTTTTCCAGCAGGGAAATCAGCCCGCGTATGGTTTCCTCGATATTTTCCTTCGACGAGGGAATCAGGGTATTATCCAGCTTTACGGTCAGCACGATCAATACAATTTCGGCAAGCGCGGCGGGATGTTCAAAATGAATCTCGCCGTTTTCGATTCCCTGGCGGATGATTTCGGTAAGCTCCGGCTTCAGTTCGGTGATCAGGTGATTGATATATTTCTGGTGCAGCAGAGCTTTTTCCTGGGCGCTGGCAGGCGTAGAGGACTCTGCCGCAGAGGATTCCCGGCTTAAGAAAGCGGAGGAGGAGCTTCTGCAGGCCTGAAAAATCATTGCCAGGCGCGTAAAGGGAGCGACCTCTGTCTGTTTTGCCAGTGTTTTTGCGACCTGCAGCGGTTTTTTATAGTTTCGCTCCACCAAAGCCTCGAAAATAGCGTTTTTGGATGAAAAATAATAATAGATACTTCCCTTGCCGATTCCGGCAGTCTGGGCGATTTCACTGACGGAAATGGTCTGCAGGTTTTTCTGCTCCAGCAGCTTTTGCAATGCGTCGAGAATTTTGTCGTATTTTATCGGATGAGACATGGAAACCTCTTTTCTGTGCACTGTCTTTTGTTATAATGGAATACTTTAGTATAGCACGGTGTATTGCGTTAGTACAATGAAAAATATAGAAAAAGCAATGACGCTATGGGCAAAAAGCACAAAAATCGCAGGTGATTTTCTGTAAAAAGAGCGAAAGAAAGATGAGGGCGAAGCTATTGACAGAAAACAGGCGCTATGGTAAATTTGAAATAGGTTAAGCGATTAAGCAATAGAGGGATAGAAGCAGATGGGCATACGTAAAGTATCGGTTTGCGTCGGCCCATCTTTTTTACCCGATTGCTTAACCGGTTAAACTAGCAAATTCAGAAGAGAAAAGGACAAAAAGATTTTGAAATGGAACGGAGGTTACTATGAAAAGGAGAAGGAACAGTATTGTAAAAACAGTGAGTATTCTGCTGGCAGTCGGGGCAGTCTGCGTTATGGGCTGCGGAAGCGGAGAGGAGCAGAGCACTGCAGATGGAACGGTACAGCAGGAGAGCGCGGCGGAAGCAAGCACGCAGGCGGTGACGGAGGAATTTACTGTCACCTATTATGATTCGGACGGAACTACGGTGCTAAAGGAAATAGCGGTAGAAACCGGAGATACGGTGGAGGAATACGAGCCGGAGAAGGATGGTTATACCTTTGTCGGCTGGTTCGCGACGCCGCAGATGAGCCATGCCTTCGATTTTACGCAGGAAATTGCCGGTGACACGCAGCTATTTGCCGGCTTCGTCTCCTATGCGGAGGACACCAGAGCCTGGTATATTTTAGGCAGCGGCACAAGCCCGGTTTTACTGGAGTCCGGATGGGGCAGCGTGATTGGCGAAGCGCAGACCCTCACAAAGGAGAATAATGCGGAGGCAAACATTTATACCATTACGCTGGATTTAAGCGAAGGGGATGAATTTCAGTTTGCAATCAATGCAAGCTGGGATAATCAGAGAGGCTTCGGCTATCTGGATACGGCGTCGCTGGAGGGCGTGGAGTATTTTACAAACGCAGGAAGCCTGGGGGACGCCGACAGTAAGCGTTCCAATATTAAGTGCGCTGTTTCGGGCAATTATACGTTTACCCTGACTACTTATCCGGCAGAGGATATATACGACACGGACAATGCCAATTATACAGGAGAAAACAAAGAGGCGTTTAATATGAACCCCTATGATACGATATCCTGGAGCTATAATGGAGAAGCCAAGACGGCAGCCGCGGAGCTTACAACGGATTATTATATTAAGGGAGCCATTATTACGGACTGGCAGGATGTTTATACGGACGAGACAAAATTTGTGAATACGGATGGGATTTATGTTCTCACGGTGGAACTCGAGGAGGGAGATGAGTTTATGTTTACTTCTTTGGTAACTTCCGGGGATTCCAGCAGCGTGGGAACAGAGTATATCCGCTATACCAATATCGCAGAGGATGACGCAGAGAGCCTTTCCTGTGTGACCGGCACGGAGTCTGCAAACCTTGTGGCGGGAAAGACAGGAACCTATACCTTTACCTATGACCCGTCAACCCTGGTGCTGACGGTGCGCGTGGAATAAAGACGGCTACACAAAAATATTATGCTGCTCGATGGGGGTGCGCTGCAGGGCATATTCCGTGCATTGCAGCAGCGCCTCGGCTTTTTGCTGTGTCATAAGCGGAATATGGCAGACCCGGTTGTTGTCCTTTAAAAGCGCATAAAGGGTTTCTTCCGTCACGAGCAGGCGTTCTCCATGCAGAGGGGCGAGCTGCCCGTAGTCCCGGACAAAAAGAATGTCAGGGCAGAGGGAAGAAAGAAGCTGCCGCCGTTCGTCGTTTTCGGTTTCCAGCATCACAAAACGGAAGGGAGCGCCCTCAAAATACCGGGAGCCTTCCGCTAAGATGCGGGCATAGTCAGAGTTAATCTGGAAAAACAGGGAATCGTTCACAAGGCAGTCCAATGCCAGCAGAGGAACAAAGTTCGCGTCACCGATGCGGTGAAACAGCGCTGAGGAGACATCATGGCAGACAATTGCGTCCGCATGGTCAAACCGCTCCCTGTAATCGCAGTTTAAATAGATTAAATCATAGTTATGTGCCCGCAGGAAAGAAGATAAAAAATGAATTACCTGAAGCTGCTCCGCGTTTTTTAACGTCGAGGCATGCGGCGATAAGCACAGGGCAATGGCCTGGCGCCGGCTGGTGGCAAGATTTTTGGCAGCCTGATTTGGCGTATAGTCCAGCAGATTGATGACCTGAAGCACCTTTTTTCGGGTTTTCTCGCTGATGCGCTTGTCGGTACGGTTATTGATGACATAAGAGACGGTGGCGACAGAAACGCCGGCCTCTCTGGCAATGTCCCGTATGGTAATGTTTTGCTTCATGCCGCAGTCTCCTTTCCCGGGAAGAAGCGTTTTACGATTCTTCTGTCAAACATTATAATGAAAACAATAGAATTTGCCAACAGAAAAAACAACAAAAAAAGAAAAGGAAAAAAGTAGAAAAATGAATGAAAGAGCGTTATTACATATACCGGATTCCCGCTATTGCTTTGCGGTGGGAGAAAAGGAGCTGGTGCTGCGCCTGAGAACCTCACGGGAGGACGAGGACGCCGAGGTTTACCTCATATACGGCTGCAAGTATGAATTTGCAGACAGAAGGAACCGGGTAAAAATGGAAATCTGCTACAGCGACAGACTGTTTCATTATTACGAGATAAAGCTTGCGCTGCAGGACGTGCGGGTAGCGTATATTTTTGAATTTATGAAGGGTGGAAAGACCTCTTATTTCAGCGAGGATGGGCTGACAGACACCTATTGTTTTGAGGAAGGGTTTTACCATTTCTTTCAGATGCCCTATATCAATCAAAACGATGTATTCCCGGTGGTGGGCTGGATGCAGGAGGCGGTATTTTACCAGATATTTGTAGACCGCTTCTGTCTGGGGAATCAGGAGAAGGATAAAAGCTATATCAATATGGAATGGGGCGGTATACCAACGCCGAAAAGCTTCGCGGGAGGCGATTTGCGGGGAATTACCGAAAAGCTGGATTATCTTTGCGGGCTTGGCATCAACGCTCTTTATCTGACGCCGATTTTTTCATCGATATCCAACCACAAATACGACATTAAGGATTACCGGAAAATTGACAGGCAGTTCGGAGATGAGGAGGATTTGCGGGAGCTGGTAAGGCAGGCGCACAAACGGGGCGTAAGGCTGATACTGGACGCGGTGTTTAACCACTGCAGCATGGATTTGCCGCAGTTTTCCGATGTGAGGGAACGGGGCAGGGCTTCCGCGTACTATGACTGGTTTTTGATTCAGGGAGACTACCCCGATACCGAAAATGTCAATTACGAGTGCTTTGCCTCCTGCGCCTATATGCCGAAATTAAATACCGCAAACGAAGACGTGCAGGATTTCCTGATTGAGACAGCTCTTTACTGGATGCGGGAATTTGAGATTGACGGCTGGCGGCTGGATGTCTCCGATGAGGTTTCCCATGAATTCTGGCGTAAATTCCGAAGGGCAGTCAAGGCAGAAAATCAGGAGGCTGTAATTATCGGGGAAAACTGGCATGACGCGTATCCCTATCTGCGAGGCGACCAGTATGACAGTATTATGAATTACGCCTTTACCAAGGCCTGTCTGGATTATTTTGCCAGAGGCAGATTTCGGGCGGAGGATATGGCGGAAAAATTAAACGGTAATCTGATGCGCAATATGACGCAGGTAAACCGGATGATGTTAAACCTTTTGGATTCCCATGACACGCACCGGTTTTTTACGGAGACGGGCGGAAATAAGGATAAGCTGCTGGCAGCGACGGCGCTCGAGATGGTTTATATGGGGACGCCCTGCATTTATTACGGGACGGAGCAGTGCCTGGAGGGCGGCTATGACCCGGATTCCCGCAGATGCTTTTCCTGGGAGGAGGACACCTGGGATAAGGATTTTTTAGAGCGGTTTCGCACGGTGCTGCGCCTGAAAAAAGAGCGCTCACTGCAGCAGGGGGAAATCCGGATTTCAGCCAAAAACGAAATGCTGTGTGTGGAGCGGAAATATGAGGGAGAAAAGCTGACCCTGTATATCAATTTGACAGGGGAAGAGAGAGAAACCGAAGAAAGGTCGGCGGATATGGTGACAGGGAACCACGTAAACGGCAAAAGAATAGGAAAGAACGGGTTTGCTGTTTTTAAGGGGCAGGCGGAAAGGAGCAGGATATGAAGAAAATAAGAGTCGTAATGATAGCGGTGCTGGCATTCACACAGCTTACGGGCTGCGGCGCGGCGGGAGGCAATGCACAGCAGGCCGAAAGCAGCCAGGCCACAGGCACTGCAGCGGGCAGCAGCGTCTTTGACGGGGAGCTGGAGGAGAATGTTACGATTTACGTACTGGAAAACGATACCGCAATTTCCAAGGGTTATTTTGACGAGCTCATCGAGGCTTTTAACGAAGCCTATGCGGAATATGGGATTACGGCGGTAGATGCCAATATGGATCAGTATCTGGATTTGGCGAACGACGGCCCTTACGGCTACGGCCCGGACGTATTATACCAGGCAAATGACGTCATTATGCAGTACGCCGAGGATAAACATATCTATCCGCTGCCGGCGGAGCAGCTTGAGTGCTATGAGCTGATAGACGAGAGTGCTTGGGATGCCTACCGGATAGAGGTGGACGGGAGCGAATATATCTGCGGCGTGCCCGTGAATGTGCAGGCTCCGATGCTCTATTACCGGGCGGATTTACTGCCGGAGGACTGGGAGAGCGCGTGGGATGAAAACGGCAATCAGGTTCCCGATATGGCGGAGAGCTGGAATGCCATGTATGCATGGTCTCTACAGCGGCATGAGGAGGATTCCACAAAGTACGGCTATATGAAGTCTTTGTATGACACTTATTTTTCCAGTGGTTTTCTGTTTTCCTATGGCGCGTATGTCTTTGGAGAGAATAACACCGACCCGTCCCATATCGGTCTTGCGGCGGGAGAGGCTGAAAAAGGAGCATGGGTGTTAAGCCAGCTTGCGTCGGCGATGAGTGAGGAATGCATCGACGATACCATCACTGCAAACGCATACAGTAAGCTTGCGGACGGCACTTATTTTGCGACAATTTCCACACCGGACGTATACTCTACCTTTTTTGACGAGCTGGTAATGGCCTATGAGGGTGAGGGAATGTCTGAGGAGGAAGCGAAGGCGGCGGCAGAGGAAAATCTGGTGATGACAACTCTGCCGATGCTTCCCGAGAGCGGCGATTTGACGGAGGAAAATCCGACGCTGATAGAATCCAAAACCATGGGAGGCATAAACGGTTATGCCGTCAGCGCTTATACGGAGTACCCCAATGACTGTCTTGCTTTCATAGAATTTGCCACAAGCTACGAAATGGTGGTGAAGAGAAGCGAGATGCTTGGAATCGCGCCGGCAAGACAGGATGCGGCGGAGACAGCGGGAGGTACCTCAGAGCTTTTGTACCAGAGCCTGGCGGATGGAAACATCGTCCTGATGCCGTCCATCAAAGAGGTTGCTCAGCTGTGGACGCCTGCGGAAACATTTTTCACTGACGTGGCGAAGGACGTATTCCGCAGTGAATCAGAGCGGAAATATAAGGATTTGGAGGATTTCCGTGCCGGACTGGAGAATATGGTGCAGCAGATACATGACGCAATCTTTACATTGCAGTGACCGCTCAGAGGAAAAGAGGGCAGGAAATGAAAGATATTTTTCAAAGAATGAAAGATGGTTGGAAAACGAGCAGCAAACAGGTAAAGCTTTCTATGTTTATTATGGGAGCGGGACAGTTTTGCTATGGGAAACGGGCGAAAGGGATACTGTTCTTTTTGCTGGAGCTTTGTATTTTATATTATTTCTTTTCCCGTGGGTTTCGGGATATTGCCGGTTTTTTTACCCTTGGAACCACGGAGGCGGATGCGTGGCTTGGAATTGAGGGGGACAATTCCGTCATCATGCTTTTGATGGGGATTTTTGCGTGGATTGTATTGGCGGTATTTATCACTCTCTATCGGCTGAATATCCGGGACGCCTTACGGATGCAGCGGCGTTTGGAGCAGGGAAAGCAGCTGGAGAGCTATCGTAAGGAGCTGTCGCGCTTTTTGGATAAAAAGTTTTATGTCGCGGCGCTGACGCTTCCGGTACTGGGGGTACTGGTATTTAATGTGCTTCCGGTAGTGTTTATGATTTTGATTGCCTTTACCAATTACGGCGGTGATATTGTTCCGCCCCGGCTTGTGGACTGGGTGGGGCTTGCAAATTTTCGGAAGCTTCTTGCGCTGTCGCAGTTTGCGCCTACGTTTTTCCGGATTCTTGGCTGGAATATCCTGTGGGCGGTGCTTTCCACTGCGCTCAATTATTTTGCCGGGCTGGGGCTTGCGCTTTTACTGGAAAAGGACTGTGTGAAGGGAAAGGCATTTTTCCGTGCTTTCCCGGTGCTGGCCTATGCTATCCCGGGCTTTATCACATTGCTGGCATTCAAATTTATGTTTTCCTACGGCGGTCCCATCAATCAGTTGATTGTGGGGAACGGGGGTATGGCGATTGGCTTTCTTGACCTGGATGCGAAGTGGACGGCAAGGCTGATTGGGCTTCTCGTCAACTGCTGGATTAGCACACCCTCTATTATGCTGCTGGCGACGGGGATTTTAGCAAACCGGGATAAATCTCTCTATGAGGCTGCGGAAATCGACGGAGCGGGCAGATGGAAGCAGTTTTCAAAGCTTACCCTGCCGTTTATGCTGTTTTCTACCCTGCCGGTACTCATCAGCCAGTTTATCGGGAATTTCAATAACTTTGGAATTTTCTATTTCCTGAGGGGCGGCCTGTATCTGGACGGCTATTTTTTGGCCAGTGATACAGATTTGCTCATTAACTGGCTGTATAATCTTTCGATAGACAACAATTATTACTGCATCGGCGCCGCGATCAGCATTGTTATTTTTATCATCACTTCCATTCTGTCGCTGGCTGTTTATGTGAAGTCGCCGTCATACAGAGAGGAGGACACGTTTCAATGAAAAAGAAAAAGGGGTTCTGGCATGGAATGGATGTCTGTGTCACCTATGTTCTGCTATTTGCTGTTGCCTTTGTTTTTTTCTTTCCCTGTTTGTGGCTCATACTTGCATCCTTTTCCAAATCGGGAAGTATTTATTCCTTCGACGGCTTCTTTCCGACGGAATACAGTCTTGCAAGCTTTCGGAGGCTGTTTACGGACACGGCGCTTTATGATTATCCTCAGTGGTTTTTCAATACACTGTTTGTGGCGGCCGGAAGCTGCGTGATTGGTTCCTTCTTAGTGATTCTCACCGCCTACACCATGTCAAGGTTTGAATTTAAGGCAAGAAAACCGCTGATGAAGGGAACAATGGTGCTGGGGATGTTCCCGTCCTTTATGGGCATGATTGCGGTGTATCTTTTGATGACCCAGTTTAATATGATTAACAGCCTGTGGGGGCTGATTCTCATCTACAGCGCGGGAGCGCCCCTCCAGTATTTGACGCAGAAAGGATTTTTTGATACGATTCCGAAGGCAATCAATGAGGCGGCGCGGATTGACGGGGCGACCAGTTTTCAGATTTTTACGAAAATCAATCTGCCGCTGTCGAAGCCGATTATTGTGTACACAGCACTCACGTCGTTTACATGGCCCTGGAGCGATTTTATTCTGCCGAAGCTACTGCTCAAGAAAAGGGAGCTTTATACGGTGGCGGTAGGGCTTATGGCCCTGGATGAGACAGAGTTTGCCCGTTTTGCGGCGGGAAGCGTTTTTATAGCGGTGCCGATTGTTATTTTATATTTTGTTCTGGTCAAAAATATGGTAAATGGTATGGCGCAGGGCGCCGTGAAGGGATAGGCCCGGAAGCCTGCGAAAACATGTCATTAAAAAAATCCGGTAAATATCAGAAGTGTGATACTTACCGGATTTTCTGACAGCGGAGACGGCGGGATTCGAACCCGCGTGCCCCGGAGGGCTAACGCATTTCGAGTGCGCCCCGTTATGACCACTTCGATACGTCTCCACAAAATACTTGTTAAGTATACCATATTTTGTACATTTTGCAAGATAATAAATAAAATTACAATAAAATAAAAATTTCTCTTCAAAAATGCAAAAGGATGTGTTATACTTATAGCCTACGGGGTATGGCGTAGTTTGGTAGCGCGCACGGCTGGGGGCCGTGAGGTCGCAGGTTCAAATCCTGTTACCCCGACGCAAAGGGTGCCGATTTATTCGGCATCCTTTTATTTTGTGTCATATTTCGTGTCATACATGGCTGAAAAATAGCTGTTTGCTTTATCATTCATTTCCCATAGCGTGTTGAATGGAGGCGCAATAATGCCTTAGGCCATGGAATCTGAAGCGAGGCAGAAAATACCCCCGGTCTCATCTTTCCATGCGCATAAAAAGATTACTGCCGGGGGCACTTTGTTTGGAGTAGTCAAATTTGTCATTTGACTGGGTGAACACCTAAGGCGTTCAAATAATCATATTTTTTCATGACAATTGTAGCATGAATTGAAAATTTTTGCAAGTAGATATAACCTTGAATTTCTGTATTTTTATTTTATAGTGCCAAAAGCACCTGCCATATCTTTTGGCACATCGAAAATGCAATTTACAGAAATTCAAGGTTATAGACGTTTTTTCGATGACACTGAATCAATATTGCAAAATCCGGCGGAAAAGGGTAATATTTTATATAGTACAAACGTGCCCTTGTACACGGAGGGTATTGGTTGGGTAAAGTCAAAGAGCGTATGCAGGAGGAATTTCAGATGAAAAAAATCGGAATGTTGACAAGCGGCGGCGACTGTCAGGCATTGAACGCGGCAATGCGGGGTGTGGTAAAAGGACTTAGCGAAAATGTGGACGAGCTGGAGGTTTACGGATTTTTAAACGGTTACAAGGGACTTATTTATGGAGACTACCGGCTGCTCACATCCGCTGATTTTTCAGGAATTCTCACAAAAGGAGGAACCATTCTCGGCTCATCCAGACAGCCGTTTAAGCAGATGCGTGTGCCGGATGAAAATGGTCTGGATAAGGTGAAGGCTATGAAATCCACCTACTTCAAATTAAATCTGGACTGTCTTGTGATTCTGGGAGGGAACGGAACCCAGAAAACGGCGAACCTGCTTCGGGAGGAAGGCTTAAATGTCATTCATCTTCCCAAAACCATTGACAACGATATCTACGGCACGGATGTGACCTTTGGATTTCAGAGCGCCATCAATATCGCGACGGATGCCATCGACTGCATTCACACAACGGCAGCGTCCCATAACCGCGTCTTTATCGTGGAGGTCATGGGACATAAGGTGGGCTGGCTGACGCTTTACGCCGGGGTTGCCGGCGGCGCAGACATTATTTTGCTCCCCGAAATCCCGTATGACGTGGAAAAAGTGATTGAGGCCATCAACAAACGTACAAAGGCAGGAAAAGGTTTTACGATTCTGGCGGTGGCGGAGGGTGCCATTTCAAAGGAGGATGCGGCGCTTTCCAAGAAAGAATACAAGGAAAAAGTAGCAAAGAGAAAATATCCGTCCGTTTCCTACGAAATTGCGGACCGCATTATGAAGGAGACGGGTGTGGAGGTGCGTGTGACCGTTCCGGGACATACACAGCGAGGCGGAAGCCCGTGTCCGTATGACAGGGTGCTCTGCACGAGACTCGGCTCGGCGGCGGCAAAGGCGATTATAGACGAGGATTACGGACATATGATTGCCATGGTAAACGGAAAAACAAAGCGCGTCCCGCTCGGTGAGGTTGCCGGGAAGCTCAAAACTGTTGATCCGGACTGCCAGATGATTAAAGAAGCGAAGCGGATTGGAATCAGCTTCGGTGAATAGAAAGAGGAACGGGCATGTCATATACGGCACTGTATCGTAAATTCCGCCCCCAGGAATTTGAGGATGTCAAAGGGCAGGAGCATATTGTAACAACATTGAAAAATCAGCTGAAGGCGGACCGGATTGGGCATGCGTATCTGTTTTGCGGCACCCGGGGGACGGGAAAAACCACAATTGCAAAAATATTTGCAAAGGCGGTCAACTGTGAGCACCCGAGGGACGGCAGCCCCTGCGGGGAGTGCGCGTCGTGCAGGGCGATTGCGGCGGGAAATTCCATGAATGTGATAGAAATCGACGCGGCGTCCAACAACGGTGTGGACAATATCCGGCAGATTCGAGAGGAGGTGGAGTACCGTCCCACCGAAGGAAAATATAAGGTCTATATCATTGACGAGGTCCATATGCTTTCCATAGGGGCCTTCAATGCGTTGCTGAAAACACTGGAGGAGCCGCCGTCTTATGTCATATTCATTCTGGCGACCACGGAGGCGCACAAAATTCCGATCACGATTTTATCGCGCTGCCAGAGATATGATTTCCGCAGAATATCCATTGACACCATCGCCGCAAGGCTGACGGAATTGACGGAAAAAGAACAGGTGCCCGCGGAGGAGAAGGCTATCCGCTATATCGCGAAAGCGGCGGACGGTTCCATGCGTGATGCCTTAAGTCTTCTGGATCAGTGCATCGCATTTTATCTGGGACAGGAGCTGACCTACGATAAGGTTCTGGAGACGCTCGGGGCGGTAGATACCGAGGTGTTCAGCCGTCTGCTGCGGCAAATCCTGGATAAAAATGTGGCCAGGGCCGTAGGAATCATTGATGAGATGGTCATTGAGGGGCGCGAGCTGGGGCAATTTGTCAATGATTTTACCTGGTATCTGCGCAATCTGATGCTGGTGCAGAGTTCCGATGATATGGAGGATGTGCTCGACATTTCCACCGAGAACCTGGCGTTGTTAAAAGAAGAAGCATCCCTTGTGGACGCGCAGATACTCATGCGTTATATCCGCATTTTTTCGGAACTGGGCAGTCAGATCAAATATGCCAGCCAAAAGCGGATATTGATTGAGATTGCGGTGATAAAATTATGTAAACCTGAAATGGAAAAAGACTATACCTCCCTGGTGGAGCGCATTGACAGCCTGGAAAAAAAGCTGGAGAAGGGCGTCATTGCGGCTTTGCCGGGGAGTGCCAGGCAGGGCGGAGCTGCCGTAAATCCCGATGAGTCTGCCGTGTCCCAGGAGCCAAAGGCAGAGCTGCCGCGGGCGATTCCGGATGACATCAAGCAGATTATGGCAAACTGGGCCGGTATTTTATCACAGCTTCCGGGTGTCACCCGGGGTTACCTGAAAAAGGCGGTGCCGTCTCTGGGAGCCAATGACACGCTTCTGCTGGCGTTTGATGATGAAAACGCATACAGCTATATCAATGAAAATCGTTCGGGCTGTCAGGATGCTTTTAAGGAAGCAGTAGCGGAAAGACTTGGCAAACAGGTAGAGATTCTGGTAAAATTAAACGACACCGGACTGCCGGGGGCGGAGGCATACCCGGATTTGCGCCGGTACATTCAGTTTGATATTGAAGAAGAAGACTTCTAAGAGGATGGGAATGGAGGATTAAAATGGCAAAAAGAGGAGGCTTCCCGGGCGGTATGCCGGGAAACATGAATAATCTGATGAAGCAGGCGCAGAAAATGCAGCGTCAGATGGAGGAAGCGCAAAAGGAGCTTGAGGAAAAGGAAATTACCGCGACTGCAGGCGGAGGCGCCGTGGAAGTGACGATTTCCGGCAAGCGTGAAGTCACGAAGGTCAAATTGTCCGAGGAAGTGGTAGACCCGGATGATATTGAAATGCTGGAGGATTTGATTATGGCGGCGACCAACGAGGCGCTCCGCCAGCTGGAGGAATTTTCCTCAAATTCCATGTCAAAAATTACAGGCGGCATGGGTGGATTGGGCGGACTTCCGTTCTAAAAAGAAAAAGCGGGGTTTCCCCGCTTTTTGCTTTTTCCTAAAGCTTCGCCTTAAATACTTCGTCGGCCGGGTAGCCCCCGGCGCATTTCTGCATTGCCCGCTGGATACTGTCGGCGGAAGTTCCCCAGTCCTTATCCTTATTGCGGTAATCATTTTTTTCCACAAACCAGGAAACCTCTTTTTGCAGCCGTTCCATATTTTCCTGCATCAGAGAAAAAACCATGGGGAAAAATTCCTGCTTTTGTGCGTCGGTCAGCTTATTCTCCGCTGTCTCAACCAAATCTCCGAAATGAGGCAGGCAAAAGCCCTTGCTTTCCGCAAAAAGCTGGCGGAATTCCGTATTTTTCTGATACAAATCGAAAAAAGTATCGAGATACCGGCCATAAATCCGATGAAAGTGGTCGCAAACATAGCAGTCCGTCGTCTTTTTTTCAATCCATGCGCCGAGCGGCGTCTGCGCGCTTCGGACGGCTGTGGCATCCGTCTTTTTCAGCCGCTTGAGCAGGCCGGATTTCCCCGGAGTAAAAGCCTTCATCTCCGCGGCCAGCTCCTGGTTCAGTTTCTTTAAATGCGTGCTTAAAATGAGAGCGTTGCCCAGCCGGTTGCCGTAGTCGTACATCATTTTAAAATGATGGCGGCAGAAGCCGACTGCGTCCGTTTTCTCACGAATATCATCCTCCATATATGCGGAACCTAAAATAAAAGAGACTGCGTGCTGCTCCGCCTCGCGTTCCAAATAACAGAAAGGGCACTCGTCCTTTGCTTGGAATGCGTCCATCAACGGTATCGTTGCAATATTTTCTTTCATCCGTCTATCTCCCGTATTTCAATTTTTCAGCCGGTACATCCCGGTTGCTGTTGAAAATATCTTAACATTCAGAGACGGAGAATACAAGAATGGTTCAGATAGCTCTTGTAAAAAATAAGGTTATCCATTAATATAAAGTAGGCGTAAAATTCGTACGTCACAGGAGACAAAAAACGAATGGATTATTACAGCAGTCAAATCAGCAAATTAATACAGGAGCTGTCCGGCTTGCCCGGTATTGGAGCGAAGTCGGCGCAGCGTCTGGCATTTCATATTTTAAATATGCCGTTAGAGCAGGTGGAGGAGCTATCCGGTGCAATTTTGGATGCCAGGAAAAAAGTCCGCTATTGCAAAGAATGTTTTACGCTGACGGATGATGAGCTTTGTCCCATATGCAGGGATGCGGCGAGAAATCATAAGCTCATCATGGTGGTGGAAAATACCCGTGACCTTGCCGCTTACGAAAAGACAGGCAAATACGAGGGCGTTTACCATGTACTGCACGGCGCAATTTCTCCCATGCTCGGCATCGGGCCCGGAGATATTAAGCTCAAAGAACTGATGCAGCGTCTCCAGCAGGATGTAGACGAAGTCATCATCGCAACCAATTCCAGCCTTGAGGGCGAGACGACGGCTATGTATATCAGCAAGCTCATCAAGCCGACGGGAATCAAGGTGACACGTATCGCCAGCGGTGTTCCGGTGGGCGGTGATCTGGAATACATTGATGAGGTAACCCTGCTCCGCGCGCTGGAAGGCAGAACGGAGCTTTAGCGTACCGTCCCGCCGTTTTGCGGGAGCGGGTATGCACATTCACATAAAAACAGATAATTCAAGAAAGGAAACAGGCATATCATGACAAATCTGGAACTTGAAAAAACAGCGAATGAAGTCCGAAAAGGCATAGTTACTGCGGTGCACAGCGCAAAGGCGGGGCATCCGGGCGGTTCTCTTTCCGCGGCGGAGATTTTTACCTATCTGTATTTTGAGGAGATGAACATCGACCCGAAAAATCCCAAAATGGCGGATCGTGACCGTTTTGTGCTCTCGAAGGGGCATACGGCGCCGGGACTTTATGCGGCGCTTGCGGAGCGGGGATTTTTTCCGAAGGAGGATTTGGTGACCTTTCGTCATACTGGATCTTATCTGCAGGGACATCCGGATATGAAGCACATCCCCGGAGTGGACATGTCTTCCGGTTCGCTGGGACAGGGCTTATCCGCTGCGGTCGGCATGGCGGCTGCGGGCAAATTTGACAAAAAGGATTACCGCGTATACGCGCTTTGCGGGGACGGAGAGATTCAGGAGGGACAGATTTGGGAGGCCGCGATGTGGGCAGGTTCCCGAAAGCTGGATAATCTTGTGGTCATTGTGGATAACAACAATCTTCAGATAGACGGAACCGTGGAAGAAGTATGTTCGCCGTATCCGATTGACAAAAAGTTCGAGGCATTCAATTTCCATACCGTCAATATCAATGGAAATGATTTTGACGAGCTTCGCGCGGCTTTTAATGAAGCGCGCCAGACCAAGGGAAAACCAACCGCAATCATTGCCAGAACATTAAAAGGAAAGGGCGTATCCTTTATGGAAAATGCGGTCGACTGGCACGGCAAGGCGCCCAACGATGAAGAATACAAAGTAGCGATGGCAGATTTAGAGAAAGTGGGGGAAGCGTTATGTCAGAAATAAATCCGACGAAAATTGGTATGAAAATAGCGACGAGGGAAAGCTATGGCAACGCCCTGGTGGAAGTGGGAAAAGAGCATGAGGATTTGATCGTGCTTGATGCTGACCTTGCGGGCGCGACGAAGACAGGCATATTCAAAAAAGCGTTTCCGGAACGCCATTGGGATATCGGAATCGCGGAGGCGAACATGACGGGAATCGCCGCGGGACTTGCCGCATGCGGAAAAGTACCGTTTATCAGCTCCTTTGCGATGTTTGCGGCGGGGAGAAATTTTGAGCAGGTGCGCAATTCGGTCGGCTACCCGCATTTAAATGTAAAAATCGGAGCCACCCATGCGGGAATTTCGGTCGGAGAGGACGGAGCTACCCACCAGTGTCTGGAGGATATTGCCCTGATGCGCACGATTCCGGGAATGGTCGTTATCAATCCAGCGGACGATGTGGAGGCGCGGGCGGCCGTTCGCGCTGCGTATGACCATGTAGGACCGGTATATTTAAGATTTGGCCGTCTTGCGGTTCCCGTATTTAACGACGAGGCGACCTACCGGTTTGAACTCGGAAAGGGAATTGTCTTAAAGGAAGGAAGCGACGTTACCATCTTTGCGACCGGTCTTTGTGTCAATGAGACGCTGGAGGCGGAAAAACTCCTGGAGAAGGACGGTATTCAGGCGGAGATTATCAACATTCATACGATAAAACCAATTGACCGTGAGCTTGTCGTAAAATCGGCGGTAAAGACGGGCAAAGTCGTAACCGTGGAGGAACATTCGGTAATCGGCGGGCTTGGAAGCGCTGTCTGTGACGTATTGTGTGAGGAAGCGCCGACCAAAGTGCTTAAAATCGGTATCAACGACGTGTTCGGGGAATCCGGCCCGGCACTTGAGCTGCTTCACAAATATGAACTGGATGCCGAGGGAATTTACCGAAAAGTCAAAGCATTTGTAAAATAGGATTCGAAAGTGAAAAGTGCCGCCGCGGGCGGCGCTTTTTTTGTCGATAGGTTTTTGAAAAATAATCCATAATACACCAAAAAATTTGGACGTGCTGTGCTATATTTTCCATAAAAGCTGCGGATTCCCTGCGGGACATTGCCGCATTTGTAAAAGAAGCCGGGGGAAAACCGCCATGGAAAGGAGAACGGCATGATAGAAATAATCCGGGAAGAAGACTGGGATGAGACAAAAGAAAAAACGCTGCCTAAGGATATCAGACAGATTGGAAAACCGGATATCGGGGACAGAATCTACATAGAAAACGGGGTATATCAATATCTCCACCCCGAGGATTGTTTGCATGAAAAAACCGCATATGCGCTTTTGGGAAGATTCGAAAATTGTCAGGGCAGACAGTGTACTTTTGTGCAGGCTGCAATGGAGCTGACGGAAATTACCTTTGACGGGGAGCTGCCTGTCTGGAGCGACCATATCTGGGCGTACATTTACAAAAGGCTGAAGGACGAATATGACAGTATGGTCATCGTCGGCTGGGCGCTCGACAACCGGGGACAGCTTCCGGATATGACGCAGAGAATCGAAGCATTTCACCGGACGCATTTTGGAGGCGTACATCAAACGCTTTTTCTGATGAATACGCTGGAAAACGAAGAAGCTTTCTACAGCAGCCGAAACGGGCGGCTGTACCGCAGAGACGGCTTTTACATTTACTATGACAGCAGTGTCCCGGCGTGTCCGAAGCGTGAGACGGCGCTGCAAAAAGCGGCGTCTGCGCCGGAGAATCCGGCAGCGGACGAGCGTGAGGAGCAGGCTGCGGCAGCCGAGGCAGAATCCAAACATACAGCCTCCGCAGCCGGAAAGGACTTAGAGCTTGAGGAACAGATTTATTTTGAAGAAAGTAAAGAGACGGAGCCGGAAAACAATCCGATCAAAAGCTTTCAGGCAAGACGTCAGGGCAGCTATCGTAAGCAGCTTGCGGAAAAGGAAGAACAGCAGAAAACGCCGATATATTCTTCCACGCTTGTATTGGCGGCGGTTATTTGCGTCCTGGGGTTTGTCGCCTACCAGAATCATCAGAAAATGAATGAAATGGAAAATGCGCTGGCGCAGATGAACGGAATCCATACTGTGGTAAGCACGGAACAGGCACAGGATGCGGCATCGGATGCTGTAAAGGTTGAAAATGTGGCCGGAAATGTAGAAAAACAAACCGAAAACAGCGGCGGTACCCAGTCTTCGGAAACAGAGGCAGCTTCCGATGTGGCTGCGGAAACAACTGCCGCTGACGGTTCGGAAGTCTCGGAGGAAAAAGCCGCAGCTTCAGAGACAGGGGAGATGCAGGATACTGCAGCAGTTGAACCGCAGGATGCCGCAGCGGCTGAAGCGCAGGGTTCCGCAGCAGTCGAAGCACAGGATGCCGCGACAGTCGGCTATTTGGAGCAGGGCTACTACATTGTGCAGAAAGGGGACAGTCTTGCCTCCATCTGCCGAAAAATATATCAGACGACCGCAATGATGGATAAGATCTGCGAGATAAACGGCATTGACGATCCGGATTCGATCTATGCGGGGCAGTACCTGACACTTCCGAATTAAAGCTTTCGAAAAATTTAAGATGAAACGGGAATCGAAGAATGGTATAATGATAAAATGTCGAAAGAATGATGCCCGTGAAAAGACGGGAATGGTCCGCTGCGGCGGATAGAACATGTAAGAGAGGAACCATGGCGGAAAAAGACAAAAGAGGCTTTCACACAGTGGAACAGCCTGATATGGAAGATTATAAACAGAAAATACGGGAGCATCGAATAAATATTGTGAAAAGAACCTCGATCCTGATATTCATTATTTTACTGGTGTCGGCAGGGGTTGGGATTTTTCTGGCATTGAGGCATTATGAGGCGTTTGACGTGCGCTCCTCCGTAGAGCGCGCGGATACGGAAGCAACAAAATTTGCTGATTTTAAAGGGAACATTTTAAAATACAGCAATGACGGCGCCTTTTACACGGATTTGTCAAATGAATTAATCTGGAATCAGACCTACGAAATGGCAAACCCGCAGATAGACATCTGCGAGAACTACCTGACGATTTATGACAAAAACGGAACCGTGCTTTATATTTTGACGCCGGAAGGGCTTTCCGGAAGCATTGAGACGACCATGCCGATTCAACAGGTCTGTGTTGCCGCACAGGGCACCGTAGCGGTTTTGATGAAAGAGGGAGCGGCAGGATATCTTGCCCTGTATGACAGAACGGGTGAGACACTTGCGGAGGGTACCGTTCATGGTGAAAAGAAAGGTTATCCGATTGCCATAGCTCTCTCCCATGACGCGATAAAGCTTGCGGTTTCCATGCTTGACATCAATGACGGAAGCCTGAAAAGCACTATCGCATTTTACAACTTTGGTTCTGTCGGACAAAACGAAATCGACCGCGTGGTGGGAGTAAGCTCATTTTCGGACACAGTAATACCGGAAATGGAATTTACTGCCGACGACAGACTGGCGGCCTTTTCCGACACGGGAGTCATTATCTTTGAAGGCAGCCAGAAGCCACAGCAGACGGCGGAAATCGCGTTTGAAAAAGAAGCCGGAAGTATCTTTTACAACGAAGATTATATCGGCATTGTGACTGCAAATGACGATGAAGAAGTGACCCATCACATGGCGATATACGATACAAAAGGAAATTTTGTTCTGGAAAAAGATTTTGATATGGAATATACAGAAATTGAATTTCTTGCAAATAACGAGATATGTATCAAAAACGATACCGCCTGTGACATTTATACGATTCGGGGTATCTATAAATTTCATTATGAATTTGATGAAGAGATTTACAAAGTGATGTCAAGCGGAAGCGAACTGAATTATACATTTATTATGGAAAGTGCGACTGAGAAAGTGCGGCTGAAATAAGGGAGATACATATGAATTGGGTTTTTATACTGGTAGTGTTGATTTTGCTGTATCATATTGTGAGGGGGTATAAAAGAGGACTGCTCCGAATTGCATATTCGCTGGTATCCTGGATTATCGTGCTGGTATTTGTCATGTGGGCAACGCCATATGTGAAAAGCTATATAATGGAAAACACATCCGTTTTTGAGAGGATTCAAAATAGCTGCAGTGAGCAGCTCCGCAATTCGATGCAGGAAAAGCAGGAAGCGCAGCTTGAGGAGGATGCCGGGGATGCGGTAAACGGAGAATTGGCGGAGCTTGGAATCGGACTGCCGGATTCCGTTATAACCGGACTGCTGGAAAAGGCGGGCGGTGCGGCGGATACGCTTTTCGAGGAAAGCGGCATCTATGATGAACTGGCAGCGCAGATTGCCGACTTTATCGTACAGGGCATAGCAACTTTTCTGACGCTGGCAGCCGCATGGATTCTGGTCCATATCCTCGCCCAGGTTCTTGGCATAGTATCGCATATCCCTATTTTGAGTGGGATTAACCGAACACTGGGTATTTTTGCGGGCGGGCTTTACGGGCTTATACTGGTTTGGATTGCCTTTTATATTATTGCCGTGTGCAGTGCCAGCGAAATCGGAAGAATGCTGATTTCCTATATTTATGAAAGCAGGCTTCTGACCTGGATTTACGAAAATAACATTGTACTCACGTTATTCATGTATTTTATATAAAAAGAAGGAAAACCATAGATATTGGGGGCGGTGAAAACACTGTCCCCAATATCTATTTATAAAAAATGATAAAGGTAAAAAGCGGGAAAAAAGACTGTGAAAAACGTGCAAAAAACTTGTAAAAATAGTGTTGACAGACGTAAATAATGATGTTAATATAAAGGTCCACTGCGGGAGATGCAGTGGTTTCGGCAAAATAATTGTTCGAAAAAAGCGTTGACAAACAGGCAAGCCTATGATAAACTATCAAAGCTGTCGTGTTTGCGGCGGTTATTTTTTGAAGGCAGACAAGCCTGCAAAAAAATAAAAAAGTTGTTGACAACAGCTTGCCAATATGATATATTATAAAAGTTGCTGAAAACAACAAGCGCTTTGCAAGAGTTCTACAGCACAGAACGCCTGTAGAGTAAAAGAACCTTGATAACTGAACAGTGAAATAACCTTGAAAGATTCAAAGAATTTCAGGGTGCTGTAAAACAGCACACGAACGTTTCCTGATTGAAAAATCGGGAGACCCTTAAAACAGTAAAGACGTT
>CALWHT010000031.1 GCA_944380515.1 uncultured Roseburia sp.
AATTTGGCGCTAAAACTTCTTCTTTGTCTGGACATAGTAATGAATCCTCTCTTTCGTATTGATTTTAGTATATCAGATTCATTAAAAACTGTCCGAAAAAATGTCTTAATTTATGAGACCATTATACACCGCCGGGAATCCAGAACCAGCGTCCTTCAAAATCACCGCAAACTATTCGTTAAACTTGTGTTTTGCGAATAAATCATTGCGCTCCTCTGCGAACCCTGCTATAATATAGAAAACAGCATTTTATGAATGGAACATTTCATCTGAATCCAATATAACGGTAAACGGTCCGTCGTTGAGCAGAGATATTTTCATATCAGCGCCAAATATACCTTGCTGTACAATGGGAATCTGTGTTTTACATACTTTAATAATATATTCATAGAGTTCCTTTGCAAGCTGTGGATTGCCTGCGCGCGTAAAAGACGGTCGATTGCCTTTGCGGCAGTCTGCGTACAATGTAAATTGAGAAATCAAAAGCAACGCTCCGCCAACATCGCTCAAGGACAGATTGGTCTTTCCGTCCGCGTCCTCAAATATCCGGAGTCCGATTAGTTTTTTTATCATTTTATCTGCAATTTGCTCATTGTCGCTCTCCGAAATTCCAATAAGGACGAGAAAGCCTTTTTCGATTTTTCCGGTTACCTCCGGAACTGCATTGTCATCAAAAACCGTACAGGAAGCGGAAGAAACACGCTGCACTACAAACCTCATATAAACCTCCATTTATTTCATCAAAACTGCTGTTTCTTATTATAATGCATTTCATATAAAATTGAAATCTTTACCTGTAAATAACCCGATACAGAAATATACATAGTATCCGGGAAATGCCGTAAATGTCTGCCGCTTTTGCGCAGCGAACCGCAGACCTGGCATAACTATACGTTTAAAAGCTGCGTAGAAAAGAGGAAGCATTGGAACTGCAGAAACTATTAAGCTATACGCGGCGGGCAGTCGACGATTATCAGATGATAGACAATAACGATAAAATTGCGGTGGAAATTTCCGGCGGAAAGGACTCTCTCACCCTGCTTTACGCTATGAAACATTTACAGCGATTTTATCCGAAAAGTTTTGAATTGACGGCGGTTACCGTTGATCTCGGCTTTGATTTGTTTGACCTTACCCCCATCAAGCGGCTGTGTCAGGAGCTTGATGTTCCCTACCGCATCATTCATACGGATATTGCCCAGGTAATATTTGAAGAGCGAAAAGAAAAATCTCCCTGTTCCCTGTGCGCGAAAATGAGAAAAGGCGCTTTGAATAAGGCGGTAAAAGAATTAAACTGCAATAAGGTCGCCTATGCCCATCACCGTGATGATATGATTGAAACGGTATTTTTATCCATGATTTTTGAAGGGCGATTTTATTCCTTCTCTCCAAAAACCTATTTAGACCGCATGGAACTCACCGTAATTCGTCCGTTAATGTACGTTTCTGAGGCGGAAATTAAGGGATTTCAAAATAAATACTGTCTTCCGGTCGTCAAAAACCCCTGTCCGGCGGATGGTATTACTAAGCGGGAATATGCCAAAAATCTGGTACGCCAAATTAATCTTGAACACCCGGGAGCCAAAACCAGAATTTTTACCGCCATATTAAACGGCGGCATCGATGGGTGGCCGCAAAGACAGCCGGCGGCAGGATCCGGCGGCACGCCCCCGCTTTCTGCACAAAAACAGAATCCTATAAACGAAAAAGAAAGGTATGAACTATGAAAGAAAAAGCCTACTATGAAAATATAAATATCAAAAATGAGAAGAAACTGCGAAAATTATTAGAACAGCTTCCTCCGTTCTGCAAACAGTTTTTTATCGGAATCGAGCCTACTACTTCTTCCCGAACGCGAATCGCGTATGCCTATGACATTGGCTGCTTTTTTGATTATCTTCATTCGACCAATCCTGTTTTTGCAAAAATGGAGATTGTGCAATTTCCTCTTTCCATCCTTGATGAAATTACTCCGCTGGATATCGAGGAATATCTCTCTTATTTGAAGTATTATGAAAAGGACGGCGAGGAACATACCAACGATGAGCGCGGCATCAAACGGAAGCTCGCCTCTCTCCGCTCATTTTATCGTTACTTTTATAAAAATGAGATGATTCAGAATAACCCTGCTGTCAAGGTAGATATGCCTAAAATCCATGAAAAAAATATCGTACGTCTTGATATTGATGAGGTAGCCAATCTTCTGGATGAAGTTGAATCAGGAGAAAACCTTACGGAACGCCAGAGGCGCTACCATGAAAAGACAAAGACACGCGACCTTGCTATGATGACGCTTCTGCTTGGTACCGGCATCCGTGTCTCCGAATGTGTCGGTCTTGATATGGAGGATGTAGATTTTAAAAATAACGGAATCAAAATTCATCGAAAAGGCGGCGCGGAAGTGAGCGTATATTTTGGCGATGAAGTACGGGAGGCTTTGCTGGCTTATATGGAGGAACGCCAGAAAATAACGGCTGAGGACGGAAGCGTCCACGCGCTCTTTTTATCCCTTCAAAATAAAAGAATCAGCGTCCGTTCCGTAGAAAATCTGGTCAAAAAATATGCCGGGCTCGTGACGAGCCTAAAGCACATTACACCGCATAAGCTTCGCAGCACCTACGGCACATCACTGTACCGTGAAACCGGCGATATATATCTTGTAGCGGATGTGCTTGGGCATAAAGATGTGAACACAACAAGAAAGCATTACGCTGCCATAGATGAAGACCGCCGACGCAGCGCTTCTAAATACGTCAAGCTGCGTGAAGTCTAACTGATATCGCAGACAGGTTCTATATATATTTTCCATATAGAAATCTGTCTGCTTCCATCTCCTGTCACGTGTACCTGTCAGCAGGTACTCCCGCATTTTTTCTGCGGCAGTACCTCGTTGATTTTCTCCTGAATACGCTCACGAACCAAATCCGCGATTTCTTTTGTTTTAAGCGTTCCGTACTCCTCAAATAAAATCGGCTTTAAATAATGAACCTGGGTTGTAACCGGGCCCAGATTAAAGCTGTTAAAGACTTTATAGGAATCAATCAGTGCAACCGGAATAATCGGCGCCTTTGCCTTTAAGGCAATCTTAAAGCTGCCGGCCTTAAAACTGCATACATGATTGCGGTTATTAAAATCATAACTCCCTTCCGGGAATAAAATGTAGCGTTTTCCGGATTTCACCTCTTCGGCAACCTCATTGATAATCGTTAATGCCTGGCGTACATCCTTTTTATCGAGACGCTTGCCCTGTACAAGATCTACAAATTCACGCACCAATATAGTATTGGACTTTGCCTTATCCATAACAAGGGAACACGGATTTTTATGCGTATCAATAATCCCAAGTGCATCGTATTTTCCCTGATGATTCGGATACATCATATATCCGCCCGTTGGAGGCAGATTCTCGGTACCATACGCCTTTGTATGAATCCCTCCTGTAATTTTCATCAAACGGATTACATGACGTGCCAGCTCATAACGCTCATTTTCCGAGTATTTTTCGGGATGATCCGCCTCCTTACGCATTTTGGGAATCATATAAGGTGCCCTGAACAGATTCATTAATATAACATAAAAAAACTTCAGCATAACTAATCATATCCTCCGTAAAAAGAGCGCCGCCCGGCAATGCGCTCTTTAACATCACCGGGCTTCTGTCTCGCGCAATTTCCTATAATGTATTATAATAACCTATTTTACGGAAAAATACAATAAATCTCCTGTTACTCCAATAACTCGCTGGAATAATAAGGAACCGTAATATACTGCCCCGCATGAATTGTATCACCGCTGATACGGTTTATATTGCAGACCTCTGAAATATAATCGGAAACATTCTCATACTCTTCTGTCATGTAAGTATCCGCTATTGTCCAGAGCGTATCTCCCCTCTCGATGCGGATGCTGGTATAATATTTATAATGTGTTTCGGAAGGAGCTGCCTCCGTCCGCAGAGCGCCGAATATTACAGAACCTACAATCACACATAAGGCGGCAAGCGTGGCGGTAAATATAACTGTCAGTCCATGTCCTCTTTTCTCTCCTGCACTTTTCATAAATACCTCCCTTGTAAAAATACGAACATTTGTTACGAACAACCGTTTGTATGCTTTGATGATAATACCAGAACGTCCGTTTGTCAAGAAAAATTGCGAACAAATTTTCGGAATATATGTTTGCATTTCTGCCGAACATGTGTTAAACTGGATTTATCCTAAGTTGGATACTTACATAATAGGAGGTAATTTATGGCATACGGCAAAATAAGCAATAAGCAGCGTGAGATTTTAGAATATATCAAACAGGAAATTTTAAACAAGGGCTACCCGCCCGCAGTGCGTGAGATTTGTGAGGCGGTGGATTTAAAATCTACATCCTCTGTCCACTCTCACCTTGAAACGCTGGAAAAAAACGGATACATTCGAAGAGACCCGACAAAACCGCGGGCAATCGAGATTATAGACGACAATTTCAATTTAACCAGACGGGAAGTGGTGAATGTTCCGTTGATCGGCCGCGTAGCTGCCGGACAGCCGCTGCTTGCCGTAGAAAATATCGAAACCTACTTCCCCATTCCGGCGGAATTTATGCCGAATGCAGAGGCATTTATGCTGAAGGTAAAGGGTGAAAGTATGATAAATGCCGGTATTTTTGACGGCGACCAGATTCTGGTGGAACGCCAGTCCACGGCACAGAACGGTGATATGGTAGTTGCTCTCGTGGATGATTCCGCTACGGTAAAGACTTTCTATAAAGAGGACGGACATTATCGCCTTCAGCCGGAAAATGATACCATGGAGCCGATTATTGTGGATGAATGCCTGATTCTCGGCAAGGTATTCGGTGTCATGCGTTTTTTGCGCTGATGTTTCTGTCACAGAAATATATTCATAAAAAGATTCGGGTGTCAAAAGGACTTGCCGCACGCACCATCCTTATGACACCCGAATAAATGATAAAAATCTATTTATAATTCATCAACCGCAATCTCTTTTCCGTCTCTCCAGACACGCTCCAAGTCATAAAACAGGCGGTCTTCTCTGGAAAAAATATGGATAATGACATCACCGTAATCCATTAAAATCCAGGTTGAATTTTGGTTTCCCTCTATCTGTTTTACCTTAAGTCCTGCCTTGTACAGAGCCTCGTCTGCGGCATCACGCATCGCCTGAATCTGATTCTGATTTGTTCCATCCGCAATGATAAAAAAATCCGCAATCGGCGATATCTCACGTATATCGATAATTTTTACATCCTCTGCTTTTCTGTCCTCCAGAGCGGCAACTGCAATTTTACAATATTCTGCTGAAGTCATAGTGCTTGTCTCCTTTTCTTTTATGCTGTTACTCCCGGCGGTACTGCCGATAAAAATCATATGCCATTTTTGTGGTGGGATCAATACTTCCGCCCCGGCTGGAACAATATTTCAGGGTATCCAGCAGTATTTCAGCCATACAGGCGTTTAAATCACAAAAGGCGAGCTCTCTCACATGCGGGAGATTCGGTGCCTTATTGCGCCCGGGCTCAATGTAATCGGCAATATAGATAATCTTATCCAAAATGCTCATGTCCGGCTCACCGGTCGTATGAACCTTAATCGCATGCAAAATATCAGGATCGGTAATTCCGTATACGGTTTCCGCCAGAAACGATCCCAGCTTTGCGTGGAGCAGATACGGACTCTCATACTCTACCGAATGGATGAGAATACCGTTTTTCTCACACAGGGCAATCTTCTCATTATCCGGAATACATTTTGCGCAATCATGCAGTAATCCGGCCAGCATCGCCTTGTCTATGGAATAACGGTGTGCCATTGCAAGACAGCCTGCCGTGTACATGACACCCTTCGTATGCTCATAACGTCCCTTATCCAGTTCTTTTTTCAGCCTCTTGCGAATTTCGTTGATTTCCATAACTGCCATCCTCCCATTCACTGCTATAGATTTTTCCGGTTACGAATCATTCAGGTACCATACAGATGATGCATCCTGATATATTCTTCCACTTTTTTCGGAAGCATACCCTCCGCTGCCATTGATTTGGAAACAGCCTCCCGCAGAAAGCTGGAAGAGATATCGGTTTTCGCACTGGCAATCGGATAAATTTCGGCAGGAAACAGCCTTTTTACATGGGCAATCTTCTGCCGAACAGCCGCCATATCCAAATCATCCCGGACAGCCGTAAGTAGCACTGCCTTTTGGCAGATGATTTCCGGATGATACCACTGTTCAAAATAATCAAGGGAGTCCGCTCCCATAATAAAATATAGCGTTACATCGGGGTACCGCTCCTTTAATCTGGTGAGAGTCAGATACGTATAGCTCACCTCAGGGGAATCGATTTCCATTGTGGAAAGAGAAAAATGCGGTATATCCTGAATCGCCAGGGCTACCATCTCCGCCCGCATGTCCGCCGGCGTCATCTCCTTCTCGTTTTTGTTCGGAGAATGTCCCGCAGGAATAAACCATACGCCGTCCAGTCCGAATTGTTCATAGGCCCTTTGAGCAATATTGAGATGTCCCTGGTGAATCGGGTCAAACGAGCCCCCCAATATCCCGAGCTTCTTTTTCACGAAAGGTTCCTTACCGTCTCCCATCGCCGTTACCTGGGAAGCTCATATTTTGAATTTTTCTTCGCCTGACGGAATAAAATGATTTTTTTGCCAATTACCTTTACCACCTCAGACCGCGTGCGTTCCGCTGTCATGTGGGCAATTTCCGCCGGCTCATCCGCACAGTTTTTTAATACGGACACCTTAATTAATTCCCGCTTTTCAAGCGCCTCATCCAGTGCGGCGACAAGCTCCGGTGTCAGACTTGCCTTTCCAACCTGAAAAATCGGAGTCAAGGTGCTTGCGCACCCGCCCAAATATGCGCGCTGCTTGCTCGTTAACGCCATAGCTTTATCTACCATCCTTTCCGCTGCCTTCTGCCGTCACGCAGCCTCTTACTTATTTATAATAATCAAATTCATAGCCGTACATGCGGACGGTATCGCCGTCCTCAATCCCCTGCTGCTCCAATTCCTTCAGGATTCCCTGCTCCTTTAAAAACTTCTGGAAAAACAGAAAACCCTTTTCCGAGTCAAGATTTGTATAGCCCAGCATTTTTTCTATTTTCGGTCCCTCAATTTCAAAAACACCATCCTCCGCGGCGCGCACGGTATATGGCTCGTCCCGGAAGAATCTGAGCGCAGGGTCAAATTCCTGTTCATAAATCACAGGCTCTTTACTGCAGGTATCAAGCAATTCCTTCACATGATACAAAAGCTCCTTTAACCCCTTTCCGCTGACAGCGGAAATCGGAAACACACGGATTCCGTCCTTTTCAAATTCCGTCTTCAGTGTGCGGATAATCTCATTTTCATCACCGTAGACGGCATCCATTTTGTTGGCGGCAATCACCTGCGGTTTTTTCAGCAGAGCCGGGTCATATGCCTCCAACTCCTTTTCAATCGCCCGTATATCCGCTACAGGGTCACGGCCCTCTGTTCCTGCGGCATCCACCACATGAATGATAACCTTGGTACGCTCAATATGACGAAGAAACTCCAGCCCGAGTCCTACGCCTTCGGAAGCGCCTTCAATCAGTCCCGGAATATCCGCGATGACAAAGCCTCCCGCCCCGTCTAAATCGACCACGCCGAGATTTGGCTGTAAGGTTGTAAAATGATAGTTGGCAATCTTGGGCTGCGCGTTCGTGACCCGCGACAAAAGCGTGGACTTACCGACATTCGGAAAGCCTACAAGACCGACATCCGCAATCACCTTAAGCTCAAGCTTAACCTCCAGCTCGATGGCGTCTCCGCCCGGCTGTGCGTATTTGGGCGCCTGCATCGTGGAAGTCGCAAAATGCTGATTTCCAAGACCTCCCCTGCCGCCCTTCAGGATTACCTGTCTTCGGTTATCTCCGGACATATCGGCAATGACCTTTCCCGACTCGGCGTCCTTGATAACGGTACCCGCCGGTACCTTCAAGATGAGATCAGCCCCGTTTTTGCCGTGGCAATTTCGTTTTCCGCCCTCCTCGCCCGGCTGTGCGGCAAATTTTCTCCTGTGGCGGTAGTCGGTCAGCGTATTTAAACCGTCATCCACAATAAAAATGACATCGCCGCCCTTTCCGCCGTCGCCGCCGTCGGGACCGCCGTCCGGCACATATTTTTCACGGCGGAAGCTGACATGGCCATCGCCGCCCTTTCCAGATTTTATGATAATCGTTGCTCTGTCTGCAAACATAATTCTCTCCCTAAAAAATCCCCAAACAGCCGGGATTTACGCTTTTTATTGCGTATAGAATAAGAATAAGACCCGGCTATTTTGGGTAAGTGCGAAGCACCTACGTATAGTCGGGTCTACAGTACATCTTATTCAGCTACCGGATAAACAGAAGCCTGTTTCTTGTCTCTGCCTTTTCTCTCGAATCTTAAGATTCCGTCCGTCAAAGCAAATAATGTATCATCGCCGCCGATGCCTACATTTACGCCCGGATGAATCTTTGTTCCGCGCTGTCTGTATAAAATGTTGCCAGCTTTTACGAACTGTCCGTCCGCTCTTTTTGCTCCTAATCTCTTGGATTCGGAATCACGGCCGTTCTTGGTAGAACCAACTCCCTTTTTATGAGCAAAAAATTGAAGGTTCATATTCAACATGTCTTACACCTCCCTGAAATCTAAAATGATATAATCATTCCCATACGTGTTTTGTATTCCCTGCAAGCCTAAAACCAGTGACTTCATGAGCAGCTCTGCATCATGTCCTGCCGGTGTGGCAAAGCGCAGACAAATTCTGCCTGTCTCCTCGTCGCTCTCCGTAGAAAACTTTTCTGCAGTATAAAGACCGAGGCTGTTGACAGTGTTAATCACCAGTGCGGAAATCCCAGCGCAGACAATATCTTCGCCCTCATCCGCATACCCGGCATGTCCGAGACATTCAAACCCCAAAAACTCATTGTCACGGTTTCGGAAAACCGTTATCTTCGTCATAACAATTTCCTATCGATTACGCGTTGATTTTTTCAATCTTCACCTGAGTAAACGGCTGTCTGTGTCCGTTTTTCTTGTGATAGCCGGTTTTTCTCTTGTACTTGTATACGATGACCTTTTTCCCTCTGCCCTCTTTTACGACAGAAGCCTCTACAGAAGCATTCGCTACGTCTGCGCCGACCTTGATTCCGTTGTCGGATACAGCCAGAACCTGATCAAAAGTCACCTTCTCACCAGCTTCAACACCAAGCTTTTCAATGGTAATGATATCGCCTTCGGATACTTTGTACTGTTTCCCGCCTGTTGCAATAATTGCGTACATGTGGCACCTCCTATTTATCATTACTCGCCAGTTATGGTGCCCTCCGCAAACATCAGTTTTGCGCCTGCGGACGGACTTTTAGACCTCACTGTGCGGCATACTCCGTTATCCTAGCACAATTTTCCCGCATAGTCAACCACTTTTTGCTAATTTCATCTTAAATTCTCCGTCACTACCGCGCCGAACGGCATCAACGCAAGCTTTGCAATTTTAAAATGCTGCAGGCCGAACGGAATCCCAATGATGGTAATACAGAGAATGCAGCCCATCACCGCTGATTCCACCGCAAGCGGAATCCCGGAAACAATAAGCCAGATAATATTTAAAATCAGCGAGCCCGCTCCGCCGCCGTATTGCACTTCCTTCCCGAACGGGAAAAAGCACAGTGACGCGAGCTTAAAGCATTGCACTCCTACCGGAATCCCCACGATGGTAATACACCACAGGCAGCCTGCCAGACACCAGCTTAAGCCGCTGATACAGCCGCCGAAAATAAACCACAGCAAATTCCCAAGACATCCCATACTGCATACACTCCTTTACTCTACAGCCAGTTCTTCCATCAGGGTACTGTCAATATACTCCAAATATGGCTTTTTCATAACTTTATCCGAATTATTTTTATACCAGTCAAAAGCCTCTTTTAACCCATCATACAATGATATGGTATCATGCATTAATTCATATTGTTTTGATACATCGAGATAATACTCATAGTTATAAAAACTGAAATAATTCCTCTGTTCAATGTCACCGGGCACATTCACGAAGGATACCTTCCTGCCGACCACGCTGTAACAAAGTTCAACCCATTCACGGACAGAAACCGCGTCCCTGTTCCCAACATTAAAAATATGCTGATGCGGCTTTTTCATCAAAACAGTATCAATAAATCTGCATAAATCATGGATATGAAAAAACTGTAATTTCATGCTTCCATCCCCGGGTAAATAAAACGGCCGGTCTTTTAAAGCACAATCAAACACAAAGGCTTCTCTGTAAACATTATTCATCGGTCCATACAAATATGGCGGCCGGAGAATATAGGCATCAGGATTTCTCTTCACCAAAGCCTCTTCCGCGTTGATTTTATTTGTTCCATAGCTGCCCCAGTATTTATTGCAGCCTACTTGAGTTTCTTCTGTAAATGGCAATTTGCAATATTCCGGATACACAGCGCTTGAACTAATCAGGACATAATCACCGAAACTGTTTAATGCATCAAGTAATAAGTTGACATCTTCGGAAGTATAGCCGGTGTCTATCACTACATCAAAATGAAATTTGCGAAGAATATCACCTAAATTATGTCTGTCCGCTTCAATGAGAGTTACCCCTGTTGATTGTTCTCTGTTATTTCTGTTGAGTACATATACCTCATTTCCCTTAGCAAGGCAGTATTCTGCTATGTATCTGCTCACAAATACAGTACCGCCGGTTACAAGTATTTTTTTCATGCGCATATCCTCACAAATTTTATTTTGCTGTCGTATCCGGAAGAGGATTCACTCTTGAAGATGGGACTTTTTTATTTCATTTACAAGCAACAAAATGCCATACACACCGCAAATCAAAAGTATTATGTCTTCATAAGCACTGAAAATGACCGATTTTATACCTGTTAATCCCCAGATAGTTAATAACGCAAAAAGCAGCTTGTTTTTCCTCTTATATCCTGCATATACCGCTATGCTCAGGCTGACTACCGGACAAGGCATGATATATGTCACCATCTGTGGAAAAGAATTTCCCAATAGCAGGGAAACAAACGGGTAACACAGATAAAGTAATAATAACAGCGCTTGCAATATGTTTGGATGATTTATCACATCATTTCTGCTATGCCAGCTTTCATATAAAAATAAAACGCCACAAAGCAGATACAGGGGCAACGCAAAATATTTTTGGACAGGCTCTGTCCCATACCATGCAAAAAAGACGATACCTATAAAAAAATTTGCAACTCCCAATACAAATTTTGCAGCCCAATTTACTTTATGCATATAAGACAATAAAACCCCTAAAAGCACAAATATAAACAAAACCGCTTGAATTATTTTTGTCTGTTCATTGTAATTCCCAATAACATTCCAAAATACTTGTGCGTCCATTGCTTTCACTCCAGATTTTCAGGTCAACTCTTCTTATAATTCTCAAAAAGTAAAATAAATCACCGCTCCACTGATAATCTTCATTTGCCTTTGCCATAATAGTATAAAATATGTCTGACGTATTTTCAATCCCTTCTTCATCAAAGCAAATCCCATAGAAAAGCCTTTTAAAGCGTACGTTTCGTGCGTAATCCCCGTTTCCGAACGCACAGAGAAATCAGGCTTCCCGCCAGAAAAACGGCGCTCACACAGGCTCCTGCCGCAAGTCCCGGCGGCGTAAATGATACCGTAATCCTGTGACGTCCCTCGGAAAGCTTTACACCGGCAAAGGCAGTATTGACACGTACAACCTCTGCCTTGCTGCCGTCCACCTGTATGGAAAGTCCGCGCTGTAAGGGAATCGAAGTGACAAACCAGCCGTCCTCCCCGCTCTCCGCGGTGCAGCAGAGGATCTCATTTCCCGTTGTTTCCATAGCCGTAACCTGCTTGTATTGCTTTGCCGTCAGTGCCTGCTTTGAAAATAAATTCCATTGAATGTCCGTAAGCTGATAGTGTCCCGGAGAAAATGTGACAGTCAGTTGTTTCAATCCCTCCCCTCCTTCGGAAAGCTGATAGTGAAAACAATCATTTTCGTTTGGATAAGGCGCGGTTTTGCCCGAAAGCTTATTTTTAATTTCATTTACCGTAATCACAACCGCGGTCCGATCCTTGTTTTCCACCTGAAAATCAAGCAGCAGAATATCTTTTTTGAGCGGCTCCTTCAGTGTGATTGTAAGCGCTGCGTCCTCTCCCGCCCGGACATCGTAGCCGCCCGAAGCAAGGGGTGACAGCTGCAATTCCCCGGTACATTCCGTTTCCGAAAACACAGGGGCCGTCTGACGCACGACGGAGGATATGCCGTCGGAAAGAAAATCCGCCGTCCGCAGCGAAGACAAATCCGCCGCTTTCTCCACCACCGTGGCGCACATCAGGGCTGCAAGCCGCTGCGTGTCTGAAAGCTCCTCAAATTCCTCTTCCGCCAAAACGTCCTCTGTCACATACGCGATGGGCAGTACATTCGGATTTTCCGCAAGCACGCAGTCTTTGTCCTCTGCCAGTACATGATAGCCCTCCGGCAGCTTTTCTTTCGTCGTCTTTAAATACCGAATCCCCATCAACTGAAACAAGAACGGATTTTCCTCCGGCAGCAGGGCAATCCTGTTATTGATCTGAATCGGCGTCTGCAAAATGTCATAGTAAAACGCGGCGTACGCCTGATTGGTGACCGAAGAATACATACTGCTTTTCGGTACGCCCTCCGCTGTCCGATTCGCGGCTGAAAGCGGTTCATAAAGACTGTCAAACCGATAGAGCGGCTCCGCCGCAAACCAAAAGCTGTGCTCTGCCGCCTCATACTGCTCCTTCGTGACAAAGGTCTCACTCTCTGCGGCGCGCACAAAGGAAAGCACCGGTGCCAATAAGAGAAGGCAGTAAAGACTGCATGCCAATGCAGGCCGGCGGTTGTCCGCACGGTGAAACAAGCGCAAAAGCACGCACACCAAAAAAAGCGTCAATAACTCTGCGAGCATCGGCAAAAACCGGCTGCTGCCACGGTATGCGTACAGACAACAGGCAAGCGGCACAAATGGAAACAGATACCATGCATGTGCCCGGTGCATCCGCTTCAACACCTGCATACCATGCAAAATGAGAAGCGGTACGAACGGAACTAAAATTTTCCCTCTCGCATACAGGGTTCCGTTTAACAGCCAGGCAAACACGCCGCAGAAGCAAAGCGCCAGAAAAAGCAGGCTCCTTCCACGCAAGCCCTTTATCCCCAGCCCCGCAAGCAGCAGATACAGGCATACGGCAGTCAGTCCCATCCCGTAGGGACTGTAAAGCAAAAATTCCGCTTTCGGCAGAAACAGCGGAACCGCCGACGCCTCGGAAAGCGCGCGCCTGTGCTCTAAAATCACAAGCAGGGACGGCACCAGCAGCACCGCCGACAGTCCGGCAGAAAGAAACACCGTCTTTAGCCAGGGGCAAAAAAATCCGCGCCCTTTTACGCCCTGCCAATAAATGCCCGCCGCCAGAAACGCCGCGGGTGCGTAATAAAAGCTGCTGCAGCAGACCAACACGAAAAACAGCGCCGCGAGACGGGATTTTCCGCGCTCTATGGCGAGCAGGGCCGCAAGCAGAAACGGCATATAATTCACAAACATCACCTGCCGGTGCGTATGAAAAAAGCAGGCGGCGGTTAAAAATAAAATACTCCCGAACAACGCGAGCTTTCTGCTTCCCGTATTTCGGACGAAAAACACATAGCCGAGCAGAACAGACGCCAGATACCCGGCCAGCATATAAAGAATCAAAAACGGCGCCATCGGAAGCTTGGGCAACAGACAGCCGATAAAAATATCCGGCCTTAAATACCCGTAATAGGAAAAGCAAAAGCCATTGCTGCCGCCTCCCAGAGGCAGAAATCCCGGAAGCAGCGTGCCCTGTGAGAGACAGGCGTCTCTTATGGTTTCCGCCAACGCAGCATGCTGTGACAGCCAGTCCGTCGTGGAACCGTACAGTCTGCCCCAGGGCACCGTAATAAGCAGCAATAGAAAAAACAGACACACCAGACAAATCGGAAACATTCTTTTTTCCGAGAACAGAACCTTCATACGTCATTCATCCTCCCTTTCCCCTTTGTGTGAAGTCCTTTTCCGGCTCTATTCTGACAGATGTTTCTTAATAATCACCCGAAGAACGTCCAAAGCTTTCCGAATAAATCCAAAGAATTCTTAAGATTGGGAAAAGACGGATACGCCATGTGAAATATCATGTATAATGGGAAAAGAAATATATTCGACAGGGAGATATTGTGATGGAAGAAACAACAAAGATTCTGGTCGTGGACGATAACCCGGAAATCCGGGAAATCATACAGATTCTGCTCGAAGGGGAGGGCTACGCGATTTCACAGGCCGAAAACGGCGCCATAGCCCTGCAGCTCCTTTCCGAAGAATCCTTTGATCTGATTATTCTTGATATTATGATGCCGTAGTTAAACGGTTATCAGACCTGCGTCAGGATACGGGAGCGCTCCAACGCCCCGATTCTTTTCCTGAGTGCGAGAACGAAAGAAAGTGACAAGACCCTCGGCTTTTCCAGCGGCGGGGATGATTATCTCGCAAAGCCGTTCTCCTATGCGGAGCTGGTCAGCCGGACGAAGGCTCTGCTGAGGCGTTATCAGGTTTATCAGGGAAAAGACGCTCCGGCGGAAAAGAAAGAGAATGTCCCCGATACGATTTTATGGGAGGATATGGAACTGCGGAAGACGGAGCGCACCGTTCTGCGCGGCGGGAAGCCGCTGGATTTAACGGACACCGGGTTTGAGCTTTTGCTGCTTCTGGTATCCAACCGCGGGCAGAATTTTTCGGCGGAACGCCTTTACGAAACGGTCTGGGGCGAGCCGTACTATTATGGCGCCAACAATACGGTCATGGTGCACATCCGCAATCTGCGCCGTAAAATTGAAAAGGATCCGAAAAATCCGGTGCTGGTAAAAACTGTCTGGGGAAGGGGGTATCGCTGTGATTGACCGAATCCGCTCTTTGAGCCTGCGGGTGAAATTACTGCTTTTGATTCTGGGGATGGGATGCATTTCTCTCCTGCTTTTTTTTACGCTCTGGAACAACATTGCCTTTGCCTGGAGCGTTGCAAAATATCTTCCGTGCTTTTCTTTTGATGAGGAAGCGTTTGTCGGGGAGCTGCGGCAGGACGCCCAGAATTATACGGTTCCGGAATACAACGACGGAAAAAACGGAAAGAATACAATGGAGGGATTCTTTGCCCCTGCGGATAAATATACCGGTATTTATATTTACGGTTCGGACGACGGCCTGTACCGCGCCAGCAAATACCCGGAAATTCTTAACAGCTTTATTATCGGTACCGTATTGGAACGCGGCGCTTCTCTGATTGATATTTACGGTAAACCGGGCTATGAACCTGAGTTCTACACCCTGGAATTCCAAAACGGCCCTGCGGATGTCCTCATTCAAAACTACCGGTACGCCGCCTTTGTATATCCCTATCTCATTGTCATCGTCTGCCTTTGTGTGGGTATCTTTTTGTTTTCCATCCTCACCTACATTAACCGCAGGATGAAGGATATACTCTGTCTTAAACAGGAGATTCTTCTGATGGCATCCGGAGATCTGTCACACCCTGTTCCGTTCTGCGGACAAGACGAAATCGGAACTCTCTCCACGGAGCTTGACTGTCTCAGACAGACACTTTCCGAGCAGATTGCGAAGGAGGCGGAAAGCCGTCAGGCAAACCAGGATCTGATTACCGCCATGTCTCACGACCTTCGGACACCGCTGACGATCCTAAAGGGGTATCTGGAGGTGCTTAAGCTGAAACAGACACATGCGTCGGAGCTGTCAGAAACCTATCTGGAGCGCTGCCTCAAAAAAGCGGACGACATCAGGGAAATGACCGACCGGATGTTTGAATATGCGCTCGTCTTCGGAGAACAGGAGGATTTTTCACCAACAGAGCTTCCCGCTTCGTTTTTATGTCAGTGTATCCGCGAAAATATGGATTTTTTAGCGCTCGCCGGTTTTGAGACAAAAAAAACACCGGACGCTTCCGATGTTTTGTTGCCCTGCGGTAAGGGGAGCCTTGCGGACACGGTTTTCACAGGAGATGAGACCATGCTCAAACGAATTTTCAATAACCTGTTTTCGAATATCCTAAAGTACGGAGAGAAATCCGTACCGGTCACCGTATCGCTTCAGGTGGCAAAAGACGCGAATCCTGTGACAGCCGCCTCAAATGAGCTTTTCCTTGAAATTTCCCTCTTAAACGCCGTAAAGGCGGACAGAAAGGACATTGCCGGAAACGGCATCGGGCTTAAGAGCGTCTTAAAAATGCTCACTCTGCACCACGGAACCCTCACACAGGAGAAAACGGACGGTATGTATCGCATCCGCCTCTGCTTCCCACTGTCCCTTCCGCAGATAAAAGAGGGGTAGCCTTATGAAAGGGCTGCGAAATAAATCAGCACCAGCACGCCGAGCACGATGCGGTACCAGCCGAATGCCTGAAAGTCATGCTTTCTGATGTACGCCATCAGGAAGCGGATGACAAGAATCGATACCAAAAAGGCAACCGCCGTTCCGACGCCGAGAAGCACAAGCTCGGTTCCGGTAAAGGAAAAGCCGAACTTTAACAGCTTAAGGAAGCTCATTCCAAGCATGACGGGAACCGCCAGATAAAAGGTAAACTCCGCCACCGCAACCCGCGAAACGCCAATCAGCAGACCACCGATAATCGTTGCGCCGGAGCGTGAGGTTCCCGGAATGATGGAAAGCACCTGAAACAGGCCAATCAAAAACGCCGTCTGATAGGTAATCTCAGCAAGCGTCCCGGTTTTCGGAGTTCTGCTCTTATTCCATCTTTCGATGATGATAAAAGTGATACCGTAGACAATAAGTGCCAGCGCGATGACGATAGGGGTATGGAAATGCGCCTCGACATAATCATCAAACAGAATCGTCACCACCGCGCCCGGGATGCAGGCCACCACCACCTTAAACCAGAGAGAAAAAATATCCTTTCGGATTACGGGCTTTGATTTATCCCGGAACTGAAACGGGAACATCCGGTTCCAGAACAGCACCACGACCGCTAGAATCGCACCGAGCTGAATGATGATAAAAAACATTTCCTTAAAGTCGTCACTGGCGTTTAACTGGATAAACTCATCCACCAGAAGCATATGTCCCGTGCTGCTGATGGGAAGCCATTCCGTAATTCCCTCCACAATGCCAAGGAATATAACCTTTAACAATTCCACAAAACTCAAATCCATTTTTTTGAATCTCCTTTTTCCTGTCCTGCCAAAAGCTCCGGCAGAGATTTTTTCACTTTTTTTCTGGTGAGCTCAACCAGCCCAAGCTTTGTCATATCCACAAGCCGCACCGGAACGCCATCCTGCTTTAAGGCCGCGCCAAACTCCTTCATAAGCGTTTTCTGCGCCTCCGCCGAGGTAAGATTCATAAAATCCACCACGATGATACCGGATATATTGCGCAGACGGAGCTGTCTGGCAATCTCCGCCGCCGCCTCCAGATTGACGCGCAGAAAATTTTCCTGAACATCCTTCCTGGCGACGTTCTTTCCGGTATTAACGTCTATGACCGTGAGCGCTTCCGTGGGCTGAATGATCAGGTATGCCCCTGACTTTAACCAAACCTTTTCCCTTAAAGCGTCCGTAAGCTGCCCCTTTAAGCTGTAAAGTGCGGAGAGAGAAAGCATCTCATCCGCATAATACGAAAGACGAAGCCCATCCTCAAGCACAACCTCATCCACCCGCTTCGGCACACTGCCCCCAGCTGTAAGACGGCTTTCGGGCACATCAAACATACGGCAGACCTCCTCAAAAACCTCCCGTTCATCCGTGACGACTTCACCGAGCCATTCCCGGCGCTGGCCAAGCAGCATCTTCTGCCAGGGGGTGCGCTCCTTATACACACACGAGCCGCAGGTCTTATGCGCGGCCGTTTCCAAAAGCTGCTCATAACATTGCCGGAGCCATGCAATTTCTTTCAGCAATTCCTCATCCGAAGCACCCTCGGCATTCGTCCGGACAATCACCCCGAACCCTCTGTCTTCTTCCTCTCCGAGCTTTTCGCGCAGGAGTCCGGCATAATGCTCTCTTTGCGCGGCAGACAGGCGCAGGGAAACGGACAGCTGCCGTCTTTCCGTCGTCAGCACCGCGTATCTGCCGGAAAACGTCAGGTTGGTCGTCACCACCGGCTCCTTGGTCTTAACGGCCTCCTTTGAGACCTGAACCAAAAGTTCATCCCCCGCCGCCAGCTTCTTCCTGGAATATTTCTTCGTAAAAACAGGATTCCGGCAGTCGGCCAGGGAACAGTAGCATTTCTGTCCGTCTGCGATGCGGATAAAGGCCGCGTTTAAGTTTGTCACGACATTTTCCACGCGCCCGACATAGATATTTCCGAGAATGGAAGGGACACCGACGGGCTCCGGCGTCACCTCAATCAGCTTTCGATTTTCATCGTAAAGGGCAGAAATGCGGTATTCCTGCCCTCGAATCTGCCCTGTTGTGATCACAAACCGGTTCATGCTCTGTCTGCCTTTATTGCCTCTGCCGCATCAATGGGCGTTCCCAATGCCCCAAGGGCGACAAAGCCGCCGTCCGCCGCCGCATAGACATCCTTTCTGTGAATCTGAACAGCATTCCCGTCATAGCAAAGTCCCATAAAGTCGAACAAGGCTCCCATCACAAGCTCCGGTTTTATGTTGTCGCTGCTTCCGGCGGACAGTCTCAGGGAAAAGACGGGACGTCCCTCCTGCTCCGTCACCCGAAAATCATAAACCAGCTTCTTTAAATCCATAACCTTCTCGCCTTTTTTCGTCTGCTTTGTAACCAAAACCTCATCCCGCTCGAAAAAGAACTCCTTTATTGCCTTCTCAAATGCCCCGGCGTCCGCGGGCGGCTCATAGCCCTCTTTCACCCAAAGCCCGTAATCCGCCGCCGCGACGATAGACATCGCTGTCTTTGCGTTATCCGGAAGCTTTACATAGTCCGTCACCTCTACGCCTTCCACCATCACGTCATTCAATGCCCGGATGGAATCCTGCGTGGAGCGGGTCGAATGAACCTCAATATCAAGATATTCGCCGTCACTGGTAATCCCGACACCCAGAGGCGCCGCAAAGGACATAATCTGATGGGGAGAAAAGCCCTCGGAATAGCAGATGTCGATGTCCGCCCTGCGCATTGCCTTCTGAAAATACCGCATCATATCCAGATGTCCGATAAACTTCATCACGCCGTACTTTCGGAACTTAATTCTGATTTTTATCATAACGTTACCTTTCCATGAACCTTTCTGTCATTAAACTTCACCGGACACGCCGTCACTCTCTTGCCGCCGTACATACACCGGTTTTGAATTTTCCCGCCCCGCAGGCAGAGCAGCGCATTCTGCAGTTCGGCGTCACCGTCCCGTTCTTTGCATTCTGCCACTCGCGTTTTAAGAACTCCTTTGAGACGCCTGCATCAATAAAATCCCACGGGAAAAGCTCATCCAGCGGACGCTCCCGCTTTGTGTAAAAATCCATATCGACGCCGCATTCCGCAAAGGCGTCCAGCCAGCGCTGATAATCAAAAAACTCGGACCAGGCATCGAATATTCCGCCTTTTTCATAGACCCTGCGCAAAACCTGTCCGACTCTGCGGTCGCCTCTTGCCAGAACCCCCTCCAACACCGTGACATCGGCCTCATGCCAGTTGTATTTGATACTTTTGCGGTTTAACTGCTCCTTCACCGCTTCGTTTACGATTTTGGCTCTGCCGATATAATCCTCGGGGTCATGCATGGACGCCCACTGAAACGGTGTAAACGGCTTCGGCACAAAAAAGGAGGTGGAAATCGTAATCTGGCACTTCCCGTTGCGTCTGTCCTTCGGTATCTCATAATAGCGCACCGCAATATCATTGGCAAGCTCGGGAATTGCCCGCATATCTTCCTCCGTCTCCGTCGGCAGCCCTAACATAAAGTACAGCTTAACCTTATTCCAGCCGCCCTCAAACGCCATCCCGGCGCCCTCTAAAATGACGTCCTTCGTCAGTCCCTTGTTAATTACGTCGCGCAGGCGCTGTGAGCCGGCCTCGGGGGCAAAGGTCAGACTGCTCTTTTTGATGTCCTGTACCTTTCCCATCACATCTAAGGAAAACGCGTCAATGCGCAGCGACGGCAGCGAAATATTCACGCCCTTTCCCTTAAACTCCTCAATCAGGAAAGTCACCAGCTCCTCAAGCTGGGAATAATCCGAGGAGCTTAAAGAGCTTAAAGAGATTTCTTCATGTCCGGTAGACTTTAGCATCCGCCAGGCAAGCTCTTTTAACCGCTCCACATTTTTTTCTCTGGTCGGGCGGTAAACCATTCCCGCCTGACAGAATCTGCAGCCGCGGATACAGCCGCGCTGGATTTCGAGCACCACACGATCCTGCGTCGCCTTGATAAACGGTACAATCGGCTTTTCCGGATAAACAGCCTCCGTCATATCGCTCACAATCTGCTTTTGAACGGTCGCCGGAACGTCGTCAAACAGCGGCGCAAACGCTTCTATCGTGCCATCCTCCCGATACGTGACCTGATAAAGGGAGGGGACATAGATACCCGGAATTTTTGCGGCCTCATGCAAAAACGCCTCCCGCGAAGCACCTTCACGCCTCATTTTTTTATACAGATCCAAAAGCGCGTCATAGGACACCTCACCCTCGCCCAGATAAAACAAATCAAAAAACTCGGCAATCGGCTCCGGGTTATAGGTGCAGGGCCCGCCGCCGATGACAATCGGATGTTCCCAGGTTCGTTCGGAAGCAGATAAGGGAATCCGGCTTAAATCCAGAATTTGCAGGATATTGGTATAGCACATTTCATATTGGATGGTAATGCCGAGAAAATCGGCGTTTTTCACAGGCTCCTGGGACTCCAGGGAAAAAAGCGGAATGTCCCTCTCCTTCATCACGGCATGCAAATCCGGCCACGGTGAGTATACCCGCTCGCACCACACATCGTCCCTGCGGTTAAACATGTCGTATAAAATCTGAATACCCAGATGTGACATCCCGATTTCATACACATCGGGAAAGCACATAACAAAACGGATATCGACCCGCTCCTTATCCTTTATTACACTGTTTAACTCATTTCCGATATAGCGCGCCGGCTTATCGATTTTCATGAGTATTTCATCCGATAAAGCTAATTTTGTCATTCGAATATTCCTTTCCTACTCGCTTTGTTCCTGTATCATAACATAATTTTTCAGATTTGTATAATAATGATTGTCGCAGACAAGCTCCATGACTTCCTCCGCCGAATACCCCGCGATTTCCGTCCCCGTCGAAAGACAGCCGAAAAACGCCGCAAACAGCATGACAGCCACAAGCAGCCGAAGCTTAAAGAACGTAAAAAAGCCGTCCCCCGCCTGCTCTCTTTGCTCCGCGAGGCGGTTTTCCTCCCGGAATGAGTCGCGCACCTCCTGCACATAGGCCCTGCGCCGGTTGGCATAGTCCATATCCATACAAATACACCACCTGGTTTACCGTAAAAAAATTATGTTTACCAGTTTCGGAAGGCAAGCATTTTTACGGTCTCTTTGTATGATTTTATTCGCAACGGGACAAAATCATGCATGACGATGGCACGCCTTACTCTTTTTTCTCCCGGCGTGCCCCATTTCCGGAAAACGGAAGTGTCAGCACCCGCATCAGGGTATTGTCCAAAAGCGCTGCCCCGGCCGCGGAAATGACAAGTGTCAAAGCCATCATAAGGATACAGCCGCCCCAGATGCCGCCGCTTAAAACGTTAACGCCAAGCACCTGTTTTACGACAAAATGAAGTACACCCCAGTGGATAAGCAAAATGGAGTAGCTGTACCGGCTGATCAGGCGCACAAAATGTCCCGCGCTGCGCTTTCCCGCAAAGAGGCGTTTGACGGCAATAAAAATTGCGGACGAAAAAAACAGCATGGTCGGAGCATTCTGGTAAATATAATTGGCAAAATCCGCCGTCCGAAAAATCAGGACGCAGCTCACTGAAAACGAAATTACTCCGGCCGCAAGAAAAAAGTTCTCCTGCCGTTTTGTACATTTCCCATTGACGAAATAACCGAGCAGAAAGGCGCCCGCAAAGGAATCCACCACGATTCCAAGCGGCGACGCGACGCCGAAGGCCGGAAGATACGTATCAAGGGCGCAGACAAGAAAGATAACCGCCATAAGCCCGGAAAGCACACTGTCCGGAATATTTGCCGTGATAAAGCGCAGCAGCGGGGTGAGCACATACAGCCAGATAATCACATAGACCAGCCAGAAATGCGGCGCTTCCACCGGGGCTCCGGTGAGGATCCGGCGCAGCATGGGAAGCCAGTGGTCCGGGTAAATCCACTCGATTCCCTCTTTGGCGCAGACGTAAAGGATATAATAAACCACCATCGGAATCACAACCTTTGTGAAACGCTTCCGAAAAAAATCTCCCGTGCGCTCGTTTCGTACCGGAAGCAGCAGCGCCCCGCTTATCATCACAAACAGCAGATTGCAGGATAAAAATATAAAATTAAAAATTTCCAGCACATAATAAGCGGTGCCGCCGTACTCCACCATCGTTATGGCAAGGGAAACCGTATGCACGCCAATCACAAAAACGGTTGCCAGCACCCGCAGAATATCAAGATAAATCAGCCGCTCTTTCATCGCAATAAACTCAATCTCCTATAAAGCCAAAAAACTTTGCTACACAAAAAACAGTATAGCAAAGTTTTTTCTCTCTCTCAATCTTTTCTTAACGCTGGGACAGCTCCTGTGTAATTTCCTCCCAGGATACGCCTTTTTCCGCCATCAGCACCATCATGTGGTACAGAAAATCGGAAATTTCGTATTTGATTTCCTCCGGGTCGGGGTTTTTTGCGGCAATGACAATCTCCGTCGCTTCCTCTCCGACCTTTTTTAAAATTTTATCGATACCTTTATCAAACAGATAATTGGTATAGGAGCCCTCCTTCGGATTGGCCTTTCGGTCAAGAATGATGGCATAGACATCCTCCAGCACCTTTAAGGGATTCTTCTCCATATACTCTTTTTTGACGATCTCATGGAAAAAGCAGGTTGGATTTCCGGTATGGCAGGCAGCGCCGACCTGCGAAACCTTGGCGAGGATCGTATCGTAATCACAGTCAGCCGTCAGGGACTTCACGTACTGAATGTGGCCCGAGGTCATTCCCTTCGTCCAGAGCTCCTTCCGGCTCCTGCTGTAATAGGTCATCTTCCCGATATTGATGGTCGTCTCAAATGCTTCCTCATTCATGTAGGCAAGCATCAGCACCTCATCGGTGCGGTAATCCTGTACTATTACCGGAACCATACCCTCGGAATTTTTCTTCAAATCCGCCCATTTCAGCGCCGGCTCAAAATTATCCATCTTAATCCCCGCCGCGGAAAGCTGGGACTTTAACTCCATGATGTCGGTCTTCGGGTCGTTGATAAATGGGCCCGCGATTCCTCGCACATTCGGGCGCTTTAATACCTCGATGATTTTTTCATAATCACATGCTTCAAAATAAACCACATACGGAACATCCGTAATATTTTCAATCGCGTTTAACACCTCGGTGTTTAAAGCTAAAAGTTCGTGGAAATGCTCGTCCATCTCCTCCTGATGCTTAAAGATAAAGTCCACATTTTCAACGGAAACCAGGATGCGGTCCTTGCCGAACCGGCTGCTCGCCTCCTCCGCGATTTTCATACTGTTCGGCTTTGCGCCGTTTACGATCACCTGAAGGCAGCCCGCGTAGATGAACTTCTTCACGTCCTCGAAACGCTTAATGTTTCCTCCCGCGCAGACCTTAATCTCTACGTTGCGGTTGATATTTTTTATGGTCTGGATATTTTTCTCGTGCTCCTCATCGTCGTCCGACAGATCAAAAACGATAATCTTATCAATGCCGCTGTCATTGTAAAGGCGCGCCAGCGCGATCACGTCATCGCCCATCGGCGCAAAATTGTCAATCCCCTTTACCGCCTGACCATCCTTTAAATAGATAGTCGCAACAATGTTTTTGTGTTCCATAATTATGATAATCCTTCCTGCCTATAAACTTCCCTTCGTGGACAATACATCCGTAATGCGCGGATCATATCCCGTCGCCTCATCAAGCGCCCGCGCGAACGCCTTGAACATCGCCTCGATCATATGGTGGTTATTGCCGCCGGAAAGCACCTTAAGATGAAGGTTCATCCCCGCGGAATACGACACGGCATAGAAAAACTCCTTTACCATCTCCGTATCCATATAGCCGACCCGCTCCGCCGTAAACGCGGCGTCAAACACGAGATACGGCCTGCCGGACAAATCCACGGCACAGAGCACCAGCGTTTCATCCATCGGCAGAATACAGCTTCCGAAGCGCCTGATTCCCTTTTTATTTTTGAGCGCCTTGCGGATTGCGTTTCCGAGCACGATTCCGGTGTCCTCAATGGTATGGTGGCAATCCACCGCAAGGTCTCCCTGCACCTTGACGTTTAAATCAAAAAAGCCGTGCCTTGCAAAACCCTCCAGCATATGGTCGAAAAACCCGATGCCGGTGTCAATATCAGCGTTGCCGCTGCCGTCAATATTGAGGGACATGGAAATGTCCGTCTCCTTTGTCTTTCTTATGTAATCCGCTGTTCTATCCATTTTGGCCTCCCTGTTATCTTACCATATCCGCCTGCGGTTTTCAAACCGGATTTACCGCTCAAACCGGACGCGGATGGAATTGGCGTGCGCGGTGAGCTGCTCGCACTCCGCAAACTGTACGATGTCTTTATATACCGGCTCCAGCGCCTCCCTTGAGTAGGAAATAATACTGGACTTCTTGATGAAGTCGTCCACACTGAGCGGAGAAAAGAATTTCGCCGTGCCGTTGGTTGGAAGAACATGGTTCGGTCCCGCAAAATAATCCCCGAGCGGCTCACTGGAGTACTCCCCGAGGAAAATAGCCCCCGCATTGCGGATTTTTGTCATAACCTCGTATGGATTTTTCGTCACGATTTCCAGATGCTCGGAAGCAATTTCATTGGCAGTGGCAATCGCTTCCTCAAGGTCTCCCGCAATCAGGATATAACCGTAATTGTCCAGCGATTTTTGAATGATTTCCCTACGTGAAAGCTCTGCCGTAAAAGCTTCCGCTTCCTTTGATACCTGCTCTGCCAGGGCTCTGCTTGTGGTAATTAAAATCGCCGATGCCATCTCGTCGTGCTCCGCCTGGGAAAGCAAATCGGCCGCCACGTAGCGCGGATTTGCCGTCTCGTCCGCCAGCACTAAAATTTCGCTCGGACCCGCAATGGAATCGATGCTGACATAGCCAAATACCGCTTTTTTTGCCAGTGCGACATAAATGTTGCCCGGGCCTACGATTTTATCGACCTTCGGGATGCTCTCGGTCCCAAAGGCCAGCGCCGCGATTGCCTGCGCGCCGCCCACCTTATAAATTTCGTCCACACCCGCCTCTTTTGCCGCAACCAGCGTGGAAGCGCAGACCTTGCCGTCTTTGCCCGGAGGCGTCGTCATCACGATACGTTTTACGCCGGCAACCTTCGCCGGGAGCACATTCATCAGTACGGAGGAAGGATAAACCGCTTTTCCGCCCGGCACATAAACGCCGACCTTCTCCAACGCCGTGACCTTCTGTCCGAGCAGAATGCCGGATTCCTCCGTGTCAAACCAGGAAAACTGGCGCTGCTTTGCGTGGTAATCCCGGATATTCACTAGCGCCTTTCGAATTACCTCCAAAAGTTTCGGGTCAACGCTCGCGTACGCCTCTTTGATTTCTTCCTCTGTCACCAGAATATTATCCGCGCAGATGTCGGCGCCGTCAAATTGTCTGGTGTAGGCAAACACCGCCGCGTCACGCTCCTTTTTTACCCGTGCGATAATTTCGTCCACACGCCCCTCAAATTCACCGTAGGAATTGGGGCTTCTCTTTAAAAGATTTTCCAGGATATTACTCCGTGTCTCCTCTGTCAATTCTAAAATTCTCATCGCTTTCCCTGCCTTTCCGACGTTAAATCACCGTTTTCAAATCCGAAATCAGCTTTGTGATCCTCTCATTCTCCATCTTCATGCTCACCTGATTCACTACCATTCTCGCGGAAAGCGGGCATACTTCTTCCAGTACGCAAAGTCCGTTCTCCTTTAAGGTTGAACCGGTCTCCACAATATCACAGATGACCTCGGACAGCCCGACAATCGGCGCAAGCTCAATCGAGCCGTTTAACTTGATAATCTCAACGGTCTGATGTTTTTTATTATAAAAGTAATCCTTTGCGATATGGGGGTACTTGGTAGCGACGCGAATCAGCTCATGGTGCTTTAACAGCTCCTCTGCACTCTTTGGCCCGCAGATGCACATACGGCACTTCCCGAAGCCTAAATCAAGCACTTCATAAATGTTGCGCCCCTCCTCTAAAATCGTGTCTTTCCCCACAATGCCGATATCCGCCGCCCCGTACTCGACGTAGGTCGGGACGTCCGGCCCCTTCGCGAGGAAAAACCGAAGCTTTAACTCCTCATTGACAAAAATCAGCCTGCGGGTGTCCTTATCCTTCATCTCCTCGCAGGTAATCCCGATTTTTTCGAACATTTCCAGCGTCTTTTTTGCAAGCCTCCCTTTGCCCAGCGCAAAGGTAAGGTACCTGATATCTTCCATAACTGCATAATCCTTTCCGGTAATTTCTTTTGGCACTACATGAAGGTGACGCCGGCAATCCGGTTTCTGTCCGCGTAGGCGCTGTAATCCTCCTGCGTTTTTTTCCCGTCCTTTGCAATCAGCTCCACTCTGCCGCCGGCCGCGCGTTTCTCCTGTGCCGCCCGAATTGCTTCCAGCCTCTTTTCCGGCTCATATACAATAAGCTCATTTTCGTATGCGAGCGGAATTTCGATTTTCTGACGCGACAGTGCCGCAAGAAGCTGATCCACCACAAACGCGAACCCGATGGAGGCCGAATTTTTCCCGAAATACGTCAGCAGCCTGTCATAACGCCCGCCCTTTACGATGGGTTCGCCGCTGCCGAAGGTATAGCCCGCAAAAATAATTCCGGTGTAATACTGATAATCACTGATAACGCCAAGCTCGAAGGAAACGTAACGCTCTGCCTGATAAACCTTAAGCACCTCATAAAGTTCCTCAAGGCGGTTTATCGCCTCTGCGATCCTCGGGTAAGCAGCCGCGTATTCCTTTACCTCCTTAAGCCCGCACGCGTCCGTGTAGAGAGTTCCGAGCATATGGAAAAGCTTCTTTAAGTTCTCGTTTAAGTTCAGAGTTTCCACGAACTCATCCACGCCGAAATAATTTTTATTGGAAATCAGGCCGCGCAGTTCTTCCTCCTGCTCCTCAAAAAGGCCGGCCGCTTCCATCAATCCCCGGAAAAAATCAGCATGCCCGATAGAGAGCTGGAATTCTTTTAAGCCTGCGCGCTTTAAGCACTCCACGACCATGGCGATAATTTCGGCATCCGCATCCACCGTGGAATCTCCGAGCAGCTCCGCGCCAAGCTGGGTGCTCTCCTTTAACCGTCCCTGGTAGCTGCTGTTATTGATGAAGGTGTTTCCCATATACCAGAGACGAATCGGCATATCCTCCTCGCCGAAATATTTTGCCGCGCAGCGCGCGATGGAGGGGGTAATATCCGGCCGCAGCACAAGCGTATTTCCCTCACGGTCAAAAAACTTGTATAAATCCTTTGACGGCGTCGTTCCAATCTCCCTGCCGAAAATATCAAAAAATTCGAAGGTCGGCGTCTGAATCGGATTATACCCGTACTGCTTTAATACCTGATAAAGCTCCTCCTGTAAAATGAGCTTCTTCTCACATTCTTCATTATATATATCCCTGACGCCTTCCGGCGTATGCAACAGTTGTCTTTTCATACCGAAATCCCCTTTTTGTCTTGTCAGCCCGCGATTCACTTTAGCGTGCTAACTTGTTACCATGTGAAACTACCGCCTATTATATGGGAAAACAGAGGGAATGTCAATCCCTCGCCAGCAAATCTTTCTGAAGCCCATCCAGATACGGCACAAGTACGCCGCGTCCCTTTTCCAGGAAAAAATCAGGCTCCAGCTCCTCATAGCGGAAGCTCTTTCTTCCGCCCTCCTTTGCCCTCACCCAGAATTCCATAAGCTTCTTTAAACGAAGATAATAAAATTCATCCCGCGCCGTAAAGCTGATGAGAAAAAAGGAGACGCCTCCCTGCTTCTCGAAGTCCTCCATGAACTTCACCTGATGTTCATGTATATTCTGAAGCGGAAAGGTATCGGTACGGCACTCCTTCGCGTCAAAGCAGACCGGAATGCCCTGCACAGCGCCGATATAATCCACGGTACTTTTCTGCTCAAAATATGCCAGCGTGATATGGCGCGACTCCTTATCAATATTAATCGGCGTAATCGGCGTCGGTACCTTCTGTATCAGCGCCAGCCCGTTTTCCAGATACTTCTCGTTGGTGCGGTTAATAAATTCCTCAAGGGTCGAACCGCGCAGCCCTCTTGAATTCCAGGTAGCCATAATTTCCTCATCTTCCTTTATCCAATGCGGCTTTCGAAAGAAACGCCTCCGCCCTGGCAAAATCCTCCCCGCAGGGCGCCGTCACCTCCGTGCCGTCCGAAAATACCATGCGGTACGCGTGCAGAAGCTGGGAGGTCACACCCGCTTTTTTCCGGAATAACGCGTTGACGTCCGCATCGCCGTACTTTACATCCCCGACAATCGGGTGCCCCAAAACGGCGAGCTGCGCCCTGATTTGATGGGAACGCCCCGTAATCAGATGTACTTCCAGCTCGGTATAGCCGTTTAGCACCTGCACCGGACGGTATTCTGTCCCAATCCGGCGTGCCTCGTCTTCTCCACTCTTTTCCCTCAGTACCGCAACCTGATTTGTCCGCCTGTCCTTTACCAGCCAGCCGTCGATACGGGCGCTCTCTAAAACCTCACCTTTAACGATACAGCGGTAATATTTTTGCACAGAACGTTCTTTTAAGGCCTTAGAAAGTTCCTGAAGTCCCTTTAAGGTCTTTCCCGCTGCCAAAAGCCCTGAGGTATTGCGGTCAAGCCGGTTGCAGACCGATGGCTTAAAGGTAGGGAGCTCCTCCGGCGTAAGCTTTCCTGCCGCCATAAGCCATGCGAGAATATATTCGTTTGCCGAAACATCGGAGGGCTTTGCCTTCTGGGAAAGCATGCCGGAGGGCTTATTGATGATGATTACGTCAGCATCCTCATAAACAACCTGAAGTTCAAGTTCCCCTGACGTGAACCTCCCGGCAAGCTGCTTTAAGCTCTCATATTCGGTAGATGGCTGACTGCCCGTGCTGAACTTTTCAAAGGTTTCATCGGAGAGAAACAGTGTCACCCGGTCCTTTTCCCGCAGCTTTTCCGTCCCGTCGGCCTTTTTCCCGTTTAAAACAATATTCTTTTTCCGCAGCATTTTATACACAAAGCTGCCCGGCGCCTGTCCGAGCAGCTTCTTTAAGTACTTATCGAAGCGCTGTCCGGCCTCGTTGGTGTTAATTTCAAATTCACGCATACGTTCGTCTCTATTTCTTTTTGTGGATATTCCGGATTGTTTTTTTCCGGTGTGTTTTTATACCCTTTGCCGTCCGACGGCCGTTTTGGGACTGTCCGCCTGCATGCGCCGTCCGATGGCCGCCCTTCGGGCGAATCAGGCATTTTTTATCGTAGCCGATCAGGTCCGTCCGTCCCGCCTTTGTCAGCGCCTCCGCTACCAGGTCATAATTTTTCGGATTCCGGTACTGAATGAGCGCGCGCTGCATCGCCTTTTCATGCGGATTGACCGCCACGTAGACCGGCTCCATGGTACGCGGATCAAGCCCTGTATAGTACATGCAGGTGGAAATCGTGGAGGGCGTCGGATAAAAATCCTGCACCTGTTCGGGCATATAACCCAAATCCCGCAGAAACTCCGCCAGCTCCACCGCCTCCTTTAACGTCGAACCGGGGTGCGAGGACATCAGGTAAGGCACAAGATACTGTTTCTTGCCAAGCTGTTCGTTCATATCCTGATACGCCCTGACAAATTTACGATATACCGAAACGCCGGGCTTTCCCATTTTCTCGAGCACTGCGTCAGAAATATGCTCGGGCGCCACCTTAAGCTGTCCGCTGACATGGTGCTCGCACAGCTCGCGCAGAAATGTCCGATCCTCATCGTAAATCAGATAATCAAAACGGATGCCCGAACGGATAAATACCTTTTTGACGTTCGGCAGTTCCCGCAGTTTCCGCAGTAAGGCGAGATAATCCTGATGGTCAACCTTCAGGTTTTTGCAGGGCTTCGGAAACAGACACTGCTTCGTCGGACAGGCGCCCTTGGTGAGCTGCTTTTCGCAGGCGGGCGCGCGGAAATTTGCGGTCGGTCCCCCGACATCATGGATATAACCCTTAAAGTCCGGCTCCCATACCATTTTGTTCGCCTCCGCCAGAATCGACTCGTGGCTTCTGGTCTGAATGATGCGTCCCTGATGGAAGGTTAAAGCGCAAAAGCTGCAGCCGCCGTAGCAGCCTCGGTTGCTCACCAGTGAAAAACGAACCTCCTCGATGGCAGGAACCCCGCCCGCCGCCTCGTAGGACGGATGATAGGTCCTCATGTAGGGAAGGGAATAAACCTGGTCCATTTCACTCTGAGAAAGCGGTTTTGCCGGCGGATTCTGCACGACAAACAGCTTTCCGTCATAGGTCTCGAACAGGCGTCTGCCCGCAAAGGGATCCGTATTGCAGTACTGGATATAAAAGCTCTTTGCGTACTCCCGCTTATCCGCTAAAAGCCGCTCATAATGCGGAAGCTCAATGGCGTCATAAATATCCTCCCGCTTCCTGGTCTTGTAGACCGTCCCGTCCACAAAGGTTATGTCACGGACGTCAAGCCCGCTGTCTAAAGCGTCGGCAATCTCGACAATGCTGCGCTCCCCCATTCCGTATGAAATAATATCCGCCCCGGAATCCAGCAAAATGGAACGCTTAAGCTTGTCCGACCAGTAGTCGTAGTGCGCCAGCCGGCGCAGGCTCGCTTCTATTCCGCCGATAATAATCGGCGTATGCTTATGTGTCCGGCGAATGAGATTACAGTAGACGATCGTCGCGTAATCGGGACGTTTTCCCATGACGCCGCCCGGCGTAAAGGCGTCCGCGGCACGCCGCTTTTTGGAGACGGAATAATGGTTTACCATGGAATCCATATTTCCGGCGGAGACCAAAAAGCCAAGCCGCGGCTCACCAAGGCGGTTGACAGAATCCGGATCCCGCCAGTCGGGCTGCGCAATAATCCCCACTTTATAGCCGTGCGCCTCCAAAAGCCTTGAAATAATTGCATGGCCGAACGACGGGTGGTCCACATAGGCATCCCCGCACACGTAAACAAAGTCGAGCTGCTCAATGCCGGCCTCCCTCATATCTTCTCTGCTGATTGGTAAAAAACCGTTTTTCATTCCGTACTCTCCAAATTCTTTCTATTTCGCCGAAAGCGTCTCCGGCTTAAGCAATGCAAGTTCCTCGTCCGTCAGCGGGCGGTATTCACCGGGTGCCAAATCCTCCGGCAGACGTAAGGGTCCCATCGACAAACGTTTTAAGTAAAGCACACGCATTCCGACCGCCTCAAACATCCGTTTCACCTGATGGAAGCGTCCCTCCGTGATTGTCAACCGTACTTCGGAAATGTCACCCTCACGCAGGACCTCCAAAATTCCCGGTTTTGTGAGCTTTTTCTCCCCTATGTCAACCCCTTTTTCAAAAAGGTTGACAATATCCTCTGTGACCCTTCCGTCGACTTTTGCATAGTATGTTTTTTCCACATGCTTTGCGGGTGCAAGCAGTTCGTGTGCAAGCGCCCCGTCATTGGTGATGAGCAAAAGCCCTTCCGTATCAAGATCCAGCCTTCCGACCGGAAAGAGATCCCTGCGCGCCGCAGAATGAATATAGTCCATAACTGTCCGATGTCTTGCGTCCTCCGTAGCGGTAACGCACCCCGCCGGTTTATGGAACAGATAATATTCATAGCGTACATAGCAAAGCTTTTTGCCGCGGAGACATACTTCGTCCGTTTCCCGCACCTTTTCCTCCGGCCTCTTCACTGGGACGCCGCCGACGGTCACGAGGCCGGCCCTTATGTATTTTTTCACTTCGCTCCGGCTTCCCGCGCCAAGCTCCGTTAAATATTTATCCAATCTCATTTCCACTGTGGCGTTCCCTCATTTTCCTTTATGTATAAAAGCATAGGATAGGAATTGACGGAAAATTCCGTGCCGTTTTCATCATTTAAATAAATGCCGAGATGAAGATGGACGACAAAATTCCCCGTGGTTCCAACCTCCTCGCTGTAGCCGGTATCTCCCATAAACCCCAGAAAGGTTCCGGCCTCCACTTCCTCACCGATTGCAAATTCCTTTGCGTACTCCGCCAGATGCGCGTAATAAAAATAGGCGCCGGAGGGGCTGCGGATACCGATACGCCAGCCGCCCAGCTTCAGCCAGCCGATATTTTCCACAACACCGTCGGTCATACTGTAAACCGGATAGATGCCGCGCTGGTTTACGGAGGGCATAATATCGGTTCCCTCATGCCCCCGCTCTCCTCCGAAGGTACGGCTCTGCATCCAGCTGTTTTCAAAAGAAACCGACGCCTCCGCTTTCCCGGCAATGTCCCCCACCGGAAAACGCTCCAAGTCCTTCCAGACAGCTTCCACATACCCCCGGATTGCTTCAAATTCTTCGAAACGGTATTTTTTCACATAGGAAATATCATCCGCAAGCGCTTCCGGGTCCGTCTGACGGCAGCCGGAGGCAAAATACATGGTCAAAAGCTCGCTGTACTTTTCTAAATCGCAGTCCGCCGCCTGCAGAAAGCTCTCCATTTGCTCTTTGGTCAGGCTGTGACTGCGAAAATTTTCAAAGGCAGTCTCATAAGAAAAACAATTTATCTGATGTACTCTCTCGCCAATGGCGTCCAGCAGCAATACATGAAGCGCTGCCAGCGTAAAAAACAGAAGCAATGCCGCAAATCTGCTTTTTCTTCGTTCCATCAAACTTCGCTGCCCCTTTATATTTATTTACATCTCTTTAAAAATTCCACCAGAAGCCTCCATACCCGCTCGGTAGAGGAAATACTTAACCGCTCCCTGGGCGTATGGATATCATAATTATCCGGACCGAAGGACACGCAGTCCAAATCCTTTATTTTCCCGGAAAGGATCCCGCATTCAAGCCCCGCATGGATTGCCTCAAACACCGGCTTCTCACCGAACAATTCCTCATAGGCCGCGCTGATATCCGTACGCAGCGCTGAATCGGCGCAATACTCCCAGGCGGGATAATCCCCGCTGACGGAAATCTCACCGCCGAGGAACTCCGCAAGATACTCCAGCTTATTCCGCAAATCCTCCTTGCGGCTGGAAACGCTGCTGCGCACGGAGGAGGTCAGCCTTAAGCATTCCCCGTCAAGCTCCATAATTCCGAGATTCAGCGAGGTTTCCACAAGACCCGGCATCACCATGCTTTTGTTCTGGACACCGTTTGGGACATTTCTCAGATAAAAGATCACCTTCGTCATGGAAGAATACGACAGGACGGAACATTTTTCCTCCGCCTTTTCCTCCGCCACTATGCGGATTTCGCCATCCGAAACGGCATACTCCTTTTGAAGCAGTCCTTCCAGATCCCGCAGATACGTATAAAATTCCGCCTTTTCCTCCTCTGGGATAAGAAGCCCGGCCGTGCACTCCCTCGGAATCGCGTTATCCTTAAGCCCGCCTTTCAGGGAACGGATGCCAAGCTCCATGCGGTCCGTCAGATATTTTAACAGCCTGCCCATAACAATGTTGGCGTTGGCATGTTCCTTATCAATCTCACTTCCGGAATGTCCCCCGGCAAGTCCGGTGATGGTCACCTCCACTGCAGTTCCGGTCTGATTGATATAGGTCACCGGAATCGTAGTGCCGACCGTCATGCCTCCGGCACAGCTCGTCAGGAAATGTCCCTCCACATCGGAATCAATATTCAGCATCTTATGTCCTTTTAACATGGATAAATCTATTTCCTGGGCCCCGAGCATCCCGATTTCCTCATCCACGGTAATAACGACCTCAAGCCTCGGATGCACAATCTCCGGGGAGTCTAATATTGCGAGCGCATAGGCCACCGCGATTCCGTCATCTCCGCCTAACGTGGTTCCCTCCGCTTTCAGAAAATCCCCGTCGACATAAAGCGTCAGGCCATCCTTTTCAAAATCAATGTCCACGCCGCTCTCCTTCTCGCATACCATATCCATATGCCCCTGAAGGATGACAGGCTCCGCATCCTCATAGCCCGCCGACGCCTCCTGAATGATCACGACATTATTCCATTCGTCCTGGTAATATGTCAGCCCGTGTTCCTTTGCAAAGGTGACGAGATAATCGCTGATTTGCTTTGTATTTCCCGAACCGTGCGGAATTGCCGCAAGCTGTTCAAAATAGTAAAAAACCTTCTTAGGCTCCAGATTCAGGTCAAAATTTAATTTTCCAGTGTTCTTCATAGCTGCCTCCTGTTTCTCATATAGTTTAGTATGAAAAAGAAATTAATATTCTTAGGTATTCTTATTTTTACCGGCTATGTGCTGATGTTCCCGCAATATGCCGTTGCCTCTGCGGCGGACGGACTCGTTTTGTGGTATGAGCAGGTGCTTCCGTCCCTGCTCCCCTTTGCAATTGTATCCAATATCCTCATTTACTCCAATTATCTGGGCTATATTACCAGATACCTCTACCCGGTAACGCGGCATCTTCTGCCCACCAGTGAAAACGGCGCTTTTGTCCTTATTTCCGGTTTCCTGTTCGGTTTCCCGATGGGGAGCAGAAACTGTGCCCAGCTGCTGAAATGCGGAAAAATCACACACGATGAGGCAGAGGTTTTGTTTATCATCACCAACAATATCAGCCCCGTATTCATCAGCAGCTACATACTCTGCGGACAGCTTAAAATGCCGTCACTGATTTTGCCGAGCTACCTTGTGCTGTTTCTTCCTCCGCTTGCTGCGGGACGAATCCTTTTAAAGGCGCGGGCGAAAACGGCAGCCGCCGCATACAATAAGCCGGCGTCCCAATCTCAAATAAATTTTAAAATCATAGACGCCGGCATCATGAATGGTTTTGAAACATTAACCAGACTCGGTGGTTACATTATGCTGTTTTCCATGATTGCTTCCATGCTGCAGCTTCTGCCGCTGCCGGAATCCATAACAATCCAGGCGGTGGGAATCACGGAAATCACAAACGGGATTCACCGTCTCTCCGCCGCCAACCTGCCGGCCTTACCCCGCTACGTACTCGCAATGGCGTTTACCGCCTTCGGAGGACTGTCAGGAATCGCGCAGACCAGCTCCATGATAAAAGGCACAGGACTTTCCATGAAACGCTACTGCGGCTTAAAGCTTCTGCTTACCGCCGCCTCTGCCGCGCTCGCTTACCCTGTGTACTTACTGTTCTGTTAGCTCAGCATATCGGAGGAAATATCCGTGCCCGCCGGCTCACCTGTTTCCTCCGTCTCGGGAAGCTCCGCCGTGGGATTTAATTCCGCACGGTTCGTCGTAACGACATCCAAAAATCCCTGCAGGGTATTCATGTACGCTTCGTTGCGCGCTTTTGCTGAATCCATGGCATGAGAAATCGTACTCTCAAGATTTTTGAGAATATCGTCCGTATACTGCATGGCACCCATACGGATATTGTTTGCATCGTTGGTCGCATTATCCAAAATCTCCTGCGCCTGCTTGGTGGCAATCATAACAACCTCGTTTGCCTGCGCATATGCCTGCTGCATAATCTGATGCTCGCTGACCAATTCGTCGGTTTTTACCTGCGCCTTGGCGATAATCGCATCTGCCTTCGCCTGTGCATCCGCCAAAATTGCCTCCTTGTTGCTGATAATCTTCTGATAGCGCTTGATTTCCTCCGGGGTCTTGGTGCGGAGCTCATTTAAAAGTTCTTCCATCGTTTCGCGGTTTACGATAATCTTCGAGGAAGAAAACGCCTGTGTCTTACAGCTGTCAATATAGTCTTCGATTTCTTCAATGATTTGTTCAATTCTGCTGGCCATTGCAACCACTCCTTATTTCTTGATATTATATTTTGCGTAAATCCGCTCAATAAACCGCTGCGGAACGAACTTGGATAAATCTCCTCCATAAGAGGCAAATTCCTTTACGATAGTAGAGCTTAAATAGGAATATTGCAGGCTTGTCGTCAGAAAAATTGTCTCCACGTCCGGATTCTCCACATGGTTCGTCTGGGCAATCTGAAGCTCATACTCAAAATCCGTGACAGCGCGAAGCCCCCGGATAATAATGGTTGCGTCAATCTCCTTCATATAATCGACCAGAAGCCCGTCAAAGGAAGCCACCGTCACATTGGGGATGGAATCTGTCATCTCTTTTATCATACTAACACGTTCATCCAGAGAAAACAACGAATTTTTTGCACTGTTGTTCAATACTCCCACCACAAGTTCGTCTACGATTTTAGCTGAACGCTCAATAATATCCATATGACCGAGCGTGAGTGGATCAAAGCTTCCGGGGTAAATTGCTTTTTTCATAGGTTCCTCCCATGTAAGCTGCAGCCCGCCGTCTTTTCCGCCGCGCCGCGCTGTAACAAATCATTTGTTTTTCGTAATAAATGCATGCATATTCGTTTTATAGGTTTTGAGGCGTCCAAGCGAAAAGCCCAGCTCCTCCAGATAGTCAAAGGTGGTATCAAGCGCCGCCTCGACGATGATGATGCCGCCCTCCTTTAACAGGGACCGCCCGGAAAGCTCCCGGAGGACCTGCTCCTCAAGTCCCTGTCCGTACGGCGGATCCATAAAAATAACATCAAACCGGTATCTGCCCTCCATGCTGCGGATGGCGGAAAGCACGTCCGCCTGATAAAGCTTCGTCCTGTCCGTAAATTTCGTAAACCGGATATTTTCCTCAATACAGGCTGCGGCTTTTTTGTCATGCTCCACAAAGACGGCGTACGCCGCGCCCCGGCTGACCGCCTCCAGCCCAATCTGCCCGCTTCCCGCAAACAAATCCAGAAAATAGCTGCCCGGAACCTCATCCTGTATAATGTTAAACAGCGTCTCCTTAATCCGGTCAGTCGTCGGTCTCGTGTCCATGCCAGCAACCGTCTTCAGGGGAAGGCTCCTGGCCGTTCCGGCAATAATTCTCATATGAATCCTCCATTCCGGGGCGGAAATTATTTTCCGTCTCCCTCATACTGCGCCACAATACGCTCCCCGAGCAAAGACAGCGCACGCTCCGCCGCCGCTCTCCTTACTTCCATCCGTCCTCCGGGGAACACATGACGTTCCGTCACCGTCTTTCCGTTTAAACGGCAGCCGATAAACACAAGTCCCACGGGACACTCCTTTGTCCCGCCGTCCGGTCCGGCCACTCCTGTTACGGAAAGCGCCGCCGCCGTCCGGGCTGTCTCTGCCGCGCCGTCCGCCATGGCCGCGGCTGTCTGCGCGCTGACCACACCGTAGGTATCAATGGTCTCTTTGCTGACATGAATCATCTTTACCTTTGCCGCGTCCGAATACGTGACATAGCCCTCCTGGAAAAACTCGGACATTCCCGGCACATTGATAAGCGTCGACGCTATCATGCCGCCGGTCGCCGATTCGGCCGTTGTCACCGTAATTTGATATTTTTTTAACAATCTGTAAATGGAATATTCCAGCGGTTCCCGCCCCTCTCGGGAAACACGGAAATCACTGGAACCCTCAATTTTCTCTGTCAATATAAGCTCTCCTATTTCTGCTCCTTTAACACGTCTTTGTTTTTCACGATATAATCCACGAGAGACACTACCGTAAGAATCAGGGCGATATAGGTAAGCAGTACACCGAGAATATCAAAAAAGCTTCCCGGAAGATTCAGGATCAATACGATTACCATGAGCATCTGGAACACTGTCTTAAATTTTCCCCAATAGCTTGCGGCAATGACTACGCCGTTATCCGCCGCCACCAGCCGAAAGCCGCTGATAATAAATTCCCGCGCGATAATGACAATGACAATCCATGCCGCGAGCTGCCCTGTCTCAATGAGGCAAATCATCGCGGAACACACCAATAGTTTATCCGCTAACGGGTCCATAAATTTCCCGAAATTTGTCACCAGATGATACTTTCTTGCAATTTTTCCGTCCAGCATATCCGTAAGACTTGCCACAATGAAGATCGCGGCCGCAATATAATTGCCGTAGCCTTCAAAAAACGGCGCAAGCATGAAAAATACAAAAAACGGAATCAAAATGACTCGCATAACCGTTAATTTATTTGGTAAATTCATAATAATTCTCCAATCAAATCATACTCGTAAGCGCCCGTCACGCGGACCCTTGCAATATCTCCCGTCATCAATTCCTCATCCGTATTGATAAAAATATAACCGTCCACATCCGGCGCGTCCCGGTAGGTTCTGCCGACATAGGCGTTTTCATCGCTGACCTTTCCCTCAATGAAGACAAACAACTCCCTGCCCTTTAAGGTCTCGTTTTTATCAAAGATGATTTCCTCCTGCAGCTCCATGACATCCGCCTGCCACTCCGCCTTGCGTTCCTCGTCCACCTGGTCGGGAAACTCCGCCGCGGGCGTTCCCTCCTCGGGAGAATAGGTAAACGCTCCAAGCCGGTCAAATTCCATATCATTGACAAACTGCATCAGTTCCTCGTGCATTTCCTGCGTTTCGCCGGGAAAGCCGCAGATAAGCGTGGTGCGCAGCGTAATATCGGGAATCCGCTCCCTTAAATGCGTCACAATCCTCACCAGGTCGGCGTTGTTTGTACGTCTGCCCATCCGTTTTAAGATGGTATCGTTCGCGTGCTGAATCGGAATATCCAGATAATGGCATACCTTCTCGTTGCGCAGCATGGAATCAATCAGGTCTTCGTAAATTTCCTCGGGATAACAATACATAATCCGAATCCAGAAAAGCCCTTCGATCTGATTCAGCTCATCCAGCAGACGGTGCAGGGACTTTTCCCCGTACAGGTCAACGCCGTAGAGCGTTGTCTCCTGTGCCACCAAAATAAGCTCTTTTGCGCCTCCCGCAACAAGCTCCCTCGCCTGAGAAAGCAAATCCTCCATCGGAACGCTGCGGTAGATGCCCCGGATATAGGGAATAATGCAGTAAGTACAGCGTTTGTTGCAGCCCTCCGCAATCTTTAAGTAAGCATAGTGGCCGCCCGTTGTAACGGTCCGCCTGACGGAAACGCTCGGAAGTCCCTCGAGCGTCCGAAAATTCTCGTAATGCACACCCTCTAAGGCCTGCCGGACCGCATTCACAATATCCTCATAGGAATTGGTGCCCAAAATCGCATCCACCTCCGGAATTTCCCGGAGGATTTCATCCTGATAGCGCTGTGCGAGACAGCCTGTGACGATCAGTGCTTTTAGCTTTGCATCCTTTTTGTGCTCCGCCATTTCCAGTATCGTGTTGACGCTTTCTTCCTTCGCGTCGTTGATAAAACAGCAGGTGTTAATGACGATAACATCCGCCTCATACTCGTCATCCGTCAATTCCATACCGGAGTCCCGCAGCATACCAAGCATAAATTCGCTGTCTACAAGATTCTTGTCACAGCCCAGGGAAACAAACAGTAATTTCATACTATTCTTCATCCGAAGATTCCGGAAGAATCTTCACCTTTCCCTCATAAAGCTCCTCGACCGCAATCGAAAGCGGCTTCGGGCAGATAATTTTGTCCGCCATCGGCTCGTCTCCGGCAATAATCTGACGCGCTCTCTTTGCCGCCGCAATCACAATCGAATAACGGCTGTTTACCACCGGCTCCTCTCCGATTTCCACGTCATTGTTTACGACCTTCATTAATTCTACATAAGATGGATGTATCATAAATATTCTCCTTTCACCAGCATCCTTTTATTTTTTTGAAAAATCGCGGAGCTCTTTTCGCATCCGCTCGATGACCTCACGGTTTCTGGATACCCGGTAGTGCTCGTTTCTTATAATATGGTTCACTTCCTCCACGCACTCCTCAAGATCATCGTTGATCACCAGATAATCGTATTCCTCGATGCCTTCCGCTTCCTCAACCGCCCGCGCAAGCCTGGAATCGATGACTTCCATCGTCTCCGTTCCCCTGCCGACCAGACGATTTTTCAGTTCCCCGGCGCTCGGCGGAGATACGAACAACAGCAGCGTGTCGGGAAATTTCTTTTTCACCTTCAGCGCTCCCTGAATCTCGATTTCCAGAATCACGTCTTTTCCGGCGTTTAACTGTTCCTCGACATACGTTCTTGGGGTTCCGTAATAATTGCCGACAAACTGCGCATATTCAATCAACGCATCCTCCGCAATCATACGTTCAAATTCTTCTCTCGTACGGAAAAAATATTCCACGCCGTCACACTCGCCCGGTCTCGGGGCTCTCGTTGTCGCGGAAATCGACAGGGCGTACCGCTCCGAATACTTTTTCATCAATTCTTTCATGATGGTTCCCTTCCCGGAGCCGGAAAAACCGGAAACCACGGTCAAAATTCCTCTATTCTTTCGTATCATCATAAACCTCTGCGGCATTGCCGTTAAATCTTCCGGCGAGAGTCTCCGGCTGCAATGCGGATAAAATAATTGTATTGTTGTCGGTAAAAATCACGCTCTTAGTCCTGCGCCCCTGCGTCGCATCGATTAATATTTCCTGCTCCTTCCCGCGCTGAATCAGGCGTTTTGCCGGTGCGGAATCAGAGGATATAATACCGATGATCTTGCCGGTATTGACCATATTCCCGAATCCGATGTTCATCAGCTTTTCCATTGTCCTCCCCTTTCTTCGTCCAGACTCCCGATACGGAAAGCTCCGGCTTTACTCGATATTCTGAATCTGTTCCCGAATCTTTTCGATATCTGTCTTTAAGCTGATTCCCGTATCGGAAATCGCAAGGTCATTCGCCTTTGAGAGGATGGTGTTAGCCTCACGGTTCATTTCCTGAGCAATAAAATCCAGCTTTCTGCCGATGCTTCCGCCCGCCTCAAGCGTGTCTCTTGTACTCCTGATATGGCTGCGCAGGCGCACCGTCTCCTCATCCACGCAGACCTTATCCGCGAAAATCGTCACCTCGGTGACAAGCCTTGCGTCGTCCACCTGACGGTCGCCCAAAAGTTCCTCCACCTTTGCCTTAAGCCGCTCCCGGTACTCCTTCATAATAACGGGCGAACGCTCCTCAATAAAATCAACATAGGAGAGCATGGTGTCGAGCTTGCCGCACAAATCATTTTTCAGGTGCTCCCCTTCTTTGATACGGCTTTGCACTAACTGCTCCGCCGCTCCGCGAAGCGCCTTTTCCAGTCCTGCCCAGAGTGCCTTTTCATCCACGCTCTGTTCTTCCATCACAAATACCTCCGGGTATCTGGAGAGCGTGCTGACGCGGATATCGTTTTCCAGTCCGAAGCTTTCCGCCATATCATTCAGATAGGTCAGATACTGCGCCGCAATCTCACGGTTGTATTTGAGCGATGCATTCTGCTCGGTATAGTCCTCATAGGTAATATAGATGTCCACCTTGCCGCGCTCTATATATTCCTTCAGGAGGCTGCGGATGGCGCTCTCAAAGAAATTCAGCTTTTTGGGCATCTTCAGATTCACGTCAAGATAACGGTGGTTGACCGCCTTCATCTCAACCGTAAATTTGCGGTATTCGTCCGCGCTCTCGCAGCGTCCGTACCCGGTCATGCTTTTAATCATAGGTCCTCCTGACCAGCTGTATGCCTCTTCACAGCTCCAAAACGACAGGCAGCCGCTTCCCGGCTTTCCTGCATAAATAAAAATCACTGATGCATCACGTCTTTTCTCCCGTATGCATAAGTGATTTTATTATAAAACTAATTTGAGGGGAAGTCAACATTTCGTTTTTCGGCTCCGCCCTGTCCCTGCTGTCCGAATACACAGGACGCAAGTTCTTTGTAATTTTGAAATCCATATAAAAGATACCGTTCAGACTGATATATAATATAGAAGTGGTCCGTCCCGCACAAAGAATGTAACGCTTCCCTGTCCTTTCTCGGCAGAAGCAAAAAGACCCGTTCCGCCGTTTTCGAACCAGGCTCCTGCTCCGCATAATCCCCGCCTTTTTTATTTTCCGGATAAAGCCTTCCGCTTTCACTGCGGCAGCCGTATACGGTTATCTCACGGCCGCAGACCGCCTTAAGCTTCCCGGCACTGCCCTCCACCGCATAGCCGGTCTTAATCCGGCACTCCTTTAAAGCATCGCAGATTCTCTGAAATTCCCGATATTCGTCCGCGTGCTCGAGGACGCAGAGGCAAAGGAAACAGACGAACGCCGCGGTGAGCAATGCCAGCACGGATTTTCCGCAGATATCCCTGTTTTTCATATGTATAAATCACTGCTTTCGTTCTTATGATAACTTATCATACCAATTTTCTTTTTTGATGTCAAATTAAATTATCATAATGATAATGAAATATCACAATGAATACTTTACTATACATTACATCAATATACAGAGATAAAAACCGTGCAAACCAGAATGGAGTTTGATATGATCGCAGACAAAATCAAGGAATTAAGACAGGCAAATAATTGGACGCAGGCTGACCTCGCCCGAAAACTCAATATTACCAGAAGCAGTGTGAATGCCTGGGAAATGGGAATTTCCGTGCCATCCACCACGTATCTGATCGAGCTCTCCTCCCTGTTTCAGGTTTCGACGGATTACCTGCTCGGCCTGCCCTGCAACAATACCATTGACATTTCCTCCCTCTCGGAGCGGGAAAGCATTCTCGTCTATGAGCTCATCGAATATTTTAAATCACTGAAATAAAAAAAGAGACACCACTGCTGACATATCTCCCACAGGAAATATTTCAGCGGCAGTGTCTCTGCAATTTTCTTTTATTCTCCGACGGCATCGGCCGTCTCATAGGGAAGAAGCTGCGCCAGATAGCCTTTCCTTTTCAGCGCTTCTTCTATTTCATCCAGCACTTCCTCGCTTTCCGCGTTGATTTTATGGAAATGATACCCGGATGTCACGTTCAACAGCGGGGTTGACTTTCCCGTTTTCAAATCGTTGATAAAGGACTGTACGTCACGCCTGCTCTTAATGTTGAGCGGCGCGTTTAACTTGCCGTACACCCGGTGATTGACCATAACATTCACGATACAGCCGCCAAGATCCACAATGGTTGTCAGCTCGTCCTCCACCTGCTCATTCGTGTGGCAGACCTTAATCACCCTTGATGCCGCCTTGGGTTCGTCAAGCAGATATCCTCTTGCCGTAGAAATAATCGGATACCCCTGCGTCCGAAGCAGAGCAATATCCTGCACCACAACCTGTCTGCTGACTCCGGTTCTTTTTCCGAGCTCCGCACCGGATACGGGGGCATCCGCGTTTCTTATCATGGATAAAAGCAATTTTCTTCTGTCTGCGCCGGTCATTTCCTTTTCCATTCCGCTTTCCTTTCCCAAAATTCTTTTCCGGGAGAACGCTTCACATTCTCCCTGCGTTCAAACGCCGTCGTACCTTCCCGTTTTTTGCAATCATAGCTTAATCGGAAAGGACTTTCAAGTGCTTCAGGCTGATGTCGAGAATCGGCGCCGAATGTGTCAGGGCACCGCTCGATATGTAATCCACACCAAGCTCTTTTAATACCTCAATGTTTTCCTTTGTCACATTTCCGGAGCACTCCGTCTCGGCCTTACCGTCAATGATGCGGATTGCCTCCGCCATTTCCTCCGGCTTCATATTATCAAGCATGATAATATCAGCGCCTGCCTCGACGGCCTCCCTTACCATCTCGAGATTTTCCGTCTCCACTTCGATTTTGCGCACAAACGGTGCATATTCTCTGGCAAGACGCACGGCATTGCCAACACCGCCGGCCGCGTCAATGTGGTTGTCCTTCAGCAGGACGCCGTCGGAGAGATTATAGCGGTGATTATGTCCACCTCCGACGCGCACCGCATATTTTTCGAAAATACGCATACAGGGTGTTGTTTTTCTCGTGTCAAGCAGCCGAATCCCGCTCCCCTTAAGAAGCGCGGCAACAGCATGGGTATAGGTTGCAATGCCGCTTAACCGCTGTAAATAATTGAGCGCCGTCCGCTCTCCCGACAAAAGCACGCGAATATCCCCCGTCACAACCGCAAGAAGCTGGCCGCGCGTCACGGCGTCGCCATCCTTTACCCTCGTTCCATCATCCTTTTGGGCATAGGTCACCGTTGTTTTTTCATCCAAAAGCGTAAATACGCGCTCAAACACCGGAAGCCCTGCAATAATGCCGTCCTCCTTGCAAATCAACTGTACTTCGCCCTTTTTGTACTCCGGCATCACTGCATTGGTAGAAACGTCTTCACTGTGGATATCCTCCTCCAGTGCAAGACGGATATATTTGTCAGCAACAAGCTGCATGGTAATCGGATTTATCATATCGTGTTCCTTTCTGTGTCATCATAATATTTGCCGCAGCGCGTTCCGCAAATACAAGGCTTTCCAGCAGACTGTTGCTCGCCAGCCTGTTTTTCCCGTGTACGCCGTTGCAGCTTGTTTCCCCGACCGCATAAAGGTGAGGCATCGTCGTTTCTGAGTTGCTGTCTACATGGACCCCGCCCATAAAATAGTGCTGCGCCGGGACAATCGGAATCGGCTCTTTGAACAGATCGTAGCCCTCCTTCCGGCAGGTTTCATAAATATTGGGGAAATGTTTCGTTATTATTTCCTTCGGAACCTTCTCAAAGGAAAGCCACTCGTGCTCGACGCCCTCCATCGCCATTTCCTTTCGGATTGCCTCGGTGACAACATCGCGGGGCAAAAGCTCGTTGACGAAGCGTTCCCCTCTGTGGTTCAGCAAAATAGCCCCTTCTCCGCGCGCCGACTCGGAAATCAAAAAGCTTCTGCCCGGCTTTGTACTGTAAAGGCAGGTCGGATGGATCTGCACGTAGTCCATATGTTCCAGGGCAACGCCGTGTCTTTCCGCAATCCGGCAGGCATCTCCGGTCAGGAGCGGGAAATTCGTCGAATGTTCATAAAGACCGCCGATACCTCCGGTTGCCATGACCGAATCCCTGGCGTGGATGTGAAGCATCTCTCCGTCCGCCGTCCTCGCAATCATTCCGGCACAGCGTCCATCCGCCACGAGAATATCGGTCATCACCGTATATTCCAGCATCGTGACATTCGGCAGCTTTGCCGCCTGGGAAAACAGCACCGTCGTAATTTCTTTTCCGGTGATATCCTTGTGAAAACAGATACGCGGTTTTGAATGTGCTCCCTCCCTGGTATAGTCAAGGCTTCCGTCCGGCCTGCGTGCGAAACGCACGCCAAGCCTGATCAAATCACTGATGATACCCCGGCTTGCACGAATCATAATATCAACGCTTTCCCGGCGGTTTTCGTAATGCCCGGCCCGCATGGTATCCTCAAAATAGGAGGCGTAATCCGCCTCATCGCGCAGCACGCAGATGCCTCCCTGCGCAAGCATGGAGTCACAGCTCTTAAAATCCTCCTTTGAGAGCATTAATATTTTTTTTGTTTTCGGAAGCTTTAACGCCGTGTAAAGCCCGGCGACACCGCACCCGGCGATAACCACATCATAATAAAGATTTTTCATACGGCCCCCGTTTCTGCCTGCCCTGCAAGCGTAAGCATGCGCGTCAGCGTGCTTCCCGCTGCCGCCGCCGTCTTCTCATTGACCAGAACCTCATTTTCCCCGGTTTTAAGGACCTGAATGATATTTTCCAGCGTAATTTTTTTCATATCCCCGCAGACGGGAGACGTTTTCGGGAAATAAAACGCCGCGTCGGGCCGCTCCTTTCCAAGCGCATAGGCGACACCGCACTCGGTCGCGATAATAAATTCCTTTTTCGGGCTTTTCCCCGCATAGCTTATGATGCCGCTCGTAGAACCTATGTAATCTGCAAGCTGCAGTACCCCGCCGCAGCACTCCGGATGCGCCAGCACCTCCGCCTTAGGGTGCTCCCGTTTGAGCAGAAGGATTTCCTCCGCAGCCATATGCTCGTGCACCGGACAATAGCCTTCGTTAAATATAAATTCTTTTTCCGGCACCTGCTCCGCCACATAGTGCGCAAGATTTTTATCCGGGATAAAAAGGATATGCCGATTCGGCAGATTTTTTACAATCGAAACCGCATTGGCCGAGGTCACACACACATCCGACCATGACTTGATTTCCTCCGTGGAGTTGATATAGCAGACCACGGCGAGGTCGTCATACTGCCTGCGCGCCGCGTCTACCACCGATTTCGACACCATATGCGCCATCGGGCAGTCCGCCGCCGCGTCCGGCAGAAGCACGGTCTTTTCCGGATTTAAAAGCTTCGCGCTTTCCCCCATAAAGGAGACGCCGCAGAATACCAGCGTCCGGTTTGGAAGCTCCGTTGCCTTTCTGCTCAGATAAAAAGAATCCCCGATGTAATCCGCAACTGCCTGCACCTCCGGCTCCACATAATAATGGGCGAGAATCACGGCATCCTTTTCCCGTTTCAGCTGTTCCAATACTTCCTGTTTTTCCATAATCATCCTCGATATTTTCTACTGATTGCCAAACCGGCTTTTTCCATGAAACTGACAGTAGTATATCACTTATCATTACAGGTGACAAGACAGTTTTTTATTTTTATTCTTCTGCATAAAACAGATGTTTTACACGACAAATTCACGGATTTCCTCTATAACACCATCTTCTTCCTCCCCGTAAATGGTCAGCGTCAGCGGTGCGGATAAATCCATCGTGCAGATACCGAGAATGGACTTTCCATCCACCGTATAGCTGCCCTTGGCGAGATCAAAGGGGCCGCTGTGCCCGCTTAAAATATGGCATAACCGTTCCGCCTTCTCCGGTTCATTAATCAATACCTGTACCTGTCTCATAATACCTCTTTTCCCGGCCATAAGGTGCCGCGCCCGTAAAGCCGTCTTTTGATAAGTACAGTATTCCACAATTTCCCACCGGATATTCTTTCCTTTTCCAAAATCAGCGTTCCGGCTTCGCGTTTGTCCGTTCCTCCCTGTGTGCGTCAATCATGCGCTTGATTTCTTCGGCCTCCTGCTCCGTTAAAGTTTTTCCGCCTCCCAAAAAGGCCGCGATAAACTTCGGCAGAGAGCCTCCGAAGGTACGTTCCAGAAAATAATCCGATTCCTCTCTCTGGCAGCGCTCCTGCTCTACCAAAACCGTCACCAGCGACGACTCATTTCGGATAAAGCCTCTCTGGCAGAGCTTTTTGATTACCGTATAGGTCGTTGATTTTTTCCAGCCCAGCTTATCGGCACAAAGCTTCACCAGTTCCCCCGAGCTCACCGGGGCATGCTCCCATACAATCGTCATAAATTTATAATCGCTGTCGCACAGCTTTAAATCTTCCATATAATCTCCATTCCGGAGCGTTTTACGCGACGGGGCGACGCAAATCTTCAATTTGCGTCTGCCATCAGGGCTTATTTGTGACGCTCCGGCACAAATAGCCGTGCGCAAAATAAGCTATCAAGCTTATTTTGCACACTGTGACCTCCTGCTGTTTTTGTTCTCCATTTGAAATTCTTCCGGCCCTTACATCTGCTCCAATTTCTTTAACAGCTCCGCGACCTTTTCCGCGGACCCGCCATAGGCTTTGAGGTCGGATATCGAGAGATTCTCTTCGGCATCCCTGACGCTGATGTAATGGGTAATCAGCTCCCCGGAAACAGAATAGTCCCAGCGCACTTCACCGCAGTTATCGGTCAGTGCCAGAAACAGCACCGCCCGCCTCCACATGTCGTCATCCAGAAGCTTTGTCTGTTCTTCCCGATCTTTTGCGGACTGCCCGGACAGCTCAAAATGCAGAATATATGTATAGGGCTCAGCTGCCGTCAAAAGCTGTGTCGTAGCCGTACCGTAGACGGACAAATCCCCGTAAATCTGCTCGATGGCTCCCATCAATCTCCCGTTTGCAGGAACGTCTCCGACATATGGATTTCTGCTCTCATACAAAAGCAGTGCCGCAGGGTTTTCCGTTTCGTTTTCCATACCGTCTCCCCCTCCGCTGTTTGCGGCATCTGTAAGACAGAACGCCGCCGCAAGAAGCACAAGCAGCAATGCGGAGAGCAAACGCCAAAACCCGGGTCTGCGATAATTTAAAATACGCCGGATCCTCCTTGAAACATCACCTTCCCCGAAGGACAGGGGCTGTAACGGATGCCATTTTTCTCCGGCAAAGGACAGTAAAAGCGCTGCGTATGCTTCTCTTTCCTCCCCGGTCTGGCCTGACAGAGCTTTTTCATCACAGCTCATCTCCATATCCCGCTCCATCAAAATATATGCCGTCCACACCAGCGGATGGAACCAATAAACGGAAAGCAGGGCGTATGCAAACAGCTTGACCAGATAATCCCTTCTTCGTATATGCTGCCGCTCATGCCGCAAAATACACTCCCTCTGCCCTTCCGTAAGACCGCAGGGCAGATAGATGCGCGGCCGGACGATGCCAAACACAAAGGGCGAACGAATCTCTCCGCTCTCATAAACAATGCCGTCCCATTTAGTTGCAAAGCGCAGCCTGCGCCTTAAAAACACATAAACGGCCGCTCCGTAAACGGGAAATAACACCGCTCCCAAAAGCCAGAGATTGCGAAGCAGGCGGTACACAGCGCTGTCAGTTTGGGCAGCATCCGTATCGGCTCCCTCCCGGGATTGCTCCGCCACGGTACTCTGTGTCCCGTTAAGGGAAACTCCGCCTGTCTGCGCCCCCGCGGCAGATAGCTCCGCCCCTGATAAAACTCCTTCTTCCGCACTACCCGTATCCACATAAAGCAGGCTGTCTGCCACATACCGCTCCGCCGTCGAAACGACTCCGAACAGCCCGTACTCCGATGGAAGCATTACCGGGATGGTCAGCCGCAGAGCGACAATTCCCCACAGCGCATAAGAAAAAATCCTGGCATTCCGCCTAAGCAGCAACCGGCAGAGCAGCACAACCGGAATAACAAACACCGCTCCCCAGGACATTTTTATCACCGTTTCAAAGATTAGATTGATAAAAGACATGTTTTTCCTCCCCTTGCCCGCACATTTTTGTACACAGAAAAAGTGGTCGATAATTATAGACCTCACTCCTCTATAAGTCTATAACTATCGACCACTTATGTCAAGCATGAATTTTTATCCCGTGCTGCTCTTTATGAAACGAGCTGCTCCATCTCGTCAAGCACCCCGCCGAACACATCAAGGGCCTCCTGAATCGGAGCCGGCGTTTCAAGATTCACGCCCGCAATTTTAAGCAGCTCTACCGGCGCCTTGGAACAGCCGCCCGATAAAAACTTCTTATACCGTTCCACGGCCGGAGCGCCCTCTTTTAAGATTGCATGGGCGATGGCCACCGCCGAAGAAAATCCGGTCGCATACTGATATACATAGAAATTGTAGTAAAAATGCGGAATCCTTGCCCACTCATAGGCAATCTCGGGATCCGACACCATATCCGGGCCGTAATATTTGCTGTTCAAATCGTAGTAGACCTTGCACAGTGTTTCCGCCGTCAGGCTTTCGCCCTCCTCCGCCATTTTGTTGGTCTGCATCTCATATTCCGCAAACATGGTCTGACGGTATACGGTTCCCTTAAAGCTGTCGAGGTAATGATTCAGCAGATAAGCGCGCTCCTTTTTATCCTCCGTATTTTTCAGCAGATATTCCATCAAAAGCACTTCATTGCAGGTGGATGCCACCTCAGCCACAAATATCTTATACTGGGAATAGATATAGGGCTGCGCCGCATTGGAATAATAGGAATGCATGGCATGTCCCATCTCATGGGCCAGCGTAAACATATTGTCCAGCGTATCATTATGGTTTAAAAGCACGTAAGGGTGTGTGCCGAAGGCCCCCGCCGAATAAGCGCCGCTGCGTTTTCCCTCATTCTCATAAACGTCAATCCAGCGGTTTTCAAAGCCCTCCTTCACCTTCGCCACATAATCCTCACCAAGAGGAGCCAGCGCCTTTAACACGGTCTCCTTCGCTTCCTCAAAGGAAATCTTTTTTGCCGCGTCCGGAATCATCGGCGTATAGACATCATACATATGAAGCTCGTCAACGCCGAGGCATTTTTTGCGCAGGCGCACATAACGGTGCATTTTATCCATGTTTCGGTTGACCGTCTCAATCAGATTGTGATAAACCGAGGGCGATACGTTGTTGGCGTCCACGGCCGCCTCCAGCGTGGACGCATAGTGCCTCGCGCCCGCATAAAACATCTGCTGCTTCACCTGTCCGCTGTACAGGGCTGCCAGCGTATTCGCATATTGCTGATATACCTTATAATAATTTTCAAAAGCATCCTTTCTGACACGGCGGTCCGAAGACTCCAGGGTCGGGACAAAATTGCCGTGTGACAGGCGCATGTGCTCTCCCTGCTCATCCGTAATCTCCGGGAAAACAAAGTCCGCATTATTGATAATCGAATACACCTGCCCGGCGGTTTCCGCCATATCCCCGGTCATTGCCACAAGCTTTTCCTGCTCCGCGGAAAGGATATGCGGCCTGGTGCGCTCGATTTCCTCCAACTGCTTCCGGTAAAGCTCCAGCGCCGGAAGCTCCTTCAAATATCCCTCCAGCACCTGGCTGTCTACAGCAAGAATTTCCGGAACAATAAACGCTGTTTTGCTGGAAAGCTCCGTCGCCAGGGCATACATTTTCTGGGACATTGCCTGATGCGCCGTATTTTTCTGGTCTTCGTCAAACAGCCTCTCCGCATAATTAAAGGCGAAATCAAGCTTCTGCTCCGCCGCCGCCGCGCGCTCAAGGACAAAAAGCAGATTTTCGGCAGAAGCGGCAGCCTTTCCCTCCATGGAAGCGATTTCCTCCATCAGCCCCGCAAGCGCCTTCAAATCCTCCTTCCACGCATCCACAGACGGATACATGTCCTTTAGGTTCCATGTATATTCTTCTTTTACTTCACTTCTTTTTAATAATTCCTTTGCCATAAAAAACCTCCAGTTCTGTTTTGTACATCCATCCTCTAATTTACGCTCCGGCACCCAAATTGTAAAGAAAAAACTGCGAAAAAAATCATCTTTTCCGCTTAAACCAGAAATAATAGGGTACCTCCGCGGCCAGCATAAAAATCCATCCGATCAGGCTCGCGTAAGCGACGCCGTCAATTCCCATCCGGGGAACCAGCGCATAGACAAAAATAACACGGAATGAAATCTGTATCAGGGTCGAAATCAATGTGATCGACATATTTCCCATTCCCCGGAAAAAGCCCTGAATTCCGTTCGTAAAAGCGGGAAGCAGGTAAAAAAACGCCATCAGGGACAGATAAGAAACGCCCATCGGTACCATCGCCGCATTCTCTCCGGCCGCAAAAAGCTCCATCACTGCCTGCCGTCCGAACAGCACCGCTGTACAGATGAGCAGCCAATAGCCCGCCTCCAGCAAAAGTCCGATCCGAAATCCGTTTCTTACACGCTCCCGCTTTCCCGCGCCCCGGTTCTGCGCCACAAACGTCATAATGGCGCTCGCGATGCTCTGCTCCGGCGTAAACGCAAAGTCGTCCACGCGGCTGACTGCATTAAACGCCGCGATGGCGCTGACCCCCAGCGTATTGATTTTTCCCTGAATCAAAAGCTTGCCGATGGGCTGGCAGCACTGCTGCAATGCGGTAATGCTGCCCTGCTGTATGGTCAGCTTCAAAAGCTCCCCGTCGACTTCCATATCCTCCCTGCTAAGCCGCAGCGAGGGGACGCGCCTTCTGATATAGCAGACGCATAAAAAGACTGACACCGCCTCCGCAATCACGGTCGCCAGTCCCGCTCCCGCGGCGCCCCAGTGAAATCCGGCAACAAACAGCAAATCCAGTCCGGCATTCAAAACCGAAGCCGCCGCCAGAAAATAAACCGGCGTTTTCGCATCCCCCACGCTGCGAAGCGCCGCCGCCACGGCATTATAAAAAAAGGTAAACGGCATACCGAAAAAAATAATGCGCAGATATACCTTTGCAGTCCCGAGAATTTCATCGGGCACCTGAAGCCATATCAGAAGCTGTTCCGAACAAAGCAGCCCCGCTGCCAGCATCAATACCGAAAAAACACAGCCCAAAAGCAGCACGGTTGACAGCTCCCTTTTTAATTTTCCATATTCGCCGGCACCGAAAAACTGGCTCATCAGCACCGAGGCTCCGATACAGATACCGGAAACGCCCAGTATGACAATATTCATAACCGGATTTGCGCAGCCGACCGCTGCCAGCGCGTCCTCCCCCGCAAAGCGTCCGACAATAACGGAATCCACCGCGTTGTAAAGCAGCTGGAACAGGTTTCCGAGTATCAACGGAATCGAAAACAATATCAAATGTCCGGCAATACCGCCCTCTGTCATCTTTCTTGTCATAACATCTCCATCTAAGACAGGTTGTCATTGTCTTTCCTGAAAAAATCGTCTATAATAAATTTTTGCAGCTTAATATATCGTTTTACAACTTTTATATAAGGAGAAACACCATGGCATTTGACGGATTAGTCATATCAAATCTCGTATACGAGCTGAACAATACCATTTTAAATACCAAGATCAGCAAAATCGCCCAGCCGGAAAGCGACGAGCTGTTATTCACCTTAAAGGGACCGCAGGGTCAGTACCGCCTTGCCATGTCCGCAAGCGCGTCACTGCCCTTTTTATATCTGACGGACAGCAACAAGCAAAGTCCCCTGACCGCCCCGAATTTTTGCATGCTGCTGCGCAAGCATATCGCAAACGGGCGCATTACTCGCATTTTCCAGCCGCATATGGAGCGCATTATCCATTTTGAAATCGAACATCTCGACGAGCTTGGAGATTTGCGCACCAAAACACTGATTGTCGAGTTGATGGGCAAGCACAGCAATATTATTTTCTGTAATTCCGACGGCGTAATTATCGACAGCATTAAGCATGTTTCCTCCATGATGAGCTCCGTGCGTGAGGTTCTTCCCGGCCGCCCGTACTGTATTCCTGCCACGCAGGAGGATAAACAGAATCCTCTTACGGCAACGGAGGACACATTTTTAAATATTGTCATGAAAAAGCCTGTTGCCCTCACAAAGGCAATCTACGGCTCTTTCACCGGAATCAGCCCGGTCATCGCAAACGAAATCTGTTTCCGTGCTTCCGTAGACGGCGATATGCCGACGGACGCGCTGGACGAAAACGGGAAAAAGCATCTGTTCCACAACTTCCAGTGGATGATGGATGACGTCAGAAACCATAACTACACACCGAATATCATCACCCGCGGGAAGGAACCCGTTGATTTTTCCTGCTTCCGGCTTTCCGAATACGACTCAGACGCTTATTCCGTGCAGGAATACGATTCCATTTCAAAGGTGCTCGAGGAATATTATGCCTCCCGAAATGTCTATACGCGTATCCGCCAGAAATCTGTGGATCTGCGCAAAATCGTAAACACGGCGCTTGAGCGCAACCGGAAAAAATACCAGCTTCAGGCAAAGCAGCTTAAGGACACTGAAAAGCGGGACAAGTATAAAATTTACGGCGAGCTGCTCCACACCTACGGCTACGGGCTCGCGGAGGGCAGCCGCCAGCTTGAGGCGCTCAATTACTACACCAATGAAATGGTCACCATTCCGCTTGATCCGACACTGGATGCAAAGGAAAACGCACAAAAGTATTTTGACAAATACGGCAAGCTCAAGCGCACCTATGAGGCTCTCACGGATTTAATCCAGGAAACAAAAGCGGAAATCGATCACCTGGAAAGCATCGCGGCGGCCCTCGATATTGCCCAGACCGAGGATGACCTCGTTCAGATTAAGGAAGAGCTTATGGAATACGGCTATATCCGTCGGAAGCGTACCGACAAAAAAGCCAAAATCAAAAGCAAACCTTTTCATTACATTTCCTCGGACGGCTATCATATGTACGTGGGAAAAAATAATTACCAGAACGAGGAACTGACCTTTAAATTCGCGACGGGGAATGACTGGTGGTTTCACGCAAAGGGAATCCCGGGCTCCCATGTCATCGTGAAGACGAACAACGAGGAAGAACTCCCTGACCGCATGTTTGAGGAAGCGGGAAGGCTTGCCGGCTACTATTCCAGCGGAAGAGACAGCGATAAGCTGGAAATCGATTATCTCCAGAAAAAGAATGTAAAAAAGCCCGGCGGCAGCGCGCCCGGCTTCGTCATCTACTACACCAATTATTCGCTGACCATCCAGCCCGACATCTCCGGGCTGACGTTGGTAGAATAAAGGGCGCTGTCCGGCGACAGCGCCCTTAAGAGAATGCTCCGCATTCTCCCCGGCGCATTTCACCTGGTTCGCGCACTTTCTCCTCTGCTATAAAGAGCGCCGTCCGGCGCTCTTTATACCCCTCCGTCATGCTCTTTTACATACTGCATAAATTCTTGCGTTTTCGCCCAGTAACGGCTGCCCCAGTTTTCAAAATTCCATTCCTTATGGTACTCGTTGCACTCATAATCCACATAATACAGCAGCTCTTCCCGCACCACAAAATTGGTCGGGAAATAATCGATATTGAGTCCCTCTGCGTAGAGCTTGCGGCACATCTTATGGATTTGCTCCGTGTAGGACGGGTTCATCTGCTCCCGCAGCACCAACTCATAGATGGTCGGGCCTTCGATATACTCCTTTAAAATCCGCTCTTTCTCCTCGTCTGTATCGAGCAGCTTTGGCATGCGGATTCCGGCCGCAAGCAGGCGCATATAATCCTTTTTCTCCGACGCCAGCTTATCTCCGAACTGGTAATAATCACACGGCTCATGATGAATCTGCTTTAAAACGTACACACCGGCGGCATCCTCCGCCAGATAGGAATAACCGCCCTTCCCCTTTCCGAGCAGCTTTAAAATCCGATAAGGTTTTCCATTTACCTCCAGTATCTCTTCCATACGGTTTTCTCCTTTCCCAGTAGCTTTTCTCCATCATAAAGCCTGTGCCCCGGAAAGTCTTGCACAATTACCGTAAGTACCGATACAATCCTACCCTGCCGAAAACAAACGCTTCAAATCTATTCGAAAACACTTCCGAGACGACGCATCTCGGTATACGCCAGCAGAAACGGGCCGACGCCCTTTGCGTCATCCTTCACCACCGGCTCGGACATATAATAGTCAAAGGTTCCTGAACGTCTGCCTGCGCCGCCGAGCCCTGCCACAAGACAAATACCGTCCAGATGCAGTTCCCCGTTTTCATCCTCGGAGAGATATTTTTTGCAGATACCGCGGAAGGCCTTTTCCCCGTAAGCCCTGTAGTTCTCCGGCAAAAAGCCGAGACGCACGCCCTTTAACAGGGCATATGCCATAATCGAGCTTCCGCTCGTCTCCAGATAATTGCCGTCCATGCCGCCCACATTGACTACCTGATACCACATGCCGCTCTCGTCCTGATACCGGAGCATGGAATCCATCAAATCCACAAAAATCCGCTTCATATGCTCATAGGGCTCACGTTCGGACGCGTCCATTTTATCGAGCGTGTCAAGCAGCGCCATCGAGAACCAGCCAAGCGCCCGGAGCCAGAAGTTCTGGCTTAATCCAGTCACCTTATCGCACCAGAACATTTCACGGGAGGAATCCCACGCATGGTAATAAAGCCCTGTTTTCGGATCCCTCATATACTTCTCCACATTGAAAAACTGGGAAAATATATCGTCATAATTTTTCTTATCGTTAAACCGCGTCTCATATTCCATATAAAACGGCTGGCACATATAAAGTCCGTCAAGCCAAACCTGGTTCGGATAAATATTTTTATGCCAGAAATTCCCCTCTTTCGTGCGCGGCATTTTCTGAATCTGGCTGTATACCAAATCAATCGCTTTCCGGTATTTTTCCTTTCCGGTCAAATCGTAAAGCTCAAACAGCGTCTTTCCGGCATTTACATTGTCAATATTTAATTCCTCCACCGAATACCCCTCAATGGAACCGTCCTCCTTTACCTTGCAGTCGATAAAATTGTCCGCAAACTGAAAGTATTTTTCATCCTTTGTCATGGAATACATTTCCAGAATTGCCTTAATCATACAGCCGTCAATGTAATTCCAGGTGGATTTTAAGCCCTGAAGAATTTTTTCGATATTCCAGATTGGCTTGTCCGGCGTACTTTTCTCCAAAAGCTCATCAATGTACTTTTCAATTTTATCCATGTTCCCCTCTCCTTTTCCCCGGTCGGCCGTCTCACCTCCGACACGGTTGCAGTTTTTATGATAGCTTTATCATATCGAAAAAAAGCGGGTTTGTAAACATAATTTTGTAAGCGCTTACAATTTTGGATTTTTTTGAAATTTTGACAAAAACTGCATGTTTATCGTTTTCAAATCCTCATATACTATCACTGAACAAAACGCAGCGCGATAAAAAAGGGCCGCGGTATTTCGCAGGAAAAACCGTAATACCTGAAATCGCCGCGGCGGATGTTCAAAGGAAATCTGATACAGGCAGATAAATCATAACATGAAAACAAAGGAACAAACTAACACACCAAAGGAGGAAACTATTATGGCAAGTCGTTCATCGAACAGAGCAGCAGTCCCGGAGGCAAAGAGTGCATTAGACCGTTTCAAATACGAGGTGGCAAGCGAGCTTGGCGTACCTTTAAAGGACGGCTACAACGGTGACTTAACTTCCAGACAGAACGGTTCTGTCGGCGGTTATATGGTTAAGAAAATGATCGAGGCACAGGAAAGACAGATGGCAGGCAAGTAATACATAAAAAAAAAAAACGGACGGGAAGCGATTGCTTCCCGTTTGTTTTTCGTTATTTTACTCCGATTTCCCGCAGGTCTTCCGCACGGATGTCAGGAAACAAAACGACGGGTAACGGACTGGCGGGGTGATCCCCAAGCATTTTTTCCATCCATACCATATCGTACCATCTTCCGAATTTATAACCGCATTTATGAAATTTTCCAACCATGCGGTAGCCCATATGCGCATGGAACTCTACGCTGTTTTTCGTCAGGTATTCATCCTCCGTTTCCGGATAGCCGATGCAGGCGTTCAGATTGAGAATATGCTGCATTTTGGAAATCTCCTCCAGAGCCCGGTACAGCCTCCTGCCAAGTCCCATTTTCCGTTTGTTTTCTTTCAGATAGATAGAAACTTCCGCCGCCCAGCCGTAGGCCGCCCTTCCGACAAACGGCCCCGTATAGGCATAGCCGAGTATTTCCCCGTCTTCTTCCGCAACAATGTAAGGATATTTTTCTTTCGTCTTTCTCATTCTCTCCTGAAATTCCCCGACATCCGGCAGGTCATATTCAAACGTAATTGCCGTTTTGGTTACATACGGCTCATAGATATTTTGAATTTGCACTGCATCGTCGGGCAGGGCAATCCGGATGCAAATATTATCTTTTTCCATTATTTTCACTCTTCCTTCATCCTGAAGCGTTTACAGTAAGAAATACCCACAGCCGTCTCAAAGATTCAGCCGGTTATTCCTCTCCTGCAAAAACCGCTCCATATAATGACGCAGCCTTTCGTTGTTTTCTCCGGACAGATCGGGGTCTTCCTTTAAAAGCTTTTGTACCTCGCCGGACGCCTGCTGTAAGACGGACGCGTCCTGATAAATATCTGCGAGCAGAAATTCCATTTCGCCGGACTGGCGGATCCCAAAAAAATCTCCCGGCCCGCGGAGCTTTAAATCCTCCGCCGCAATCTGAAATCCGTCGTTGGATTTGTTGAGGATGTCCAGCCGTTTCGCCGCGTTTTTGCTGTCCGAGCAGTTTATCATGATACAGTAGGACTGTGCGTCTCCTCTGCCGACACGCCCCCGAAGCTGATGAAGCTGCGCCAGTCCGAAGCGCTCCGCATTTTCAATCAGCATCACCGTCGCATTCGGCACATTGACGCCGACCTCCACCACCGTGGTGGAAACCAGCACCTGTATCTCATTTTTCACAAACTGTTCCATAATCCGATTTTTCTGTTCGGCCTTCATCTGTCCGTGCAAAAGCCCGACGGTAATGTCATCGGAAAGCCCCGCACGCAGTTTTTTCACGTAATCCGTAACGTTCTCGGCCTCTATCTGCTCACTCTCCTCAACAAGCGGACAGATGACATAGGCCTGATGCCCTTTTTTCACCTCATTTTCGATAAACGCATACGCTTTGGGACGGTATCTTGTATCAACGACGCAGTTTTTCACCGCAAGCCTCCTTGCCGGGACCTCATCAATGACCGAAATATCCAAATCCCCATAGATAATAATCGCAAGCGTCCTTGGTATGGGCGTGGCGCTCATCACCAGCACATGAGGCTCGGTTCCCTTCGCCGCAAGCGTCTCCCTCTGGCGGACACCGAATCGGTGCTGCTCGTCCGTAATCACAAGCGCAAGGTTCTGATAAATGGCTTTCTCCTGGATGAGCGCATGCGTCCCGACAATCATGGCATTCGGATAAACCTCAAGCGCCTCGTAGGCAAGCCGTTTCTGCCTTGCAGTCATCGAGCCGGTCAAAAGCACCACGGGAAATTTCAGTCCGAACTGCCTGCACAGCTCCTGATAGGATTCGTAATGCTGCCTTGCCAGCACCTCGGTAGGCGCCATAATCGCGGACTGGTAGCCGTTGTGCGCCGCGTCCGCCATCGCGAGAAACGCCACAATCGTTTTCCCGGAGCCGACGTCTCCCTGTATCAGACGCTGCATGACCGTCTCCGAGCGCATATCGCGCTTTACCTCGGAGAGCGCCCGTTTCTGCGCGCCGGTCAGTTCATAGGGAAGCTGCTTTATGAGTCGCTCCGTAAAATCATCGTCCGCAAAGATAAATTCGTTTTTTTCCCTGGCGCGCTTTTCCTTATGATACTGCATACTTAACACAAAGAGGAAAAACTCGTCAAATACCAGACGCTTTCTCGCTCCGATCAGCGTATCCATATCCGCCGGAAAATGTATCTGTCCGATAGCGTAATTATATTCGCAAAGCCCGTATTTTTCCCGGATATCGGCGGGCAGATAATCGACAAAAAGATTCTCGTCCCCTAAAGCCGCGCGCACGGTTTTCGTGACGAGATTGTTGGAAAGTCCGTTTGTCAACGCATAAACCGGCAGAAACACCTGCTCCATCACCCGATACTGCTCCTCGGAATAGACCGCAGGCTGTTCCATCGTAAGCCTGCCGTTTTTTTTCACGGCCTTTCCGTAAAAAATATAGGTATTCCCAACTTTGAGGTTATTTTTCATATAGGGCATGCGGTACCACACCAGCTCCATGGAAACACCGAGTTTTCCGATGACCGCGACCGTTATCTGCATGGAGCGCACCTTTCTTACGACGGGCGTTTTCGTAATCCTTCCGAGCACTGCAGCTGTCTCGCCGTCCGTGACCTCATCCACATGCTTCGCCTCGGGATAACGTATGTACGTCCGGGGATAATGAAGGAGTATATCACCTACGGTGTATACTCCTATCTTGTGAAATAATTCTTCTGTTTTCGCGCCAACGCCTTTGATTTCTGAAATGGAAGAATCCCTGTTCATATTAATCTCCATTCCGGAGCGTTTTACGCGACGGGGCAGATTTTCTTTCAGAAAATCGCAAATCTTCAATTTGCGTCTGCCATCAGGGCTTATTTGTAACGCTCCAGTACAATATAACCAACGCAAACAAGTTTGCGTGTGAAAAATAAGCTATCAAGCTTATTTTTCACACTCGTTCCCTTCTGCACTTCTACTCTACCGAAATGACGTAGTAGTAAATCGGCTGTCCGCCATAGTGAATCTCAACCTCAACCTCCGGGAAATTCTCCTCCACCTTAGCTCCGATTGCCTCCGCGTCATCCTCTTTGACGTCCTCGCCGTAATAAATGCTTACAAGCGCGGAATCCCCGTCGATGAGCTGGCCCAGCATATCCATTACCGCGGCCTCCAGATCACGTCCCACGGAAAGGATACCGGTATCTCCGATACCCATATAGTCATCCTGCCTGATTTCCTTATCATCAATGACCGTATCGCGGACAGCGTAGGTCACCTGACCGGACTTCACGGTCTTAATTTCGGAGTTCATACGCTCCTCGTTCTCCTCGGGCGTGCTGTCCGGAATATAATTGACCAGCGCCGTGATTCCCTGCGGAATGGTCTTTGTAGGAATCACAATAATCTTTTTGTCCTCCACAAGAGAAGCGGCCTGATTTGCCGCGAGGATGATATTCTTGTTATTCGGTAAAATAAAGATTGTCTTTGCGTTGACTTTCTCGATGGCGTTTAACATATCCTCCGTACTCGGATTCATCGTCTGTCCACCCTCGATAATATAATCTACGCCAAGTCCTTTAAAAATCTCATTGATACCCTCGCCGATGCTCACGGAAATAAATCCCATATCCTTCGGTGGCTCTGCCGTCTCCTGCTTTTGTTCCTGCGGAATGCCTGCGGACTGCATCTCCTTTTCTTTTAAAGCGGAAATCTTCTCGTCGCGCTCCAGCTTCATATTTTCAATGATGATGGTAGTCAGCCCGCCGTAGGTAAGGCCGCGCTGCATTGCAAGTCCCGGATCGTTGGTATGTACGTGTACCTTAACGATCTCGTCATCCGCAACCACCACGATGGAATCTCCAATGGTCTCCAGATAGGACTTAAATTCGCTCTCCTGCTTTGTGGTAATCGGCTTTTCCAGCATAATTAAAAACTGCGTACAGTAAGCAAATTTAATCTCCTGATTTGCCTGTGCCTCGATATTATAAGAAGATACTGCTCCCTCAGTGGGCTTTTCCGAACTTCCGGTTTCTTCAATGGTATAATCAATTTCCTTTCCGAGCAGGGCGTCAAGGGCTCCTTTGAGCACCTGCATCAGGCCCTGTCCGCCGGAATCCACAACGCCGGCCTGCTTTAATACCGGAAGCATTTCCGGGGTCTGGTCAAGCACACGGTCGCCCTCCTTGATGACTTCCTCAAGGAAATAAACAAGGTCCTCTGTCTCGTCGCTTAACTCCGCCGCACGCTCGGACATCCCCTTGGCCACGGTAAGAATCGTTCCCTCCTTCGGCTTCATAACCGCCTTATAGGCTGTCTCCACCGCCTTCTGGAACGCGTCCGCCAGAACCTGCACATGAATCTCGTCATACTCCGCAATGACCTTTGTAAAGCCGCGGAAAAGCTGGGAAAGAATTACGCCGGAATTTCCTCTCGCACCGCGCAGGGAACCGGAGGAAATTGCTTTTGCCAGCGAACGCATATCAGGCTTGGCAATCGCGCTTACCTCCTTTGCCGCCGACATAATGGTCATGGACATATTGGTGCCTGTATCTCCGTCCGGAACCGGAAATACATTCAGCTCGTTAATCCATTCTTTCTTTGCTTCCAGATTCTTTGCTCCGGCAAGAAACAGCTTCGCCAGAAGCTCAGCATTTATCGTAGTGATTTCCACCTTTTACGTCCTCCTTAATCAATCACACGTACGCCTTCGACGTAAATGTTCATTTTTTTGATTTCCATTCCGGTAAATTCCTCTACTTTATATCTGACCGTCTCAATCAGGTTATCGGCAACGGTGCTGATGCTGACACCATAGGATACTATGACATGGAAATCAATCGTAATCTTATTATCCTCATCAATCGCTACGTTAATACCGTGTGTCAAATAATCTCTTTTTAATAATTTTACAAGACCGTCCTTCATATTGACTGCCGCCATGCCGACAATGCCGAAACACTCCACCGCAACGGAACCGGCATAGGTTGCAATTACTTCAGGGTCTATTGAAACTCTCCCCCACTGGGTATCCATATGTCCATTCATATACGTTCCTGCTCCTTTCAAAGGCATATTAACGCTAATTTACTGTCTATTATAACCGCTTTTCCCGGAAATTCATAGCCATATTTTCGATTTTTTATATTTTTTTTAAAATTTGCTTGCAATATAAATTTGAATCTGGTAAAATAAGCATGTTGTGAGCCTGTAAGTACAAGCAGGCTTAGTGAATTACAAGGAGGTGCAAAACTATGGCAAAATGTGCAGTTTGTGGAAAGGGCGCTCATTTCGGAAATAATGTCAGCCATTCTAATAGAAAATCCAACCGCATGTGGAAATCAAACATCAAACGTGTGAGCTGTAAAGTAAATGGAACACCGAAGAAATTATATGTATGTGCTTCCTGTCTGAAATCCGGAAAAGTAGAAAGAGCTTAGTTTTTTCTTATAAAGAGCACAAAAGCTGCCGCAAAATCGTCTGATAAAGCGATTTTGCGGCAGCTTTCAATTACCGAATTAAGCCCACCGGAAATTTTCTTTTCCCGCGCCGACTTCAAAATGATATTTGACAATACCCAAATCAATTTTGCTGTAAAACCCGACTCCCGCTTTTGCGGATACCACATAGTCATTAAAAAAAAAAACAAATTTCTGCTGGTTTATAGCAGTCGGGGCTAACAGGGCCGCGTCAATACCGTTCTTAAACCAGTCGGGCAGTGTTGCCTGTTCCTTTATCACACTTTCCCTCGTCTTTGATTTGTGGGGCGTCCCCTGCGTGGAACCGTAGCCGATTGAAATAACCAGGCAAAGCTTCTCGCCCTCATCAACGCGATAAGCCGACCGGATCTTGCTGTATGTCATAGCGACCCAGCAGGTATTAAGGCCCAGGGCTTGGGCGTAAAGAACGACCTTTTCGCCGTAATAGCCGCACGTTTCCTCCAAATCCTTCCCTTTTTTTCCAATCACTGCAATATAGTTTCTGACGCCGGAAAATTTTCCATAATGCGCCATAAACCCGTCAAAAGCGTTTGGCTCATTGAGCACAAGCTGCATATGCAGCCCGCTTTCTTCATTGCACTGCCTGATAAATGAAAGCAGACTTTCTTTCGTGCTGCCCCCAATCGGACGGTCCGTATAGGAACGAACCGAGTGTCTGTTTTTCATTGCCTGTAATAAATCCATTTTAATCATCCTCTCCTCTCCTGTCAGGCGCGTTTTTCATTATCTCTTTGATGTCACAAAACAGCGTAATCAGATTGCTTATTTCGTTTGTTTCCGGGTCTAAATAATAGTAAACGCAGGTACCTTCCTTGCGGACTTTTACAATCCCGGCATCCTTTAATATCTGCATATGATGCGATACCGCCGGCCGCGACAGATTCGTCTTTTCCGTAATTTCCACGACACGGTTCCCCCTGCATTCGCCCCTGAGCATAATGCAGATCAGATGCTGCCTTGTCTCATCGCCGATTGCCGTTAAGATTTTCCGGCAGGCCTTAAATTCAGCCTCTAATCGGTTGATATCGTCTGACGTATTTTTCACGCTGACACCCTCCTTCCGTTTAAATGTTTGAACGCTTTGATTATAGCACACGATTCTCCGCAAAAATCATCCGTAAAGAAAATCAAGATACTTACCACTCTTTTGTACATACAAAAACGGCATAGCAAAAAGCTACACCGTTTCTTAAAAACACATCCGTAAAGTCATATGATTCAGGGATCCGTAATGCTCTCTCCGACCATTTTTTCTTTCGGATCCAAATATTTCTCAAAGGTCTTCTGATAATACAAGGCAAAGAAATACCCCATCAGTCCAAAGCCGTAAATCAGGGTCAGGAAGTTCGCCAAAAGCGTCGTCGTATTAATCCAGACGAACAGAATCATCAAAATTGCCATCTGAATCGTATATTTCATATTGCGCAGCGCCATAAAAAACGAATACCGGATGGTCGCCTTTACGGGATTGACAAACCGCGACTGCACTCCAAAGACATATAAAAGGGAAAGAAAATACGGGACAGCTAAAATCCCCGCAACCGCCTGCATCATAAGGCCGAAGGTATTGCCCGCCTGATTGCCCAGCATAAAATCCGCCGCCAGAAACAGTCCTGCCGCCAGATACAGGAAAAACAGACCGGTCGCCTGCCTGAAATTTTCTTTAAAGGAGCGGAAAAAGTTCGAATGCCAGTAGCCCTCGTTATTTTTCAGCTTCATGCTGCTGTAAATGAGCGCCGTCGTGGACGCCCCGATGGTGAACACCGGAAGCGAACAAATCAGCCACAGCAGATTTAAAAGAAATATTTTTCCTATCTTGTCAATGGTACGGAATACCACGTTGTCTACATTAAATATTCTATCCCACATCTGTTATCTTCCTTTCTTCGCCAGGCACCCCTGCATCCCTGTGCAGCCATATCTCTCCTAAAGCTCACACGTGTCCCACAAGCCCTGGATATAACGTCTTGCTTCCACCGCGTTTTCCGGCACGGTATTTTCCAGCGTCACGTGCACATAGGGTTTTCTCTCTTTGATAAAGCGGATAATTTTCCCGTAATCCATCTCTCCCGTTCCGGCTGCGACAGAGACAAGTTCCCCGTCCTGCACCACAAAATCCTTGATGTGTATCATCGCGATATCTTCACCAAGCAAGTCAATGGCTTCCTCTATAATAGCATCTCTGTCCCTGTAATTGCAACTGTCAAGAAGATTGACGGGGTCAAAAATAATCTGAAGATTTGGCGAACCTATCTCATCCAGCACCCTTCTTGCCCGGATTGGATTGCATACAATATGCTTATATACCGGTTCAATCGCAAAAATAACACCCATCTTTTCGGCATATTCCACCACCGGCTTCACATTGCGGATAAAGATTTCCAGCGCCTCGTCGGAATGATTCTTTTCCTCGAACCGGTATTCCTCGTTCACCGCTCCGGTCTCCGTCCCGACGACTCCCACTCCCAGCAGGGACGCAAAACGGATGTGCGCCAGATACCGGTGCGTAATTTTGGCAAGGCTTTCGGGATTGGGATTTGCAAGGTTTAAATAACAGCCGAGCACAGCGATGTCGAGGTGATATTTTTCAAACAGCCTTTTTAAATACAGCGCATAGCCCGGAGTCAGCGCCCCGTCGTCTACCGGATATTCCGAAATTACCTTTGAAAGCGCTAAGTGGCCGCAGGCAAAGCCCTGCTCCTCCGCTATTTTTAGCCGCTCCGGAAGCGGCGCCTTTTTAATATCGTGTAAACGTATTCCTAACTGCATCGTTTTTCCTCCGTTCTCCCGTTACCGGCGAATGATCTCATCGACCCCGTGAAGCTCTAACGCTTCACCCACGCAGCCATCCACTGTCACATGTTCCAATACAAGTTTTTTTACATTTCTGGCATAAATTCCCTTTTTACTGCATTTCTCCACGCCGTTTGACATAATCGGAACATCGCATTTCGCCTCCCCGGCAAAGGAAACAGCAACATTTTTCATCTCTACCGTTTCAATTTTCTGCTCCGGCAGCCCGTCAAAATACGATGCCGCCACATGACAGTTATTTGCACGGATATTTTCAAACCGGAGTGTCCGAATCGAGGGAGTTCCGTCATCCACCGGATAAACCTCCCTGGACTGCACGAACTCGGTTCTTCCGTCGGGATCGCAGAAATAAAACGCATTGGCGGTAAACGGCGTCATCACATGCTCCATCTCAATATCCCGGAAAATGATATCATCCAGCACCGCGTCCTTTCCTCGCCCGCGCCTTGTTTTGATGCGCAGCCCCCGGTCCGTATGGGAGAACCGGCATTTTTCCACCACCAGATTTTTCACGCCGCCTGCCATCTCACTTCCCACGGTGACAGCCCCGTGCCCGTTCTCCATCAGGCATTGCCAGATGTGAAGATTCTCGGAGGGTGTTTTGTATTTCCTTCCCATATAGATTTTTCCTGATTTGACTGCAATACAGTCATCCCCCAGCGAAAACCGGATGCCGCAAATGTCTACATCCTTACAGGATTCCGGGTCAAGCCCGTCGGTATTCGGGGAATTTGCCGGATTTTCGACTGTCAGGCTGCAAAACATCAGGTGATTGCTGAAATAGGGGTGAAGCACCCAGGCGGGACTGTCGTGGAAGGTAAGTCCCTGCACCAGAATATTTTCACAGTGATTCAGAAAAAGCATGCGCGGCCGGAAAGCTCCCACCATCACCTTTTCGTTTTTCCACCAGTTGTCATGGCTGGCGCAGCCGTTAATGCTGCCCTCCCCATACAGCTTCACATTTGAAACATAAATTCCCGTAAGGATTCCCGCAAAGCTCTTTAACGGGTTTCCCTCCCAGGAGCCCAGATTATATTCCTCTTTTTCATCCCAGCTCTCAATCAGACCGGGAAGAATCGCAAAATGATTTCTGTCCGTATCCGCTTTCAGCTCGGCCCCCTTTGCAAGCTCTACATTGATATCGCTTTTTAAAAAGAGGCTGGTAATCCGGTAGGTCCCGGCCGGAATCAGCACACGGCTGTCCTTCGGACACGCCATGATCGCCGCCTGGATAAAGGAAGTGTCGTCCGTGATGCCATCCCCTTTTGCACCGAAATCCCGGACATTCAGCGTAACAAATTCATAGTCCGTTTCAAATGAAAGTGCGGCTTCCTCCTCTCCCATCTCATTTTTCACCTGCACCGTGTACACGGTGGACGGCTTTAACCCGTAAAGAGAGGTGATGACAGTGTCCGTCGTCTTTGCCTCCTTCCCGTCCAGCAAAATACGATACGTTTTTTTTGTGTGATAAATTCCCCCATCGTCCAGCGAAAGCGAAACGCTTCTCGCTGTCTTTGTCAAGATTCGAAGCTCCATATCCATCTCCATTCAATAAAGAAAAGAGGGGCAACAACCTGTGCTGCGCCCCTCCAAATCATTAACCCTTCACACCGCCGGCCGAAATACCGTCTACGAATTTATCCTGCGCCAGGAAGAATATGATCAAGGACGGCAGGATGGAAATCAGCGACAGCGCCAAAATACGGTTCCATGAGAATCCAGCGTCCGCATCCATCGACAGCTTAACGAAAATAGCCAGCGGGTATTTTGCCGGAGTATTCACGTAAAGCAACGGTCCCATAAAGTCGTTGGACGACCACATGAACTGGAACAGCGCAATCGACGTAATTGCCGGAGAAAGCATCGGAACAATTACCTTCACCAGTGTCTGTACGGAATTACAGCCGTCAATCTTTGCCGCCTCATCCAATTCCTTCGGCACATTGCGCAGGAACTGAATAAGCTGGAATACGAACAGTGTATCCGTTGCGAAGAGCGTAGGCACAATAATCGGCAGATACAGCGGAGAGTCCACCCAGCCCAGCTTGGTAAAGAGGATGAACTGCGGAACGTTCAGCACTACCTGCGGCAGAAACAGCGTTGCCATCAGGATGGAAAACAGGATTCCACGCCCTTTGAACTGGAAACGACCGAAGCCGTAAGCCGTAACAGTTGCGGAAATCATTGTGAAAATAACCTTCGGGATTACGTAGGAAAAGGTATTTAACATAGCCTTCCATACATTGATGGTTCCTCCGTAATTCTCCATCGCCTTCTGATAGCCTTCCAGCGTCGGGTTTTTCGGAATAAATCCGATGCTGGAGAAAATCTCCGAATTGGATTTAAAAGTCGCACCGACCATCCAGATTAACGGGTATACCATAATCAGTCCGACGAGAATCAGCACAAAATATCTTATAAATAAATTGACATAATGTTTTGTTTTGCTTTCAGCTGCCATTTTCCTTAGCCCTCCTCATCTGAATAGAATACCCAGTACTTCTGGCTTAAGAATGCGATAATGGTAAATATCATCAGAATGACGAACATTACCCAGGCCATCGCACTCGCCATACCCATGTCATACTGTTTGAACGCACTGTTGTAAATCAACAGGGAAATCAGCGTCGTAGAGTTTCTCGGACCGCCCTGCGTGATGATGTAAGGTCCGTTGAATTCCTGGAACGCCTGGCAAAGCTGCGTTACCAGATTGTAGAAAATAACCGGCGTAATGATCGGCACCGTCACCGAGAAGAACTGACGCCATTTTCCGGCTCCGTCGATTGCCGCCGCTTCGTAAAGATCCTGCGGTACACCCTTTAATGCGGCAAGGAAGATAACCATTGCCGAACCGAACTGCCATACACGCAGCAGACAGATTACAAACAGCGCATAATCCGGATCGCTCAGCCAGCTCGGTCCCGCAATTCCGAAAAAGCCAAGTACGGTGTTCAAAAGTCCGTCATCGCGGAATACTGCCTTCCACAATACCGCGATTGCCACGGAACCGCCGAGAATAGACGGAATGTAGTATGCGGTACGGAAGAAATTCACGCCCTTAATCTTGAAGTTTAAGATATACGCAATAAATAATGCGAATACCAGCTTCAGCGGCACGGTAATAAACGCGTATTTAAATGTTACCTGCAGCGCCGTTACAATCTTGCGGGTCGTGAACACATCGATATAATTCTGGAGCGTCCCGATCACATTCATTCCCTTAAACAGATTGTAGTCGGTAAAGCTGTAAAACAGGGAAGATGCCATTGGCCATAACTTGAACACAAGAAATCCAAACAGCCACGGCAGAACAAAGAAAAAGCCGATATTATCCCGACAGATGTCTTTAAAGGACTTTTTCTTTTTTGGAATTGCTGCTACTGCAGCGTTGCTTTTCTTAGCCATCCTTTTGTACCTCCTAATTAAAATTTATTTGTGTGCCTCGCTTCGTTTTGGCCTGTTATCACATATTGTGCATATGCCATCATGATAATCCCCATTGTCACTGCATCCTGCGGTTCAAACGGGCCATCTATCACACCATCAATCAGCATAAGTCCCGATCCGGTATACTTCTCACAATTCAAAACACCCATGTTGCATGCCTTTGTAATCGCGTAACCCACCATCGCACGTTCCATCAAATCCATTTTTTCCGCTCTGATGTTCTGCTGGATATGCCTGATGGTCTCCTTAAAAATCCCCTCGAGGGATTTGTAATGTTCGAATATTTCAACGCTCATGCGCTCCATGACATCTATGAGCGTCATAAGATACCAGCCTGTCAAAAAATATCGTCCGTTCTCCTGCGGCTTCGTCCGCCGGAGCTGGAGAACAATATCACTGTATTCCGCCTTATTATGAAATCTCGTCTCATACTCCATATAAAACGGCAGGATTGCGTATTGCTCCGCCGGTCCCATTCCGGCAAACACTCCGTCTGCCTCCCGCGGCAGAGCTTTCACCCGGCTTATCACAGCCTCAATTCGGGAGCGCCATTCCTCATCTCCCGTCTCATCATATATCCCGTAAAATGCTCTCGCGGCGTTTACCCATTCCGCCAGTGCGTCCTGCGGCATATTATGTATATTTTTATATTTTTCCGCAACAGAAAAAATCTTCTTTCTGTAAAATTCCTCTCCGGTTGCCCGGTATAGCTGCATACATCCGTTCAAAATGCAGCCCGAAGGTTTCTGTGTGAGCGTCTCGTCCTCAAGATATTCACGCAAATATAAACCAAATTCCATAGTGCACCTTTTCATAAAAATGGAGCTGCTGTTGTCTCTAACAGCAGCTCCTTTTCACCTATTACTGGGAAATAACTGCATTAACGCCGTCAATCAGAATCTCTGCTGCTTCTTCTGCGGTGTAATCGCCGTAGCTTAAGCCTGCCATAACATCATAGTAAACGCCGTCGCTGCTCTTTAAAGTAGAGTCCTCGAAATACGGGTCAAGGCTATTGCTTACATATGCAAGAACCTTTCTGTTCGCCTCTACTACGATTCCGTCAAGACCGCCGTCTGCCTCTGCTGCTGCCAGAGCCGACTGAGATACCGGAATACCTCTCTCGGATTTCAGAATCTTAGCTGCGTCTTCATCGTTCATTAAGAAGTTTACAAGCATTGCTGCTTCCTTCGGATGCTCACAGTTTGCATTGATTGCCCATGCCATGGAAACTTTGGAGAAACCTCCCTGGTAGTCGCCCATGCCGGTCAGATAATCGCCAACCACGAACTCACGTCCCTCTTCCAGAGCTGCCTGGAATTTGCTTGCGGAGGAATCCCACTCGAAGATACCTGCATAATGTCCGTCAATCCAGTTCTGGTTCTGATCCAGGGAAGCCGCGCCGTCACCTGCAATCGTTGCGATGGACGGAATCACGTGTGCATCCTCAAGGCTCTGAATGAACTCAAGACCTTCCGTTACCTGCTCTGCCGTATAATTTAAGGTATCACCGGTTACCCAGTCATTGCCGTATACGGACTCAAGATAGTAAACCATGAAAATCATTCTGTCGTACTCGCCGAGAGCCAGCGGATAATAATCATCGCCGTATGCAGCAAACGCCTCGCCGCATGCCATCAGCTCATCCAAAGAAGTCGGAATTTCACAGCCAACCTCATCAAAGGTCGTCTTATCCCAGTAGAGAATTCTTCCGGTCATGGAAATCGGAATACCTGCCTGAGAACCATCGCCCGCCTCGCACATTGCAAGGAACTTGGAATCCACCTGGCTTAAATCAATCACGTTTGAATATTCATTTAAGTCAAGAAAAACCGAGCCATCTGCATCATACTGTGTGATCCAGTTCCAGTTAATCTGGTTTACATCCTGAGCGGAGCCTGCCGCAAAAGCGGTGGCCATCTTCTCCTCCCAGCCGTCCCATGCGGAATAAGTGGACTCTACTGTGATTCCCGGATACTTCTCCATGAACAGATCGAGTGCTTCCTGTGTTGCAGAATGTCTGCTGTCACCGCCCCACCAGGAAATGGTAAGAGTGCAGTTCTCATAGGAGCCATCGCCAGCCGCCGCGGTCTCCGTAGAATCAACCGCCTCCGATGTTGCATCATCGGTTGCCGCCGCGTTGTTGGTCGTCGACGCATCATCTGTGGTTGCATTTCCTGTGTTACTGTTTCCACAGGCTGCTGTCGTGAATGCCATCGCTGCCACTAAACCGGTAGCCATTGCACGTTTCAAGAATTCCTTCTTCATACTTCTCTTCTCCTTTTTCTCTGTAAAATCCTTTACAGTTTGTCAATGTGACCGCTTCCCCAGTTACTATCTCTGTGTTTCTTGTTCACATTGCAATAATGTAAGTGCTTACATTATGTATTATAGCATATGGTTTATAAAATTGCACTACTTTTTTTCATTTTTTTTTTATTTTTTTGTACGATTTTTTATTTCTTCTTACAGGCAGCAGCAATTACTGTGGCTGTTTGCCGATGTAAGCCAGAATACCGCCGTCCACATATACGACGTGACCGTTGACAAAGTTTGATGCGTCGGATGCCAGAAATACTGCCGGTCCCTGCAGATCCTCGGCATTTCCCCATCTCGCTGCCGGCGTTTTCGCGATAATAAACTGGTCGAACGGATGTCTGGAGCCGTCCGGCTGAATCTCACGCAGCGGAGCTGTCTGCGGGGTCGCAATATAGCCCGGGCCGATACCGTTGCACTGAATATTGAACTCGCCGTACTCGGATGCAATATTCTTTGTAAGCATTTTCAAACCGCCCTTAGCCGCAGCGTAAGCGGATACGGTTTCGCGTCCCAGCTCACTCATCATAGAGCAGATGTTGATAATTTTTCCGTGTCCCTTCTTAATCATAGAAGGAATCACCGCTTTCGATACAATAAACGGCGCATTCAGGTCAACATCGATCACCTGACGGAACTCCGCAGCCGTCATATCGCACATCGGAATACGTTTGATAATTCCCGCATTATTTACAAGAATATCAATAACGCCTACTTCCTCTTCAATTTTCTTTACCAGTGCATTTACCTGCTCCTCGCTCGTCACATCGCATACATAACCGTGAGCCTTGATTCCTTTTTCCTCATAAGCGGCAAGTCCCTTATCCACCAGTTCCTGCTTGATGTCGTTGAATACGATGGTCGCTCCTGCCTCTGCATAAGCGGACGCGATTGCAAAACCGATGCCGTAGGAAGCTCCTGTCACAAGCGCAATCTTGCCCTTCAATGAAAAACTGTCTAAAATTGCCATTTTTATCTCTCCTTTTCTTTTTATTTCAAATCTCCCCGCAGAGCGGGGAAGTCTTTGACACATACTTACAATGTAACACCCTGTTTGAAAATCGCCATATCGTGGAAGCCCGCTTCCTCACTGCATACCTTTTTCCCGGAAGCAACTTCTATCACGTAATCAAATAATTGCTGCGCCGTTCCGTCAGGCTCCGCGTCCTCCACCAGAACGCCTGCATTAAAGTCAATCCAGTTCTTCTTTTTCGCCGCAATGGCACTGTTGCTGGAGATTTTCACGGTCGGTACCGGGGAGGCGAACGGTGTTCCCCTGCCCGTCGTAAACAGGACAATCTGCGCCCCGCTCGCGGCAAGCGCCGTCGCCGCGACAAGGTCGTTGCCCGGCGCGCTCAAAAGATTGAGTCCCGGCGTGTGAACGCGCTCTCCGTAGGAAAGTACGCCTCTTACCGCCGCACTGCCCGATTTCTGGGTACAGCCGAGGGATTTATCCTCCAGCGTCGAAATTCCGCCCTTTTTATTTCCCGGGGAGGGATTTTCATAAATCGTCTGGTGATTATCCTTAAAATATTGTTTAAAATCGTTAATCAGTTTTACCGTCTGTTCAAACAGTTCCTCGTTCTCGCAGCGGTTCATCAGAAGCGTTTCCGCGCCGAACATCTCGGGAACCTCCGTCAGTATCGTAGTGCCCCCCGTCCCGATCAGAAGATCCGAAAACTTTCCGACCAGGGGATTTGCCGTAATTCCCGAAAATCCGTCACTGCCTCCGCATTTCATGCCGACAATCAGCTTTGAGGTGCCCACCGCTTCCCGCTTGAAGCTGCCGGCGTAGGAAATCAGCTCATCCAAAAGCTTCTCTCCCTCCGCCATCTCGTCCTCGCACTCCTGACAAACCAAAAACTTTACGCGGTTTTCATCGTAATCTCCGATATATTTTTTTAATTCGCCGATATTGCTGTTTTCACAGCCGAGCCCCAGGACAAGCACACCGCCTGCATTCGGGTGCTTTACCAGGTCGGCAAGAATCGTGCGCGTGTGCTCCTGGTCGTCTCCCATCTGGGAGCAGCCGTAGGGATGCGGAAATGCGATGACCTCGTCCACGCTCCCGCGTACCTTTTCATTCGCCCGTCTCGCCATAGCGGTGGCAATATTATTCACACAGCCGACAGTCGGGATAATCCAGATTTCATTGCGCACGCCGACGCTTCCGTCTGGCCGTACAAATCCCTGAAATGTGCGTTCCTCCGTCTTTTTTACCTCTGCCTTTACCGGCTCATAGGTGTAGGTGAGGAGGTCTCCCAGCGCAGTCTTTACATTATGTACATGAACCCACTGTCCGGCATGAATAGGCTCTTTTGCATATCCGATGCGAAAACCGTATTTCATCACAGCCTCGCCCTCCGCGATATCACGGATTGCCATTTTATGTCCGGCCGGGACGGTCTCTGCCGCCGTAACCTCCGCTCCTTCCACAAGAACCTTCTCTCCCGGTGCAAGCTCCTTTAACGCCACGATTACGTTGTCGTTTTCGTGTATTCTGATATAATCTTTCATAAGTGGTCTCCTGACTTATGCTTTAAAATTCTTTTCCATTGCCCCTCTCATGCCAAGCGCCCGGATATCAGCCATATAGCCCGCGACTGCAGCCTCGGCACCCGCAAGCTTTGTCAAATCCTGTCCCCAGAAGCTTTCATTAGAAAGAACCGCATGCGTATATTCCGCCGCATCCTTAGAACTGTTCTCTGCGAAGAACTCCAGCACGTACGCATCGTCGAGAATCTGATATTCTTCTCCGTCCCTGTGCCCGATCAAAGCCTTATCCCGAATCTCTGTTCCCGTATAGAATGCCATGAGCGCCGCAAGCGAGAAGGTAAGATGCGTCGGGAGCTTTCCCTCTTTTTCTATGTATTCCAGGAAGCTCGGCATACATCTCGCGCGCCACTTGGAAACGGAATTAAGTGAAATCGACAGCAGTGCATGTTTCACATAAGGATTATTAAATCTCGTAATGACCGCGTTCGCAAAATCTGCCAAATCCTGCTTCGGAAGGGTCAACGTCGGAATGACCTCGTCAAAAATGGTTTCCTTCATAAAATTAAAAATCAACTCATCCTGCATGGACTCCAGCACAATATCATTGCCGCAGAGGTAGGATGCCAGTACAAAGGAGGTGTGCGCTCCGTTTAAAATACGCACCTTTCTCTGTTTATACGGCTTCTGATTATCGGTAAAGATGACCGGAAGCCCCGCATCCGGAAGCGGAAATTCTTTGCTGATGTCCTTTGCGCTTTCAATCACCCACAGGGCAAAAGGTTCGCCCGTGACGATGAGATTATCCTGATAGCCGAACTCTTTGCAGAGCTCCTCCGCCTCATCCTTCGGGTATCCGGTTACAATCCGATCCACCAGGGTGGAGGTAAACACGCAGGCTTTCTCAAGCCACTCTGTGAAACCGTCCTCAAGCTCCCAAAGCTTCGCCAGCTTTAAGACACATTCCTTTAAATGGATACCATTGTCGTCGATGAGCTCTACCGGAAGCATCACAAGTCCCTTATCCTCTGCTCCGTTAAAATGTTTATATCTTTCATATAAGAATTTGGTCAGCTTTCCCGGATAGCTCTTCGGCGGTTCCATCTCCAGACGGTCCGTATCGTCATATACGATTCCCGCCTCCGTCGTATTGGAAACGATAAAGCGCAGGGTGTCAAGTTTTGCATAATCCGCGTATCTCTGATACTCGCCGTAAGCATCCACCGCATCGCTCACGCTTGTCACGATGCGGTTAATCCGTTTCGGCTCGCCGTCTACAATCCCCCGAAGCTGTACGGTGTACTGGCACTCCTGTGCATGAAATCTGTCGAGGCTTCCAAATTCAATCGGCTTTACAAGTACGATATCTCCGTCAAACTTTCCCTGTTCGTTTGCAATGTCAATCATGTAATCAACAAATGCACGAAGGAAATTTCCTTCACCGAACTGCAATACCCTGACCGGTCTTTCAACCTTTCCTGTTTTTTCTTTGCTTAATAGTTCCATGATATCCTCCTGGTCATCTGATTCTTACTGCATTTTGTCAATATGTAAGCGTTTACACTTTGTATTCTTACATCTTTTTCTCAATTAGTCAATATGTAATTTTGCACAATTTAGTAATCTTATCTATTTTACTCCCGTTTTTTCCTTTACTTTTTTATATTTTTGATATTTTTCCGGTTTATCATATTGCTTTCTCTTTTTCCATATTGTATAATCAAGACAGTTGCAATGAAACTGCTTTCATTATTATACTTAATATTATATTAGTTTGTGAAACAGACAAGTATTCTATTTCATTTGCATACGTCGCGGACGGGGCTTCCAAAAGTGCTCTCTGCGATGTAAAAAATTAATTACATTAATATCAGGAGACACAACCATGACAATTTATGACATTTCAAAGAAAGCAGGTGTTTCCATTGCCACCGTATCACGCGTTTTAAACGGAAGTGACAAGGTTCGTCCTGCCACAAAGAAAAAAGTAATGGATATCATTGAGAAGTACGAGTACGCGCCGAATGCGTTTGCCCGCGGATTGGGGCTTCATTCGCTGCGTACTATCGGTATTCTGTGCGCAGATTCCTCTGACCCCTTTCTTGCCAAGGCGGTCTATTATCTGGAACAGGAGCTTCAGGCCAACGGCTACGAATCACTGCTCTGCTGTACCGGGTATAATCTGGATATCAAACGGAACTATGTGAACCTGATTCTCTCCAAAAAGGTGGACAGCATTATCCTCGTGGGTTCGAATTTTATCGGCACGACCGAGGAGGAGAATCAATACATCAAAGACGTTTCTTCTCAGGTTCCGATCATGCTTTTGAACGCATCCTTTGATTATCCGAACGTGTACAGTACCCTGTGCGACGATTACAGCTCCATGCAGGAGGCAGCCAATGCAATGCTGGATGCCGGAATTACCGATATTTTATATCTGTACAATTCCAATTCCTACAGCGGAAGAAAAAAGCTCGGAGGCTTCGAGGCCGCGATGCAGGCGCGGGGAATCTGCGGCTATGAAAAGCTGATCCATTTCTATGACGGTGAACCGGACCGCCTCAATGATATGGCCGACTTTGTGGAGCGCATCGCCAAAAAAGCCCCTCCCTTCCACGGAGTGATTGCCGCAGACGACTCGCTCGCCATCGGCAGCATTAAATATGCACGCAGACACGGGCTGAATGTCCCGCAGGATTTATCGGTGATTGGATATAATAATTCCATGCTGACCGCGTGCTCTACTCCGGAACTTACTTCCGTTGACAACCGCCTGGAAAACCAGACCCACCAGCTCGTACAGACACTGCTTGGTGTCCTTGCGGGAGAAGAAATGCCGAAAAAATCTGTTTTTTCGGGCAAACTGATAAAACGCGGCACTACTTTATTTTAGTATCAATATTATGGTATGGAGGAAAACCTATGAGACAATTTATGGACGAAAATTTTTTACTGCAGACGGAAACGGCGCAAAAGCTCTACCATGATTACGCGGAGCATACGCCCATTCTGGACTATCACTGCCACATCAACCCGCAGGAGATCTACGAGGACAGGCAGTTTGAGAACATTACCCAGGTATGGCTGGGAGGCGACCATTATAAATGGCGCTTTATGCGTTCCTGCGGCATTGACGAGCGCTTTATCACCGGGGATGCTTCCGATAAAGAGAAATTTTTAAAATGGGCCGAGGTTCTGGGCAAAGCCATCGGCAATCCGCTCTTTCACTGGAGCCATCTGGAGCTGAAAAAATATTTCGGCTATCAGGGTGTGTTAAACAAAAATACGGCAGAGGCGGTCTGGGAGCTGTGCAACAGGCGGCTTGCAGAGCCCGATATGAGCGTCCGCAACATTATCCGCCAGTCGAACGTTACACTCATCTGCACCACGGATGACCCGGTGGATTCTCTGGAATGGCACAGGAAAATTGCCGAAGATGCTTCTTTTGAGGTTCAGGTGCTTCCGGCATGGCGTCCCGACAAGGCGATGAACATTGAAAAGACCACCTACACAGACTATCTTGCCCAGCTGTCCGAGGCTTCCGGCATGGCCGTTTCCACCTTTGCCGATTTAAAGAAAGCCCTGGCAAACCGTATGGACTTCTTCGCCTCCATGGGCTGCAGCGTATCCGATCACGCGCTGGAATATGTGATGTACGCTCCCGCCTCCGACGAGGAAATCGAAACGATTTTTGCAAAGCGGTTAAAAGGCGAAGCTCTCACACGCGCGGAAGAATTAAAATTCAAAACCGCTTTCATGCTGTTTGTCGGGGCAGAATACGCAAAGCGCGGCTGGGTAATGCAGCTTCACTACGGCTGCAAGCGCGACAACAACACACCGATGTTTGACCGTCTCGGACCGGATACCGGCTACGACTGCATCAACAACTACGCTCCATCCTCGGAAATGGCAGATTTCTTAAATTCTCTCAACCGGAACGGAAATCTTCCGAAGACGATTATTTACAGCTTAAACCCGAACGACAATCAGGCAATCGGAACGATTTTAGGATGCTTCCAGGATTCCACTGCAGTTGCCAAAATCCAGCAGGGCTCCGCATGGTGGTTTAACGATCACAAGACCGGCATGCAGGATCAGATGATTTCCCTTGCAAACCTCGGCAACCTTTCCGGCTTTGTCGGAATGCTCACGGACTCCCGCAGCTTCTTATCTTATACCCGTCATGATTATTTCCGCAGAATCCTCTGCAATTTAATCGGCGGCTGGGTAGAGAACGGAGAATTTCCGGCGGACTATGATACGCTTGAGGAAATCGTAAAGGGAATCTGCTATTACAACGCAGTCAAGTATTTTGGTTTTAACCTGTAAAAAAGGAGGATTTTATGGAACTTCGAACTGCTGCATCCCCGAGGGATGTAAAACATTACACCACAGAACGTTTGAGAGAGGAATTTTTAATCGACGATTTATTCCAGCCCAATGTGATTAAGCTGGTTTACAGCCACATCGACCGCATTATCACCGGCTCTGCCGTTCCGGTCAGGGAGGTTTTGAAGCTGACCGCCGGCGACGAGCTGCGCGCGCAGTATTTTTGCGAACGGCGTGAGCTCGGCGTGATCAATATCGGCGGCGCCGGAAAAATCACCGTGGACGGAAAGGTCTACGAGGTCGGCCCGCGGGAAGGCATGTATATCGGTATGGGCTCAAAGGATATTTCCTTTGCGAGCGCAGACGCTTCCGCTCCGGCAAAATTTTATTTAAACAGCGCGCCCGCTCACAGAACCTGCCCGACTGTATTAATCAAGCCGGAGGGCGAGCCTGCCGAGGGCGTTGTCATCGTTAAGGACTGCAATAAGGTAGAGCTCGGTTCTCTGGAGACCGCAAACCACAGAACCATCTGCAAATATATTCTGCCCGGCCAGGTGGAAAGCTGCCAGCTTGAAATGGGTATGACCAGGCTGGAGCCGGGAAGCGTCTGGAACACAATGCCCTGCCACACACATGACAGACGTATGGAAGTATATTTGTATTTTGACATGCCAGAAGACGCGCTTGTCATGCATTACATGGGCGAGCCGACCGAGACGCGCCACATCGTAATGCGCAATGAACAGGCTGTCATCTCCCCGAGCTGGTCCATTCATTCCGGCTGCGGCACGCAGGCATATACCTTTATCTGGGGTATGGTCGGCGAGAATCAGGACTTCGATGATATGGATGATGTGGGAATGAAGGATTTGATGTAATTTTTAATTTTGGGAGGTAATGAGGTAATAATGAAGATCGCTTTAATTAACGAGAACAGCCAGGCGGCAAAAAATGAACTGATCTGCACTACCCTGAAATCCGTTGTCGAACCAATGGGACATACGGTCTTTAATTACGGTATGTACTCGGCTGAGGATGCCAACCAGCTCACTTACGTGCAAAACGGTATTCTTGCCGCTGTTTTATTAAACTCCGGCGCTGCCGACTATGTGATTACCGGCTGTGGAACCGGCGAAGGCGCCATGCTGGCATGCAATTCCTTCCCGCAGGTGCTCTGCGGACATATCGAGTCCCCGCTGGACGCGTATCTGTTTTCTCAGGTGAATGACGGGAACTGTATTGCTCTGCCGTTTGCGGAAAACTTCGGCTGGGGCGGCGAACTGAATCTGACCTATATTTTTGAAAAATTATTCTGTGCTCCGGGCGGAGGCGGCTATCCGAAGGAGCGTGTTGTTCCGGAACAGCGGAACAAAAAGATTCTCGATGAGGTAAAAAAAGTAACGCACCGCGACATGGTCTCCATTTTAAAGGAGCTGGACCGCGAGCTTGTTATCGGCGCGTTAAGCGGCGAACACTTCCGGGAATATTTCTTTGAAAACTGTAAAGATGAGGCGATTGCTGCCTGTGTGAAGGAACTGCTTGGATAATCCCCGGAAACAGGCACGCATACATAGGAGGGAGATACCGGTGAAACGCCTGTATCTCCCTCTTTATTTCAGCAGTCATCGCTGCAAAACAGATAATATCCCGCCAGCATACAAAGAATCATCAGGAAAAACCCAAAGAAACGGTTATGAATTACAATCATCACCAACATTCCCAGCGCAAAGCAGAACAATGCAAATCCAAAGATCCGTTTCATGGCAGACTCCAATAAAAAAGCATATATCACTATCAATATATGCTTTTCTCTGCGTCCTTTTCACTTTTTATTCTTCTTTGTTCACAGCATCCTTTAACATATCCGCCATTTCTTTTCCGGCCGCCTTCATGGCATTCTCATCCTTTTCGGCAGTACTCTCCTGTGCATGGCCCGTTTCCGCTGTACTTCCGTTTCTTGCAGTAAAACGGTTCACAAAATCCGGCACCATATCCAGTACCTTGGTGATGCCATCCTGATTTTTAATATTTACCAGCTTGGTAGTTCCGTTTTGGATCACCAGCACGGCACTCGGCATAATTTTTCCGCCCATACCTCCCGCGCCGTTATTCTTTTTGTCCTGGGAAAAAGCCCCCGCCGCAACGCCAAAGGACACATCAACCATCGGAAGAATAATGGTGTCCCCGATATGGATTGCGTCGCCGACCACGGTCTTTGTCGTGATAAAGCTGTCCATCCCCTTAAATAAGGATTCTACCGTTGTGTGAAAACTATTGTCTGCCATAATAAAAACCTGCCTTTCTTTTTTCTGTCTGCCCGGGTTTTACCCGCTATACTGCGACAGCATTCTCATAATTCTCTTTACAAATATCCGAAATTCCCTTTCTTTCAGAAGCCGCAGGAACGACACCAGCATGTGGATCAGACGGATGTGTCCCTTTATTTGAAAGCTTCCCCTTACATAGGCGCTTTCCGTCTCAAAATCGGGATATACCTGAATTTCATACCGGTACATCACTGGAAGCATACACAGCACTCCCAAAAACTGTCCTGTCGCCGACGGCTCCCAGAGAGCAAATGTCAGGTTTGTCTGAATCCGCCGGAAACCGGAATGACGAAGCAGATATCGAAGCTCCCGAAAGATAAGCCTCACCGACCTTTGGTTTATCTCATCCTCCAACAGTGCCTTCCCTCTGCAGAGCATGTCCTTCATTTGACGGCACTGTGCGAGGAAGCGTTTTAGGGTCCGGCGCAGCGAATGAAAGAATTCCGAAACCATGCGCCTCTTTTTTTTCTTTTTTTTCTTTTTTTTCTTTTTTCTGTCTGCCTTAGTCTTTCCGGAACCGCCGCTCTCCATACTGAAACCCGCGCCGTTTCCGCCGCTGTCGGAATGTTGTAATAATACGGTCTCCTCCTGCGGAATGGTGCCATCGTCTTCCTCCGGGATAAAGCTGTCATCCTCCTGCGGGATAGCGCCGTCGTCCTCCTCCGGGATGATATAATCATCCTCCTCCCCGTCCAGTCTCTTTCGAAACCACAAAAACCGAAACCAACATTCGGTTTCCTCCTTCCGGTAGGAAAATCGGAATGCAAGCACTGGAGAAAGCCAGCGGACATCCGCCTCCATGCGAAATTGTTCCTCCTTCCCGCCCTCCATACGGTACCGGATCGGCACAAATAAAACCAGAAAGAGCAGGAACAACAGAAGGCCCAAAACGACAAGAAGAATGATTCCTATAATTTTTAGTATGAGCAATACGACTGACATTCTTCTCTTTTCCGTCTCCTTTTCTCATCGAAATAAGCGCGGACGGCAAAGGTTCCCGTCCTGCGGTAAACCTCGTCGACGATGGATGCCGCAACCTCAATGGCTTCGTCATAGCCCTTCGCCAGGCCGACCACAAACAGATTCTTCTTCGGATAGCCCTTCTGCATCAGTTCCCGGGACGGTATGATATCGAGCAGATTCTTTTCATTTGAGGCCAGCGTAATGACATAGACGGAAGGCTGTCCGGCATTATGAAGAATCTTCCATTTTATTTTTTTTGTCTTATGTAAAATGCTCTCTCCGACATACAGGTCTTCATACCATACCATGCAATCTCCTCACATCTTAAAAATATTTATGGCTCCCCCATAAATTGCTTTTTTTTAATTCCTGATACTCTCCGTATGCCTTTTCAAGTATCTGCTTCTCATTCGGAAATTTGAGCAGATGGTATGCCTCGTGAAATTTATAATACCCGGAATCAATAAAATATTCCTCCCGCTGTGGTTTACTGTAATAACTGTCCGCCATCATAAGATACCAGTGAACCGTTTTCTCCACGGCATCCTCCGGTACGGTAAACGAATACTGGCTTTTCCCAATGTATTTGATGATACTTGCCTTAACTCCCGTCTCCTCAAGAACCTCGCGCGCCGCGGTTTCCTTATATTCCTCTCCCGCCTCTACGGTTCCCTTCGGCAATACCCAGCCCTCATACTTATTTTTATAATTTTTATATAAGAGCAATATTTTACCACGAAATATTACCACACCACCACAACTTGTTGCTTCTATCATTGCAATACCTCCTGATGTGGTCTGACATTCTGCTGTCATGATTTTAGAAACAGTATAATACTTTTCGAAACTTCATGCAACATTTCATTCACTATAATATGCATCAAATACCTCTTTTGCGATTGGAACGGCATATTCGCTTCCGACACCGGCCCGCTCCACGATCACCGCAATTGCGATATCTTCTTTGTCCTCTCTGTGCGCATACCCGACAAACCAGGAATGGGAGGAATCCGCGCCCGTGGAATATTCCGCAGAGCCGGTTTTACCCGCGGCCTCATAGCTCTGTCCGCTCAGCCTGCTTCCGGTTCCCGCCTCCACAACGTAGCTCATGTATTCCTGCAAAATGGAAGCATCGCTCTCAGACATCAGGCTTTTATATTCCTCCGGCTCATATTGCTCCACCACATCCCCCTCCTGATTTTCCACACGGTCAATCACATAGGGGGTCATCAGCAGGCCGTCGTTATTGATGGCGCTCACCACCAAAGCCATATGAAACGGCGTCACAAGCGTTTCTCCCTGCCCGATGGCAGTCGCCATAATGGACGACGAACCGTCGCCCGCCTCCAGCACAAAGCTGCTCTTAGATGCCTGCAAATCCGTCGGAAGGCTTGTGTTAAAGAGCAGGTCCTCACAGAGAGTTCCAAACTGCCCCACGTCAAGCTCAAGTCCCAGAGAAGCAAAAAACGCGTTGCAGGAATTGGCAAAGGCCTCCTTTAAATTCTGTGTGCCATGGCTCTTATTTCCGTAACAGTGGATGGTGTGGTTCCCGACGGTGTAGCTTCCGGTACACTGATAGGTGTAATCCGCGAAATCTGCATTTTCATGTATATATTCCAGCGTCGTAAAAATCTTAAAGGTGGAGCCGGGCGGATAAAGCCCCTGCGTCGCACGGTTTAACAGCGCGGCATCCGTATTGTCCTCCGCCGTAAGGCTTTCCCAGTCCTCGGCAATCGTATTCGGGTCAAAGTCAGGCTTTGACACCATCGCGAGAATTTTTCCGGTAGAAGGCTCTAAAACCACGACCGCACCCTGATAATAACCAAGCGCTTCATACGCCGTTGCCTGCAAATCATAGTCCAGAGTTGTGACTACGTTATCTCCAGGGCTTTTTTCCCCCTGCATCTCATCCCCCACCTTTTCCAGAAACGGGGTGTTTGAGCGCAGCAGATTAAAATTGGCCAGCGACTCAATCCCAGATTTTCCCTTGGTAGAATACCCCACAATATGGGAAAATATACTGCCGTAAGGATATCTTCTCGTCTCGTTTCCCTCACTGTCCGTAACTGTTTCTGCAAGAACCTCCCCTCCCACCGAGAGAATCTTCCCCCGCGTTATCTTTGTGGCAAAGGATTCCTGCCTTGTATTATAGGGATTGTTAATAAATTCCTCACTTCTGAAAAACTGAAAATACGTAAAATATCCCATCAGGCAGAGAAACAGCCCGAGAAAGGAGTAGGCAACCACTGCAAATTCTCTGTTTTTCGAACTTTTTTTCGGCTTATGAGATTTCTTCGATCCCTGCGGCTGCTTCTGCTCTTTGCTGTTTTTTTCTTGCATTTGTACCTCCCTCATCCTGTCTCAAAATATAAAGTCCCTGAATGACCGCGAACAATATCATAGTCGCAAGCAGAGAGCTTCCCCCGTAGCTTACCAACGGCAGCGTTACGCCCGTGGACGGAATAAATTTCGTCACACCGCCGATGGTCAGGAACACCTGAAACGCATAGACCGTTCCGAGTCCCAGCGCTACCAGCTTATAAAACTGCTCCTTCATCTGCATCGCAATATTTAAAAACATAAGGAAGCAGCTGATACAAACCATAATCAGACAGATTGCAAAAATTCCTCCCATCTCCTCTGAAATGGCGGAAAAAATGAAATCCTGCTCGACCACCGGAATCTTATTCGGCGAGCCCTGGTAAAGTCCCGTGCCGAACCAGCCTCCCGTGCCGATTGCAAACAGCGACTGGCAAATCTGATAGCCCTCGTCCTCAATCACGCTCAGCGGGTCACTCCATGCAAGGACGCGCACCCTGACATGCGAAAACAGTCCGTAGGCCACCACCGCGGCTATGCAGCCCACCGCAATGCCTCCCGCAAAATAAAACAGCTTCCTCGTCGCCACATACAGCATCACCAGATAAGTCACAAAGAAAATCAGCGCGCCCCCGAGATCCCTGGATGCCACCAGAATCAGCACATGAACCGCGGCAACCGCCGTCGCGATGCAGACCTGTTTGAATTGTGTATTTTGGTAAAGCATGCCGGCGACAAAAAATACAAAAATAATTTTAATAAATTCAGCCGGCTGTATGGAAAATGCGCCGCCGATGGAAATGGAAATTTTTGCCCCGTAGCTGGTGCTGCCGAACAGGTTCACGGCCGCCAGCCCCGCGATGCCCAACAGAGCATACAGCCAGGTCAGCCTCCGCAAAAACCGTACCTTGCGGATGATAACCGGAATAACGATAGTGATGACCGTCGCCGCAATGGATATGGCATACTGCCTGACCGCATTGTCATAGGAAAGACGCGTCAGAATGATAAAGCCAATCAAAAGCAGCATGCACATATTGTTGGTCACAAGCCTTGAGGCTTTCGGATAAAGAAGCTGATAATTTGCGATCAGCACCGTCACCAATATGACCTGCAGGAAATAAAGGATAATGATGTTCAGCTCATCCGTCACCGTATAAATCACAAGAAATCCGTCCAGATGAATCAGATACATCAGAAAAAGCTGCCGGTCAAATATTCTGTTTTGCTTCTTTGCGCTGATTTTACTGCGGAATGCCGAAAAGCATTCGTAGGTATAACACGCAAATAATATAATCATCAGATACTTGGAAACTTCTACGATAAGGTTTGTCATTCCGTTATTCTACTCCTCGCCTGTAATGCCCGTTGGTATATTCTTTCGGATACCATTGCTGCACATTCGCCTCCCCGCCAAGAAACGCCTTTTCATAAAGATTCATAATCTCTCCAACCTGCGCTTCGCTCTCAATCGTAAAGGAAATTCGGTAAAACCAAAGTCCCATCCGCTCAAAATCACTGCGGAAGCCGAATAAAATCAGCGGTGCCGTATTATAGACGGTATTATAGCATTCCGCGCAGTTATTTTTTACGGGAAAATATTTCCCGTAGCGGTCCTTTAACCAGGTGACTGTCGGCTTTCTGTCGCAGCCTGTCAAATTGGCATGGACGCACTGCGCCGACGTCATCAGAGGAAGCCTCCCGTAAAGCACGATTTCACTGTTTCGGTTATCCCTGCCGAAAAGCTCCTTTCGGTTCAACTCCAGCGGAACCGTGTCACGGACCGGACGAAATGCCGCAAGCAGCTTCTTTGCCGCATGATTGTATGTATACAGCCCGGCGTCCAAAAGGACGGGACAGTCCTCCGGAAGCTCCCTTCGCACAAAAGCAAGCGCGTCCAGGCTTTTTACCACAATTCCGTCCGCCTGCCGCAGGCAGTCCTTGTGTGCCAGATAAAAACTCTCCGTTTCCATACGCAGTACTGTCGGAAGCACATAATAGGCTTCCTTTCCCGACGCACGAATCAGCCCGATATCCTCAATAAGCTCCGTCTCCAGCGCATCCCTCGCATAGCAGGTGCTGTCTAAATAAACCGCCCCCACATACGGATAGGACAGCAGCGGCGCAAGCTGTGAGCGCTCTTCAATAGAGACAGACAAAAACGGCTTTCCCGTATCTGCCCCTTCCGCGTCAACCGGCAGCTCCCCTTCCGTGCCGGGCAGCTTTCGCGGCGTCCGGCGAAAGCCTTTCAACGCCTCCTCTCCCAATGCCTTAAGCGCTTCCCTTCGAAGCTGATTTAAGGACTGTACGGGCAAAAACACATCCGGCTCCATCTCAATTTCAAGCGACTCAAATTCGTAAGGGGTGTTCCCCGTCTTTTTGATGCTGCTCTCCACCTTCTCCCGGGAAAGCGGCTGACGCTGTGCTGGCTGCACGATATCCCCGGAAACAGATATTGTCGATTTTCCAAGGGATACCTCCATTTTAGCAGGAAAATCTTTGAAAAGTATTAATTTTCCTTTTATTTTTTCTTTACTTTCTGTCTGAATATAGCGTCTGCGGATATCCGCCCAAAGCGCTTCATTTCCTTTCGCATGATTCGGCTTCTCCAGCGTTATCATATCCCTGCCGTTATGCTTCCGGTAATACCCCTCCGTAAAGCCGCTGCGGTTTCCAAAATCAAACAGGCTTCTCCTGTCCTCCTTTGAGACACGATACGCCTCCTTTGCCAGACGCGCATCCCCGACGCGCTCAAAACATTCCAGATATTGATCCAGATATTTCCGATAGACAGACACCACGCCGGCCGCATACTCCGCCTGCTTCATCCTGCCCTCTATCTTAAAAGAATCAATGCCGCACTCCACCAGCTCCGGGATAACGTCGACCGTGCATAAATCCTTCGGGCTTAAAATATAATCTTCCTTTAATTTTTTATCGTTTGGTTGGATTTTCTTGAAATGAGCGTCATACGCTTCATAGGGCAGGCGGCAGGGCTGAGCGCATCTTCCCCGGTTGCCGCTTCTTCCGCCAAGCATGCTGCTGAGCAGGCACTGCCCCGAATAGCAATAACAGAGCGCCCCGTGCACAAAGCTTTCGATTTCGATATCCACCTCATCATGAATCGCTTTGATTTCCGCAAAGGACATTTCACGAGCCGTCACGATACGGGCTGCCCCAAGCTGCTTCATCAGTCCGGCCCCGTAACGGTCGGCAACCGTCATCTGGGTGCTCGTGTGAACGGATAACCCCGGGAACCAGCTTTGCACCCGGTAAAACGCGCCGAGATCCTGTAAAATGACAGCGTCCAGTCCCTGCTCATAATACGGGCGCAGATAGGAATACAGCTCATCCTCCAGCTCCCGTTCCTTAAACAGGGTATTTACGGTAAGATAAACGGCTCTCCCATGAAGATGTGCATAATCAATCGCCTCCAGCAGCTCCTGTTCGCCGAAATTATCCGCATATGCCCTCGCGCCGAAACGGCTTCCGCCGAGGTAAACCGCATCCGCACCGGCGTTGATCACCGCCTGAAAGGTCTCATAGGAGCCCGCCGGAGCCAGCAATTCGATTTCTCTTTTTTTTCTGCCTTCTGTCATTCTAAGTGTCCCGCCTTCCCGCAAAGAAACAAAAGAAGGGACGAAAACTAGCTCCGTCCCCTTACAATGCTTCTTCGGTTGTATCCTTTTTCGTCGCCGGAGCCGGATTCCTGGTCTTTCCTTCTCCAGGCTCCTGCTTCGCCTGTCCATGTCCCGGCTTTGACTTTACCTTGCCAAGCAGGGAATCCTCAAGAGACGCCTCCAGGCGCGCCTTGTTGAGCAAAAGCTCACGATTCTCCTTTTCCAGCTTTTTGAGCTCCTTCGCATCGCTCTCCGCCTTTATCTGGTTGGAAATTAAATCATGCTTTAAATTATAGACCTCTTTATCCTTTTCCTCCAGCTCGCGCTCCAGCTTTTCGGCCTGTGCCTTTGCCTTAAAATAATCGTCCGCAATATTAAGCTGTATCAGGGTCGCCTTCATATCCGCCGGGAAGCGGCGGTATTCGCCGATGCTTTCCAGCTCATTTATTTTATTGTTTATGTAAGCCGCTACCTTCTGCAGGTATTCCTCCCCCTCATAGCCGCTCAGGGTGTATACCTTGCCGCCGATAATAACTTCGGCACTCGTCTTTTCTGACATAATAAGCCATCCTCCCAGCTTTTTCCGCTATGCAATCTATATTCTATTATAATTGCATTAACAGGGAAAAGCAACTGTTTTTCCCAAAACGCAATTTTAAACGGTAAAATATATTTGACTGCCATATGACAATGGATTTCTTAGAAAAAAATAAGTTATTCACAACTTTTATTTTTCTCCTGAACTTATCCACTTTTGGAGGGCTAATGACCGAATT
>CALWHT010000032.1 GCA_944380515.1 uncultured Roseburia sp.
CCCTTGGCAAATGAACCCTGTGTGTAGACGCCGGTGATGCCGTCCCGCGCCGTTCCGTCCCCGCTGACGCGCTCGCGCATCGCGGTCGTCTGCATGTCGTAATAGCACTCTTCATAATACCCGGGCAGACGGTAACCGCTTCCGATAAAACCGCCGAGACGCGGCGTGCGGCTGGTCTCTGCAACTGTAGTCACGGTCGTGTCTGTCAGGATGTTGCCGACCTCACCTGCGGCATAGCAGTTAATAAAGGCACTTCCACTAATAACCCGGTCTGTTCCGTTGACGTCAATCGTCATGTCTGTCATACAGTTACTTTCATCATAACCGACAAAACCACCCAGATCCGTCCCCGCGTAGTCCATTCCCACCATGGCAGTGGAATAGCAGTTTTTAAACACCACATTTCCGCCATTTATTTGACCATTATATGCATTCCCCCCTGCAATATACCCTGCAAAACCGCCAATCTTCTTGTTTCCTTCCACGACTCCGGAGGTATAACAGTTTTCAAAATACGAATTGACACTGAGTGTAAAATTATCATCATAATAGTAACCACTATAGTTTATTCCTGACTCTCTCCCTGCCATTATTCTTCCTACAAAAGCACCGGTCTGTTCATCGCCGTACATCACGTTATTCGTATAGCAGTTACGGATAACCGTCCCGGCAACACAGGAGAACATTCCTCCGGAGTCCGCAGCCGTTCCAGCCGAAACGGAAAATACCTCACTATCTATGGAATAGCAGTCCTCCGCCATAGCACCTAAAGTTATGGTATTATTCATAAAGGCCTCCGGAACTGATGGAAATGCACCACTATATACCGTATCATTACTATTTGTGTAACTTCTAAAAACTCCCGATAAGCCACCTACATGAGACGCACCCCTGACATAATAATCCTCTGTGGAGCATTTCTTTATAAAAGCACTGTAAGAATATGTATATCCCATCAAACCGCCTGCATAATTTTGATTTCCATGTACATATCCTTCCCTTGCATGAACATTGTACAAATAAGCAGAACCTGATACACTTAACTGTCCATAAACTGTACCTGAACAGCTATTCACCCCTGCCCTCTGATTTAAAAGCATGGTAGACTGAAAATTCAAATTTTTTACAATCAGTTTACTTGTCACAAGGCCAAAAAGCCCTGCCACAGCGCTACTTCCCGATACTCCTGCCCGCATGTTGTAAATGGTATGACCATTTCCTTCCAGATAAACCCATCGTCCGCTGCCTGTATCTATCGGCGTCCAATTCTGCTCCTGACCGTTCAGGTTTATATCATTGGTCAGATTAATCTTGACATTCGCATTCCCTATCTGTGTCATGACATATTTCAGCTCTCTCGCATTACTGACGTTATATTCCCCATAGGTCACACTAGAAGAAGCACTCTGGATTGTGCCATCGCTTCCTTGTGTATAGCTGTCCTCATACTGATAGGTTGACGTCGTATAGCTCACACTGGAAGTCCCGCCGTCCCAGGCCATAATGCCCCGCTCTGCAAGCGTCTCATTGTCTACCCAGTTAAAGTAATCATTTCCCGGGGCGACCTGCCAGCCGCCGCCAGGGCTCAACATCGTGTTTATCTGCGACGGAGTCCGGTAAGTAAACTCCTCGTCCGTCCCGTCCGCTTTCTCCAACATGTCATTTTGAATTTCCAGCCACCGCGCCTCCTGAAATTCATTGATGGAATCATATTTTGCCACGCCGCTGCCCGCGGCAAAGACTTCCATTGGAGCAGCCTGTAATAAGAGCGTAAATACCAGCAACAAGGCTGCAGTCATTCGAATCCCCCGTCCCACTCGTTGCAGCATTCCCATGTTACTTTTTACCCCCCCCCCCCCAAGAACAAATGTTCTGTTTTTGATATTTCATGCCATTTCTCCTTTACCGCTTATTGTCTGCCGGTGCTGTGATGGCCAGCCTCTTTTTAGTTCTTTCGTACCAGACCGACAAATATTATTCTTCTATTTTACTACATTACATATGCTCTCGCAAGAAAATTTCGTTTTTTTTCGTTTTGCCTTGGCAGAAATGTTTCTTGTTTTTACAGAATGTTATAAGTAAAAAAACGCCGCCCTTGTGACATTTTCCATGTCCCAGGGCAGCGTTTCCACTATTCCGTGGAATCCTCCAATACAGCGTTCTCCGTAGTTTCCGTTTCTTCCGGCGTCTCCGTCTCGGTATCCTCCGGCTCAGCCGTCAGATCTTCGATTGTTTTATTAAATCCGGTCGCGACTGTGGAATCCACCACGTAAATGGTATCTCCGTCCGCAAGCATCAGATAATAATCTCCTGTAACTTCGTTCTCACTTCCGACGTAAATGGTGGTTGTCGCCTCCTCCGTCGTCAGCGAAATCACGTTGGCAGGTTCCTCCAGCCCGAAATCAGCCAAATTGTCATATTCGGTGACTTCCTCCGTGGACGTAATATCCGCCGCTTTCTCCAGCAGCGTTTCCAGCACATCCTCATCGATATCAATGCTCTGATCCGCATCATAGCTCCAATCACTGCCGTTCTTCGTAAAGGAAAGTGTTTCCCCATCCAATACATAAGAGAACTCAGTAATATCGGAAACCGAAAGGCTGGTAACGTGAATGGTCTCCGCTTCCGCCTGTTCCGCTTCCTCTTCCTCCTTTGAGGTATTGTAAAACGATATGCCGATATACGCAAGAATCAGCAGAATCAGCAGTACCAGCAGCACCAATAACTGTTTTTTCTGTTTTTCCATTATTTTTTCCTCCTGACTGCCCAAATCACGATTCCGATGACAAGGAGCACAATCGGCACGAGAATGCTTGCCGCCAGACCTCCGATAATCGCAGAGATAGAGGTTACCGTAATGGTGCCAAGCGTATATTCTTTCACCGGAATCACTGCCGTATCCTCTTCCTCTCCGCCTGTCAGCTCGGAAATAATATCTGTAAACATGGAAACATTATTTCCCGAAACAATGGCGTTCGTAGAATCTGTAAACAGGTTTACGGACCCCGCCACAACAATCTGTGACGTCACGTCATCTACCGTCCGCTCCGCTGCAAGCGCAATTGCAAACGGTCCTTCGATATCTCCATCCTCCTTCTGCGAGGTGGTTGCATTGGCCACATCAATTTTGGAAACCGCAGCTTCTGTCGTCTCCAGCAGAGCGGTATAGGTCACATCCTCCGACTCGCCGTTATAGCTGAACGCCTCGCTGTAAGGAGCAAAAATATATTTTCCGCTCACCGAGGTCGTATAGCTGCTGCTCGCCACGTCCGGCAGCAGATAATAGGGAATATTATTATAATAGTAGGAAGCGTCGTTTTCCATCACGATGCCGTCCACGCGTTCAATTCCGTAGGAAGATAAAATACTCTCGAAATTGGTCAGATTTTTATACTCAAAGTTCGTGACTATCAGGGCCTTTCCGCCGTTTTCCAGATAATCCGTCACCTTCTTTGCGTCATCCTCGGAAAAATCAGAGGAAGGTCCGTTAATAATAATCGCCGCCGCGTCCTCCGGCACCGCATCCTCGGTTAAGAGCGTCAGCTCCGACAGCGTCATATTCGCTTTTTCCACCGCCTCGGTAAAGCCGCCGGACAATGCAGTCTCCCCGTGCCCGGTAATCTCATAGATCACCGGAAGCTCTGAGGAATCCATTGTGACATACTGAATCGCACTCGTAAGCTGGCCCTCTGCGTCATATCCTTCCAACGACTGCGAATAGGTGGAATAATCAAATGAGTATTCGTATATATCACTGTAATCAATCACCCGCGAGCGCTGTTCACTCACCACAATCATACTTCCCGCGGACGGTGCCTCGCTCGTATATTGCTGATAAAAGGTCGGATTTGTGGACGGATTCTTATATTCGACTTTGATGTGGTCGGAAAGATCCTCGTACCTCTGTAAGGTCTCCGCCAACGTCGAATCCCCGCCATTTTCTGCCGCCAGGACGTAAATCGTCACGTCCTCGTTCAGTCCTTTCAGATAATCCTTCGTCGTATCCGTAATAGAGTAAAGCTGCGTGGAAGTAGCGTCAATCGCCGTCACAGTGGAAGGCAGCTCCCTCACTACAAGATTTACGCCGACTGCCACAGCGCACGCAATCACAATCGTTCCGATGGAAAACGCTCCGAGCGCGATTTTTTTCGTGCTGACGGAATACCGTCTTTTCTGGATGAGCTGGCAGCTTAAAAACAGGCAGAGCCCGATCACGGAGAGGAAATATACAAGCCCCGTCAAATCCAGACAGCCGTTCATAAAGCTTTCCAACGGTGTATACAAATCATAGGCGCCCAGTATCGCAGTCAGGATATTTCCGCTCTGGGAAATCAGGCCGGTAATACTCGACATCATATAGCCCAAAAACAAAACCGCAAAGGCCAGCACCGCAGCAATGACCTGACTTTCCGTCAATACCGACATCAGCATGCCGATTGCAATGCAGGCACAGCCGTATAGCCAGAAGCCGAGCAGCGCCACATAGCTCTCACCCATAGGAACCGTTCCGTAAATGGATAAAAAAAGCGGCGTCAGGGCTATCACTGCCATTGCGGCTGTAAATACGCCGACCATTGCAAGATATTTCCCGAAAACAATCTTTCCGAGCGATACCGGCGCGGTCAGCACAAGCTGGTCTGTTTTGGTATGCCGCTCCTCCGCAAAGCTGCGCATGGTAAGAACCGGAACGGCAATCAGCATGATAAACGCAATCGCGGACAGGGAATAGGAAATATAAGGATACCCGGAACGCAGATTGTAGGCATAAAAGTACAGTCCGTACAGGGCGAGCACCGCAGCGATGAAAAGCCAGCCTACCACAGTCCGGAAATATGCTTTGATTTCTCTTTTAAAAATGGCAAACATTACCTTGCTCCTCCTTCCTGCGACGTCAGCTCAAGAAATACATCTTCGAGTGATTTGGAGGATTCCTTCATCTCCAAAATCGGCATATTGAAATTCACACAGGCATGATATACCGCCTCGCGCACATCGCAATCTTTCTTTGCGGTGATACGCACCGCGGCCGTTTCCGGCTCCCTTTGTTCCAGCAGCTCACAGCGCTCCACCTGGGCGAGCTGCAGTATCCTTGTTCCCGCCAGAGACGGCTCCGCCTTTACCAAAAGCTCGATTTCCTGCGCCCCTGTCATCTGATCCAGTAGATTCCCGGTGGAATCGCTCGCCACCAGTTTCCCCTTCGATATGATAAAGACATGGTCGCAGACCGCCGATATTTCGGACAGAATGTGTGAGCTTAAAATCACGGTATGCTTTTTTCCAAGCTCCTTAATCAGGTCACGGATTTCAATAATCTGTTTCGGGTCGAGTCCAACGGTAGGCTCATCCAGAATAATAATTTCCGGATAACCGAGGACCGCCTGGGCAAAGCCGACTCTCTGCCGGTAGCCCTTGGAGAGGTTCCGAATCAACCGTCCCCTGACCTCCTCCGTCTGCGTAATCTTCATAGCCTCCTTCACATAGCCCGCACGCAGGCTCTTTTGCAGTTTTTTTAACTCCGCCACAAAATCGAGATATTCCTTTACCGTCATATCCATATAAAGCGGCGGCAGCTCCGGCAGATAACCTACACATTTTTTTGCCTCCTCCGGCTGTGCCACCACATCAAAACCGTTGATTCTGACTTCTCCTGCCGTTGCGGCAAGATACCCGGTGATGATGTTCATCGTCGTCGATTTTCCCGCGCCGTTAGGCCCCAAAAATCCATAGATTTTGCCCGGCTCCACCGTAAGCGACAAATCGTCTACGGCCATGTGGCTGCCGTACTTTTTTACCAGATGATTGATTTCAATCACGCCTGACTCCTCCTTTTTCCACATTAATAACTCCTATACAGGTTAGCGTTTAAATGTGTTCAAACAGGGATAGTTTTGTGATAAATCTGTGAAAACCGAAACCTTCTGCACAAACTGAAAAAAGCGCCGCCAGACGGCGGCGCTCCAAAGGGAGTGCATCCTTATTCAATTCCCAGTTCCTTCAAGCGTACAAGCGCGTCCTCATACGATGTGAACAAAATCCCCGCGATGCCCTGCTCCTTCGCACCCCGGATATTTTCCTCACGGTCATCGAGAAATACGCACTCGGAGGGCTTTAAATCAAACTTTTTGAGCAGAGACTGATAAATCTCCGGCTCCGGCTTAATCTGCTTTGCCTGATAAGAAAACAGCGCTCCGTCCACATCCGCAAGGAACGACAATGCCTCCTGCGTATGATGGTAGGTCCATTCTCCGTAATTAGAAAGAATATAGAGCCTGTAGCCGTTATTTTTCAGCCGTCTCATCCATTCCTTCACATAATCAAACTGGTAAATCGCAGTATCGATATGCTCCCAGAACAGCCGGATTTCCTTCTCATATTCCGGCGCTTTCCCGATAAAACGGGAAAGCAGCTCATCCGGAGACAGCAGACCGCGGTCCGACTCGTCCCAATCCGGTGTGTTCACCGTCGCGTCCGCCACCGCCCGGACAGTCTTTTCATCCATCCCCAGGCGGCGCATCGCTTCCACAGGCTCCCATTCCACCAGCACTTTTCCCACGTCAAAAATAACATTGCGTATCATATGATTCTCCACTTTTTACTTCGTGCGATAAATAATATCATCTCTGCCCGGACCGTTCGATACCATCGTAATCGGATAACCAATCTGCTCCTCGATAAATTCTACGTACTTCTTGCAGTTCTCGGGAAGATCGTCATAATTTTTAATGCCCCGGATGTCGCATTTCCAGCCCGGCAGCTTTTTGAGTACCGGCTTTGCCTTCTCAAGCTTCGCGGTGGTCGGGAAATCCGTCGTCACTTCGCCGTCGATTTCGTAGCCGACACAAACCGGAATTTCATCCAGATAGCCCAGCACGTCGAGCACGGTAAATGCAACATCGGTCGTGCCCTGCAAACGGCAGCCGTATTTGCTTGCCACACAGTCAAACCAGCCCATACGCCGCGGACGTCCCGTCGTGGCGCCGAATTCGCCGCCGTCTCCGCCGCGCCGTCTCAGCTCGTCCGCCTCGTCACCGAAAATCTCGCTGACAAACGCGCCTGCGCCGACCGCTGAAGAATAAGCTTTGCAGACCGTCACGATCTGCTTAATTTCATAGGGCGGAATACCTGCGCCGATTGCACCGTAAGCCGCAAGCGTGGAGGAAGATGTGACCATCGGGTAAATTCCGTGATCCGGATCCTTTAAGGTACCGAGCTGCCCTTCCAGCAGAATCGTCTTATTTTCTTTGATTGCTTTATCAAGATAGGAAGAAACATCGCACACATAAGGCTCGATCATGTCGCGGTACTCATGCAGCGTTTCAAGCAGCTCGTTAGGATCGATTAACGGCTTGTGGTATAAATGCTCCAGCAATACGTTTTTGGTTTCCGCAATCCGGACCACCTTCTCCTTTAACAGCTCCTCATCAAATAATTCGCTGACCTGAAAACCGATTTTCGCATATTTGTCGGAATAAAACGGTGCAATTCCCGATTTGGTCGAGCCGAAGGATTTGCCGCCGAGGCGCTCCTCCTCGTACTGGTCAAACAAAATATGGTACGGCATTACGATCTGCGCGCGGTCCGACACCAAAAGCTTCGGCTTCGGCACGCCTCTGTCTACAATCGACTGCACCTCTTTCATCAGCACCGGAATATTTAACGCAACGCCATTTCCGATAATGCTTGTGGTGTGCGTATAAAACACACCTGAGGGCAGGGTGTGAAGCGCAAACTTTCCATAATCATTTACAATGGTATGGCCCGCGTTTGCTCCGCCCTGAAAACGTACGATAATATCCGCCTCTTTCGCGAGCATATCTGTAATCTTTCCTTTTCCCTCATCGCCCCAGTTGGCTCCAACTACTGCTTTCACCATTTGAATCTTCCTCCTAGCTTCTCTTCTTGTGCGCAGAAAACGAAAACACCGTTTCCCGCTTTTCCTTCCTGATTATACCTGATACATCCATATAAGTAAAATTAATATTCATTATATCTGACATAATTATTCATTATGCCGCTTATGAACCGCCCGCTCCCGCGCAGAGACAGGATAAAAGCTTCGCGGCAGCCGCCGACATCGGAATCCGCTCGTCCGAAACAATACAAAATTCCCTCTCGGGAATCTCCTGTTCAAACCGAAGCTGAAACAATGCTTCCTTTTTCAGATACTCCGCCGCAAAATCCTCCACAACGCTTGCAATCCCGAGATTGCGCAGGGCAAACTGGATGAGCATATCACTGGTGGCAAGCTCAAATTCCGGGCTTAAAGAAACTCCCTGCCCGGCCAGGAAGCGCTCGACATAATGCCTTGTGGAGGTGCTGCCCTCCAGGCACATCAGCGGATATTGCATCAGTTCCCGATAACTGAGCGTCTTCCCCTTTAAATGCTCATATTTTTTTCCTGCCACAAAAACGTCACGGATCTTCCGCACGGGCGTGATACGCAGCCCCTTTTTTTCGTCCAGAGGCGTGCTCACGATTCCGAAATCAATCTTGCCGTCCGCAAGGTGCCTTAAGGTCTCCGGCGTGGGCGCGTTCGTCACGGTCACCCGGATTTTCGGATATTTTTCATGGAACCGTTCCAAATAGGGCAGCAGATAAAATTGCAGCGTCATATCGCTCGCTCCGACACAGATTTCCCCCTTTTCCAGGTTCAGCATTTCCGAAAGCTTTCTTTCACCGGAAAGAATGGTTTCATAGCCGCGCTCCACATAGGAAAAGAGCATTCCGCCTTCCTTGGTCAGCCTTACGCCCTTTGCCGTCCGCACAAACAACGCGCAGCCAAGCCCTCCCTCCAGATGCCGGACCGCCTGGCTCACCGCCGGCTGTGAAATGGACAGCCTCTCGGCCGCCTGCGTAATACTGCCGTATTTTGCCACATAATAAAATATTTTATAGTATTCCAGATTGATATCCATTCGATTCCCCATCCGCCTTTGATGGCCGTCAAATTTTTAGAAAAAAAGTGATTTTCCCCGCTTGTCATTTCCGGATTTCTGCCGTATACTTACCCTCGGCACACGCTTATGCCATTACTATATCAAAGTTTGAAAGGAGATTCCAGTACCATGACAAAAGATATGACAAGCGGCAGTCCGCTGAAAATGATTCTTCTTTTTTCCATACCCGTTCTTCTGGGCAATCTGTTCCAGCAATTCTACAATATGGTAGACACCATTATCGTAGGCAGATATCTGGGTGAGGAGGCCCTTGCCGCCGTCGGCTCCACCGGCAGCATTATGTTTCTGGTACTGGGCTTTGCGATGGGAATCGCACAGGGCTTCGGCGTCATGGTTTCCCAGGCCTTCGGCGCCCGGGATTTCAAGCGCTTGCGGCACTATGTCGCGCTCGCTTTTATCCTCACGGTAATCGTCTCTGTTTTGCTCACGGTTCCAACGGTCGCCGCCTCCAGACAATTTTTAATCTGGATGAACACGCCCGAAAATATTCTGGATATGGCGGATGACTATATCAAGGTGATTTTCGGCGGCATCATCCTGACGATGTTTTATAACGTGACAGCCGGAATCCTGCGCGGAATCGGGGACAGCAAAACACCGCTTTATTTCCTGATCTTATCGTCTTTTTTAAATGTTGTGCTTGATATTTTCCTGATTGTGACGGTAAAGCTCGGGACTGCCGGGGCTGCGTACGCTACGATTATCTCTCAGGGTGTCTCCGCCGTCCTGTGCCTGGTGTATATGATTTGGAAATTCGAAATCTTAAGAACCACAAAAAAGGATTATTATCTTGATCTGCGCGGCGTCGGGAGTATGCTCTCTGTCGGTATTCCAATGGCTCTCAATTACTCGATTACGGCTATCGGAACGATGGTGCTGCAGAGCGCCGTCAATGTTTTCGGTTCAAGCGTCGTCGCTGCCTTCACCGCAGGCTCCAAGGTCTATAATATTGCCACACAGACCATGCCGACGCTCGGAACTGCAATCGCGACCTACTGCGGTCAGAATCTCGGCGCCGGGAAATTTGATCGTATTTTTGACGGCATGAAAAAGGGCTTTTTCATCTGCATCGGCGCGGCAGCGGCAGCTGCCGCCATCAGCGTTTTCGCAGGTGAATTTATTGTGAGCTGGTTCGTAAGCGACCCCTCGGAGGAAATCTTTTCCTACGCCATGCAGTACCTGAAAACCGTCAGCTGGTTTTATCTGCCGCTCGCGATGATCTATCTGTACCGCAATGCCCTGCAGGGCCTGGGCCGCGGTCTGGTGCCGATGTTAAGCGGTATCCTTGAGCTCGTCGCCCGCTTTGCCGTCATCGCCTTTCTGCCAGAGTCCCTGGGTTATCTGACCATCTGCCTTGCCGACCCGGCAGCCTGGGTCTCCACCGGTCTTTTGCTGTTTGTGACCTATCTTGTCTGGCAGCAAAAAATGAAAAAACAGGCTCAGCTACGCTGAAGCCTGTTCTTCCAGTTCCGGAAGCTTTCTGGAGCATGCAACCGCAAGCGCTCCCGGTCCGATATGGCAGGATACGCTTAAGGAAAGCGGATCCATCTGAATCTCCATGCCCGGAAACGTTTCCTGCACTTCTTTTCGGAAAGCTTCCGCCTCTTCAAGATTATGCGTGTACGCCATTTCCAGATACATATGCTCTCCCGCAGGGTCTAAAAAGCGGTTCTCAAAATCATTCTTCATCGCCTGGATCATAATATTCTTTGCCTGCTTAACGGTTCTTGCCTTTGCAAACGCATCCAGCTTTTCCCCCTGGATCTGCAGCACCGGCTTCAGCTTTAACAGCGTTCCCAATGCCGCGGCCGCCGGCGTGATCCTTCCGCCCTTTTTCAGGTAATACAAAGTATCTACCATAATATAAATTGATGACTGAAGCTTGTCCCGCTCCAGAATCTCCTTGATTTCGGCAGCGCTTTTTCCTTTCTGCGCAAGTGCCAGCGCGTCCAGCACCGACTGCCGCTGCGTCACGGAAATACGCTGGTTATTGACCACCTGTACTTTTCCGTCGTAATCCTGCGCCAGCATCATCGCCGTCTCACAGGAACCGCTTAAGCCCGATGACATCGGGATATGAACAATCTCATCGTACTCCTTTAACAGTCCGTCCCAGGTGTCCGTCACATTGCCCACCAGGGGCATTGATGTCGAAATATCCGCATTTTCCGTAAGCATGCGGTAAAATTCATCCTGATTCAAATCAATATCTTCATACAGCGTCTTGTCTCCAATAATAAATGGCATCGGAAGTACGGTAATTCCCAGCTCCTTTGCCTGTGTCTGCGTAATGCCGCTGTTGCTGTCCGATACAATCGCTACTCTGCTCATGAAATCTGCTCCCCTCTATAATGTCTCTGAACGTTCTTTGATATTTTTCCTAAAGTTAATGATTTCATGCTCGTATTCCTGATTCATATATGCCGATTGAATCATAAAATCCGCGGAAGCGCGGTTATTCGCAATCGGAATATCGTACACCTGCGCAATCCGAAGAAGCGCCTTTACATCCGGGTCATGGGGCTGTGCCGTCAAGGGATCGGAAAAGAATATCACGAAATCTACTTTTCCCTCCACGATTTTGGCTCCAATCTGCTGGTCTCCCCCGAGCGGGCCGCTGTTATAGCCTCTGACCGGAAGCCCTGTATGATCCGTTATCATCCGTGCCGTCGTCCCGGTTCCACAGAGAAAATGATTTTTTAAAATTTCTTTATTTGTCTCGCACCAGTCAATCAACTCCGCTTTTTTATTATCATGCGCAATCAATGCGATATTCTTCTGCTTTCCAATGGTCAGTGTAATATAATTATCGTCCATAGCCCCTCCTTTATCAGCGTGATACAAGCATGTACCCGCTTAGTATAACATATCTGTCGTCATTCTTCCAGAAAAAAACACTATTTCTCCGGCAGCGAAACGCTCCCGTCCATCAGCATCTTCACAAAAGCGGTGTCCCGCATAATCCAGGGGTCTTTTGCGAGAATACGATTTGTCCTGCAAATCTCCTCCGGGGAGGCCCATTTCAGATAATAGCCCTTTGCCTCTTCGCTGGGGGTAAGCCTTAGCTGCGCCCGCTCCTCCTCCACCCTGCAATAATAGAATAAAGAGTGACAGATATATTTACAGTCCGGGTCAAAAATATCCCTGCGGATTTCCTGTATCTCACCGATTTCACGGATACTGTCCTCCACCACAAGAAGCCCTGTCTCCTCACCTATTTCCCGCATCAGAGTCTGAACGCGGGTCTCTCCCGGCTCCATACCTCCGCCCGGGAGCTTGTACTCTCCGTCTCTGCTGCACTGCATGGCAAGCCTGCCCTCGCGAAAAATAATCCCGCGCACGGAATATTTTTCGTTTACCTTTACCGTATCCTGATAATCCTTTGCATCAAATACCGCAAGTAGCTTCATGGTCGCCGCCCCCATCCCTGCCTTTTCTCTATTTAAGCATGTTCCTCTTTATTTCGCAAGACCTTTTTCACACGGCGGGTGTAGCTTTGCGCATAAAATACAAATTTTTTTCGTACAAAATACAAAAACCTCTTTTTTCAATAAATTTATAAGAGACACTTAAACGGATTTTAAATACCATTTAAGTGCCTCTTTCACGTTTTACTTCTTTTCTTTTTTAGGCTTACGATTCCCATGTTCCTCCAGAATCAAATCTTTACCAGTAGTTTTTTGCTCATTTGGTATGTATTCCAGCAAGTCAGTAATCTGGCAACCAAGTGCCTCACAGATTTTGTCTATGTGGTCTACATTCAAACAAGAAACAAGCTCGTGATACCATTCGTTAATAGTTGACGGTCTGATTCCAGTAGCTTCAGCCAAGTCTTTCTGCGTCCATCTTTTTTCGCCAAGAATTCGTGACAAGTAAATTTTAACCATTTTTTCATGCCCCTTTGCTAAATTTTACCATGGGACATACTTTCAAATATCATTTTGTTAAAATATAACGTATCTCGTTATTTATACCCTAAAAAAATAATACTTAAAAGTTTCTTATTATCAGTTCGTTAAAATTCTTCGCTTCTGATTTATTTGAAAGACCACAATTTCGACTGATTCCTTCAACATGAAAGTCTTTATATAATTCGCGGATAAACTCGTCATCATTATAAGATAAAATAAAATAAAATAAACCGTCCATTGATGTTCTTTAAAATGGTGTTCAAATCAACATGTTGTTTGATTCCAAAATCGTAGCCATAATATTTTTCTGTGCCATGATATGGCGGGTCTAGATAGAACAATGCGCCTGGTCTATCATAAACTTCTATAATGTTGGAAAAATCTTTATTTTCAATCACTACATTTTTTAAACGCTCTTGCACTTCATGTAAATATTCAATAGAAGTTAGCAAATTCCTCTTATTAGTTCCAAAAGACCTATGATCTGAACCAAAGCTTACCTTAATAATATAAAAATATCTGGCAGCTCTCTGTATATCTGTAAGTCCTCTTACCTCTAACTGACATTTATTATCAAAAAACTGTTCTCTGGATACGAGTAGCCAGTTCAGTTCCTTTTGTAATTCTTCGCTATGATATTTAATGCACCGATACAGATTAATCAGGTTACTATTGATATCATTGAATACCTCTAATTCCTTTCCTGGCTCTTTTCCAAAAAGTACCCATCCAGCACCACCAAATACTTCTATGTATCTATTGAAGCCATCTACTGGAAACCTTTCAATAATCGCTTTTCTCAATAATTTCTTACCACCAATCCATCCAATAAAACTATTCATTTAATATTTCTCCTTTGTATTCTATTCTAATTGCCAGCGTAGAGTCTTCCACGCTGGCTTTGTTTGTTACTGAATCTTAAGAATCTGCCCCACATAAATGAGATTTGCGTTTTTAATCGCATTCAACTCCTGCAGTTTCGCCACAGTGGTGCTATACTCCTTTGCGATACCGGACAGTGTATCGCCGGACTGCACGGTATATACCTGGATGCTCTCCGGTCTCTCTGCGGTTCCGGCGGAACGAATGTCACCCTCGTTACACCATCCGACCGCAACGCCGTTTTTGCCGAAGCAATAGGGGTTGTGCGTGCCGGGTTTTACACGCTGGACAGTCCCGGATGCTTTTTTGATGATGGCTTTCTCAATGGGGTCTGTGCTCGATGCATAGTAGGAAGATACCGTGATTTCCTCCCCTACCCTGTGCGCAGCCGTTTCCGGATCCGGCATGACATTTCCGGTCTCCACCGCGACGTAGAGCTCGTTTAAATCCACATTTCCGCTGATTCCGGGAACGGACCCTTCGGAAGTATACTGCCAGCCATGAAGCAAATGCAGGATATCAGGCCGCTTGCTGTCCGCCGGGTTATCTGTTATGGCCATTTCTTTGCTGGATGGATATCTCGCAATCCAGAACGGGTGGGAAAGCTTATCCGCATAGGGCTTGATATAGGTATTGTAAAATGCAAGACCGGTATATACGCCAAATTCCAGGCCAGCTCCACGGATAACATCTCCATACGTATTGATGATATTGATTAACGCCTCTCCAAGGCCCTTCTGACAATTGTCCTCGACATCCAGCCAGACCATGGGCTTACGGCCGGCCAGAATTTCAAGCACCTTTGCAGCGTCAGACTTTGCCTTCTCAACCGTCGTCGCGTAACTGTAATTGTATACACCCTGTACAGGAATGTTTGCCTCGGTACAGCCTGTATAGTTTGCTTCGAAGCATTTATCCGGATTCAAGTCTTTGCGGATGACTTTAAGGATGGCAAACTGCACCCCCGCAGCGGCAACTTTCCCCCAATCGATAACTTCCTGATAGCTTGATACGTCAATTCCTTTTACTTTCATGTCTTGTTCCTCCTATTCTCCTATAATAGCAATTCCGTACTGAACGGCACACTCGTGCTCAATTCTACACCCCCGCGCCTCCTGCCAGTCGGGCGCAAAATACACCATATCCGCAATGGAGAGCAGTTCCAACGACTTTCCAAGGAACCACAGCGGTCTTGCGTCATGCGGAGCATTTTCAAAGAAACTGTCAATCAGCTCTACTTCCTCCCCACATTGCGCCGCCGCCAACAGCAATGCCTCGTGCCTCTCTTTTAAAATTTCTTCGTCACTCCTGCCATTCATCGGCTGTGAAATAAATAATTTTTTCATTTTCCCACCTCGCTTTCTTCTGCAACCGTTTCCTTGCTCTTTACCTCCGGAATTCCGGCCACCGATGTTAAAATGCTAACAAGTCCTGCCACCACCGCAGCCGATACAACCATTCTCCAGTCTACCGCAGATACGACCGTCGCGGCGCCGATACCGGCGATAGCCGCCTGCGCCATTGTTTTAACTGCTCTGACCGCCGCTGCCTTCGCCCATTCCTTCGTGTCTACCGATGACCTTAATACACTGTTCTTAAACATACTATTCCTCCCTTCGTTTTATTTTTATATGTAAAAAAGCCAAATACATTTTTATGCATTCAGCTTTTAAACACCCGTAATATATCCATTATACTGGGTAGCACTCTCCTGTTATGTTCTCGTATTCCTCCTCCGTTATCCATTTTCCAACGGCGTTCCTCACCTTGACTTTACTCCAAAGCCCTTTTTCATAGTACCCTTTGACTTTTTCAAAATTTTTACTCATCAATATCCACCTCCAAACTCATAGCCATATAGTCAAGGTCAGCTTTTAACCTTTCAATATCCGCCGTATTCTCCGCGGTGGCTTCTGCTACCTGTCCCGCCTCCTGCGCTGCGCCGGAAAGATTCTCTGCCAGATTTGTGATGCGTTGCTCCACATCGTCCGTTTCCTTTGCGAGGATGACCGTTTTTGTATCATCCCACAAGATGATGCTCTCTAATACGACATAACCGGGGATGACGGACATGAGAGCGTCATCATCGGTGTAGACTTCCAAACGTGCGAGGCTGTTTTTGCCAGAAAAGATTTCTTGCAATTCTTCGCATGTCTTGTCCTGAAACTCGATTTTCAGTTTTCCATTTTCGTGATTTGCATCTGTGATAGTATAGATGCCTGTTGATGTTTTTAATTTCATAATTCATTCCTTTCATTTTTTTAAAATTACGTGTAATCCGCCGCATAAATATTAACTCTTGCAATATTCCCTTGGCGAAACGCAGGTGAACCGTTGTTGATAACCATGTTGCCATATGTTATACCCGTGTTGGTGCTCCAATATTGTCTGGTCAATCTCCCATCACTTGTAAAACGCAAAAAGGAAAAATTCAGATTAGCTGTGTAAAACATAGCTTCCAATAATGTTTTAGCATCGTAATTACTAATACATTCGGCACCTAAAATGATGCTTGCATCTGTCTGCTCCGGTGAAAAGGTAAGCGTAGACATTGATAAATTGCCTCTAAGTGTATCCATGTTGAAGAGGTGCGTTGTAGCCGTACCACCGCTTGTTCCTATATTATCTCGAAATAGTATGTCGATGTGGATATCGCATTTTTTATCACTTAAAAAAACGCAACAGCCCGTGTAATAGCAAGTGTAACTAACGCCATTTTCTACAACAGTGCTCCATCCTCCTGTAAACGTTGGCGTGTGAAGCGCTCCATGTTTTGATATAGTAAGCTTACCGCTTTTTAAAGAGGCTATCTGCGCTCCAAGCGACCCGGCGACGTTTGGGTTTGCCTGCCTGGCATCCAAGGCATACCCTGCGACGGTGGTTGTGTTGTTGTTTACTACTTTCGCGCTCGGCAATGCTCCGATATTTGCCGGGGTAAGATTTACGTTGTTCGTTCTGTAAGAGCTTTCTGCATTTCCTTTGACACCCGTTACAGTCTGCGTGTTGGTGTCTGTAAGGGCGATTGTTGCGTTGCCAGATTGGTTCGTCGTAAAGCTTCCTTTCGTTATGCCGTTTTGAGTAATGGTGACGGTTCCATTTCCTACGGACGGGATGGATGGCTTATTGGTCAAGTCATCATAGTTCCCGCTGAATGCCACAGCTTTCAAATCGGAAAACCATTTTCTGATTTTCCCAAATAGTATAGATATTTTTTCCCCACTTGCAATATTCTCCCTTTCAGTAGCTTCAGCAAAATTCGGATATAGAACCTCCTGTACTTCTTTTTTCTCTGCATAGAGCGAACTTCCAATTACTGGACTTACATTGACTTCTGACGAAATCATCAATAGGAATCGCATTCTTTTTTGTTTTACAATCGTTTCTGATTCCGGATCTATGTATTCAGCATCATCTCTGGAATTGTCATAATAGCAAAGCTTTCCATTTGCAATGATACCAATTTCCCTCCAGAAAAAAGGCCTCGGAACATCTGTACTGTTGAAATCGCACTCAACGCGTACCACATCCTCATTTTGGGAATCCCGTTCGACGCTCGTTGCAGGTAATGACATTACCTGATTAACCAGTTCTTTTATATTCGTACCTGTTCCATTATACTGACCGGAGCCAAATACAATATCTGTAATTTGGAACGGCTGCCCGAGTCCACATTTCACAAGCTCACCTTTTCCACTATTTGTGAGCACTAAGCCTGAAAAACTCATAGCTTCACCTCGCTTAATATAAATACTTCATCATGCTGCCATAAACATGTAATATAGTTTTTGGCTTCCAAAAGTCTTTCATAGGTTACTGTATATGCTAAATGCGCTGGAAGCCATTTTTCTATAAATGCCACTACTTCAGCCGCCTTTTGACTTCCAAGACTTCCAACATTCAAGTCGATTGCTATCTGGAGCGTTCCTGGCTCTTTTTGCACGTACACAATTCCATTCGTAATATCTTCCAGCTTTTTTTCCAACCACGCTTCATTTACCAACTCCTCGTGAAGTAAAGAAGCTCTTTGGTACATTTCATCCATTACCCTTTCAAACTCCGCCAGAATAATATCCTCAGCATTTAAAACATCTTTCATCTGACGCATGTTACGAGTTCTTGCCGGAAGCATTTGATTATTATTCAGTGACATTTAGCATCAGCTCCTTCAGAATAAAATACTTATTGTAATCTGCATCAATGGAGTCTTGCGCACCATTGATGGTAAGGCTGTTTAACTTCCCAACCCCAGAAACGTCAAGTACAATATTGCAAATTTCGTAATAATTAAGGGATGGCACACCGTTTTGAAATGCTATTTCTATAAAATGAGCTTGTAATTCGTTCTTAATCTGAGACTTCACAGTTTCTTTCGTATAACCAGAAGCTATTTCTATCGAACATGCAATAGACACCTCCATTCCCTCGGCGGATGATACAATCGGTTCTGCCCCAACAGGCCTTTTCCCATTGATATACGCTTGTACGGCAGCGATCTGCTCCTCTGTTGGAGGCTGTGCATCCACTGTCAAAATTGAAATATACACGACTCCCGTCCCGTCGCGCGGCGCATTAATTTTTGCATTCCCAACAATCAGCTTACCATCCGTATCTTTTGCCTCCTTCGCCCAGCGCACATAATGCTTTTCATTGCCACTGGTTCCCATATCGCTCTCTCTATCAGTTAAGGTGTTCATCAGCGGTACAATTCTCATAAAATTAAATCTGGCAAGTTCTTCTGAAACCGCCTGCAAATTATCCATGGAAAAACTGCCCTCTATTCTTGTATCCTCATTCTTCAGGTCAGATTTCATTCTTGCCAATATTCCTCCTGCTGTAAAATCCACTATATCCACACCTCCCTGATTGGCACCGGAATATTATCCGTTCCATAAATACTCGTACATTCAAACGTAACTACCATGCCAAAAGAATCCTTTTTAAAAACAAAATTATCCAAACGCTTAATATACGGGTTTACCATAAGCGCCTCAATGATATAACGCTCCATTTCCAATTTTAAAACTTCTGTGTTGATAGAATGCCCAACAAGTTGTTCCCGGAACTCTTCTCCAAATGCCGCGGAATAAGCTATATACTGGAAGCGCTCCGTTGACAATGCTTTCATTATCCAGATACGCAACGCCTCATTGCCTTCCACCATATATGTACAGCCCTTTTCATCCAAAAGCAGTTCATTCTTTGCATAATCATATGCGTATTCCTTTAGCAGTGGAAGTTGATCTGTCACTTCCAAATCAGATTTATTCGAATCAATAAAAGGAAAAATACTCATATCGCAATCGCCTTCCCAACAATATAAAAAGATGATCCTGTCAAACAAACCACCACGGAATCCCCTTTTTTCAATACATATTTCCCGTGAAATTCTTTCAGGAACTCATATGCTTCCTGGGGCTCAAACGGTTCAAGGAACGGTTCTTTTATATCTTCTCCGTCGTCTGATGCTTCCAATAGCAATGCAGCATTGATATACAAATTTTTCGTTATAGAAACATCGTTCATTTTAATTGTCAGAGGTTTTACTGAAATCACCTGTGCTATATAGATACCGTCCACACCAGCAGCAGCCTTTCCACTTCCACCACCAGCTCTGATTTGTTCTACCATTTTCACAATATTTCTATTCGTAGCCATGCGCCGCCTCCTAACTTAATGATTCAGATGATGCATCTGTCTCTATATCCTTTTCATCCATCAGATTTTCAAAGGCAAGCGTCAAATCCATCTGCTTTTTCCCACAAGAAAACGTATGTGTATCGCTTTCAATATAAAACTGCCCATAGAGACCCGTATCTGTCTCCTGAATAATAATGGAATACCCGGATACTGCCCTAAAATCATTCGGCACTCCCGATGCTGTTGCAGAACATTCAACTGTAACAAGCATTCCCTGCGCTTCTGCAGTTGCATCCTCCCCATCATTCTGCTTCAAAACTCTCTGTACTAATCCATACTTTTCGATAGATGCCGCGTCCTCAACCGTCTTAACAACATTATTATTTTTATCTGTTATCAAAACCCTGTTTACAAGGTTTTGAAGGGTGCTTTTATAAGTGGCATCTATTAAATTATATTCCCCTGTCATAACCGCTCCGCACAATGTCCCCTTCTCTATGACACTGAGCTTGTTAATATCCGTCATTAATGGAATGTATTTACTGCCATTTCTTCGTGCGGCAGCCGTATAAGCCATCATAATGGCATCATACGCTTTTTTCCCAAAGCACGGCATAGAAATACTGATGCCCGTTGCTGCCATCATGCCACTTTCAATCCCCAATGCAGCACATATCCCGGGAACAATACTCTCCGGTGTCCCATCAAATATCTGATTAATATCGGAACTATTGATATAAAACATCAAATCATACGCCAGATATGTCTCAACCTTAGAGGTTGCCGCCTTATCTATATCAAAAATAATTCCACCGAAAATATCCTTCCCATCGTCGTCCTGCATAATTACTTCATCACCTTCATCAATCACAACACTTGGGAAGTCTTGATCCTTCTTATTTTTTGCTATTGTGAACTTAACTGTTCTGGCAACCTGTTTCGTATCTCCAGACCAGACAATCTGCTCTATCAATTCGCTAATGTCTTTTCCTCCTGTCAGCAATTTCATATCCCACTCTCCACTTATGCTGGTATTGTCAGCACTTCTCCCGGATAAATCCAATGACCATTTTCAGAGCTTGCTTTTCCGTGACTTTGTGCTGTTGATTCAATTGTTGCGCTGTTTGCATTGTAAATTTTAGGATACTGGCTTCCATCTCCATAATTCTGTTTGGATATCCCCCAAAGTGTATCTCCAGTGACTACTGTATGCGTCCCTCCCGAAGTAGCCGCATTTGGTCTGCTTAACAGGCCATTGCTCCGTACCTTTGTAGCAATCTGCACACTCGGAACATTCAATGTACGGTATTCTGAAAGTGAGAGGGTATAATAAATATCCTCATCCCCTTCTTTCATGGAATAATTAAAAGCGTCTATCAGCATGGCAAGATTGATTTTCATATCTGTAATAATGACTCTCACTACCGTTTTGGACGTTTTCCATTCCTGCAGCATAGCTACATATTTATGTGGATCATATTTTGCATTTTTATAAAATGGGGATTTCTTTGAAGGGAAAAAGCTTGAAAGTTCTGTATATTTCAAGCCTCGTTCCCCTTTCAAATTTGCCTCTCCTATATTTAGAAGAGTAATCGTCTGATTCAACTGCTTCTCAGTAAACTCCACAGAGGAAGGATTGACCGGAAGCTCGATGACTTCCGCCCGGTTATTTATATTTAATTCAATTGTCCTTGTTTTCATCATCTGGCCTCCTCAACCCATATTTACAACTACTTCTACAACTTTCTTTGCAACTTTGTCAGCAATTTCATCGATATCCGCATCCTCACGGACGATGATCTCATCTGCCAACTTTGCAATGGCAACCGTCACGCTGCCAATGAATCCTTTTGCAGCTCCTTTGTTCTTTCCTGAACCCGGAACCTCCAGACCGCTTTCTTTCTCCCCGATTCTGTCCACCAGCAGCTTTAGATTCTCATTGATGTTTGTCAGTATCATCATTACCGGTGTCATATCTTGACCACTACCGGATACAACCGTATTCTGCATGATGTTGGAAACGCTGCCTTTTACAACTCCACTCCCCTGCTTTGTCAGGGAAACACTCTCTTTGTGTGGCAGGATTCTGGAGCCTCTTGGTAAGTCAACCAGCTCGGCCCCTTTCTCGCCAACCCAAGTCAGACCGCCTTTCCAGTTATTATCGCCATCCGCATTTTTTCCTACGGAATCCGAATCTCCTCCGGAACCGGCTATTGCATCCGCCACAGAACCAAACCATCCTGCAATTTTACCGACAACACTTCCGATTCCTTCCACCAGCGGTTTTATCACATTCCATACCGTTTCGATAATGGACTGAATTCCAGGGAATACCTTTTGCACAACACTGAATAAAATTTTAAAGACACTTATTGCGATATCTATAACCGGGGAAATAACTCCCCACGCAGTACTGATAATATCCCCAATCAGCGGAGCCACCGTTCCAATGATCTCCTGAATAAATCCCATCCTCTCACCAACAAAGGAAAGAACGCTGCCGACTTTTTCTCCAATTTCAGAGAAAATTGTGCTGAATACCGGAGCCAATGCAGAAACCACAGTTCCTATACCTTGTACCAGACCTGCAATTATTGGGGCTGCCTGAGCAATGATATTTCCTATCGAGGAAATCACCGTCTGAATTACCGGCAAGATTACTGGGAGCATCGTCTGAACCGTGGATATGATACTTAACAAAGCAGGCATACATGCACTGACCACCTGTTGAATGGTTGTTACCATGCCGCTTCCAAAAGAAGTAAGCTGCGGAAGCATAGATACAAACCCTTCTGCAAGTGATGTTACTACCGGTGATATACTCTTTAACCCCGATACAAAAAGTGGCAACACCGAGGCTGCTGTATCAATCCCTCTGCCAATCACATCCGCAACCGCGCTACCAAATTTTTCGAATGATGGCTGCGCCTTATCAATAAGGGAAATAGCTTTATTTAATGTTGGCTTTAATTTTTCAACGATTCCAAGCCCTATATCCGCAATACTACTTTTTAACTTTCCCTTAATCGTAGATACAAGACCTGAACCTGTCTGCGCCAGCTTTTCGGAAGCCCCACCGAAAAAATCATTCAGATCCGAGGCCACGCCTTCAAATCCTTTGGCTTCAAATTCCTCAGCAGATATCTTGAAACCAAACTCCTTCAAGCGCTCCATTTCTCCCACTTTGGCATCTGCAAGTGCCTCCATGGCATCAGACAACGATTTTGTTCCTCCAGACGCTGCGGCCATATCCTCTGCAAGCGTTACCAAATCCATTGCGCTATCCGTATCGCCGCCAGATATAGACACAGCCCTGGCACCAGCCTGAATCACTTCCCCCGTCTCAAACGGCGTCGCATTCGAATTAGCTCTCAAAGCCTCAATGTATCGGTTAGATGCCTCCTTGACCTGAGAACTATCCATACTCTTATTGGTTGCACCAATAAAATGTTCAATAGATACCTGCTGGTTCTCCAGTTCCATGCCGCTTTTTACCGCTCCGCCAAGTGCTGCGGTTGCAACCGTAACCGCAGCAGTTACCGGTATGACGGTCGCTTTTGCAACACTTTTTATCTTGCTTCTGATGGAGGACAGGCCCTTCGTCGCCGCATCCTTAAGCTTTATAACAGGGGTAAAAATCTTACCGCCAATAGATTTCAATTGGCCAGTAACTTTGGATATTTTCGCACTGGCGGAATCTTTAAGCTTAATAATGGGGGTAACGGTTTTTTTCGCTACCCCCTTAATCGCACTTTTTACTTTGTTTATTTTAGAAGTGGCCGCATCTTTTACCCGGATGACAGGAGATGCCACTTTCCTGCCAACTGCTTTCACTTCACTGCTGACCTTGGTAATTTTTGTGCTGGCAGCATCCTTTGCTCTAATGACGGGAGATGCAACCTTTTTCCCCAGTTGTTTTACTTTACCAGTCAGGCTGTCTGCCTTTTTCACCGCTGACGATGTATCCAGCTTTGCTGTATATGTTTTGTCCCAAGTACGCTGAAGCTCCTTCCTGGTTTCAGCCGCATCTTTTCGGAGTGCGGTTTGTTCCTTCCTGAGATTTTTCAGAACAGAACTGGCATTGTCCCTGATAGAAATACTGCCCACGACTCCCATTTACCCACCTCCCAAGCTTTCAAGCAGCTGTGCACGTTCTTCAATGCTTTTCATCATGGAGGCATAATAAAAGCACCTTTTCTCAAGACCAAGCTGAAGCAGATATTCCAGCTTAAATCCTTTTTGAATATAAAAATGAAGGAAGTAGCTTGCACCGTCTTGGTCAATCAGTTTTTTAATTCTTCAACAACCGTCACTTTCTTACTTCCAATCACACCGGACAGTTTCATAATTTCCGTAGCAATATCTGCAATCTCGCTCATCTCGAAAATATCAACCACTTCCGGATAGGTCTTGATCTCGCCCTGTTCCTTCAGCTCCATTGCAACCGCCTTCAAATCAGGCTCTACAACTGCCAGATAAATACAATACTTATCCGATGCATTCGGATCATCGGTATTCTCAATCTCCGTACACTCCACAATCTCCGGATAATCCAGATTACGGATTTTAATGTTCTGGTCAAGACTTGGCACATATAATGTCTCATATCTTCTGACTTTCTTGTCTTTTAACCTTTGAACCGCCTTTGCTGTAAAGGCTTTGAAAATATCATCTTTTTTCTGTTCCATAACATCCTCCTATACAATTGCATCCAGATTCTGCAAATCCGATGGCGTAAATCCGATAGTAACCTCTTCCTCAATAATTCCGCCCTTTTCCCAGTTTACAACCGGGATCTCATTGTGCCAGACATTATCGCAAGACCAGCGTTCTATCTGTCCGCCAACCGCATCAGGATCAGCCAACTTCGCAATTACCTCTGCGCGGACGTCCATGCCCTTTTTCCAGCTTTCCAGAATTTCCTTTGCCCTCGTATATACCTTTTTCACCGTATACGAGCCCTCTCCCTTCAGACCGGTAATCTTGCTGTCAACATCAAGTCCAATCTGCACATCTTCCCGGTTGGCAGTTACTTTCATCTCGATTTAGGTCAGTTTACAAGGAACTACACGCAGACCGTGAAACGGGCTGCTGACAACAAACGGCGGTATGCTCCCGGAGAGGGCAGCATACCGCCTGTTTTGTTGTCCGGGGTTTCCAAAGGGGTGCC
>CALWHT010000033.1 GCA_944380515.1 uncultured Roseburia sp.
ATGTGGTCGTATGGTTTATATCTATCCAGAAAAGGATCTGCGTGCTTATCCTGGAACAATCCGCGGAACCGAAGAATGGGATAACACCTATAAAATCAGGACTGTTGTCGAAAGAGATATCAACCACATCAAAGATAATCTCTGTCTTGCAGGACGTCGAACCCAAAATGAAAAAACGCTGCATGCTGATCTGATTCTTGCCGGTATCACACAGCTCATTACTGTTGTTCTCGCCGATAAGTTCAAACATCATGAATATATTCGAAGCTTAAAGCCACTCATCGCATAGGACTTACCACTTTCATAAAGCCTATAGCTTATTGAAGTGCGCCTAAAATATCCGGTTATCCAGTTTTCATTCCTGAATTCGTGCTCTGCATGCATTCTTCCTTATTTTTGTTCAAGATTGCGAACGAACTTCGCGAGTTTCGCAATTACCTATAAATAAATCATTAATTATACATATTGTATGGTAGATATAGGAAATTATACTTACATGAAATGATACTTACATGAAATGATACGTTGTATAACAACTGTAAAAAAATTTAATATATTATAAAATAGCATATCTATAAATAATAACAGGTATCTTTTAAGTTGCATTTTTCCCAAAAGAAATGAAAATAGCAAAATCCGTTCTTTTATTCCGTCGAATCGAAAAAGTTTCTTCTATATAATATGGATGAAATGTCCGTAAGACAAGATAAAAGGAGGAAAAAGCATGAATGTAAAATTGAAGGGATTAACAAAAGAGCAGATGGGGACGCTGATGGAGTTGGCCGAGCTTTTAAAGAGAAGTCAGCGGGTGGAGGAGGCTGTACAGGTTCTGTCCATGACGGCTTACCTCGAGCAGATGGAGAAGAAACTGGATGAAGTTGTAGAAGCGGTTTCCACAGTGCAGCGGCAGTTGGAAAGACTGGAGCAACAAAAACAGCCGAATACGCTTGCACAAACGCTCAAAAAATCGGTCGATTTGCGGTTGGGGCAGTATCAGGGGATGCAGGAGCGGCTCACACAGATTAAGACCAGGATGGTAGAAACGGCAAAACAGATGATAGATGCCGTGAAAACGAAAGGGAAACAGGCATTAAACGGAATTGTCAAATTTCTTGGAATCCGGGAGCAGCTGGAAGCGCTTCAGGAGGATACCAGGGACTCCATCGCCAGGGTGGAAAATGATATGGAAAAAATAGAGACGTTCGGAAGCAGTATGCGCCAGGCAGGGAGACAGGCGGCAAATGCGGTGCGTGTGCTGGCAGGAGGAGAAGAAAAGGAATACGGTGAGAAAAAAATTTCCATCACAGAGCTGGCGAAAAAACCGTTTGCATTGGAAAAAGAAAGGCTGGAGCGGTTGCTCGGATTTACTGAGAGCGCACTGGAGAAGTGCAGCCAGCTTTCCGATGAGGTCCGGCAGGAAGTAAAAGAGGCGGAAAAATCCCGGACGGATGATACCATGAGGATACCGGAAACAGTGGTGCCGTTTAAAACGGCAAAAAGCCGATAAAGGAGAAAACATAATGTACGGATTTGTATATGAAATAGAAGACGAGCATTTTATTTTGGTAAAACCCTTTTGGGAGGAAGAACTGGTCAGTGTATTTGGTACATTGGAACAGATAGAAGAAATAAAAAAAGCGCAGGAGCTGCAGGCTGGTGCACAGGAACCAATGCCGATTATCGTATTTTATGATGAAGATACGTTGGAACTGCAGGAGGGAGGATTTCATGAGCCGCTGGCAGGATAAAGAGGAGAGAACAGTACAGCTATTTGCGCAGGCGGAGGAGGTAATCAGGCGGGCGTTTGCGGATGGCAACGGTCTTCGGGAATTTCTTGATTTCCGGAACAGGGTTTCCGGCTATTCAGCCCATAATACTGCTATGATAAAGGCTCAGGCGTCTGCAGTGCAAATGGTCGGCAGCTTCCGGTATTGGAAGAGCCAGGGATTGTACGTGCATTTGGGAGAACGCGGTGCGGCCATTCTTATGCCGGCAGGGAATGGAAATGGGCATACGGCGTTTCAATTAGGATATGTTTTTGACATTACTCAGACGAATGCGGGAGAAAATAAAAAGAAGGAGCTGCTGTTGGCGAAAGCTGCTCCGTACCGTTTGAGAGACGAGGACAGGCTTCTGACGGCGGCCTATGCGGTTGCGGAAGAACAGGGAATAACAGGAAACCTGCCCAAGATGAAAAATGGTGTATCAGAGCTTTTCCGGTTGCTTGCGCAGTCTCGTTTGGAACGGGACGGAAGCTGGACAGAGACGCAGGTTCTTTTGCAGGCGGAAATCGTTCAATACATGATGTGCAGACGTTATGAGTTGGAAATTCCAGATGCACTTTTTGAGGGGATAGCCCAGCAGGAGGTTGCGGCGCTTAAGATTGCGGAGAAAAGGAAATTACTGCAGGGGGCATTCCGTGTTGGGGACTCCCTGAACGGGCAGATACAGACATGTCTGGAAGAAAACAGAATACAGGACAAACTGCCGCGGGAAAAATCCTTTTCCCAAAGTGTTCCCGGTATGCAGGCAGAAAATCCCGTGCCGGCAGCCGACGGACAACAGGATCCGGGAGCAAGGAAAGGCAGGATTGAAGATTTCGGGAATAAGATTGGCGGAGCAAGAAAGGATTTGTGGCGGGCACGCGGTCTTATGACAGAAGATTTGCTGGAAATGAATGACGCGGAGCGTTCCGAATATGTCACAAAGGATAATATCTGGAAAAAACCGGATTATCTTGCGCTGATAAAAAGCGGAACGCCGAAAAGAGTTGCTTATTTTATCAAACAGGTAAGAAATGCGCTGCCGGCAAAGGTAACATCTTCTATACTTGATGAACCCGAACAGCTACATAAGCGTCAGGAAGATTATATTTCTTTGATCCGTGATGTAAGGGAACAGATGGAATCACTGAATAGTGATTGGGACATTTGCAGTTTTTTCGATAATTTCGTGCGCACCGGGAAATATCTGGAGCGCGTCAGCGCATACCAGGTCAGGACGACAGAGGCAGGGAGGATGATTACGAACAGGCTCATCCGGGCCATGCAAGTAAATGCTGCGAGCCTTAATAGACTGGATTACTGGATGGAAAAGGAACAGTTCGGCGTATCGGCGGAAGAACGTCTGCCCAAAGGGTTTTCTGTTCGTTATCTGGAGCAGCGGCAGGAATATGTGCTGCTAAAGGGAAGAAAGATTGTCGCGGAAGGGATGAAAGATAAGCAGGAGGCTGTGGAAACAGCTAAAAAAATGGGCAAGAGTGAGGCAACCCAGCGTAAGAAACGATTCGTCCCGGAACAGTTAGCCCATATCGTAAGAACCGGCCCATCCAATGGGATTCATGCAGACCGGCCGGCGAACGGAGACATGTATCTTCGGGATTTTGGCTTCTACGGTGGGGAATTTGGAAACTGGATGAATGACCAAGACAGACAGGCTTCGTTGGATATGGGATATGACGCTCTGTACGATTTGGCGTATGCCCTGAAAATCAGCCCGGCAGACATTGCCCTGGGAGGACGGCTGTCTATCGCGTTTGGAGCAAGAGGCCGCGGAAATGCACTTGCGCATTACGAGCCGCTGCGGGAGGTGATCAACCTTACGAAAATGCATGGGGCGGGTAGCCTCGCACATGAGTGGGGCCATGCGCTGGATGACATTATGGGGAAGCGGCTTGGAATGGGAAAATATATGACCGAATGTTACCCCGATAAAAGAATACCGGAAACCATGCAAAAATTGCTCGATACGATGAAATACCGGCCGGTAACGGAGGAGGAGCGCCGTAAGCTGAATGAGCAGGGAATCAACAGGGCACAGGTTTTTTTTGACCGGACGATGCAGCTTCTGATCCCGGAGAAGCGTCTGAGTGACGATATGGTGGAAAGATGGCAACAGTTAAAAGAAGAAGTAAAAAACAGAGCAGAGACCGGAAGCAGGAATATAGAAGGGGAGGAAAGGAATGAGCGGGGGCGTATAAGCTGGATTGAGGATAAGATAGAAGAAATCAGTGCCTTTCGAAAAATCGCCGTTGGACATGTCATTGCAAAAGATTCCCGGCAGAGCCTGTATTACACAATCTATCAGCTGGAGTGTGAATTCAGTGGGATTCGCAAGGATATGAAGGTAAAAACAGATTATTATAACAATTCCATACGTGCCGATAAGCTATACGGGAAAGAGGATAAGGGC
>CALWHT010000034.1 GCA_944380515.1 uncultured Roseburia sp.
TGTTCTGTAGTGTGTCAGTCTTATAAAAAATCATATCAGAAGGAAGATAGATTAGAAAAGCGAAAGTTAGCCAACATGTTTCATGACGCATTGGTGCCTTTCGCAGAAAGGCGGACTATAAAGATGACTATGATAGAAAAAAGTTCAGAGCATTATGTCGGGTATGAATATATGGAAATCAAAGCGGACTGCACCAGGGCGTCCATGTATATAGACGGATATGCAAATTTCGGATGGGAGCAGGATGAAAACCTGAGCACGGCGTATATGCAAAGTATGCCGCATGTGCGTAATAATGCTGCTCTGTCACGGAATGGAGAAAGCGTGCTCCTTCATTTTAAGCGTGACCGGAAGATTATGAATAAGGCGGAACTGACCAGGCTTCAGAGAAATTTTGAGGATTGTATGCGTCAGATTGAAACGCTGGAAAAGTCGAAGATGAGCCTGGCAAAGACCGTTTCGATTTCAGTCGGAGTTGCCGGAACGATATTTATGGCAGGCTCCACCTTTGCCGTGACGGCGTCGCCGCCAATCATCTGGCTGTGTGTCCTGCTTGCGATTCCCGGATTCGCAGGCTGGATATTGCCTTATTTTTTCTATAAGGCTATCGTTTCAAAAAGGACGGAAATAGTCAATCCACTGATTGAGGATAAATATGACGAGGCTTATGAAATCTGTGAAAAAGGCAGCAGATTATTAGGGAAAAAGGGAGGAATCCAGGATGCGGGCAGCAATCTATAACGGAAAGAAGAATATTTTACTTGGAGAGCTTAAGACACCGAAAGCCGGTGATTTTGATATTGTAGTGAAAAATTTGTATGCCAGTATCTGCGGAACGGATGTGGCGGTATACTCCCATGGGCCGGGAACCGGGCATCGGATTACACTTGGCGGAGAGTTCGGGCACGAGGTGGTATCTGAGGTCGTCGAGGTGGGGAAGGCAGTGACGGACATCAAGGTCGGAGACAGGATTTATCCCTATCCGAGACTGGCAAAGGGCGATACCAAAAGAGCCGGAACCCTGGGAGGCTTTTCGGAATATATGCTGCTGCCGCATCCGAAATGGAATGAGCAGATATACAGAGTAAGCGATAAAATATCGGACAGGGAGGCCTGTCTGATTGAGCCGTTTACGGTAGGCTGCAGAGCCGCAAGGCGTTCCGCCCCAAAGAAGGGGGAAAATGCGATTGTCTTTGGCGCCGGAACCATAGGAATTGCAGCAGCCATTGCGTTGAAATATTTTGGCTGTGAGAAGGTTATGGTATGTGACTATTCGGACCTGCGGCTGCAGAAGGCGCAGCATCTGGGAATGGAAATCTGCAATAACGGGAAAGAGGATTTGAAGGAAAAAGCAATCCGGTATTTTGGGGAAGCCCCGTCCATAAACGGGCCTACTGCAAATGCGGATATTTATATTGACGCCGCGGGGGCAGAGGCAATTTTGGATATTTATCAGCAGATGGGAAAAATTGAGAGTAGGATGGTGGTCGTTGCCGTATTGGCGGGCAAGCGGCCGGTAGATATTTTGAATATGACTTTTGCGCAGCATGCCCTGATTGGAAGCGGCGGCTATATGCCCGAAGATGTGCGGGATGTTATGACGATCATGGAAAGCGGCAGATGGGATATTGAGTCCATTATAACCCATGAATTTCCGTGGGAAAAGCTGCCGGAAGCAATTGAAACGGCTGCGGATGTGGAGCATGCGCTGAATGTTGTAATTCGCTATGATAAATAAATTTACGAGGAGTCTTGAGCAGTCAAGGCTCCTTTTAATAATTTGAAAACAAAATTGAAATAAATGAAAAATAATCATATGGCATACTATAGAAAATCAAATAGGAAATCCTGATATTAATAAGCCGATTGTATGCAGTATGGCGACAGATATGAGGAAAGAACTGGGCTTGCCTCATACTCATAAGAATTGTGTCAGGAGCATGTATCTTTCTTTTGAAAAAGAAGATGATGAATTGGAGTTAAAGGAGCTTTATACGAGATATAGAAAAATGATCGCGAAGCAACGTCAAATAGGTTATGTTCACCAGACAGCAAATTCTTTTAGCGGTATGAATGATAAACTGGATCAGTTAGAAAACTTTGAAGAGAAAAAGAAAATGATGTCTTTTTTTGATGATATGACAGTCAACAGTTATGTTATCAGCTATCTGGGGACATTTGAACTTGGAGAGTGCAATCAGTTTATAGACGCAATACATTTTTATGCGGGTGGAATCAAGGGAATCACTGTGAATATGAATGTAACCGACAATCAGTTCAATGTTACATTTATCCAAAATATAGAGACGGAAAGGTATGTTGCTGTTTTCCTTCGATTATTGGAGGAATTTAAAATACGTTATAGAGTAAATGATAAAATCAGGTACTCAACGACGAGGGATAAAACGCAAAAAACAGCGCATTTACAGGCGGAGCGTTTTCAAATGAAAAATTAGCGGGACGCTATTTCGTGTAAGGTAAGGGCAGAGAGTTTTCAGAAAGTGAAAGGCTCTCTGCTTTTTAATAATTCTCAAACACGATTCTGACATATCTGAAATAAAGATACCGCATAATGGGCTCATCAATAAAATAAACGTGATGAAAGGGGCAATTATGATGGAAACGGAAAAAAAGTATGTTGGTTATGATTATAAGAATGTAACAGTAAGCAGAGAATTGGAGTCCGCCTGGGAAGACGGCTACCGCAATCTTGGCTGGGAAGTGGAAAAAAGCCAGCCTGCGGTAGAAAAGCCAGCATGGGGACCGCTGCGTGTGGCGGCGGCACCTCTGGCCCTCCTGCCGGGAAGCTTTTTTAAGGATATGGTTAAGGAGCATGAATCGAGTGACCGGATGGAACTGAAACTAAAGAGGGATAAACAGATTCAGAATAAAAATGAACTGAACCGTCTGCAAATAAAAATGGAAGGAACCCTGAATGAAATGGAGCATATGGAAGCAACCAAAACATTAGGCGCCAGTGTGGGTGCATATGTGGCCGGACTGCTCGGGACGGTATGTATGGGGATTTCCGTATTTGCATATTTGGGGGCAAATTTAACTGTCTGTGCCGGTTTTGCGGTGCCGGGTTTTATCGGTTGGATCATGGCATTCGTATTGTATCACCTTTTGAAAGGGAAAAAAGAAAAGACGGTGACGCAGGCTCTGGCGCAGAAGTATGAGGAGATGAATGAGATCTTTAAGCAGGCATACGAATTGCGTGTGAACGTGTAGGAGGCAGAGATGATAAAAATTGACACAGAACAGATGAATTTAAGGGAAACGTTTTTGGAGAATTAATAATTCTCAAACAATTATTACATAAAACAAAAACAAATATGGAATAAAGTAAATACAACACAAAAAGAAAAGGAGAACAAAAGAAAATGGCAATCATTGAGAGCATGGAAGCATTTGCAGTAAAAAAGGCGCTGGGGTATCTGGATAAGGACCCGGAAACCAATCTTCCAAAGCTGGCGGACTGGTTTGACAGATTTGATGTAAAGAATACATTGGCTGTAGAGCGAGCCGCTGTCCGCAAGGTGATTGAGGATAAGGACAACAACTGGTATCAGCTTATTATGAGTCTTTGGAAGGATATTGACAAAGAGGTGAGAAACCGCCTGTTTGAGAATTTCATCATCAACGGCTGTCTGCTGGGCTATCAGAGACAGGTGGAAAATCAGAAGAAGTACAACTGTAATATTCCCTGGGCGATTCTGATGGATCCCACGAGTGCCTGTAACCTGCACTGTACCGGCTGCTGGGCGGCGGAGTATGGGAATCATATGAACCTGACCTATGAGGAAATGGATGATATCGTAAAGCAGGGTGTAGAGCTTGGCACCTATATCTATCTCTTTACCGGCGGTGAGCCGATGGTGCGCAAAAAAGACATCATCCGTCTCTGTGAGGAGCATCCCGACTGCGTCTTTTCTACATTTACCAATGGAACATTGATTGATGAAGCATTTGCGGACGAGATGCTGCGTGTAAAGAATTTTATTCCGGCAATCAGTATTGAGGGCTTTGAGGAGGCGACAGATTCACGCCGCGGCGACGGAACTTACCGGAAGATTATCCGCGCCATGAATATTTTAAAGGAGAAAAAGCTGCCGTTCGGGATTTCCTGCTGCTATACCAGCGCAAATGCGGAAGTGATTGGCAGTGAGGAATATTTTGACCAGATGGTTGACATGGGTGCCAAATTTGCATGGTTTTTTACCTATATGCCGGTGGGGAAAGGCGCGGTAAAGGAGTTGATTGCGACGGCGGAGCAGCGTGAGATGATGTACCACAAAATCAGGGAATATCGTAAGACAAAGCCGCTGTTTACCGTGGATTTCTGGAATGACGGAGAATATGTAGGAGGCTGCATCGCAGGAGGACGGAAATATTTACATATCAATGCAAACGGCGATATTGAGCCCTGCGCATTTATACATTACTCGGATTCGAACATCAGGGAAAAGACATTATTGGAGGCATATCAGTCGCCGCTGTTTATGGGTTATCATGACAATCAGCCGTGGAATGAAAATATGTTAAGGCCGTGTCCGGTGCTGGATAATCCCGGAAGACTTACGGAAATTGTGGAAAAGAGCGGGGCTAAGAGTACGGATTATCAGAATCTGGAATCGGCAAAGGAATTTTCGGACAAGTGTGTGGAAGCAGCAGAAAAATGGGCTCCGGTTGCAGAACGTCTCTGGGAAGAATCCAGGCGTGCGAAGGAGGAAAAGGATGCAGCGGGAGGCTGCGCTGCCTGCGGAAGGTGTGCGGTAAACCGATAGTAGAAGGGAGAACAATATGGGGAAGATAAATAAGAAAGGAATCGCAGTTTTGATTGCGCTGATTGCAGCAGGAGCAGGATTGTTATGCTGGAAGAAGTACAGGGATGAAGAGTATTTGTAAGGCATTTCAGAAGCATAGGATGCCGGGCATTTGCGGCATAGAAACCATGCCGTAAATGCCTTTTTGCTTATATAGAAACAAAGTGGAGAATACGAATGTCAGGAATACATATTGGAGATATATATCTGGAAAAGCCGGTCATTCAGGGAGGAATGGGTATTGGCGTCAGCCGCAGTTACCTCGCCGGAGCCGTTGCCAGAGAGGGCGGGATGGGAGTGCTGTCTACGGCACAGATTGGTTACGACGCCCCTTTATTCAGAGAAAAACCGGAGGTTGCGAACCTGCAGGTTCTGCCTATTGAAATAAAAAAGGCGAGATATATCGCGGGGAACAGCGGAGCGATTGCCGTCAATATTATGTCAGTTACGCAGTTATACGGCACATATGTAAAGGAAGCGGTGAAAGCAGGAGTGGATGCCATTATTTCCGGTGCGGGACTTCCGGTGGATTTGCCGGAGCATGTAAAAGGCTCAAATGTAAAAATTGCACCGGTAGTTTCGTCGAAAAAGGCGGCGGCTGTTATTATGAAGCTGTGGGATAAAAAATACCGGAGAGCGGCCGACTTTTTAATTATGGAAAGCCCGTATTCGGGCGGACATCAGGGCTATCGGCGGGAGGATTTGGCAGATTTGGAACATACCTGTCGTATATTTGACGAGGATGTACGGCAGACGATAGCGCTGAAAAAACAGTATGAGAAAAAATACGAAAAGAAAATTCCCCTGTTCATTGCCGGCGGAATCTTTACAAGGGAAGATACACTGCACGCAATGGAACTGGGAGCAGACGGCATTCAGGTCGGGAGCCGCTTTATAGCAACGAAAGAGTGTGATGCCAGCGATACATATAAGCAGGCTTTTGTCTGGGCGGGACCGGAGGATTTGGTAATTATAGACAGCCCTGTCGGTATGCCTGCCCGCGCTATCAGAAATCCGTTTGTGGAACGGATGCTGCACGGAGCGGATGAGATTTCGTTTTGTTATAACTGCCTGAAAGCCTGTAATCCGCAGACGGCGAAATACTGCATTTCACAGGCGTTGATTAATGCGGTCAAAGGCGATTTGGATCACGGATTAATCTTTTGCAGCGCAAAGGTCGGGCAGATATATAAAATTCAGACGGTCAGCGAGGTAATGAAAGAATTGGTGCCGTGAATATATAAGATTTTAACAATTTGGGAACACAATTCAGACGATATGCAAACATTTCAGAGGTATTCTATGAACATAGAAAACAAAAGGAGGAAACCTTTATGAAGAAAATATTAGATGTGATTCCCTGCATATCGCTGGTTGGGTTGTTCGTATATCTGATTCAGGATTATAGACAGCAATATTCTAATGTTGAGGCATACGGGAAAAATATTTAAAGGGACAGGAGAATATGGGAACAGGAAATAAAAACGAAATACTTGAACAGATAAAGAGCCATAAGGGTGTATTTCTACTGTATATTTTTTTGAGAATTATGGTGGCTGTAGTCATGGTAAGACAGTTTCTGGCAGGGAATTTTCAGTATGTGTTTCTTTGCATTCTGGTATTGTTCCTTTTTATTGTTCCCAGTCTGATTGAAAAAGAAGGAGGCATCCGTCTGCCGGATACACTGGAAATCATTATTTTGCTGTTTATCTTTGCGGCGGAGATTCTCGGGGAGATACAGGAATTTTATGTACAGATTCCGTTTTGGGATACGCTTCTGCACACCTTAAACGGTTTTCTTGCCGCGGCTGTCGGGCTCTCTCTGGTGGAAATCTTAAATAACAGCGAACGTGTCGCGATGAAGCTTTCTCCGTTTTTTATAGCGGTCGTGGCGTTCTGTTTTTCCATGACGGTGGGCGTTATGTGGGAGTTTGCAGAGTTCGGTGCAGATATGCTGTTCGGGATGGACATGCAGAAGGATACGGTGGTGCATGAAATCCATTCCGTTATGCTGGATCCGGCCGGAGGGCAGACGCCATATGCAATAGAAGATATTCATCAGGTCGTGATAGACGGGCAGGAAATGGAGCTGGATGGGTATCTGGATATCGGACTGACAGATACTATGAAAGATTTATTTGTAAATTTTATCGGAGCGATTGTTTTTTCGGTGGGGGGATACTTCAGCATGAAGCATGGAAAAGGAAAGAACTGGATGAAGAATTTTGTACCGGAGAAAGCTTATAGATTTTCAGAAGGAGCAGAGCACATGCAGGAACATGAAAACACAATGATAACAGTGCTGCTAACCAGATACTACAGTACCTTTTCCAATTTTATCTATTTTGTCAGCGGAAGGGGATATACTCACGCATCGCTTGCGCTGGATGATAAAAATGAATCTTACTATAGCTTCAATTTCAGGGGATTCCGGAAGGAATACCCGAAAAAGTATCGTCATCGCAGCAAAAGCAGTATCAGCTATACACTGGAAATACCAAAGGAGGATTACGAAAAAATCAGGGAAAAAATTAAGGAAATGGAGCATGGAAAGGAAAAATTTCATTATTCCAGAATCGGTGTTTTATTATGTCTGCTGCACATCCCGTTTCGCAGAAAAAATTATTATTTCTGTTCACAGTTTGTAACGGAGATGCTGCAAATGTCTGATGCTGTTCTGCTGCGGAAGGATGCCTCATTGTATCTCCCGAATGATCTGCCCGATGAGCTGGGCAGACAGAGCTGTCTGAAAGAAATTATCTGCAATCCGGTATAAAGAAGGAAGCGCGATGGAAAAAAAGAAGAATTTTATTATAAATGTCATATTCTATGCTATGATTGGAACGGCGGCATTCGGCGTCTGCAAATTTGTCCTGCCTGCGCTGGTGCCGTTTTTGATTGCTTTTCTGCTTGCGGCGCTCCTTCAGATGCCGGCAAAAAAACTGGGGAAAGAATCAGAACAAAGGAGGAGAATAGCTGCCATTTTGCTGTGCGGCGCCTTTTATGCCGTCTTGTTTTTCATCGTTATCATTCTTGGTACGAAAGCGGTGAAAGGGATAGGAGGTATGGTAGTGGCCGCTCCGTCAGTTTATAATGAAAAAATAGTACCGCTGATAGGAGAGCTGGCCGCTTCTCTTGAGGAGGCGGTATCATCCGTTGATGCTGCGGCATCACAGCAGATAGAGGGCGTATTTACGGAAATTTCACAGAATATGGGACAATATATCTCTGATTTTTCGGTGAATGCGGTAAAATGGCTGTCGGGAGGAGTTACAGGGATACCAGGCTTTGTCGTGAAGCTTGTAGTGACGGTAGTGGCAACATTTTTTATGGCGGCAGATTTTCCCAAAATAACGGCTTTCTTTCAAAGACGGATACCTGCCGGAAAGGAGGCTGCGGTAAAAAAAGGAGTGGATTATGTGAAAAATGTAATTTTCATATACATAAAATCCTATTTCCTGCTGTTTTCCCTGACGTTTGTTGAACTGAGTATCGGCTTGCTTATTCTGCGGATACCGTATGCCATTTTACTGTCCCTTGTGATTGCGGTTTTTGATATTTTGCCGGTCCTTGGGACGGGGGGGATTCTGCTTCCGTGGGCTGTCATCCTGCTGGTAATGGGAAATGTGCCGCTGGCAATCGGAATTGTGGTTTTATACATTATCATTACCGCAATACGAAATATGATAGAGCCTAAAATTGTGGGGAAGCAGATTGGCCTGCACCCGCTCGCAACTCTCATTGCGATGTTTATCGGTTTGAAGCTTTTCGGAATTGCAGGAATGATTGTATTTCCGGTTGCGCTGGCGGTTCTCGTAAATATGGAAAAGAATGGAATATTGCACAGAAAATAATGCGCGATGTGTGAGCAAAACAACTTATGGCATGTATCTGATATTTTGGCAAACAATTTGATATGCTTTCCTTTTCAAAATTCATACAATAGCTGTTAAAAGAATGTTTGAGGAGGACAAAATGAAATACGGATATTTTGACGATGAAAAACGAGAATATGTGATTACAAAACCGGATACACCGGCTCCCTGGGCTAATTATCTGGGGTCGCCGGAATACGGAGCGCTGATTTCAAATAATGCCGGCGGGTACAGTTTTGCAAAGTCGGGAGCGAACGGTCGTATTTTAAGATACATATTCAATCAGTTTGATCAGCCGGGAAGATATATGTATATCCGTGATAATAAAAGCGGGGATTACTGGTCGGCTTCCTGGCAGCCGGTAGGAAAGGATCTGAAGGAGTACCAGAGCGAATGCCGTCACGGTACTGCCTACACAAAGATGCTGGCAGATTACAGCGCTATTCGTTCGGAGGCGTTGTTCTATGTTCCGCTGAACCAGACCTACGAAGTATGGAATTTAAAGCTTACCAATCTGTCTGATGTGCCGAGAGAACTTACCATTACAGGCTATGCGGAATTTACAAATCATAACAATTATGAGCAGGATCAGGTCAATCTCCAGTATTCACAGTTTATTACCCGCACGAAATTCCATGAAAACCGAATCAGCCAGGTGATTCATGGAAACCTTGACTGGGCGAAAGAGGGTGAGGAGGTGGATCATAAGCTTTCGGTTTATCGCTTTTTTGCTTTGAGCGGCGCGAAAGTGGATTCATACTGTGGGGACAGAGAACATTTTTTGGGACGTTACCATGGATATCACAATCCTGTCGGGGTAGAGCAGGGAAAATTGTCGGGAGAAATGTGTTACAACGAAAATGGATGCGGCGCACTTTCTGCCGTTATTTTGCTGGCTCCCGGAGAAACAAAAGATATCGCATTTCTTCTTGGCATGAAGGATGACGCGGAAGCGGCAGAGATCTGTAAAAAATATGAGCAGCCGGGGGTGGAGTGCGAAAAAGAGTTAAACGAGCTGATTTCTTACTGGCATGGAAAGCTGTCTCATTTTCAGGTACAGACGCCAAGCGCAGAATTTAACACTATGATCAATACCTGGAATGCATACAACTGCTTTATGACATTTATCTGGTCAAGGGCGGCGTCCTTTATCTATTGCGGTCTGCGCAATGGTTACGGATATCGCGATACCGTACAGGATATTCAGGGAATTATTCACCTTGCCCCGGAGATGGCGCTTGAAAAAATCCGCTTTATGCTTTCCGCACAGGTAGATAATGGAGGCGGATTGCCGCTGGTGAAATTTACGCATCATGCCGGACATGAAGACACTCCGGATGATGCTTCTTATGTGAAAGAAACAGGTCATCCGGCATATCGGGCAGACGATGCGCTGTGGCTTTTCCCGACGGTATACAAATATGTGGCAGAGTCCGGAAATCTGGACTTTATAGATGAAGTGATTCCTTTTGCAAACAAGGGAGAGGCGACGGTCTATGAACATTTAAAGCGTGCAATCAGTTTTTCCATGAATCATCTTGGAAACCATGGCATGCCAGCCGGACTCTATGCAGATTGGAATGATTGTCTGAGACTTGGCAAAGATGGCGAATCCACCTTTGTAGCGCTTCAGTTTTATTTTGCTCTGGATATTTTAAAGAAATTTGCCGAATATAAGGCAGATACGGACTATATGGCATTTTTGGAGGAGGAAAAAGAAAAGTTCGGAAAGCGTGTCCTGCAGCTATGCTGGAATGAGGACCGTTTTATTCGTGGATTTACCGGGCATGGAGAGGTGATAGGAAAGAGAACGGATCCTGAAGCTAATATGTGGTTAAATCCGCAAAGCTGGGCGGTTATCAGCGGACTTGCTTCAGAAGATCAGGCTGACCTTGCGCTTGACCTGGTTCATGAGCGGTTAAACACAGAATATGGAGCGATACTTATGGATCCGCCTTATCATCTGCATGCTTTTGAAGGAGCGCTTGCCGTCATTTATAATGCGGGGGTGAAAGAAAATGCCGGAATTTTTTCGCAGACCCAGGGTTGGCTTATTTTGGCGGAGGCTCTGCGCGGGCATGGTGACAGGGCGTTTGAGTATTTCATGGAAAACGCGCCGTCGGCTCAGAATGACAGAGCAGAAATTAGAAAATTAGAGCCGTATTGTTACGGGCAGTTTACAGAGGGAAAAGACAGCCTGCATTTTGGACGCTCACATGTCCACTGGCTGACCGGTACGGCTTCCACTGTTATGGTTGGGTGTGTGGAAGGTATTCTTGGAATCCGTCCCGATTTTTACGGACTTCGCATTTCTCCTGCCATTTCCCGGGATTGGGAACAATTTATTGTTGAAAAGGATTTCCGGGGAAAACATCTTCATATAGAGGTATATAATCCGGGTCATAAAGAATCCGGGTGTACCAGGCTCGTGGTCAATGGCGAGCAGATGGAGGAAAATTATATTCCGTTTGAAAAAATGACAGACATGACAAATGTAAAACTGTATATTTCATAGGCTGGATAGGAGTACAATTTATGGGAGACAATACAATTCGGTTTAACGGAGAGAATGGGGAATTTTTCATTCACAGTCCCAAGGCGCAGTCGGTTCTGTATCTTCCGGTTGCCAATGAGGATGGGATCAAAAGCAGTGTAACACAGAGTTTTGGAGGAGACTGCAAGACAGATCAAAACACTTTTGTACTGGAACCGGTCAGTGTGGAGAATTTACATAATAATCGGAGTACAAGGAATATCTGGTGCAAAATTAACGGAAAGGCTTACTGCTCGCTGACGGGTGTATCCGCACAGGCAGAATATGAAAGATTTTTGGGAAAGGAAGATGAGACAGAACTGCATGCAGGCTTTATGTGGCAGGAAGTAAAGCGGAGTTTGGGACAATATCCGATCAGTGCTTTCGTCCGCCTGTTTGCACCGCTTGGCTATCCGATGGAACTCATGCAGACAGAGGTGCGCAATCAGGGAGAAGAGGCGCTGACGATTCAGATTGTCGGGGCAATTCCTTTGTATGGAAGGAGTGCGGATAATTTAAGGGATCACCGTCATGTTACTTCTCTGCTGAACAGAATAGAGACAACGGAGCATGGGGTGAAGTGTACGCCGGTCTTATCTTTTGATGAGCGGGGACATCGGAAAAATGAAAAAATTTATTTTGTGTTTGGAAGCCAGGAGGATGGAGGATGTCCGGAAAGCTTTTTCCCTACGGTGAAAGAGTTTGTGGGAGCAGGGGGAACCTTCCTTGCTCCCGAAGCGCTAAAGGAAGGGAAAAAGGGATGTCCGGCAGGAATAAAGAAGAGCGGTATGGAAGCTATGGGCGGCATCGTATTTCCTGAGATTACACTGGCTCCGGGAGAAAGCAGAAGCTATACGATTATGATTGGCGTAACGGAAGATGAGGGGCTGCTTCCCGCCGTGCTCCGTGATTTTGATACGAAGGAAAAGGTCACGGAAGCCTTTGAGCATACGAAAAAGTATTGGAACGATCTGGTCAATGTGTCCTTTCGTACGGGAGATAAGCAGGAGGACAGCTACTTAAAGTGGATCTGTTTCCAGCCGATATTAAGAAGAATCTATGGCTGCTCGTTTCTTCCGTACCACGATTACGGCAAAGGAGGAAGAGGCTGGAGAGATTTGTGGCAGGATTGTCTGTCTCTTTTAATCATGGATCCGGGCGGGGTACGTTCCATGATTCTCAACAGCTTTTCCGGTGTCCGTATCGATGGGACAAATGCGACGATTATCGGAAGCAGACCCGGTGAATTTGTCGCTGACCGGAATAATATTACCCGGGTATGGATGGATCATGCCTACTGGCCTTTTGTTACGACAAAGTTTTATTTGGATCAGACCGGAGATTTTGAAATTCTCGATGAGTGTGTTTCCTATTTTAAAGATCCCCAGACGCAAAGAGGTGAAAGTCGGGATGAGGAATGGACTCCGGAGTATGGAATGCGTCAGAAAACACAGAAGGGGGAGGTATATCAAGGCAGTATTTTAGAGCATATCCTCCTTCAGAATCTTTGCGCTTTTTATGAGTCAGGTGAACATCATATCATCCGTCTGCGGGGAGCGGACTGGAATGATGCGCTGGATATGGCGCCCCAGCGAGGGGAGAGCGTGGCATTTACCTGCGCCTACATTGGAAACTTAAAGGATATTGCGGATTGTCTGTTGGTGTACGGGGAAAGAACGGGAAGAAAATATGTTAAAATAGCAAGGGAAATGGAAATGCTGCTTGGACAGGACAGTGAAGTTTATGCTTCTGTGGAAGCAAAAAAGAAGGTCCTTTTGTCCTTCCTGACATCCTGCAGGCACAATATTTCGGGTAAGCAGGCAGAAATTGCCATAGCGGATCTGGCGGCGGATTTAAAAAGAAAAGCGGAATGGTATGCGGATTATATCCGGCAAAATGAATGGGTGACGGATGAAAAAGGAAGAGGCTGGTTTAATGGTTATTATGATAATCAGGGAAGGCGTGTGGAGGGGATGTTTGAAGGAAACGTCCGCATGATGCTGACCGGACAGGTATTTTCCATTATGGGGGGTGTAGCGGATGACAATCAGGTACGCGCCATATGTGAGAGTGCAGATGCGTATCTTTATCAGGAAGAAATCGGCGGATACCGCCTCAATACCGACTTTAAGGAAGAAAAGTTTGATTTGGGAAGAATGTTTGGGTTTGCATACGGTGAAAAAGAAAATGGAGCGGTATTTTCTCATATGTCAGTGATGTATGCGAATGCTCTTTACAGGAGAGGATTTGCAAGGGAAGGAAACAAGGCGTTAAGAGCACTGCTGCGGCAGTCCATGAATAGTGAAGTCAGTGTGATGTATCCGGGTATTCCGGAATATTTTGATGCGAGGGGAGAAGGAAAGTATACTTATTTAACGGGAGCCGCCAGTTGGTATATGCTGACGCTGATTACCCAGGTGTATGGATTTTGCGGGAGGGAAGGCGATCTGGTGATAGAGCCGCGGCTGTTGAAAGAACAGTTTGACGATTATGTTGATGTTTCAGCAGTGATTCCGTTCCAGGGCAGGAAGTTTCATCTTACGTACCAGAATCCGTTGAAAAAGGAATTCGGAAGTTATGAAATCTGTGAGGTACTGCTCGATGGGAAACGCCTGGAACTTCCAATGGGCAGAATGGTCAGAATTCCACGTCAATGGATTGACAGACTGGATGAAACGGAGCACCAAATTATGGTGAAATTAGGGTAGGAAAAGCAAAACAGAGAGATTCCGCTACCATGAGCTTTTATATTTTGTGTTCCGATACTGTTTGGGAGTCATACCAACATAGTGTTCAAAGGTTTGAATAAAATGACTCTGGGACGAAAAAGAAAGATAATTGGAAATTTCAATATAACTAAAATCAGAGAAGCGCAGAAGATTCTGCGCTTTCTCTATTTTCTTCTCGCGGATATAGTCACTTACGGAAATTCCCAGATTTTGTTTGAAAAGTCTGGAAAGATAGCTGGGAGAAAGTGCAGTATGTTCTGCCAGAGTCTCAATAGTAAGCCGGTCATTGATATGGGCGTAGATATAGTCTACACACTGTGATATCGGTTTGGAGAGAACAGCATTTTTTTGCAACAGGCGCATTTTTCCGGTAAAATCCAGAACCATGATATGGTGCAAATCAGAAATCTCGCGGATGCTGGTACAGGCATCCATTCGTATGATATAAAAATCGCTGAGCCGGTAAGCCTGCTCCGTTTCCATACCGCCTTCTATACAGTAGCGGGTAATGAGAGCTACGGTAATAACAAAATGGTATTTGATATTGGTGATGGCATTTTTGGATAAGATGCCCATCCCGTCCGGATTCGTAAACGCCTCTTCCTGGCAATTCTGTTTTACAAACTCCATATTTCCGTCTTTCACAGCCTGGAAGAAAGAATATTCTTCTGCCAGAGAGCGGTGTTTTTTTTCTGATTCATTATTGGCTAATTCTTCTTTGTACCATTCTGTCTTCAGCATAATTTTTCCTCTTATAGCATTGAATTGCGGTCTGTGAATTGCTTTTTTATATCATGACATGATTTTGATATAATTGCAAGCTATTTGATATCAGGCAGACAAAAGTATTTGTATAATTGTTTTGTAATGAAACAACAATTAAAGAATTTGGAGGATGTACTATGAAAAGAAAAGTTGTAAGCCTGTTGCTGGTGGCTGCCATGCTTACAGGAATGGCGGCAGGATGCGGTTCTGATGCGGCAAACAGTTCGAATGCGTCCGGGGTTGATGCCGGAGCAGAAAACGGGGGTGACGCGGAAACGGAAAATCCAGAAAGTGAAGATCCTGAAACACAGGAACAGGGAAAGGTGGTAAACATTTATTGCTGGAATGATGAGTTTAAGAGCCGTTATGAGGCATATGCGGCCGATCTTGCGGAGAAACATGGAGTGGAAGTAAACTTCGTTATTGTGGCAAATGAGAATAATGCATACCAGAATAACCTGGATCAGGCGCTGATGGGTCAGGAAGCTGCAGCGGCCGATGACAAGGTGGATGTATTTTTGATTGAGGCTGATTATGCGAGCAAGTATACCAAGTCAGGATATGCGTTGGATGTTGTAAAAGATGTCGGGTTGACGGAGGAGGATTTGGCGCAGCAGTATCAGTATACGAAGGATATTGTCAGCGTAGACGGCGCACAGATGGGTACTACATGGCAGGCAACGCCGGGGCTGTTTGCATACCGCAGATCGATTGCAAAGGAAGTGCTGGGAACGGATGATCCGGCTGAGGTACAAAGTTACTTAAGCGACTGGGATAAGTTTGACGAAACAGCGCAAAAAATGAATGAGTACGGATATTATATGCTTTCCGGGTATGACGATTCCTTCCGCGCGTTTTCCAACAATATGAGCGCGCCTTGGGTGACAGACGGGAAAATTAATATTGATGACCAGATTAATAAATGGATTGATCAGACAATGGAATACACGGAGAAGGGATATAACAATAAAACCACGCTCTGGGCGCCGGAGTGGAGCGCAGATCAGGGTCCTGATGGAAAAGTGTTCGGATTCTTTTATTCTACATGGGGAATCAATTTTACATTGCTTGGCAACTCTCTGGCAGATCCGGAAGGAGAACAGACGGTTGGAAATGGTATTTACGGCGATTATGCCTGCTGCGAAGGACCGGTTCCGTATTACTGGGGAGGTACCTGGATCTGTGCGGCACAGGGAACAGACAACATTCCGTTTATTAAGGATATGATGCTGAGACTCACCTGTGATCAGGAAACCATGAAGCAGATTACTTTGGATACACAGGATTATACCAACAATCAGGCTGCAATGGAGGAGATTGCAAACAGCGATTATTCCTCTGACTTCCTGGGAGGACAGAATCACATTGCACTTTTTTCCGAGGCTGCCAAGAAAATTGATATGAGCAATATCAGTGATTATGACCAGGGCTGCAACGAGTGCATTCAGAATGCGTTCCATGAGTACTTTGAGGGGAATGTAACGAGGGAGGAAGCGCTTGATAATTTCTATACAGCGGTTATGGAGCGCTATCCGGAACTTTCTAGATAATCATTTGTCAAGGCAGATACGGGGGGGAGAGGGCTCTCCCCCAAATATCTGAGGAGGAAGGTTTATGTATAAAAACAAAAAAAAGAAACATGTAAGCTATTCTAAGTGGGGCTATATTTTTATGCTTCCGTTTTTCCTGGTATATTCGTTTTTTTCGTTAGGTCCGCTGCTTTCTACTTTTTATTACAGCGTGTTTGAAAATTATATGTCAGGGTTAAATACAATCGGACCTAATTTTGTCGGCTTCGAAAATTATGTAAAACTCTTTACAGAAGGAGATTTGCTTAAATATACACAAAATACATTGATTATGTGGGCGCTGGGTTTTATACCACAGATTCTGGTATCGCTTTTGCTCGCGGCGTGGTTTACAAATTCGCGGTTAAAATTAAGGGGAAGTGGTTTTTTTAAAACGGTTATCTATATGCCGAATTTAATTATGGCATCCGCATTTTCCATGTTGATTTTTACATTATTTTCTAATAACGGTCCTGTCAATATGCTGCTGCAGCAGGCGGGAATTACTACAGAGTCTATTCATTTCCTTTCAAGCACCGCCGGATCACGGGGATTGATTGCACTGATGAATTTTCTTATGTGGTTTGGAAATACGACAATTCTTTTGATGGCTGGAATGATGGGAATCGACCCGAGCCTTTTTGAGGCGGCAGAGGTAGACGGGGCGACACCGTTTCAGGTATTTCAGAGAATCACCATGCCCCTGTTGCGTCCTATTTTGGCTTATGTGGCCGTAACGTCTTTAATTGGCGGACTTCAGATGTTTGATGTTCCTCAGATTCTGACGAACGGGAAAGGGGGACCGGATCGGACGACAATGACTTTGATTATGTATTTGAATAATCATCTGTACAGCAAAAATTACGGTATGGCCGGCGCCCTTTCCGTGATACTCTTTATCATTACAGGGGCATTGAGTCTGGTTGTATTTTATTTTATCAGCAAACAGCGGAAAAATTGAGGGAGGGAATTAAAATGAAAAAGAAAGCAAATGGAGGAACAAGCCTGCATCTCAGAAGAGCTGGATGCTATGTGGTGCTGGTTCTGTTATCCGTGGTATGTCTGTTTCCGTTTTTGATGCTGCTTGTCAATTCCACCAGGCATCATGTGGATATTCAGAGGGCGTTTACGCTGATTCCAGGAACAGCTCTGCTTAGAAATATCAGAAATGTATTGGACAATGAGACCATTTTAATTGTCAGAGGTCTGTTGAACAGTTTAATTGTCGCCACCTGCTCCACGGTTTTATCGGTATATTTTTCTGCCATGACGGCCTATGCGATTCATATCTATGAATTTAAGCTGCGGAAAGCGGCGTTTGTATTTATTCTGCTGATTATGACGATTCCGACGCAGGTAAGCGCGCTTGGGTTTGTCAAGCTGATTACGGCGCTGCACATGAAGGATACGTTTATACCGCTGATTATTCCGGCCATTGCGGCACCCGCCTGTGTATTTTTTATGAAGCAGTATATGGAGAGTTCGCTGCCCAGAGAAATAGTAGAGGCTTCGAGAATTGACGGTTCCGGTGAATTTCATACCTTTAACTGTATTATTGCGCCGATTTTAAAGCCTGCGTTTGCGGTGCAGATGATTTTTGGCTTTACGGCAAGCTGGAACAATTATTTTTCCCCGTCTTTGGTACTGACAAAGGCGGAAAACAAGACGCTTCCGCTTTGGATCGCTTACTTAAGAAGCGCTGATTTTACCAAATTTGATATGGGACAGTTATATACGATGATTGCATTTTCCATTTTTCCCGTGGTAATCGTATATCTGCTGTTGTCAAAATTTATCGTGCAGGGAGTTGCGTTAGGAAGCGTAAAAGGCTAGAAGGAAGGCGCCGAAGTGAAAATCATACACAATATGAGTATTAAAGTAAAAGTATTTCTGCCGCTTGCTGTCTTAATTGTGGTGATTGCGTTAAGCTGTTTTTTCAGCATGGTCAATGCGTGGAGACAGTTTGAGGTAAGTAAGGCATTGTCGTCGGACAATGCAAGAAGTATTGAGATCCTTGTGGAAATGTCTGCCTGCAAGGAGGCAATCGGAAAGAATGCATATGCACATTGCTACGCAGATAATATCATTACAAAAGGTGATTTTGAAAATGCGGTAAACGACCAGATTGAGGAAATGAACAGATTATTTCAGGAATTTAAGGCGCAGCCGCTGACGGAGGAGGTGGAAGAGAATTTTACCGGGCTGTTGGAAAAGTATAAGCAGTATGAGGAGGGGATAGACGGAATCATTGCGTGCAGCAGTAAAGGCGACGAAGAGGGGGCACTTATAGTCATCAACGGGACACAAAAACCCGCCGAGGATTATATCAGCAAGAAAATTTCTGTGATGATAGACTTGGAGAAAGTGGCCATGGAGCAGAGGCTTAAGGAGCAGGAGGAAGTTTACAAAAACGCCGTATGCACTTCAATCATTTTTATTGTGTTGTCTGTTTTGGTGACGATGTTTGCGGTTTTGACTTTTATGAAAGGAATTGTGGCGCCCGTTGCATACATCAGCAGGAGGCTTGAAAAGACGGTGCAGGATATTGAGGCGGGAAGAGGAGATTTGTCGGTACGGTTCCGGGTATCTGGAAAAAACGAAATCGGACGGATGAGCTGCGGAATCAATTCCTTTATAGAAACGCTTCAGAGTGTGCTGGAAAGAATTTCTGACAGTACCAGGAAAATGAATTGCGTGGTGGAAACAGTCAGCGAAAAGGTTACGCTTGCAAATGACAGATCCAATGATATCTCGGCAACAATGGAGGAACTGTCCGCTGCTATGACAGATGTATCTGATTCGGTGGAACAGATTCAGGATGAAGTTCTTGGAATAGGAGAAAATGCACGCAGGCTTTCGGAAAATTCCGAAGAACTTATGGATTATAGTAATCAGATGGAACAGATGGCTTTTAAACTGAAGGAAAAAGCAATCAGTAACAGACAGGGAGTCAGCGAGATGTCTGAGGTTATGATTGCCAAAATCCAGAGGGCTATGGAAAACAGCAGACAGGTGGAACGGGTGAACCAGCTTACGGATGAAATTTTAAACATAGCAGATCAGACAAATCTGTTATCCTTAAACGCTTCCATAGAGGCAGCCCGCGCAGGAGAATCAGGAAAAGGGTTTGCGGTTGTGGCAAAAGAAATAAGCCAGTTATCGGATTCCAGCCGTACTGCCGCGGGAAATATTCAGGCAATCAATGTGGTTGTGACGGAGACAGTGCATGATCTGACAGAGAATATCAGAGAACTGACAGGCTTTATCGAGAGGCATATATTGCCGGACTATGATGGGTTTGTGGAGACGGGTATGACCTACAGTGATAATGCAGTCCATATTAATCAGGTGGTGGAAGGTTTCCATGGAATGTCACAGGAATTGAGGGATCGCATGGCCAACATCCAGGAGAATATCGGGCATATTTCTTCCGCCGTCAGGGAAAGTTCCACCGGAGGCAGCAATGTTGCCGGAAATACGGAGGAGTTGTCCGGTGATATTGCGCGTATTGCCGCAGAGATGGAGCAAAACAGGGCAATCGCGGATGAGCTTGAAAGAGAGGCGGAGAGGTTTAACAGATAAAAACAGTATTAGAGGAGATAGGATATGGGAAAAAATGTAAAGATCAGAATTATGGCGTTTTTTTTGGCATTTTTGATGGCATGCTCCGGTTTGACATCAATGCCGGTCGAAGTACAGGCGGCCAAAAAACCGACGAAAATTACTGTATCGGCAAGTACAAAGACGCTATATGTGGGTGACAGTTTTGCTCTTAAGGTAAAAAGTGTGAAGCCACAGAATGCATCAAAGGCTGTTACCTATACTTCGAGTAACAAAAGCATCGCAACCGTAAACAGTAAAGGAAAAGTTACAGCAAAGAAAAAAGGAAAAGTAACGATTACCGTAAGATCAAAATTGAATAAAAAGGTCAGGGCAAAATGTACAGTGACCGTTAAACAGCAGGTAAAAAAGATTACCGTCAAAAATGTGGTGAATAATACGGCTGTAATTAAAAAGGGAAAAACGCTGAAATTAAAATGCAGTGTATCGCCTTCCAATGCAAATAATAAAAAACTGACCTATACTACGAATAAAAAAAGTGTTGCTACGGTCGATAAGAATGGAAAAATTAAAGCAAAGGGATACGGTACTGCAAAGATTACCATCAGGTCGGCAGATAAAAAGGCAAAAGCTACCATTACTGTAAAGGTTCCGAAAAAGGCGGTAACTAAGGTAAAAGTGACTCCGACAAAGAAGACTATAACAGTGGGCGGGACTTTCCGTTTAAATACTGTTGTTTCGCCGTCAAATGCGTCGGTCAAGGATGTATTTTACGAATCATCAAATAAAAAAATTGCTGTCGTAGACCAGAAGGGCAAAGTAAAGGGAGTGAAAAAAGGAACGGCGATTATTAAGGTTACAACGCTTGACGGGAAAAAGACAGCTTCCTGCAAGGTGACAGTTCAGGAAACAATGTCAGTTAGTTAAGTTTCAAGGTCAAACGCTGTGTTGGGGGTCTAACCAAAATTTTTCAAAAATCCCCCTGGAAGGGCTTGACAAGCTGCCATAAATGTGTGGCCGCTCTCGCTACTGATTAT
>CALWHT010000035.1 GCA_944380515.1 uncultured Roseburia sp.
CTGACTGTTACTAATCGGTCGAGGGCTTGACCAAAAGCGGAGAAAAATGGCTGGATGGAGACAGTGGCATGGAGCAGGCTTGCCTGCGGAGATGGCACTGGGGACAGACAGAGATTTGCGGAGCAAATCATCGAGACGGAGCGAAGCGGAGTCGAGATGACCATTTTTCGAGAGGTATCATCGGAAATCTGTATGAAGTTTTGAGGGTACAAAACACTTGCAATTGTACTCATTATGTTGTATAGTAAATGACGTATCAAATACGTCATTTTGTGCAACAAAAGATTTTTATTCCTCGATAGCTCAGTCGGTAGAGCACGCGGCTGTTAACCGCGCTGTCGTAGGTTCGAGTCCTACTCGGGGAGCTAAATGGTGAATCACTTCGTGATTTTCTTTTATTAAGTTTTAATGGAATAGGGCGACTTAGCCAAGTGGTAAGGCATGGGACTGCAACTCCCTGATCGTCGGTTCAAATCCGTCAGTCGCCTTTCAGTAACCTCAAAATATATATTTTGAGGTTTTTTTTTACGTAAAAATAAAATATTGATAAAAATTTCCTTTTTAAATCTATATTTTTGTGCTATTCTATATATATGTGTAGAAAAGGTTTTTACGTGGCAAATTTTACTTGGAGGAAGTGTTTTTATGAACAAAAAGAAGAAAAGGACTCCTGAGACATCGAAAGCTCCCAGAAAAATAAAAACAGAAAGCGGCAATAAGAAAAAAACAGTGTTGTTTGGCATTCAGGCGAAAATATTTTTATGTTTTCTGGTGCCGATACTTTTTTTGATTCTGGTGGGGTACTTTTCCTATCGGAAAGCGGCGGACGGAATGTATGATACGTTTTGTGATTCCAGCCAGCAGACCATTAATATGGCCACACAGTATATTGACGTAGGAAATTCCTTTATTGAAGCGGAAGCGTTAAAATATGCTTTTGATTCGGATCTCGGAAAATATATGATTGGTATGTATGAGTCTGACGCTATCGAGAAAAAGGCGGTTACCAGCAGTGTGGGCTCCAGTATACGTGCATCCCAGGCAGGAAATGAATTTATCAGTAATATACATATCGTGACAAAAGAAGATGTTCAGATGATTACCACCAAGTCCGGCGGTACGGTTATGGGAATTTATGAGGACTACCGGGAGGAAACCATGCAGTATTCCGACGACGGGAAAAAGCTGCCGGAGTGGGTAGACTATCATAAGACATTAGACGAACAGCTGGAGTTAAAGGAATCGGATTATATTCTGGCATATCAGACGACGCCTCAGACCGGAAAGGGTTATATCATCATTGACGTGAAGGCTTCAGCGGTACAGGACTTTTTGGACAGTATTGACATGGGAGAGGGAAGTATTCTCGGATTTGTCACAAAGAATGGCCGTGAGCTTATTTCCGAGCAGCTCGCAGATGGTCAGGAGAGCAGCTTAACGGACGGGGAAAATGTATTTTACGGCCAGGATTTCTTCACCAGTATCACTGATACTCAGGGACAAAAAGAAGTCACCTACAATGGAGGAGAATACTTATTTATTTACAGTAAGAGTGACCGGACAGGCGCTGCGGTATGCGCATTGGTGCCGATGAGCGTTGTCACCGGGCAGGCGGAATCCATCCGTCAGATTACGGTGGCGGTAGTTGTGGTTGCATGTATCGCAGCTGTTCTGATTGGTGTGATAATCAGTACGGGTATCCAGAAAAATATGAAACGCATTTCTCACAGGCTTGAGGAGGTTGCGGAAGGAAATCTTACCACCAGGGTAAATGTCAAGGGACACGATGAGTTTAATAATCTGGCGGTAGTTGCCAACCATATGATCAGCAACAACAAGAAGCTCGTGCAGAAGGTAAGCGGGGCGACGGATAATCTGGAACATTCGGCGCAGGAGGTAAGAGCTGCTTCCAACGTGATGCAGGATTATTCCGTAAATATTATTCAGGCGATTGATGAGATTAACGACGGAATTACAAAGCAGTCGGAGCACGCACAGGAATGTGTCAGAAAGACAGATACGCTTTCCGACGAAATCAGGGAAGTCAGCCGTATCGTAGAGCAGGTGGAAGGACTTGTTTCCGAGGCTGAAAATATGATCAGCCATGGTACCGAGATGGTGAAAGCACTGGGAGACCGGGCAACGCAGACAACAGATGTTACGATTAAGGTGGAGAACAGTATCGAGGAACTTAAGAAAGAATCCGAGATTATTAATCAGTTTGTGGAGACCATTACCGATATTTCCGAGCAGACGAATCTGTTATCGCTGAACGCTTCCATTGAAGCGGCAAGGGCCGGAGAAGCGGGACGCGGCTTTGCGGTCGTAGCGGAGGAAATTCGAAAGCTTGCGGATCATTCCGCTGAGGCAGCCGGAGAAATCCAGAACAATGTAAAGCATATCAGTGAACAGACCATTAACAGCGTAGAGAACGCAAAACAGGCAAGAGATATGGTTGCATTGCAGACGGCGGCGGTGCAGGAGGTTATCGGCGTATTCCAGGATATGAACCAGTGTATGCAGAATCTGTTTGACGGATTAAAGGAAATTGTTTCCAGTACGGAACAGGCAGACAGAGAAAGAGAAGACGCTGTGGCGGCCGTTAAGAATATTTCGGAGATTATCGCGGAGACTGCCGAGGGTACGAAGCTGGTACAGGATGTAGCTGCGAAGTTACAGGAAAATGTAAATAACATGAACCAGACGGCACAATCTCTGGGCGACAACATGAACGATTTAAAGACAGAGATATCAGTGTTCAAAACAGAATAATCTTAAAAACGGTACGGGAGAGATGCAAATTGCATCTCTCCTTTTTGTATAGAAATTACTTGATTTGTCGTAGTAATTATGTTATGATTACTTCATCAGAAGTACTACGTTAAATAAAGTAATTTAAAACGGGGGTGATTGGTTGGTCGGAAGCGATGTGATGAGGGGCTACAATGATTTTATGATATTGTTTCTTTTGCTGGACGAGGATTCCTACGGTTATGAAATATCAAGACAGATTAAACAAATATCCGAAGGAAAATATATCATGAAGGAAACCACATTATATTCTGCATTTACACGCCTGGAAAAGGAAGGTTACATTGAAGCTTATTATGGAACAGAAACAAACGGAAAGAGAAGAACCTACTATAGGATTACGAAAGAAGGCAGAGAATTTTATCGCGAAAAATGCGAGGAATGGGAGCTGGTAAAGGAAATTGTCGGTAAGTTTGTCAAAATGTAAGGGAGGACACAGTTATGGAAACAATCTTATCTTATTTGGAAAATATGTTTTTGCATTTGCCGCGTACGTCTGAGGTGCTTCGGGCAAAAGAGGAGCTTGCCACTATGATGGAGGATAAATACAATGAGCTCTTAGCCGAAGGAAAGCGGGAAAATGAAGCGGTTGGAATTGTCATTTCCGAATTTGGGAATCTGGAGGAATTGTCCGAGGAGCTTGGGCTCGGTGATTTAGAGCAGACGAAAGAGACGGGTGAGCCGGTAAAAAGGGTTAGCCGCGGCGAGGCGGAGGAATATATTTCCGCGACATTGAAGAGTATCAGGTGGATTGGACTCGGTGTAATGCTTTGTATCTGGTCGCCCATTGCTTTGCTGATATTGGGAACATTGGATGAATCAGGTATGTTTATGTTTACGGATGCACAATATGTGTGTTATGGCCTGGTTCCGCTATTTGTGATGATTGGCATTGCCGTTGCACTGTTTATCTATCATGGCATGCGTTTGGAGCGTTTTGAATATCTGAAAAAAGAGCCGATAGAAATAGATTTTTGGCTGGAAAAGCAGCTTCGTCAGATGGATGAGGAAGAACACGCGTCGTTTACCTTAAAACTCATTGTCGGCGTAATGCTCTGCATATTTGCTGTTTTACAGTTATTGGTCATTGCCAGCATAGATCAGAACGAAATGGCGGGTGGATTTTCAACCGCTGCATTGCTGCTGGTTATAGGCGTGGCGGTATGTGTTATGGTAAGCGGCAGCGGAAAAAGGGAATGTCTTAAGGTGCTGCTCCAGGAGGGAGAGTTCACCAAAAAGGGAAAGAAAAGCAGTAAAATCATCGATATTGTCGCGGGAATTTACTGGCCAATCGTAACGGCAATCTATCTGGCATGGAGTTTTACAACAATGGATTGGGGATTTACCTGGATCGTCTGGCCCATTGCCGGAGCTTTGTTTGGCTGTACGGCCGCAGTGGTGCAGGCGGTAACCGGAGGGGGCGAGTCATAAAAAGACCGCATATTTTTTCGGGTTTCAGAAAAAATATGCGGTTTTTTTATGATTGATTGCAACAAAACGGATTCTTTTTTAGACTATAATTATGAAAGAAAAAAGAGGATGAAGGTTTACGGAGATAAGTTTATGGAAAATTACCTGCAGTTAGTGAAAAAAGCAAAAAGGGGAGATACGGATGCATTTGCGGAGTTATATTCCGGGATTTATGAGAGCATGTATCGGTTTGCACTGTATACGCTGCATAATACAAGTGATGCTGAGGATGCGGTAAGTGAGGCAGTTACGGCGGCGTTTGCGTCAATCCGCAGGCTGCGCAGCGAGGAGGCATTTAAGAGCTGGATATTTCGTATCCTTTCGAATAAATGCAGGGACAGGCTGCGGGAGTATGCAAACAGAAATGAAGAATTACGGGAGGATATGCCGGAGTCCGAACCGGAAAGCGGGCTTGTGGAATGTATTCAGGTGCGCAGGCTGTTTTTTGAGCTTTCCGATGAAGAACGTCTGATTATCAGTTTGCATCAGTTTGCGGGGTATACCAGCCGCGAGATTGCTGAGATTCTGAATATGAATGAAAATACGGTGCGCTCCAGGGAAAGCCGGGGCTTAAAGAAAATGGCAGTGAAGATGAAGGATTGAGTGAGAGCAGCAGACAGGAAAAGGAGGAATAGTTCATGACGGAAAAAGAAATTTTGGAAAAAATCGAAGCGTCCGCCCATGTGGCAGAGATACCGGAGAGTATCCGGCCGGAACAGATGAAGAAAAGACTAAAATCACAGCAGAGGAAAAGGCGTTATTTTCAGAGAACAGCTGCGGCTGCCGTGCTGCTGCTTGGCGTCGTTTCCGTCGGGGGAGTGCAGGCATATATTTCGGGAAATGCGGGCAGGACACAAAATACACGGGAGCTTGTCGTTTCTGACGCGTCCAACGTGGCGTCGGACAGGGAAAGAAGCGCTGCCGAAGGTATCGGGGAAAATACCGGAGCAGCGGAAACAGAAGCGGGCGAAAATTCGTATGAGGCAAAGCGGGATGCGGGAGAGCTTTATGTTGTTGCAAAGGATTATGGGGAAGTTTACGACGCAGTTACTGAGCTGGTTCCAATGGCGCGCACAGAAGGAAATGCCATGGGCGAAAGCTCTGTGGATATTTCATATACGGATGGTAATGTCTCCGGTGACGTGGTATATCAGGAAAATTCCCTGAATAAAACAGAGGCTATCCGCGAGGAGAGCGCGTCGGGTTTGGAGGATGGCACGGGAGAGAATACATTTTCGGGGACAAATGTACAGACTGAGGGCGTAGATGAAAGTGACATTGTAAAAACTGATGGTTCTTATATTTATGCGGTGAGCGAAAATCGTGTTGTGATTACGGATATCCGCGAAGGAGCGCTGCAGGAGGCGGGTGCAATTGATTTGTCCGATGGGAACGCTTCCGAACAGGTGCTTGAGCTGTATGTAAACGGGGATATTTTAAATGTAGTCGTGCAGGCGGAACAGACCGGTCTCTCCGAGGAAGATTCCGGAGAAAGTGAGGACGTTTACTATATTGATTCACAGATGCAGACAGAGGTACGGACCTACGATATCAGCAATCCGGGGGAACCAAAGCTTAAGGGAAGCACCACGCAGGACGGGTATTATCAGACCTCAAGAAAAATCGGGGATGTGGTTTATCTTTTTACCTGTTCACAGACCACGAGGCCGGTTTTAGAGAGAGAGGAAGCTATTACGGAAGAAGAAACGGGCGGATGGATTCCGATCATAAACGGCGAGACAGCGTCGGCAGACCATATTTATCTGTCGGAGCGCGGAGGGCAGGAGCTTATCGTAACCTCCGTGGATGTGAATAAGCCGGATAAGGTTGTGGATTACACCGTAATATTAAATAATTATGTGGATATTTATGTTAGCACGAAGGCGTTTTATCTGTATCAGACCAACTATTCGGAGAACGGCTCCACAACGCAGATTGCAAAGTTCGGTTTCGAACAGGGAAATATGAATGCTGTCGGTGCGGCATCGGCAAACGGTTCCGTGATGGATACCTTTGCGGTAAATGAGTACGATGGCTGTCTGCGTCTGCTCACGACGGCAGGGAATACTATTACCGGGGATGCTTCCAACAATCTTTATCTGTTTGACGAAGATATGAAGCTGACAGGAAAGCTCGAGGGTATGGCGGAGGGGGAGGAAATCTATGCCGCGAGATACCTTGGAGATATGGCATATTTTGTGACTTACCGCAATACGGACCCGCTGTTTGCGGTGGACCTGTCGGATATAAAAAATCCGGAGCTTGTCGGAGAATTGAAAATTACGGGCTTTTCGGAGTATCTGCATTTCTGGGGAGAGGATAAGCTGGTCGGCATCGGTTATGAGACGGATCCCGATACCGGAGAGCAGAAGGGAATCAAGCTTACTATGTTTGATATATCAAATCCGGCGGATTTAAAGGAAGAAAAGAGTGTTGTACTGACGGACGCGGATTACAGTCAGGCGCTTTACAATTATAAATGCGTGCTTGCGGATGCCTCCGAGAATCTTTTCGGCTTTACGACAGAAACCTACGGGAATACGCAAAGTCTGAATTACAGGCTGTTTTCCTGGGAGGACGGAACATTTCGGGATCTTTTGGAGCTGCCGCTGGATGGTGCTTTAAACGCGCAAAGCTATCGGGGAATCTATGCCGGAGATTATTTTTATCTGGTGAGTCCGTCGGGAATTACCTCGTATGACAGGGAAAATGATTATACTTTATCTAAGGAGCTGAAGTTTTAGAACGGGCTGTAAATTTAAATGGGTGAAATTTTTGTGCATCCTATTTTCATAAAGCTGCTTAAGTCGCATATACTGATATTGTATCAGGCGACTTAGCCAAGCGGTAAGGCACGGGACTGCAACTCCCTGAGCATCGGTTCAAATCCGGTAGTCGCCTTTTTTGCTGCAGGCATGTTCTATTTGGTGATATTATCACGGAAGGCTCCGAAGCGATCGGCTATAATAAGGCCATAAAGAAGAAGGAGGATAAGAATATGTCTGTTATGAATATTACAAAAAATAATTTCCAGGAGGAGGTAATAAACTCCGAAAAACCCGTTTTGCTGGATTTCTGGGCCGAATGGTGCGGTCCCTGCCGAATGGTGAGCCCCGTTGTGGATGAGATTGCGGAGGAAAGGTCCGATATCAAGGTAGGAAAAATCAATGTGGATGAGCAACAGGAGCTTGCCGCTAAATTCGGAATTATGAGCATTCCGACCCTTGTTGTGATGAAGGATGGCAAAATTATCAATCAGAGCGTAGGCGCCGGGCCTAAGAGCCGTATTTTAGCTATGCTGTAAGGAGGAACCGTGAGATGAAAGTCGTCATTGTAGGCGGTGTTGCCGGCGGCGCGACTGCGGCCGCCAGAATCCGCAGGCTGGATGAACAGGCAGAGATTGTCGTATTTGAGCGTTCTGGTTATGTTTCGTATGCCAACTGCGGTTTGCCATATTACATCGGGGGAGTCATTGAACGTCGGGAAGCTTTGACCCTCCAGACACCGGAGAGCTTTTTTTCCAGGTTCCGGGTGAGCATGAAGGTTCATCATGAGGTGACCGCCATCCATCCGAAGCGCAAAACAGTTTCGGTTAAGAATCTGGAAACCTGTGAAGAATTTGAAGAAAAGTATGACAAGCTGCTCCTTTCACCCGGCGCGAAACCTGCGCAGCCCAGGCTCCCCGGAATCGGTATGGATCAGCTTTTTACCCTGCGCACGGTAGAGGATACCTTCCGCATCAGGGAATATATTGATACGAAACATCCCAAATCGGCTGTTTTGGCCGGTGGAGGTTTTATTGGTCTGGAATTGGCGGAAAACCTGCGCGAGCTCGGAATGGAGGTTACCATTATTCAGCAGCTGAATCATCTGATGAATCCCTTTGATCCTGATATGGCTGCGTTTATTCACAGTGAAATGCGCAGGCATGGGGTAAAGCTGCTTTTGGGACATACTGTGGAGGGCTTTGAAGAAAAGGATGAGGGTGTTGATGTCCTTTTGAAGGATGAAAAGCCGATTCATGCGGACATGGTTGTGATGGCCATTGGTGTTACACCGGATACGAAGCTTGCGAAGGATGCAGGTTTAGAGCTGGGAATTAAGGGAAGTATTCTGGTGAATGAACGGATGGAAACCTCTGTTCCGGATATTTATGCAGTAGGTGACGCGGTGCAGGTAAAGAATTATGTTACCGGGCAAGATGCTCTTATTTCGCTGGCAGGTCCTGCCAACAAGCAGGGGCGTATTGCCGCCGATAATATCTGCGGAGGTGACAGCCGTTATTTCG
>CALWHT010000036.1 GCA_944380515.1 uncultured Roseburia sp.
ATAATCAGTAGCGAGAGCGGCCACACATTTATGGCAGCTTGTCAAGCCCTTCCAGGGGGATTTTTGAAAAATTTTGGTTAGACCCCCAACACAGCGTTTGACCTTGAAACTTAACTAACTGACATTGGGAGCTGAATGCGTTCCGTATCATCCGGTGCGGACGCGGCCAGCCTGCTGATTTCCCGGTGAAGTGCGTTGGAAGCATCATACAGGGGAAGATAAAGATTTGATTTGTTCAGGCTAAAGCCGTTCGATTTGCAGGAATGGTGAATATAGCTGATGACAATGTCTGAATTCAATATACCGCAAATATAATTTGCCTCGTCTGCCGAAATATTTCTTCCGGTTTTATCCTGACTGATAATAATTGTATGCTTTACGCAAATCGTATGCTTTCGCTCGCCCCACGGCGTGTCCGATTTGCGGATGACGCTTGCGCAGAATTTACTGTTGTCCCGGGCCGCCACAATATGGTCGGCAAAGGTGTAGGAACCGATTTTCGATAACGCGTAAAATTCCCTGCCGCGGTGCATCTGCTTGCTTTTCTCGGACTGCTGTTCGATCAAATCCCTGTGACTTACCAGATAATGGAACAATGATTCGTTTTCGGCAAGCAGACTGGCAAGCGCAACCGGGGCGGAGGTATCATCGGCGTTGTACGGCAAAATACAAAAGGCACTGCCGGAATCATAGTGAAACGGCGTAAGGCTCGGCCCCGTCACAATGGGATAGATATATTGCGTGGGCAGGTCCCAGCCGCCTGCAGGCATATCGTCCACCGTGTATTTGGAGAGCTGAAACTTTTTGTTTTTAAAAAGGTAATGCTTTTCCCTTACGGACGCACCCAGCCCGACCAAAAGATACAGCTCCTGCGGCGTAAACTCCACTCCGGTGCGGTAGCGGTAAGAGGTAGGGCCGATGATTTCGGAAAAGTCATATAAATCCGAGACATAGGAGAAGGCCGTCGAGCGTTCCGAAAGCTGTCTGGCGCAGCCTTTTTGGAAAGTCAGGTGCTTCTTTACCTGCGAAAACAGCCTGCATTTGTTTAATGCGGCATCGGGGATGCTGCGTTCTCTGGATATGATATTGACCGGAATCCCTTTCTTATAATCTACCGGCGCGGACGAAAAGTAATAGGTATTGAAATCCTGTGTAATAGGCTTATCGTCGCAGCGGAAGGGTCTTAGGGGAGCCTCCCATTTATCGATTTCCTGCAAATAGAGACGTTCCTTTTTTTCGTAATCCGTATAAAAGCTGCGGAAACCTTCGTAGGAATTTTGCGACATAATGCTGTCGGGCATCAGAAAGGCGAGCATGCCGTCCTTTGCCAGCCAGTTTGAGGCGGCCACGTTTGAAATCAGGGCGCAGATATTTAACTGCGTGCCGCCGAATTGGCCGTCGCTGGAAAAAATATGCTGAATGTTGCAGAGCTCCTTGATTCTGTTGGCGTACATCGCGGGCAGATGCTCCCATTTTACCCAGGGAGGATTGCCTACAATCAGGTCGAAAGAGTCCAGACGTGCGATCAGCATAAAATTGGTCGAAATCCGAATCCATATGTCGTCCCAGTTATTTTTGTGCAGCAGCGTCAGATGGTGCGCCAGCCTGCGGATGCACTCCATGACGCCGGGAGCCGCCTGTTCCTCCGGGGAGAGCTTATCCGCAAGGGCCGTAAGAAAAATTGTCTCGTCTCCGGTTTTCACACAGGCCTGAAGCTGGCTCATCGTTTTTCCGAAATCGGCGGTTTTCACAAAACGCTCCGGCAGAATCACCTCGAAGGGGGACATCTGATTTGTGACGGAATATTTGTAGCAGCTGATGCCGTCGATGACCTCCTTTGTCGGTATGATGGCGGAGTCCCCCAGATATACGGGAAGCTCAATGTCGGAAAGCTGGCCAAACGGCTGTAAAGCCAGGTAGTAGCCGACTCTTGCCGAGAGTACCGACAGCGGATTGATATCGATGCCGTAAACGCGGCTTAAGATATCGTCTTTGAGTGCCTGCCGTTCGGTGTCCGATAAAGCCTTCGGGTTTTTGTCTCCCACAATGTGCTTAATCAGCGAAATGATAAAAATGCCAGAGCCGCAGCAGGGGTCCATTGCCTTCCAGTGCTCATTGGTAATGTGGGAGAGCCCCTCGGTCACGATGTAATCGGATAGCCATTCCGGAGTGAAATATTCCCCCATGGAATGACGGATGGATTTGGGGATAATGCTCATATACAAATCCTTAAATATATCGATGGGCTGATATATGATATTAAAGGAAAAGGCGGAATACTGGTCGATGCATTTGATGACGGAAAGAATCAATTTCCAGAAATCCGCAGACCATTGCTGCTTGTCAGCATACCAGGAATAAAAATCGCCCTCCAGGAAGTTGTATATATTATTGCTTTTATAGGAATAACCGTCCTCCATTTTTTCAAAAAATTTCTGAAGGCTTGAGGAGGAAATATTCGTCAAATCATAGTAATGCGTCGCATTATTATCCAGCTTATCGATGACCTTGCAGGCAATCAGCTTTACGATGATGGCGTAGGTCGTCTGCAGGGCATAGAGCGCCCGGTATTCCGTTTCGGGGTTGTCAATCGTGTCTGAAAAAATCAGTGACAAATCCGTTCTTCGCTTGGCAATATCATTCCCTTTCCCATTGTCGTCCACAGACAGGTGCATGAGCGTTTTCCATTCCTCGTAGAGCATGCGCGTCTTGTCGGTCGCGTGATTTTTCAGGCTGTCGTAAAGCGTGAGGGCAACCGATTTTGAGATGGAATCCGCCTGGGAGGAAATGGAAAAGTCCCGTACGATATTGTCGGGAACAAACTGTTTTTTCCGGTTGAAAAGGATTGCCCGTATGACGGTATCGAGGTCCTCGTTTGAGAGGGAAGAAAGCATGGAATGTTCTACACGTTCCCCGGAAAAATCAAAGTAGCTGATTTTCAGCCCGTCCGTTAAAATGGCGTTGTACTTTACGCCCTCCGCAGCATGCAGGCTTGTGAGGTAATCCGTTACCTGCCCGGCGGCCGCAAGAAACTGCTCTTTTGTCTTGAGCCTGGAATAATGCTTGTACTCAATGACAAGATTGTTTATCACCGCATCCAGCCGGCCCCTGCCCGAGGTACGTTTCTGGCGGGCATCAAATCTGTGTGTCAGCTGGCTGACAGGTGATTCCCTGACATAGCTGAGTTCCATTGTTGTTTTTGTTTTTATAAGATGGTAAAGCTCCCGTTCAAAAATGGAAGCAGTTGTCGCTTCATTTTCGGCGTGGCTGGCGTCCCTCATAATAGCGGTGCGCATTTGATCGATGTCGTTCCAGTATTCATCGCTGTCCAGCCATTCCGTGACCTTTGCAGAGATAGTATGCAACGGATGTTCCTCCCTTTTGCAGGTTTTGTCTTAAGCAGCGGCGCGGCGGCCGCTCTCTGGCATTATAGCTTATTTTGGGGAGAAATACAACCGCCGCGAAGCGGGCCGGGGCCCGGCGGGGAGAGCAAGAAAGCGCACGAAAACCGGGAAAACCGGGTGGCGGTGGAGCGGAAAATATGCTATGATAATCAGGTTAGGCGGTGTGTCCGCAGGGAAGGCAAATAGAGGGTTACAGGGAGAGTTTCGGATGTCGTTGCAGTTTATCTTCGGAAATTCCGGGAGCGGAAAGTCCGATTATCTATATGATCTGGTGTTGAGGCAGGCGCAGGAGTCGCCGGAGAAAAATTTTCTGATTGTCGTGCCGGAGCAGTTTACGATGCAGACGCAGCGGGAGCTGGTCGGGCGGCAGGCGCAGCATGCCATTATGAACGTGGACGTGCTCAGCTTCGCGCGTCTTGCCTGGCGCGTGTTCGACGAGCTGGGAAAACAGAATCTTATCGTGCTGGAGGAGACCGGAAAAAATCTGGTGCTGCGCAAGGTGGCGGAGCAGGAAAAGGCGAAGCTTACGCTGCTGGGCGCCAATATGAACCGCATGGGGTATGTCAGCGAGGTCAAGTCCCTGATTTCGGAGCTGACCCAGTATAACATTTCTCCGGATGATTTGGAGCGTTTTTTGGAGGAGGAAAGCCTGGGAGAGGCGCTGCGGGTCAAAATGCGGGATATTCTTACCATGTACCGGGGATTTGCGGAGTATCTGCGCGGAACCTATATCACCGCGGAGGAGGTGCTTACGCTGCTGGGTGACGTGGCGGAGGAATCGGCGCTGCTGCGGGGCAGCGTCATCGTGTTTGACGAGTTTACCGGCTTTACGCCGATACAGAACCGTCTGATGCGCCGTCTGATGCAGCTTGCCGAAAAAATCATGGTTTCCGTTACGATGGATACCCGCGAGGATTTCTATCACAGCCGGGGAATCCATGAGCTGTTTGCAATGAGCAAAAAGACGGTGGCGGCGCTTTTGAAAACGGCGGAGGACTGCCGCGTTCCGGTGGAGGAAGCCGTGATTCTTCCCACCGGAGAAAAGAGAAGATACCGGGGCGCGCCGGATTTGTTTTTCATGGAGCAGAATTTGTTTCGGCCGGGAAGTGCGGCTTACCTTCCAAAGGAGGGCGAGGAGGCGCACATCCGTATCGCGGGCGCGAAAAACCCAAGGGAGGAATTAAAATTTGCGGCGCGGGAAATTGTGCGCCTGACCAGGGAAGAGGGCTTCCGTTACCGGGACATTGCGGTGGTGACCGGGGATGTACATCAGTACGGCAACTACGTGCCTGAAATTTTTGAGCAGTATCAGATCCCTTATTTTATCGACGAGACGAAGAATATCCTGTTCCATCCGTTTATTGAATGTATCCGCGCGGCGCTTGAGGTGGTGGAATATGATTTTTCCTATCAGGGCATATTCCGGTTTCTGCGCTGCGGGCTTGCGGAGCGGATTTTATGGGATGGGGAGAGCAGGGAACCGCTGACGGCGGAGGATATCGACAGCCTCGAAAACTATGTGCTCGCAAAGGGAATCCGGGGGAAAAATCGCTGGCGAAAGCCCTTTAGCTTTGTCATGAAAAGCGGCGCACTCTGTGATCTGGAGCGCTTAAACCGGGTGCGGGAAGGCATTTACCGGCGTTTCGAGCCGCTTTTAGAGGTTTTTTCCGGGAAAAACCACGATGTGGCGGAGCAGACCTACGCGCTTTACTGTTTTCTGCGGGATCTGGGAACGGAGCAGCTTTTGAAGGAGCGGGAGCTTTCATTTCAGCGGGAAGGGAATCAGGCGCGGGCAAAGGAGTACGCACAGATTTATAAAATCGTGATGGATTTGCTGGATAAGGTGGCGTCTTTGCTCGGCGCGGAGCATATTTCGGTGCGGGAGTACGGAGATATATTGGACGCGGGCTTTGAGGCGGCGCGTGTGGGAATCATACCGCCCGGAAACGATAAGGTGACAGTCGGAGATATCGAGAGAACCAGATTAAACCATATCAAAATTCTGTTTTTTGTCGGCGTCAATGACGGGATTGTGCCAAAAGTCGGGGAGGCCGGAGGTATTCTCTCACAGTTTGAGCGTGAGACGATGGCGGAGCACCGTCTGGAGCTGGCGCCCGGCGCGAGGGAAAGGGTATTCATCCAGAAGTTTTATCTGTACCTGAATATGACAAAGCCCTCAGAGCGGCTTTATGTGACGTTCTGCCGGGTGAATTTCGACGGGAAAGCACTGCGCCGCTCCTATCTGATCGGGACGCTGCTGCACCTGTTCCCGCATCTGCAGATCGAGGAGCTGTCCGAACAGGAGACGCTGGAGAGTGCACTAACGCCCGAGAGCGCCATGCAGTTTCTGGTGGAAGGGCTAAAGGAGGAGACGGCGCAGCAGGGAGACTGGGCGGCGCTGGCGTCCTGGTATTTGTCCGGCGGAGAATACCGGGAAAAGGTAAAACGGCTGATTGAGGCCGCGTTCGGACGTCACACGGAGGATTCCATCAGCAGGGCGGTCGCGCATGCGCTTTACGGGAGTACGCTGGAAAACAGCGTGACCCGGCTTGAGCAGTTTGCCGCCTGTGCCTTTGCCCATTATTTAACCTACGGGCTGCGTTTACGGGAGCGGGAGCTCTGGCAGTTTGCCAGCGTGGACATGGGAAACATTTATCACGATGTCCTGGAGCATTTCGCAAAACGTATCAGGGATTCGGATTATACGTGGTTTACGGTTCCCGAGGAGGAGCAGGAGCGTATGCTTGCGGAAAGCATGGAGGACGCGATTGCGGGCTGCGGGATTGCCGGGGTGTTTGAGGATGCGAGAAACCGTTATCTGCTGGAGCGGATGAAGGAGACGGCAAAACGGACGGTCTGGGCGCTTATGCTTCAGATACGGAAGGGAAAATTTGAACCGAGCGGGTTTGAGGTTTCGTTCTCAAGAGCAGGGGATTTAAACGCCATTCGCTTTGAACTCGGGGAGGAGGAAAAAATGCGGCTGCGCGGCAGGATTGACCGCATTGACACCTACGAGACAGAGGATAAAATCTATGTGAAAATCATCGACTACAAGTCGGGAAATACGAGCTTTTCTCTGTTAAACCTTTATTACGGTCTTCAGCTTCAGCTTGTGGTGTACTTAAACGCGGCGCTGGAGCTGACCCAGCGGGAGCATCCCGCAAAGCAGGCGAAGCCCGCCGGAATTTTTTATTACCATATCACAGACCCGATGGTGGAGACGGACGGTACCGAGTCCGAGGAGGAAATCCGCTTATCGGTTTTAGAGCAGTTAAAGGTCAACGGGCTTGTCAATGAAGATCCGGAGGTTTACGGCGCGATGGATACGGATTTTTCCGGGAGCTCCGCGGTGATCCCGGTGGCGCTGAAAGCGGACGGCTCCTTAAAGGCGACCTCAAAGACGGCGAGTGCGGGTGAATTTGAAGTGATGTCGGCGCATGCGGGAAGAAAGATCGAGGAGGCGGGCCGGGAGATTTTTGCGGGAAATACGGCGGTACGACCGTATATGCTCGGGGATAAAACCGGCTGCGATTACTGCCCGTACCATACCGTCTGCGGGTTTGACCCGAGAATCCCGGGCTTTTCCTACCGGAAGCTGGAAAAATTTGACGACGCAGACGAGATTTTAAGGCGTATGAAAGAGTGTTGAAACGCTCCGGAATGGAGGAATTTATGGGCGTAGCATGGACAGATGACCAGTTAAAGGTCATCAATTTGCGAGACAGAAATATATTGGTTTCCGCGGCGGCGGGCTCCGGCAAGACGGCGGTGCTGGTCGAGCGCATTATAAAAATGGTGACGGACAGGGAGCGGCCGATGGATATCGACCGTCTGCTTGTCGTGACCTTTACCAACGCGGCGGCTGCGGAAATGCGCGAGCGCATCGGGGATGCTGTGGAGCGGGCCTTAAAGGAGCAGCCCGAAAACGAGCATTTGCAGCGTCAGCTTACGCTCATCCACAATGCGCAGATTACCACGATTGACAGCTTCTGCCTTTATATTATCCGCAATCATTTCCATGAGATTGATCTGGAGCCGAACTTTCGCATCGGGGACGAGGGGGAGTTAAAGCTTTTAAAGGAGGATGTGCTTTCGCATGTGCTCTCCCGCAATTATGAGGAAATGACGCCGCAGTTTAAGCGGCTTGCCGACGGCTACGCGCCGGGCAGGAGCGACGAGGCGCTCGCCGGTATGGTGCTGCAGCTTTATGAGTTTTCCAGAAGCTATCCGTGGCCGAAGAAATGGCTGGCGGCCGCAGCGAAGGACTATGAGCTTTCCGGGGAGGAGGATTTAGACCGTGCGGTCTGGATGCGGCCCGTGACGGAGGAAATCCGGACACTGACGGAGGATTTTGCGGCGTTTACAAAGCGGGCGCTCTCTCTGGCCGAAGAGAGCGACGGACCTGGCATGTATCAAAAGGCGCTGGAGAGTGACAGAAAGCAATACAGCGCGATAGCGGAGTGCCAATCGTTCACGGAATTCTATGCCACCTATCAGAGCCTGACTTATGAGCGGCTGGCGGCCGCGCGTGGCTATGAGGGCAGCAGGGAAAAGCAGGAGTTGGTGAAGACGCTGCGGGAGACGGCTAAGGACGCGGTCAAAAAATTAAAGAAGCAGTATTTTTTTGCCCCACCCGCAGTGATGGCGGAGCAGTTAAGGAAAACCGCCCCGATGGCACGGGAGCTGGTGCGGCTGACGCTGGAATTCGCGGATGCCTTTGCGGAGGAAAAGCGGAGGAAAAACCTGGTCGATTTTCATGATTTGGAGCATTTTGCGCTGGAAATTCTTGTGGATGAGGAAACCGGAGCCGTAAAAAAGACGGCGGAGGAATTTCAGGAGCATTTTACGGAAATCATGATAGATGAGTACCAGGACAGCAACCAGGTCCAGGAGACCATCCTTCGGGCGGTATCCCGGGAGGGGCGCGGAGTCCGCAATATTTTTATGGTCGGCGATGTCAAGCAGAGCATCTACCGCTTCCGTCTGGCGCGTCCCGAACTTTTTATGGAAAAATACGATACCTACAGCCTGACGGATTCCGACACGCAGCGTATTGATCTGCATAAAAATTTCCGCAGCCGCCCGGAGGTGGTTGATTTTGTAAACGCCGTCTTTCGGAAAATTATGAGGCGCAGCCTCGGAAATGTGGAGTATGACGACGATGCGGCGCTCTATCCGGGGGCGTCCTATCCCGTGCCCGGTTCCCTTCCAGAGGACGCAGGGGACGGCATGTTCGCGCCGGAGATTCTTCTTGTGGACGCGGATGATGCGCTTCTTGCGGATGAGGGGCAGCAGGATAAAAAGCTGCTGGAGGCGCGTCTTATCGCCGCAAAAATCGCGGAGTTAAAGCAGGAGCAGCTTGTGACGGACAAACAGACCGGTGAACTGCGTCCGCTCCGCTATTCGGATATTGTAATTCTGCTGCGCAGCTTAAGCGGCTATGCGGATTCGTTTGCGGCGGCGCTCTGCGATGCCGGGGTCCCGGCGCATACGGTATCGGCGACCGGATATTTTTCGACGGTGGAGGTGCAGACTGTGCTTTCCATGCTCCGGATTCTGGACAATCCAAGACAGGATATCCCGCTGACCGCCGTATTGCGCTCCCCGATTGCGGGCCTGACCGATGAGGAGCTGGCGCTGCTGCGAATCAGGGACAAAAATGCGGAGTTTCACGTCTGCGTCCTTCGGGAGTGTGAGCGGCTTTTGGCGCGTGAACATTTAACGAGTGAAAAGGAGGAAACGCGCAGCCCGATGGAGGAAAAGCTGTATGCGTTTTACCGGACTTACCTGAAATTGCGGGCGCTGGTGCCCGACACGCCGATCCATGAGCTGATTGAGCTGCTGTTAAAGGAGACGGGCTACGGCGACTATGCGGCGGCAATGCCCGCGGGGGCGAGAAGGCGGGCAAATCTTCTCATGCTTGTGGAGAAGGCCATTGCCTATGAAAATACCAGCTATAAGGGACTGTTTCATTTTGTGCGCTATATTGATGAGCTGCAGAAATATGACGTTGACTTTGGAGAGGCTGACCTGCTGGGTGAGAATGAGGATGTTGTGCGCATTATGAGTATTCATAAGAGCAAGGGACTGGAATTTCCGGTTGTGTTTGCGGCGGGGCTGGGGAAGCAGTTTAACCGCCAGGATACGAGAAGCCGGATGGTGCTGCATCCCGAGCTTGGAATCGGCCTTGATTATATGGACGGCGAAAGGCGGACGAAAAGCGTTACGATGGCAAAGCGGGCGATTGCGGGACAGATTGATGCGGAAAATCTGGGCGAGGAGCTGCGGGTGCTCTACGTCGCGCTCACGAGGGCGAAGGAAAAGCTGATTTTGACCGGTACGGTGAAAAAGGCGGAGGAAACAATAAACGCCATGCGCGCGTCTGCCGGGGAGGAGCTTTCCTATCTGGCGAGAGAAAGCGCCTCCGGATATCTGGACTGGATTCTTCCGGCGGTCTTCTCCTGCGGGCAGGATTCTTTGGTGCGGCTGGTTCCGGCGGCGGAGCTGGTGCTCGGCGAAATCAGGGAACAGGTGCAGGAGAAATGGGATTATGTAAGCTGCATGGAGGAAATCGGGCGCGCCGATGAAGCAAAGAAACAGGAGTTTGCGCACCGTTTTTCCGAAGGCTATGCGCATCCGGAGGATATTACGAGGAAAAATAAATATTCGGTCTCGGAGCTTAAGCACCGTGCGATGCGGGAGCGGATGCAGCGGGAGGAAGAGGAAGTGACGCCCGTTTTTCCGGAGGACGAGATCATTCCGTATATTCCTGCGTTTGCGCGGGAAATGGAGCATGGGACGGAAGAAGTCAATCAGGGAGCGCTGCGCGGAACGGCGGTGCACCGCGTGATGGAGTGCTACCGGTTTTCGTCGGAGGCGGGCGTTTCGGAGCAAATCGAGAGGATGCTTTGCGAGGAAAAGCTTACTCCTGAAATGAAGGAATTAGTCCGTATAGCGCCGGTGGAGCGTTTTGTGGGATCCGATGTGGGAAAACGGATAAAACGCGCCGAGGAATGTGGAAAGCTTTACCGGGAAAAGCCGTTTGTGATGGGCTTTACCGCAGAGGAGCTTGCGGCGTTTGGCTTTGCGGAGAAACCCGGGGAGCCAAAGGAGCTTCGGGCGGATGCTGCTGACGGGGATTTGACCCTGATTCAGGGAATTATCGATGTCTTTTGGATAGAGGATGACGGAATTGTCATTCTCGATTATAAGACGGACCGGGTGGAGACACCGCAGGAGCTGCTGGAGCGTTATGAGGCGCAGCTTTGTCTCTATGCGGAGGCGCTGGAGCGGCTTTACCGCGGCCAGGGGCTTCATGTCAGGGAAAAACTGCTGTATTCGTTCCGTTTGGGGATGACGATTCCCGTGGAAGCGCCGCTCCCGCGGAAATAGATTTTGATTTGAATGGAGGTTGCTGTGATACAGATTATTTTGGCGTCCGCGTCGCCGCGGCGCAGGGAATTATTGGAGCAAATCGGGCTTACCTTTGAGGTCTGCCCGGCAAAGGGAGAGGAGATTATCACCAAAAGCGCGCCTGAGGAGGCGGTACAGGAGCTTGCGCGTGCGAAGGCGAGGGAGGTTGCCTCTATGGTGCGCCAGTATGGCGTACGGCACGGAGAGCTTGTGACGCCGCAGGATATGATTGTGATTGGCGCGGACACGGTAGTTGCCGCGGACGGGCAGATTTTGGGAAAGCCCGGGGACGAGGAGGATGCGTTTGGGATGCTTTCCCTGCTCTCCGGACGCAGCCATGCCGTGTACACCGGAGTCGCCCTGGTGTTTCTGGATCAGTCGGGCCGGGCGGGAGAGCATGTTTTTTATGAAAAAACGATTGTTTCCATGCGGGAGATGAGCGAAAAGGAAATCCGCCGTTATATCGCGACGGGGGAGCCGATGGATAAGGCGGGAGCCTACGGAATACAGGGAAAATGTGCGATTTATATTGACAAAATCGACGGTGACTATAATAATGTTGTAGGGCTTCCGGTGGCGGCTTTGTACCGGGAGCTGAAAAAACTGGGGATTGACCCGTATGAGTGAGGGAGGAAGCCTATGTATGACAAACAGATTTTAACCTGTTTTTTGGAGCGGCAGGGGCAGCTTTTCCGTGAGCCGGTGGCACAGACCCCGGAGGAAGCCGAAGAGTTTTTGGAGGACTGTATGGCGGTAGTCTGCGCCAATATCAAAGAGGTGCGGGCTTATTTTAAGGATGAGGGAGCGGATATCACCGGCATGAGCGACGCGGAGCTTGCGGACGCACAGGAGGTATTTGCGGTGCCTGACGGCAGATTTTTGATTGTGGAAGCATAACGGTATTTTGGATATAGAAAGAAAGGGGTACAAATATGAAGCAATATGATGTCATTATTATCGGAGCGGGGCCGTCCGGAATTTTCTGTGCGTACGAGCTGATTCACGCGAAAAAGGATTTGAAGGTGCTGATGATTGAAAAGGGCAGGCCGATTGAAAAGAGGGAGTGCCCGAAGCGGAAAACAAAGGTCTGTGTCGGCTGCAAGCCCTGCTCGATCACAACCGGTTTCGCGGGTGCGGGTGCGTTTTCCGACGGAAAGCTTTCGCTTTCCCCCGATGTGGGAGGAAATCTTCCGGAAATTCTCGGATATGACAAAACGGTGGAGCTGCTGAAGGAATCTGATGATATTTACCTGAAATTCGGGGCGGATACCAGGGTTTACGGTGTGGATAAGGAAAAGGAAATCCGGGAAATCCGCAGAAAAGCCATCAACGCGAATTTAAAGCTGATTGAATGTCCCATCCGTCATCTCGGCACTGAGGAGGGCTATAAGATTTACGCGAGACTCCAGGAGCATTTGCTTGAGCAGGGCGTAGAGATGGAATTTTACACGATGGTGCAGGATATTCTGATTGAGGATAACCAGGTGACGGGAGTGGTCACGGATAAGGGTGAGACATACCTGGCATCGGAGATTATTTCCGCGGTAGGGCGTGAGGGAGCCGACTGGTTTTCCCATATCTGCGGGCAGCACGGCGTTGAGACAAAGGTCGGGACCGTGGATATCGGTGTCCGTGTGGAGGTCCGGGATGAGGTTATGGAATTTTTAAATCAAAATCTCTATGAGGCGAAGCTGGTTTACCACACGCCGACCTTTGATGATAAGGTGCGGACGTTTTGCACCAATCCGTCCGGTGAGGTGGCGACGGAATATTATGACGGCGGTCTTGCGGTAGTCAACGGTCATGCCTATAAGTCGAAGGATTTAAAGACGAACAATACAAATTTTGCGATTCTGGTGTCAAAGAATTTTACAAAACCGTTTAAAACGCCGATTGAGTATGGAAAACAGATTGCGCAGCTTTCCAATATGCTCTGCGACGGCAAAATTCTGGTGCAGACGTTCGGAGATTTCAAGCGCGGCAGACGGACGACAGAGGAGAGGCTTTGCAGAAACAATCTGATCCCGACGTTAAAGGATGCGGTACCGGGTGATCTGTCGCTTGTTTTCCCGCACCGTATTATGGTTGATATCGAGGAAATGTTAATGGCCCTCGATAAGGTGACGCCGGGTATTGCCAGCGATGAGACGCTGCTTTACGGCGTGGAGGTGAAGTTTTATTCCAATAAGGTTGTGGTCAATTCCGATTTTGAGACAAGTGTGAAGGGACTGCGCGCAATCGGCGACGGGGCGTCGGTCACGAGAGGACTCCAGCAGGCGTCCGCAAACGGAATTTCTGTTGCAAGGAGTATTTTAAAAACATTGGCATAAGACAAAATCGGGTAAGGTGCGATGAGAAAAAGATGGATAAAGGCTGCGGCCGCCGCGCTTGGCATGGCTCTTCTTCTGGGCGGCTGCCAGATTGGAAACAGGGATATTATTGTATCGGGTACGCTGGGGAATCAGCAGGTTTTTAAAATCGGCGGGATGACGTGCGGCATCAGGGAAGCACGGGTGTATCTGTGCAATTATCAGAATATCTATGGAACCGCTTACGGCGTTGATTTGTGGGAGCATGACTTCGGGGATGATTCCCTGACAGAGTATATCAAGGCAATCACGCTTGAGGAATTGACGCAGATGGTATGTATGAATCTGCTCGCGGAGTCCGAGGAGGTATCTCTTTCGGAGGAGGAGATCAAAAAGACCGGGGAAGCGGCTGCGGAGTATTATGACTCTCTTTCGGAGGAGGAGATCGCATACATGGGAGTGACGGAGAGTGATATCGCCGAATATTATTCCCATTATGCCCTGGCTCAGAAGCTTTACAATTCTCTGACGGACAGCGTCAACGAGGAAGTCAGCGACGATGAAGCGCGGGTCATCGAAATTATGCAGATGTTTATTTCAGATGAGGCGACGGCGACGGAGGCGGAGAAAAAATTAAACGACGGCGAGGATTTTGCCTCGGTGGCAAATAACTATAATGAGCTTTCCTCCATTCAGGTTACGGTTTGCCGGGATGATTTGCCGGATGAGGTGGAGGAGGTCGCCTTCCAGTTGGATAACGGGGAGACCTCCGGGATGATTTCGGTGGAGAACGGCTATTATTTCATCAAGTGCATAAATAATTATAATGAAGAATTAACAGAGGCAAACAAATCCAATATTGTGGAAAAAAGAGAGAAGGAGGCTTTTGACGACGTGTACCATACATATGTGGATGGGCTTTCTTCCAATATCAATGAGGAGCTTTGGAATGAGCTGCAGCCGGTGACGGACGGGACGATTACGACGGACAGCTTTTTTGAGGTTTTTGAAAAATATTGCAGTGAGATCTGAGGTGTAGTATATGACGAAAGATTTGACAAACGGCTCTCCCATGAAGCTGATTCTCGGGTTTTCGATTCCGCTTTTTTTCGGTTATCTGTTTCAGCAGTTTTACAATCTGGTGGATACGCTGATCGTCGGAAGATTTCTTGGAGTCGATGCCCTTGCGGCGGTAGGCTCTACCGGTTCCCTGAACTTTTTGATTATCGGGTTCTGTATGGGAGTCTGCAACGGCTTTGCGATTCCGCTGGCGCACAGGTTCGGGGCCGGGGATTACCGGGGACTCCGCGCATTTATGATGAATGCCATTTATCTTTCCGCTATTTTCGCGGTGATTATGACGGTGGTGACGGTGGTTTTCTGCCGACCGATTCTAAAGCTGATGCAGACGCCTGACAATATCATCGACGGGGCATACATATATATTGTGATTATTTTTGCGGGAATTCCGGCGACGTACCTTTACAATCTGATTTCGGGAATTATCCGTTCGATGGGAGACAGCCGGACGCCGGTTGTATTCCTGGTGCTGGCGTCTATCGTAAATATTGTGCTTGATTTGGTTTTTATCATTAATTTCGGTATGGGCGTGGCGGGGGCTTCACTTGCCACCGTAATCGCGCAGGTGGTTTCCGGCGTGGGCTGTCTGATTTACAGCTGGAAGAAATTTGATATCCTTCATCCTGATGCGGAAGAACGTAAAATCAATCCGTCCTATATGAAAACGCTGTGCGGTATGGGCGTTCCGATGGGATTGCAGTATTCCATTACGGCAATCGGCAGCGTCATTTTACAGAGTGCGGTGAATACGTTAGGCTCACACGCGGTAGCGGCCATGACAGCCGGAAGTAAAATCGGAATGTTTTTCTGCTGTCCGTTTGATGCGCTCGGCTCTACGATGGCGACCTACGGGGGGCAGAATGTAGGCGCAAGGAAGCTGGAGCGTATACCCAAGGGCTTAAAAGCCTGCGCGATGCTCGGCATCGGCTACGCGCTGATTGCATTTAGCGTGCTGGCTCTTTTCGGCCGTCAGCTCGCACTCATTTTTGTGGAGAGCGCCGAGACGGGGGTTATTGAAAATGTGCAGTTGTTTTTATTGGTGAACAGCGCCTTTTATATCGCGCTGGCGTTTGTCAATATCGTGCGTTTCCTGATCCAGGGAATGGGCTACAGTAAGTTTGCGGTATTGGCGGGTGTCTGCGAAATGGCGGCGCGGACGCTGGTCGGCTTCGCGCTTGTTCCGCTTTTCGGTTTTCCGGCGGCCTGCTTTGCAAGCCCGGTTGCATGGATTTGTGCGGATTTGTTTTTGATTCCGGCGTATCGGCATGTCTTCCGGAAGACAAAGAGTATGCTGGAGAGAGACGGAGCGTATGCGGGCGGCTGATCTGCTGCGGCGAAAGGGGATTTTATGAAGCCGAATTATTATGATAAATTTCGCTGTACGGCAGATCGCTGCGGCTTCACCTGCTGTCAGCAGTGGAAAATCGCGGTGGACGGGGAGACACGCGCCCGGTGGGGAAAGGTGGAACCGTCCCTGTGCAATGCCGTGGAGGAAAAAGAGGGAGAGCATATCATTGCATTGAATGAAAACCGCCGGTGTCCGTTTTTGGAAGAAACGGGACTGTGCGGGCTCGTGCTTCGTTACGGGGATGAAATGCTCCCGGAAACCTGTGATATTTTTCCCCGGGAAATCCATGATTTCGGTGCGTTTCGCGAATACGCGCTTGTATCCTGCTGTCCGGCGGTGATTGACCTTATGTATGGAGAAGAAAGCATTTCTCTGACGGATGTGAGGAATGCCGGCGATTACGGGGAGCAGGCGGTTTTGTCTGAGGTGCGCCGTCTTATGCTTGACTGGATGGAGCGGGAGGAAAACAGTCCGAATAAGAACCTTCTTATGATTTTTTATTTGCTGCTGGATTTATATGAAAAGGACGAGCTTTGTCTGGAGCAGCTGTCGGCCTATCGAGAGACCGGTTTTTGGGAGGAGCTTTCCGCCGCGGTGGACGGGGCGGTCACCGATTTACTGGATTCCTTTACGGAGCGCAATGAGCTGTTTTTGGATTTGAGTGAAAATTACCGCCGCGAGGGGCTGTACCGGGAATACCTTGAAGAAATCGGGGAGGTTGCCGGGAAATTTTCGGAGCGCTGTGACAGGGAAAAGCTGTGCGAAGCACTTTCCCAATTTGAACAGGCGTTTCTTTCGTACCGCAAGCTGGTAAGGAGGTTTCTGTGGTCGGAGCTGTATTCGGAGACGCTGCCGCCCGGCGGGGATTTGGAGGACATGCTCATTGCGGTGCAGTGGCTTGCCATGGAGTACGCTGCAATCCGCCATGCCGTGTTTTGTGCGTGGCTTGGGCAGCGGGAGGAGAGCGGCGGGCAGATGCCGCTGCCCTATGAAACGGTCAGGCAATATATGACAGTTGTCTCCCGAATGACGGGCTACGATGATGAGGATATCCGCGCTTACCTGGAAAACAGCTTTGAGCGGTTGATTTGGGACTGGGGTTATTTTGCGCTGATTACTTATTGAAAGGGGGTGAGGAAGATGATACTAGTCAATACTGATTACATCAGCGGTAAGAATCTGGAGATGCTCGGGCTGGTGAAGGGCAGTACGGTGCAGAGTAAAAATATCGGAAAGGATATTAGCCAGGGCTTTAAGACGCTGGTCGGCGGAGAATTAAAGGCATACAATGACATGATGAACGAGGCGAGGACGCTTGCCACAAAGCGCATGGCGGAGGAAGCCGAAAGCCTTGGAGCGGATGCTATCGTAAATATCCGCTATGCCTCCTCGGCGATTATGCAGGGAGCGGCGGAGATTATCGCCTATGGGACGGCGGTAAAGTTTGTATAATGAAAACCCCTCAGTGTTTTGCTGCGCTGAGGGGCATTTTTACTTTATGGGCCAAGGAGCTGCACGCGGAAGGCCGTTGTCTGCGGCGGAATGCTGGCGGTCTGAAAATTGGCGTGTGTGATTTGGACCAGCTGTCCGGGACGGAGTGAATTAAGCCGGATAGGACTCCCAAAACGGTTGGTGATGGAGGTCGTATCCGTGATGACAAACCGTGTCTGAGAGTTTATATCATTCGGGTTTCCCGTGTAGAGAAAACGGTTAGCTGTGTCGACCGATGCGATTCGGTCTGTCGTGATGGACGACGGGGCCTGCGGTCTGCGCTGTACGATAATGACGAGCGCATTCGACTGCGGCGGCAGGCTTCTTGTCATGCGTGCCGAAAAAACGGCGTTTACCCACATCCCTTCCTGTATGCAGCAGGTGCATATCCGCTGCCCGAAGGTATTGAGAATGACGGTATTTTGATTCAGGTTGAGCCTTAGATTCTGAATGGAAACAGCATCACTTTCCTCCGGTACGGAGTAGGATACGATGATATATCCGCTTGAAGGACGGCCGCAGAAGCTTTCCTCGACAAAGGCATTGTCGATGCGCATGAGACTTCCCTGTTGGATGATAATACCGCGGGGATCATTGTTCATAACTATTACCGGTTTCATTTTATTTCTATCATATGCCGGGGGAGGCGGGAGGGTGATTGAATAAGCCCGGAGTGGAAACAGTAAGGAGATTGGAAAAATTATGTTTAAAGCAATTGTTATTGGAAGTCCCGGTGCAGGAAAAAGTACATTTGCACGAAAGCTGCGGGATATGACAGGCCTTCCGTTGTATTATCTGGATATGCTTTGGCACAGGCCCGATCAGACAAACATCTCAAAAGAAGCGTTTGATACGCGTCTCGGTGAGATGTTAAAGACAGATAAATGGATTATTGACGGGAATTATCTTCGTACGCTTGAAATGCGTTTGAGGGAATGTGACACGGTATTTCTGATGGATTATCCATTGGAGGTCTGTATTTCGGGCGCGGAATCCCGTATCGGGAAACAGCGCGAAGATTTACCATGGATAGAATCGGAATTCGATGAAGAATTTAAACAGTGGATTATCGATTTTCCCCAAAATCAACTCCCGCAGATATATGAACTGCTCAGCCAATATCGGGAAAGCAGGAATATCGTAATCTTTAGGTCGCGAAAAGAAGCGGAGGAATATTTAGAGGGGATGGCAAAGTGTAAGGAAAATTCATTTGGAGAAGTTGATTGATTATTCAAGTGTTATTGCGCATGCTCAGAATTATTTGCCTTGTTAAGGGAACATAATAATTCCCTTCCCTAAAAAAAAGATACCTTTGAAAAAAAAGGTATCTTTTTTTATGCCCTTCATTTTCTTTAAAATGACAGCATAGGGCAGTGCGGCGGACGGGGCGATACCCGGGCCGTATTTGCGAAAACGGAATGTGAAGGAGAAAGGAACAGCAAGCATGCAGGAAACCTATCAATTTATCGATGAAAAAGGCACCTTTGAGCTGGAGGGCGCGGAGAACTACAATTATCTGTATTTTCCGGTGGCAGGGGAGAACGGTATGAAAAGCGCGTTGACGCCGAACCTCGGCGGAGATTGTAAGCTGGACCAGAATACCTTTTTGCTGGAGCCGGTCAGTGCGGAAAATCTGCATAATAACCGCAGCAGCCGGAATTTCTGGTGCCATATCGCATCAGTGGGAGACTGGTCGGCGACAGGAGTTTCCGCCGAAGAAATCGGCAAAAAGTTTACGGGACGTTCCGATGAAAGTAAGGTGACGGCCGGCCTGATGTGGCACAGGGTCATGCGTGCCTCGGAAAAGTATCAGTTATCCGCGGAAATTACCTCTTTTGTGCCGGTGGGAGACAATCTGGAAATCATGTATGTGGAAATCACCAATATCGGGGACAGGGAGGTCTGCTTTACCCCGACGGCGGCAATTCCGCTGTACGGCAGAAGCGCCGATAATATCCGGGATCACAGACATGTGACCTCGCTGCTGCATCGGATTCGGACGACGGAAAACGGCGTTCTGGTGACACCGACGCTCTCCTTTGACGAGAGAGGGCACCAAAAATGTGATGTCACTTATTTTGTCTGCGGCTTTGACGGGAACGGGAAAGCGCCCGAGGATTTTTACCCCGTTGTGGAGGATTTTATCGGGGAGGGCGGCAGCTTTGAGCGCCCCGAGGCCGTGGTGAAAAATAAGAAGGGCGTTGCGGCGGGCAGTGCGTTTGCCGGACTGGAGGCGGTCGGAGGGCTGCATTTCGGGGAAACGACGCTTGCGCCGCAGAAAACGGCCCGGTTCACGATACTGCTTGGAGCGGTAAGGGCAGGAGAATTTTCGGACAGTGCAGCGGACAAAAGCCAGGAAGAGCAGTATAAAGCGGTGGAGGATTATATTTCGGGCATAACGGAAAAATACCGGACTGCGGACTGTGTGCGGGAAGCGCTTTCCGCTGTCAAAGCATACTGGGAGGAACAGGTCAGTGTTTCCTTTCATACCGGGGATGCTGTCTTTGACCAATATATGCATTGGGTCAGCTTTCAGCCGACGCTGCGCCGGATTTACGGCTGCTCATTTCTGCCGCACCACGACTACGGAAAGGGCGGCAGAGGCTGGCGTGACCTCTGGCAGGACTGCCTGGCGCTTTTGCTGATGAACCCCGCGGGTGTGAGGGGAATGCTTTTGGATAATTTCCGGGGTGTGCGCATCGACGGAACCAACGCCACGATTATCGGCGCGAAACAGGGAGAATTTCTCGCGGACCGCAACAACATCACAAGAGTGTGGATGGATCATGGCGTCTGGCCGTTTTTTACGACAAAGCTCTACATAGACGAAACCGGAGATATGGGAATCCTGGACGAAAAGCTGCCGTACTTTAAGGACGGACAGACGGCACGGGGAACAAAAAAGGACGAGGCGTGGAATGATGCCTGCGGCTCCCGGCAGAAAACGGCAGGCGGAGAGATTTACGAGGGAACCGTGCTTGAACATCTGCTGCTGCAAAACCTGACGGCGTGCCATGAGGTCGGAGAGCACGGCCATATCCGCCTGCGGGATGCCGATTGGAACGATGCGCTTGATATGGCTTCGGAGCGGGGAGAGTGTGTCGCGTTTACAAACGCCTATGCGGGAAACCTGACGGAGCTGGCGGATCTGCTGGAGGCTTACGGGGAAAAAACAAAAAGGACGACCGTCCCGGTCGCAAAGGAGATCACGCTGCTGCTTGACGGGGACGCCAGCCGTTTCGAATCCGCGGAGGAAAAAAACAGGACGTTGGAGCGCTATACGCAGGCTTGTTTTCATGTCATCAGCGGAGAAACAAAGGAACTGCCCATCCGGCTGATTGCGGAAAACCTGCGTCAGAAAGCGGCGTTTATGATGCGTCATATCAGAGAGACGGAATGGGTGACGGATGCCGACGGAAACGGCTGGTTCAACGGTTACTATGATAACCACGGGGCGCGCGTTGAGGGCGCGGGGAAGGACGGCGTCCGCATGATGCTGACCGGACAGGTGTTTTCCATTATGGCTGGAACCGCGGAAGAGAAGCAGATTGAGGAAATCGTAAAGAGCGCGGATAAATACCTCTACCGGGAAAATCTGGGAGGCTATTGTCTGAATACGGATTTCGGGGAAGTCAAGACAGACCTCGGAAGGATGTTCGGCTTTGCCTACGGCGAAAAGGAAAACGGCGCGGTATTCTCCCACATGGCAGTGATGTATGCAAACGCGCTTTACCGGCGGGGCTTTGCGGCGGAGGGCTGCCGGGCGCTTTTGGCGCTCTACCGCCAGTCCGTTAATTTTCCGGTAAGCCGGATTTATCCCGGCATCCCGGAATACTTCAACGGAAGGGGCAGGGGCATGTACCATTATCTGACCGGCGCGGCAAGCTGGTATCTGCTGACGGTGGTTACGGAAATGTACGGCGTGAAGGGCTGCCTGGGCGATATGGTATTGATGCCGAAGCTGTTAAAAAGCCAGTTTGACGGAGAGGGCACAGCATCCGTGACCCTGCCGTTTGCAGGAAAAAAATGGAAGATAACCTACGAAAATAAAAACGCGAAAGAATATGGAGAATACAAAGTCTCAGAGGCGGTACTTGACGGCACAAGGCTGCCTGCGCCGGATGGAAGATCCGTAAGGATCACAAAGGAGGCCATCGAAGGGCAAAAGGAAACTGTGTATCATGAGCTTCGCGTGATACTGGAATAAAAAAGAGGGCGCTGCGGGCGAAGCCGAAAAAATGAAAAACAGCGCGGGAATGAGGGGAACATGATAAAACAGGCAGATAATTTTGTAATGAAACAATACGGAAAGCAATCCACCTTTGCGAGCTTCCTGCCCGGGATTTCGGGAATCCGCGGAATCCCTGTCTGGTGCTATTATGTGAATCGCGGGCAATGCGTGGTGAGCTTCGGGGTTGACAACAAAGACCACGCGATTATGGAATTTTATCCGGCGCATCAGGCATATCAGAATGTAAAGACAACGGGTTTCCGCACCTTTCTGAAAAAGGACGGTGCGGTGACCGAGGCATTTTCCGATGAAAATGTGCCGCATGAGTTACAGATTGCAAAGAACGCGCTCTCCATCGAGGAAACCGATGAAAAGCTGGGGATCCGTACGGCGGTGACTTATTTTACACTGCCGGGAGAGAATATCGGAGCGCTTGTGCGCAAGGTGACGGTTCAGAACATTTCCGGGGATGCGGCAAGGCTTGAGGTGCTGGACGGCATGCCGGCCGTGATTCCCTACGGCGTCAGTGCGGACAGCATGAAAAATATGGGACAGACGGCGAAGGCGTGGATGCAGGTCGAGGATTATGAGAGCGGGCTTCCCTATTTTCGGGTGCGCGCCAGCATGGACGATACTGCGGCGGTCAGCAAAATTGAGGGCGGTAATTTCTCCGCCTGCTGCTTATGTGACGGAGAACTGCTGCGGCCGATTGTAGACCCGGCGCTGGTATTTTCCTATGATACCTCGCTGCAAAAGGCGGCGGGCTTTGAAGGATGCGGCATCGGGGAGCTGCTTGACAGAGAGCAGATGACACAGAACAAGCTGCCGTGCAGCTTTTACGGCATCGAAAAGGAGCTTGCGCCCGCAGAAGCGTTCACGTTCTATGAGCTGATTGGACAGGTGGAGAAAAAGGAGATACTGACAGAATTTTTCGCGGAAAAAAAAGGAGAGGCCTATTTTTCGGCAAAGCAGCGTGAGGCGGAGGAACTGGCGGAAGAACTCTGCCACGTGATAGAAACCAAAACGGCCGTAAAGGCATTTGACGCTTATTGCAAATATACCTATATGGATAACGTGCTTCGCGGCGGACGTCCGATGCAGCTCGGCAATAATAAGATTTTTTATGTGTACTCCAGAAAGCACGGGGATTTGGAGCGGGACTACAATTACTTCTCCATGCTGCCGGAGTTTTACTCGCAGGGAAACGGCAATTTCCGCGATGTGAATCAAAACCGCCGGTGCGATACCTTTTTCGCCCCCTTTGTCGGAAGGGAAAATATACATACCTTTTACGGGCTGATCCAGCTCGACGGCTACAATCCGCTGGGCGTGGAAAAGCTTACTTACCATCTGAAGCCGGATAAGGCGGGAAAGCTGCTGGCTCATTTAGAGCGGGAGCAAAGAGAACAGATGGTGTCATTTGTGACGGAGCCGTTTACGCCGGGAGCGCTCTGCAAAAAGCTTGACGAGGTATTTCAGACGGATTGGAGCGAGTCGCTGTTTACGCTCATCATTGACTTTGCGGACAGCACGGTAAACGGCAATTTCGGGGAGGGTTATTGGAGCGACCACTGGACCTACAATCTGGATTTGCTCTTGGATTATCTGGAGGTTTTCCCGGAGCAGGAGCGGGAGATGCTCTATGAGGACGTCTATACAACCTTCCTTTCGCAGGTGAATGTCAACCGCAGATTCCTGCGCTATGAGGAGACACCGAACGGGCTGCGCCAGTACCATGCGCTAAATGAGGAGACAAGGCGCGAAGCGTCCGCGGAAAAGCTTGTGTGCACGGATTACGGAAAGGGAGAGCCCCTCACAATGACGCTGTTTGAAAAGCTTCTGCTTTTGTGTGCCACAAAGTTTGCCACGCTGGATGCTTACGGAATGGGAATTGAGATGGAGGGCGGCAAGCCGGGCTGGTATGACGCGTTAAACGGTATGCCGGGAATGTTCGGTTCTTCTATGGCGGAGACGTACGAACTTTGCAGAATGCTCGACTACACCATCGGCGCACTCAGGAAATATCCGGGCGAAATCCGGGTTCTGGAGGAGCTTGGCTGCTTTATGGACGAATTAAACCTCATTAACCGGATTGAGCACGACAGCATTATGGAAAACGACGAGGTACTGTCCTTCTGGAACCGCATCAATGACGCGAAAGAGATTTACCGGGATAAGACCTATGCAGGGATTTCGGGAAAAAAGACGGTTTACGGAACACAAAATCTTGCGGAAATGCTCGAGGGCTTCCGTAAGACCGTAAGGCGCGGCATACAAAAGGCGTGCGCAATTGGCGGAGGCATCTGCCCGACATATTTTACCTACGAGGTGCCCGAATATGAACCGCGCAAGGAGGGCGGCATCCGCCCGCTGGCCTTTGTGGTAAAGCCGGTTCCGTATTTTCTGGAAGGGCCGGTACGGTTTTTAAAGCTTGATAGCCCCATGGAGCAAAAACGGGAACTTTACCGCAGGGTCAAGGACAGCGACCTCTACGACGGGGAGCTTTCCATGTACAAGGTGAACGCCTCCCTGGCGGAAGCCTCCTATGAGCTTGGGCGCGCGAGGGCCTTTACGCCGGGCTGGCTGGAAAATGAGTCCATCTGGCTGCATATGGAGTATAAGTATTTGCTGGAACTTTTGCGCAGCGGTCTGTATGAGGAATTCTTCGAGGACTTCCGGCACGCGGCGATTCCGTTTTTAGACCCCGCCGTTTACGGAAGAAGCATATATGAAAATTCTTCCTTTATTGCCAGCAGTAAAAATCCGGATAAGGCCTGCCGCGGAAAAGGCTTTGTGGCCCGCTTAAGCGGTTCTACGATTGAATTTATCAGCATGTGGAAGCGGATGTTCTTCGGGGCGCACCCGTTCGAGGATGAAAACGGAGCACTTGTGTTTGCACCAAAGCCGGCGCTTCCGGCTTATCTGATTCCGGAAGAACGAACGGTGGAGGCGATGCTGCTTGGGACAATCCGGGTGACTTATTGCTTTGAGCAGGTACGGGATTATATTCCGGGAGCTTACAGTATCAAAAACATGGTATTTACCTATGAAAACGGAAGCGAAGCGAACGTTGCCGGCGGCCGTGCAAAAGGGCGGCTTGCGCTGGATGTCCGGGAGGGCCGCGTCGCTGAAATTTCGGTAAATATTGAGCCGTCATGATTCCGGCAATCTGCTACTAAAAAAATGATACCTTTTTAAAATTTGGTGCATTTTTTACAAAGGGTATGGGCGGTTATAATACAACCATCAAGAGAAAAACAAGGAGGATGTTTTATGAATTGGAAAAAAGCAGTATCTGTGTTGCTGATAAGTGCAATGACTTTATCTATGGCTGCATGCGGCAACAGTGGAACAAACACGGGGGCTACTTCGGGAGGCGGAAATGACAGTGCAGTTGATTCTACCGAGGGCGGCAGCGCTGCGGCAAGCGGTGAAAAGCTGGTTGTCTGGACCTTATCCAACGACCTTATCGATTTCGGAGAGAGATTCCAGGAGCAGACAGGCGTACAGGTAGAAACCGTGGTAATTGAGCCGGCGAACTATCCGACAAAGGTTCAGACCGCGCTGCTTGGCGGAGAGACAGAGCCGGACATCATTGTCGGGGAGCCGAAGATGCTTGAGGACTTCTATGACGCGGGATTTTTTGAGGATTTGAATCAGGCTCCGTACAATGCGCAGGACTATGCGGACCAGATTGTTGATTATGTATGGGAGGTCGGACAGGACTCCGAGGGAATCCAGAGAGCGATTTCCTATCAGATTACACCGGCAGGTATCTACTATAGGAGGGATATCGCAAAAGAGGTATTCGGAACGGATGATCCGGATGAGATCGGACAGTTATTTAAGGATTACCCCACAATCCTTCAGACAGCACAGACCTTAAAGGATGCTGGTTATCGTATTTTCTCATCCGACGCAGAGATGAACGTATTTTCCGGAGACTCCGCATGGGTGGTTGACGGAGTGCTCAATGTTGATCAGGCGAGATATGACTATATGGATTTGTGCGTTGATTTATATCAGGGCGATTTGACGGCGTATGCAAGTCAGTGGTCCACACCGTGGTATCAGGCGATGGCTGGTGAGGTTCCGATTCTGACCGCGGACATCCAGAGTTCTGTGGATGATTCTGTCAATGTATGGGATGCGACAGAGTTTGCAGAGGCAACCGAAGGAATGGAAAAGACAACGGTATTTGCGTTCGGCCTTCCGGCATGGGGCGTTTTGACCATGAGAGATAACGTTGGAGAAACCTCCGGCCTTTGGGGTGTATGTGCAGGTCCGGCTTACGGCTTTGACGGCGGTACTTATATCGGTATTTCCTCTCAGTCCGAGCGCAAGGATGTTGCATGGGAGTTCGTGAAATTCTGTACTTTAAATGAAGACACGGCTGACTGGTGGATTGAGTTTTCCCAGGGTGATACGGTTTCCTTAAAATCTGCACTGGAAAAACATAAGGATGATGAAAATCAGATTTACGGCGGACAGAAGCTTTACGAGTTCTGGTTAGAGCAGGCGGAAGGCATTGATACCTCCAAGGTAACCAGATATGACCAGGCAATCGGCGATGCATGGGGCAATGCGATTTCCGCAGTAAAGACAGGGGAAAAGACAAAAGAAGAAGCGGTAAACGAGTTCTATGATGTGATTGAATCTACATATCCGGACATTACCGTAAACAGAGAATAAGGCTTGTTCCGTTCTGCGTGCTCCCGGCGGGGGCACGCGGGACGAGATAGAAAGTTCCGTTCATGGGGGAATAGATATGGCTAAGGCGGCAGTTACAAAGAAGAAAAGAATGAAGAACTATAATAACGCAGGTTATTTTTTTGTTCTTCCGTTTGTCATTGTATTTTTGATTTTCAGTATATATCCGGTATTCAGAACCTTATATTTAAGCTTTACCAATTTTAAGGGCTTCGGCACGCCCGAACCGGTGGGACTTCAGAATTATGCGAGGGTTTTGACCGACAAATTTTTCTGGAGAGCTCTCTGGAATACGGTAAGAATCTGGGGCGTCAATATTGTGCTGCAGCTCGGACTTGCATTTTTACTTACGATTGTGTTCAGCGATATCAAATACAAAATGCGGGGACTTGGGATTTTCCGTGCGATTTATTTCCTGCCCAACCTGATTGCGGCGACGTCCGTATCCTTTTTATTCAAAACGCTTCTTGACTGGCGTTACGGAACCTTTAATCAGGTATTAAATGCGATTTATCAATTTTTCGGGATTTCAAAGGAGCCGATTGACTGGCTTGGTTCGGGAAATTATGCCGGCTATGTCATCGCGGTCATCAGTGCATGGATGTGGTTCGGCAATTCCTTTATCATGCTGATGGCGGGTGTTCAGGGAATTTCAAAGGATTATTTTGAAGCGGCGGCGATTGACGGCGCCGGAAGATGGACAGTATTTGGAAAAATCACATTACCGCTGCTGCGGCCGATTCTTTTGTATGTGGCAATCACTTCGCTGATTGGCGGTCTTCAGATGTTCGATCTGCCGTTTTTGATGGCGGATAAGGCGTCGGCGGCTTACAATTCGGTACAGACGGTTGTAATGTATCTCTATAAATTTGGCTTTGAGACAGGAACCACGCAGGTTGGGTACGCTTCGGCAATTGCCTATGTACTGTTTTTGATTATTCTTGCGGTGTCGCTCATCCAGATGAAATTATTTAACAGGAAGGGGGACTGAAAAAATGAGTACGTTTGACAAAGTAAAAAAGACGGTTTTATACGTGCTTCTGATATTGCTTGCGGTCGTGTGCATGGTTCCGTTTCTCCTGACACTGGTAAATGCAACGCGCAGCGGAAATGAAATTGTGACATCCTTTACCCTGATTCCCAGTACGCACCTGAAGGAAAACTGGGAGACGGTATTTCAGTTTTTCAATCTGTTTAAAGGTATGTGGAACAGTATCAAGGTAGCCGTTCCGGCGACACTGCTCACCGCGTATTTTTCCGCGATGACGGCATACGGCCTTGCGATGTACAAATTCCGGGGAAATAAAGTTCTGTTTATGGGGATCGTTATTTTTATGATGATTCCGGGACAATTAAGCCTCATCGGTTTTTACAACCTGTGTACGAAGCTTCATCTGGTAAATTCCTACCTGCCGCTGATTATTCCGGCAATCGCGGCGCCCGGAACCGTATTTTTCTTACGGCAGTACATATTGTCGGTTTTGCCGCCCTCGTTGATTGAGGCGGCCAGGATTGACGGGGCGAGTGAGATTTATTCCTTCCACAGAATCGTGCTTCCGATTATGTCGCCCGGAATTGCGACCATGTCGATTATGGCGTTTATCGGAAACTGGAACAACTACCTGCTCCCGATGATCATCTTAAATAAAAACGAGAAGTTTACGCTTCCGGTTATGATGGCAACCTTAAAGGCGTCTACGGATATTCAGAGAAATCAGGGTGCGATTTATCTTGCGGTGGCGATTTCCATCATTCCGATTTTAATTGTATTCTGTTTCTGCTCAAAATATATCATCAGCAGCATTTCGGCAGGCAGCGTAAAAGAATAACAACTTCATATTTTTCCATAAGGAGGCGCTTCCCGATGCGGAGAGCGTCTCTTTCCTCTGGCAAAGCGGGGAAAAATAGTATATGATAGGGATATGAAAATACGGGAAAAAAGAGGTACTTTGCAGACATGAAAGGAACTGGATTACGAAGAAAAAGCGCGCTCTCGGGGCTCGCGGTTTTTGTGCTCCTCTCTGTTATGGGAATCTCCGCGGGGCTTAAGACAGAATGGCCGGGAGAGAGGGAAAACGGGACGGCGGAGAGTGACCAGGCGGCGGAGAACGGGACGGCTCCGGCGTGGCGGGATTATGCCGACGAGCCGGTGACTTTGGAATGGTATATCAATTTTTCGTGGTTTGCAACGCCATGGGGGGAAAATCTTGTCTCAGGAACGATTACGGAGGAGACCGGGGTAAATATTAATTTTGTCACGCCTATCGGCAATGAGATGGAAAAGTTAAACGCCATGATTTCCGCGGATTCACTGCCCGACCTGATTACGCTTGGATGGTGGGAACCGCAGGTCAATGAGATGGTGGACGGAGGCATGGTGTATGCTTTAAATGAGCTGGCGGATGCCTATGATCCTTATTTCTGGGAGGTGTCGGATCCGGCGGTTGTAAGCTGGTATACCAGGGAGGACGGGAATATTTACGAATATCCGAACTCCTCTGTAACACCGCAGGATGTCGAGGAAAATGAGGGACTGGGAGGCAATCAGACCTTCCTGGTGCGCAAGGATATTTATGAGGCGATCGGAAGTCCGGATATGACGACGCCGGAGGGCTTTGCGGCGGCGGTGAAGGAGGCGGCGAGGCTGTTTCCCGAGGTGGAGGGAGGCGCCCTGATACCAATCGGCGCCCATGTGTTTGACAATGAGGGGAACGTTTCCTTTGACAAATATCTGATGAACTTTCTTGCGGTTCCGTGGGAAAAGGACGGAAAGTTTTACGACAGGTATACCGATCCCGAGTACATCCGGTGGCTGAAGGTGTTCCGGCAGCTTGGGGAGGAGGGGTATCTGGCAAACGATATTTTTGTCGATACCAGGACGCAGATGGAGGAAAAGCTGTCCGAGGGGCGTTATTTTTGCATGCTGTATCAGTACACGGATATGCTTTCCCAGCAGAAAGCCCTGTATGCGAAGAATCCGGACAGCATTTATCTTGCGGTGGACGGACCGAAAAATGCAGCCGGGGATGAACCGAAAATACCGACGACAAGCATGAACGGCTGGACGGTTACGCTGATTTCGAAGAATTGTCAGCACCCCGAGCGCGCCATAGCGTTTTTGGATTATCTGATGAGCGAGCGTGGGCAGATGCTTACCTATCTGGGTGTCGAGGGAGAGACCTACGACATGGTGGAGGGAAAGCCGGTATTAAAGCAGGAGGTTAAGGAGCTTCTCGACACGGATCGGGTGACCTACGACCGGCTTTACGGAGCGGACGACGCTTACTGGATGCTGCAGGATAACGTCATGCAGCTTGCGTGGAAGCAGGAGTCGTCCCCGGCAGTCGCGCAGCTCGAGGACTGGGCGCGGCAGTATGTCGTTTACAACGGGCAGTATGATATTACGCTCCCGGCGGGCTCAAAGGAGGCGGAGGCGGACGATAAGATTACAAAGCTGTGGAGCGAAACGCTTCCGCGGCTGCTTTTGGCCCCGTCGGAGGAGGAATTTGACGCAATTCTGGAAGAATTTACAGAAAAGAGGGAAGCGCTTGGCTTTTCGGAGGTTATGGAAAAGAAAACGGAATATATGCAGATAGCCAAAGAAAGGCTTGGCATCCGCTGACGGCGGATGGGAATGGAGAGGACACATGAGGTTAGGCGAACGGCTGCGCAATCAGAAACTGAATATTAAGTTTACGTTCGTGATTATACTGTTTACGATTGTGCCAATCGGAATTTTTGCCGGAATCCTGTTTTACATCATGGAGCAGAACGTAGTGGATGAAAACAGGAATTACATGCAGTATACGATGGAGCGGAATGCGGAGGCCATTTCCACAAAAATTCACTCCATCAATATGTCCACACAGTTCTTTTTGAGCGATACGCCGCTGCTGTCGGTGCTACGGAGGACACAGGCGGGGGAGACGCTCTCCACCGCGGAATGGCTCTCCTTTAAGAGCAGTGATATTTCTTCGCTGGAGCGGCTGGTCAACAACAATCCGATGCTCTACGGCGTGAGGGTTTATGCGGCAAATGACAATGTACAGGAAATGATGCCGATTCTTTACGGGGCATCCCGGATGGAAAAGCAGGAATGGGCATCAGAGGAGGATTATCTCGGGTGGCATTATAATTTTACCGATAATATATTTTCTTCGTATACGATGGACCAGAACCGCAGAATCGTCTCGCTGGTGACCGCCATCGACGACAGCGACTACGGGAGAATCGGGACGATTGAGGCGGCGATGACGATGGAGACGATGTTCCCGAGCCTCTATGAGGATATCGAAAACGAGTGGAGCTGTTTTCTGACGGACGACGGATCCCGCTATTTCGGAGATAACGGGGAGAAGGCGGACGAAGAGCTGCTCGATGAAATTATTCGGAACAACCAAAGCGGGGAGGAGCTTTTTACTTCCTACCAGAAAATCCGGGGACGGAATCTGGTGGTATCCTATCTGCCGGTCAAAGAGCTTGGCGGCACTTTGATTTGTGTGAAAAATATTACCGGGAACGTGCACGAGGTTTATAATATCCGCACTGTTTTTATCCTTGTCATGCTGGCGTTTCTTGTGGTGCTGATATTTTTCATCAATGCCATCGTAAGAAAGCTGCTCCGGCAGTTTTATGAAATTCTGCGCTCTATCCGCAAGGTGCAGAAGGGCGATTTGGATGTCGTCATCGAGAACTGCGGCAGCGATGAGATGGGAGAGCTTGGGACGCAGATTAATAAAATGCTGGAGCGGATTAAGCAGTTGATGGAGGACAATCTGAACCGGGAAATGCTGGTGAAAAATTCTGAAATACGCGCGCTGCAAAATCAGATTAACGCGCATTTTATTTACAATGTCCTGGAATCCATCAAAATGATGGCGGAGATTGACGGAGAATACGCCATATCGGATGCGGTGACCGCCCTCGGCAAGCTGCTGCGCTATAGCATGAAATGGGGAAACGGCTGTGTGCTGGTGGAACAGGAGCTGGAATATATCAAAAATTATATGGCACTCATCAACCTGCGCTTTGATTATGAAATTTATCTTTCGCTCAATATACCGGACGTTCTGCTAAAGCAGGAGATACCCAAAATGTCCCTACAGCCCATCGTGGAGAATGCCATTTATCACGGAATCGAACAGATGGCGGAGGATACCAATATTTACATCAAGGGACTGCTGGAGGGCGATGACTGCATCATAGAAATTACCGACGCGGGGCGGGGGATGACAGAGGACGAGGTAGAGCAGCTGCGCCGTAAGATTTCCGGGGAAATTGATTCCAGCGGAGGTTCCGGCAACGGAATCGGGCTTAAGAATGTGCAGGATCGGATTCACATTGCCTTTGGAGAGCGCTATGGAATTGAGATTGCATCCAAAATCGGCTGTTATACCAAAGTCAGAGTGCGCATACCAAGGACATATGGGGCCGGAGCTTTATTGAGGGAGGAAGCATGAAAACAGTTTTGATCGTAGAGGACGAGAAGCTTATCCGACAGGGAATCAGGACAATGATACAGCGAAGCGGCGTTCCCGTGGAGGTGATCATGGAGTGCAGCAACGGGGAAATGGCGCTTGAGGTTTTAAAGGAGCAGGAAATTGACGTGATGTTTACGGACATCCGCATGCCGAAAATGGACGGAATCGAGCTGGTGCAAAAAATGCAGGAATGCGGGCATGTGCCGCTCACCGTCGCCATCAGCGGCTATGATGATTTTTCCTACGCCGTGGAAATGTTAAGGAACGGGGTCCGGGAATATATCTTAAAGCCGATTGAGCGTGACAAGATTACGGAAATCTTAAAAAAGCTGGATGACGAGATTACAGGCAACCGGGAAAAGCAAAAGACAAAGCAGAGGCTGGGCTACCAGCAGATGAAGCATCTGATGCTGCTTGCGCACACGACCGAGGAGGAGATTTCCGTGCTGGAATCTCAATATGCGGATCAGTTTGCCTGGGATTTCCATGAGGAAAATTATGTGGTCTGCTGCCAGAATATGAGAGAGCGCACAAGAATCCGGGAAGAACACTATATGTATCTGCATGACATTGACGGGGACGACGTGTTTGTGATTGCGGAGGGAGGGCTGCCGCTTCTGCTGAAGAACGAGCTTTTGCACGGCTTCGCGGGAATCAGTGCGGTTCATCACGGAATACGCGAGCTTCGGACGGCTTATCTCGAGGCGAAAAGTATGCGGAAGTACGCTTTCTGCCGAAATATGGAGCAGATGAGTTATGAGGATGAGCCGGAGCGTATTCCGGAGAGATTGGTGCGGGAGGCAGAAAAACTGATTACGGCGGAAGCAAAGCTGCAGCGGGTTCAGCTGCTTGGCACGGAGCGCACGGAGGAACTGGAAAAGCTGTGGAGGCAGTTCTTTTTTGAGGTGAAAAACGGGCGCATTTCTCCGGAAGCCTATGAAGCCTGCATGAAGGATTTTTTCGACGAGACAGCGAAAACCTACCGGAATATTCTTGCGGAAAAAACGGAAGAAACGGAAGCGGTAAGCGCCGTTTTCGGGGAGGATTACTTAGATATCTATGAGAAAAAGCTGATGGACTATCTTCTCATGCTCCAGTCGTGTATCCTTGGGCAGTTTGAGGTGAATAAAAACAGGCAGAAAATACAACAGGCGGTGGAATACATTGAAAAGAATTATGCGAGCGACCTCAATATGGCGGTGGTGTCGAATTATATTTCCATGAATTACTCCCTGTTTTCCTACTCTTTTAAGCAGTATACAGGGAGCAACTTTGTCAATTATTTAAAGGACATCCGCATGAAGGAGGCGAAGCGCCTTTTGAAGGAAACCGATATGCGGATTGTGGAAATCAGCCAGGCGGTCGGATATGAAAACGAAAAGCATTTCATGAAGCTGTTTAAGGCAGCCTGCGGGGTATCGCCGAGCGAATACCGCAAAAATATGAACTGCGATTAGGAGATGCTGTTCATTGCCTTGGCCGCGGCGGAAAACAGACTTCTTATCTGTTCCGAAGAAATGCTCTGACCGGCCGGATGGGAGGCATAGCCGCCGCTTGCACGGACAGTATATGGTTTTACGCTCAGGCGGTTGTAATTGGATAAATACTGTTTTACGCGGGTGAGAAATTCATCCGCGTCTTTTTTTGTGTAATCCTTCGTGAGAAGATAAAACTCATCTCTGTCGAAGCGGGCGCAGATATCTTCCGCCCGAATATTGCCCGAGAGGGCATGCCCCAGCACCTGCAGCGCAAAATCTCCCTCCTCGTATCCGCAGGCGTCTTTGATTTGTCTGAGGTTGTTTAATTCAAAGAGAAAGCAGGTAACGGAGCCTTCCGATTCTTCGGCCTGCTTGAGAAACTGCTTCTCGCGCAGCAGATAGCCGTGCTTATTGTAAAGGCCGGTCAGGGTGTCCCTGGTGGAAAGCTCCTCAAGCTGTCCGATCAGCAGGGAACTGCACTTGGCCTCACAAATGCCCTGCAGCATCTGATTTAAGTTCATGAACCAGTGCACGAGCTGAAAATGGTAATCGAGCTTATTTCCTTCATAGGAGAGCGCCACATAGCCGAATTCCTTATCCTCAAAAAAGAGCGGCGTATAAATATAAGCCGAGTGATTTGCCCGGTAAATATGTTCCGGCAGCAGGGAGTTTTTTCGGAAGCTGCATTCGGGGAGCCGCTTGCCGTCCCGGATGGCAAGCTTTAATAAAATTTCTTCCGGGCAGGGAGGCGTTGCATCCTCCATATCCGCCAGCTCCGGAATACGGCCGGATACGGAATCCCAACCGCCCTGAAGGCACAGGTAAAATTCCCGGCAATGCTCAATGCCGCGGATATACTGCTCTAGTAAATCCATCCCTTCGTCCAGATCCGTAATGCGCTGCATGGAGGTCGACATGCACATGGAGGTCAGAATGGAGCACTCAAGTGAGATAATCCGCTCGTTTTGCATATGCTGGAAAAACAGCGGATTTATACCGGGCTGCCTGCGGCAGCCGCAGGATTCGCGGAAAATGGGAACGGCGGGAACATAGTCTATATCGGAAACCTCTTCCCCCGCGATCATTGCGAGCAGCTTTTTCACGGCGCTTTGCCCTAGTTCATAGACGGGAAATGAGACAGTGGTAAGCCCCGGAGCGATGGCGCTGCCCTCCGGCGAAGCGTCACAGCCGGTTACGGCGATGTCCTGTGGGATGCAAAAACCCGCTTTTTCCGCCGCCATCATAAAAAGAAGCGCCAGGCGGTCGTTATAGCAGACGACAGCGTCCGGCTTTCCGGCGTCCGTAAAATGACGCAGGGCGGCAGCAGCGTCTTCTTCGGTGTAGTCGCAGAGAAAAACGTCGCCGTCTCCTGTGACGAGGCCGTGTTCTGCCATAACGCCGCGGTAATATTGCTCGCGTATATCTGAAAAATAGCGCTCCTGTGTACAGCCCAGATAACAGATTCTCTGATAATTATGTACGCAAATCAAATGCTCTGTCAGTTCTCCGGCAGTCCGGTTATTTTCGAGGGATACGGCGGGGAAACTGGGCGCGGTTACGCCGATTTCCACAATCGGGCAGATGCACTTTTCACGCAGGGTCGCCAGGATGTGCGCGCGCAGCTCCTTAAGCGGATAGGTATCTGAGGCAAATATAATGCCGGAATAGTCGGCGTAATTGGGTACGTTAAGAATGCTTTTCTCACCGATGCCGTATTCGCCCAGATTTTCACCGTCGAGAGAGGTGAAAATTTCGGCGGTATAGCCGTATTCCAAAGCCGTATCGATAATGCCCTGGCAGACATTTTTCTGGTAATATCCCATAATGTGAGAAATAAACACGCCGATTTTCTTTGAGTGATACATTTTTACCCCTCCCCGCAGCCGTAAAATATACAACATTTGTCATATATTTTACGAAAATATCGGCATAAATTCAATACCCGCGCCGTGCGGATTATAGTATAATTGTTGAATATATTTGGAGGAAAGGGGCATTGCAATGATTCAGGATATTTTTCCGATGCATCTGGAAAATGCATATGAAAATAAAAAACCGGCGGGGAGCAGTCTGATCACCGCCTTCCGGGGAAACGAAATTTTTGTGAAAAACAGCGGTGAAATGATTTATCTGACCTACAGGGAATTGAGTGAAGCCTGTCTGACCTGCGGCGGCGAGCCGCCCGCCTGTACCTATCTGTTTTCCATCGGGGAGGATGACTATTTTCTGGCGGATCTGGGAGACGGGCTTAAGTTTCCGGGCTTCCGCTATGAAAAAATGTTTGCGGTAAGGGCGAAGAAGCCGAAAGAAAAAGTACTCGCTGCGGCCACGGCATACCATCTTTACGTCTGGTACCGGGATAATGTATTCTGCGGCAGATGCGGGCACCGGCTGGAGCACAGTCCCAAATTGAGGATGCTTGCCTGCCCGGACTGTGGAAATATGGTATTTCCGAAAATTGCCCCTGCGGTCATTGTCGGTGTGACCGACGGCAGAAGGCTTTTGATGACAAAGTATGCCAACCGCGAATATAAGAGGTATGCGCTGATCGCGGGCTTTACCGAAATCGGTGAGACTGCGGAGGAGACGGTGGCGCGCGAGGTAAAGGAGGAGGTCGGACTTTCGGTAAAGAATATCCGTTATTATAAAAGCCAGCCCTGGGGCTTTGATGGCAACCTTTTATTGGGATATTTCTGTGAGCTGGACGACGAGGGCAGCATCCGGCTGGATGAGGAGGAGCTTTCCGCGGCAGTGTGGATGGACTATGAAGACATTCCCGACGACCCCGAGGGCTTAAGCCTCACCCGGGAAATGATGCTTTATTTTCGGGAGCATTGCAGGAATTCATCTTTTTTTGCAGATTAGATTGACAAAACGAATAAACTACTGTATTATTACAATAGTACAAGAAAAAACGAAAAAAATGCCGGAGAAAAAGTTAAGATTTCTTAAGTTTTGCTTAAGAGCCTTTTTTTGCCGGAAACTTATGGTACAATCACCATAAATCGCATATCAAAAAAGGGAGAGACAAAAATGAGTGACAAGACGAAACCAAAAAAAGGAAAGAAAAAAGTACTGATTATTGTGCTGGTAATTGCAGTCGTGCTTGTTGCCGTAATTGCAACGGCGATCAGAAGCATGACAAGTCAGGTGGCCGCCGTTGTAAATACGGTTGAGATACAGCCGGTACAGAAGAGAGATTTGTCCGATACCATTTCCCTTAAGGGTACCGTATCGGGTGTGACGCAGAATAACGTAACTTCCAAGGCGCTGGCGGAGATTACTGCGGTAAACGTTCAGGTGGGTGACGTGGTAGCGGCGGGAGATTCTCTCTGCACGCTGGATTCGTCCTCCATTGAGGAAAAAATTGCGGATCTGGAAAAGAGCGTGTCTAATTCGGAAGCAGTAGACAGCATCAATTCCCAGCAGACGGCGGACGCGCTGACCCGTGCGAAGGAGGATCAGCAGATGCAGCTTGAGGAGGCCCAGAAGGCGATTGAGGAGGCCGAGGAGGCGTATAACGGCGCACAGATTATGTGGGATAAGAGTGAGGAAAAGGGCGATGCGGAATTTCAGTCCCTGTTAAGTGCCCAGAGAGCCGTAGAGGACGCAAAGGATAATTACCAGAAGGTGCTGGATTCTACAAACCGCGCGATTGAGGACGCACAGACCTCTCTGGAGCTTGACAGGTATCAGGAGTCCGACACAACCGCAAAGGATACGCTGACGGATTTAAGAGAGCAGCTTGAGGATTGCAATATTGTGGCTCCATGCGGTGGAGTTGTGACGGCAGTCAATGTTTCAGTGGGCGATGTGAATGCGGATTCCAAGACCGCTCTGGTGACGATTGAGGACACCAGCTCCTTAAAAATGGTTGCAACCGTAGACGAGACAGATATTTTGAAACTGCAGGAGGGCATGAGCGCTACCGTGACATCGGACGCGACCGGCGAGGAGGAAATAAAGGGAACCGTGAGCAGAGTAGTCCGCGTAAAAGGACAGTCACAGGCGACGGACGGGTCAGGCTCGACCGGTGGATATTCCGTTGAGATTTCCATTGACAATACGGAGCTTTTAATCGGCATGGAGGTAAAGGCGCGCGTGATGATAAAAGAAAAATCAGAAGTGCTTGCAGTCCCCTATGATTTGATTAAGACGGATGAATCCGGAAATACTTATGTGCTTGTGGCAGAAACAAACAGCGACGGTACGGCAACCGCAGTCAGAAAGGACGTTACAGCAGGCGAGGAAGTGGATTATTACACTGAGATTACCGGCGGTGATTTAAAAGAAGGCGATATGCTCATTTATGATTACACGGGCACCGTTGTGGAGGGAGGAAGCTTTACTCCGAGCCAGATGTACTCTGAACAGGACATGGTAATGGAAGGCGGAACAGAGGCGGAGGTTGTTGAATAGTGAGTGAACCAGTAATCCGAATGGAAAATATCATAAAAACATATTATTTGGGCAAGCCAAATGAATTGGAAATCCTGCACGGAATCAATCTTGCCGTGCACGAAGGCGAGTTTGTTTCCATCGTGGGTGAATCCGGTTCCGGAAAAAGTACGCTGATGAACATTATCGGTGTGCTTGACAGACAAACGTCGGGAAATTATTATCTGGAAGGCCAGGACGTGGGCGGAATGACAGATGAAGTCCGCAGTGCGATCCGCAACCGAAGAATCGGTTTTGTATTTCAGAACTTTAACCTCCTGCCAAGGGCAAACGCCTTAAAAAATGTAATGATTCCGCTGATGTACGGAAAAGAGAGGACCCGGGATCAGAAGGAACGGGCTATGGAAATGCTTGCGATGGTAGGTATGGAGGATCGTGCGACGCACCGTCCGAATGAGCTTTCCGGAGGACAGAAGCAGCGTGTGGCGATTGCAAGGGCGATGATTAACGACCCGGCCATTATTCTTGCGGATGAACCGACCGGGGCCCTGGATTCCAAGACGGGACATATGGTGATGGATTTATTTCACAAGCTCCACGAGGAGCAGGGGAAAACAATTGTATTAATTACCCATTCCCACGAGCTGGCGTCGGAGACGCAGAGAATCGTCACGCTTTTGGACGGCGAAATTGTGGCGGACAACGGAGGTGAGCGTGCATGTTCATAGAAAATATCAAAGAGGCGATTACGAGTATTTTCAGCAATAAGATGCGTTCGCTTCTGACGATGCTTGGAATTATTATCGGTATCAGCTCGGTTATCATCATTACGACGATTGGAGGTTCGATTCAGAGTACGCTGACAGCGACCATGAACTCTCTGGGCGGAAATGCGGTCCAGGTATATGTGGAGGCGAGGTATCCGGAGACTGAAGAGGACTGGGATACCTGGGTATATCCGGAGATGACGGAGGATGACTATGTAACCCAGGAGATGATTGACGGTCTGATCGCAGCCTATCCGGATGAGATTACGGGAATCGCGGCTCAGACCTATATGGGATCCGGGCAGATTCAGGACGAGGCAGATCCGGAGAATTATGCGAATGTCAATATTAGCGGTGTTACGCCGGAATATCTTGATTACATGAAGCTTGAGATGTATGCGGGGCGGAATCTTACCGATGCGGACAACAAGGGCCAGAAAAAGGTGTGCCTGATCGCGGACACCATGGCCTCCCGGTATTTCGGGGATAAAGATCCTATCGGGGAGACGGTTTCTGTGACAAGCACGGACGGCTCCATTGACGACTTTGTGGTAGTCGGAATTTATGTCTATAATCAGGCGCTGTTCGGCCAGGTGGACACTTCGATACCAGAGAAGGATCGTACGACGCAGCTTCTGATTCCGCTGCAGACCTGCTTTAAGCTTCAGGGCTCGGATCAGACGGGTTATGATTACTTTAATCTGCTGCTGACACCGCTGGCGGACGTGGAGCAGGCGACGGCGGATGCGCTGGCCTACTTTGAACAGATATATGCGAACAACAAGAATTTTACGGTTTCCGCTTATAATATGGCGTCCAGTATGGGCATGATCAATACGGTATTAAACGTCATTACCGTGGCGGTTTCCGGTATTGCGGCAATTTCCCTGATTGTAGGCGGTGTCGGAGTTATGAACATTATGCTTGTGTCGATTACGGAGCGCACGAGGGAAATCGGAGTGCGTATGGCGCTCGGGGCAAAGCGGAGTACCATTCGTATGCAGTTTGTCATTGAGGCCATTATGCTCTGTCTGATTGGCGGTATCATCGGAATTTTGATCGGCGTCGGTATCGGCGCACTGCTCGGTCAGGTGGCCGGCTTTGTGATTCAGAACATGTACTCGGAATATTCCAGCTACATTATTATGTCGGTGCACCCGTCGGCAACGGCAATTATGCTGTCGCTGTTCTTCTCCATGCTGACCGGAGTTTTCTTTGGGTATTACCCGGCAAACAAAGCTTCCAAAATGGAGGTTATCGACGCGCTGCGTTACGAATAAAAACAGATTTAAGATGGTGCGTTCAAAAACGGGCGGTGCAGTTTGCGCCGTCCGCTTTTTATGAAATCTAAAAAAAATATAAAACTGTAGAAAATTTTGGAATGAGTGTTGACAAAAGAATAGGTTGGTGCTATCTTAAGTACATGGATGTTAGCACTCCACAACAACGAGTGCTAACAAACAAAGAAAGCCGGTGAGGAAAAATAACAGCAGAACCGGATATATGAGGTAAGATGGAAATGGGGTAGAGGAATGGACGAATTCGAATTAGACGAACGGAAAACGAAAATTCTCGACGCGATTATCCGTAATTATTTAGAGACGGGAGAACCGGTGGGTTCGAGAACGATTTCCAAATATACAGACTTGAATTTAAGTTCCGCAACCATACGCAATGAGATGGCAGACTTAGAGGAGCAGGGTTATATTTTACAGCCCCACACTTCGGCGGGGCGGATTCCCTCCGACAAAGGCTACCGCTTTTATGTGGACCATCTGATGGAGGAGAAGAATCGGGAAGTCAGCGAGATGAAAAACTTTGTCATCGAGCATACGGAGAAGATGGATCAGGTGCTTCAGCAGGTGGCAAAGATTCTTGCCGCTAATACCAATTACGCCACCATGGTGACGGCGCCGACTTATCATAAGAATAAGGTAAAGTTTATCCAGCTTTCCAATATGAATGAGGAACAGATTCTTGCAACCATCGTTACCGAGGGCAATCTTGTAAAAAATAAAATCATTCCTGTCAATGGAGAGATTGACAACGAGACGATGCTGAAGCTGAACTTTCTGCTGAATGCAAATCTCAACGGGCTGGCGCTTCAGGAAATCAATCTCGGAACGATTGCAAAGCTGAAGGAGCAGGCAGGTATTCACAGTGCCATCATCAGTGATGTCCTTGATACCGTGGCAGAGACCATGGGGCAGGAGGACGATATCAGAATCTATACCAGCGGAGCGACAAACTTCTTTAAATATCCGGAGTTGAGCGACTCGGAGAAGGCAAGCGAACTGATTTCCACATTTGAGGAAAAGCAGCAGTTAGCGAGTCTGGTAACAGAAAATTTGCTGGATGAGGAAAACACGGGGATTCAGGTATATATAGGAAATGAAAGCCCGATTCAGACGATGAGGGACTGCAGCGTGGTGACAGCGACCTATGAATTGGGAGAGGGCGTTCGGGGAACGATAGGGATTGTCGGACCGAAGCGTATGGATTATGAGAAAGTAATGGATAATCTGAAAACCCTGAAAAATTCCCTTGACGGAATTTTAGATAAGAAGAAGGAAGAGACGTAGAAAGGTGGTTCACAGATGTCAGAAAAGAACGAAGAAATTTTAGAGGAAGTGCTGGAGAATCAGACGCAGGAGGCAGAGCCTGACAAAGAGGAAGAAACTGCGGAGCAGGAAACGGCAGAGGGCGGCGAGAACGCAGAGGACAGCGGTGAGGAGATCTCCGGGGAAGCGGAAGATACAAAGGATACTTCTGATGAGGATAAAAAGAAGGGATTTTTCAAGAAGAAAAAGGATAAGAGGGATGAACAGATTGAGGAATTGACCGATAAGCTCAAACGTCAGATGGCGGAGTTTGATAACTTCCGTAAGCGTACCGAAAAAGAAAAATCACAGATGTATGATATGGGAGCAAAAACTATCATAGAAAAAATCCTTCCGGTGGTTGATAACTTTGAGCGCGGCCTTGCCGGAGTCTCGGAGGAGGAAAAAGAGAATGCTTTTGTTGTCGGAATGGATAAGGTATACCGCCAGATGCTCACGACCTTAGAGGAAGCGGGCGTTACGCCGATTGAGGCGGTCGGGGCGGAATTTGACCCGAATTTCCACAATGCGGTCATGCATGTGGAGGATGAAACGCTGGGCGAAAATGTAGTCGCGGAGGAGCTTCAGAAGGGTTACATGTACCGCGATACTGTAGTAAGACACAGTATGGTAAAAGTCGCAAATTAATTTATTCTTTATTTATATGAGGAGGAATTCATTATGAGTAAAATTATTGGTATTGATTTAGGAACCACAAATAGCTGTGTAGCTGTTATGGAAGGCGGAAAACCAACCGTTATCGCAAACCAGGAGGGAGCAAGGACGACACCGTCCATCGTGGCATTTACCAAGACGGGCGAGCGGCTTGTCGGTGAGCCGGCAAAGCGTCAGGCTGTCACCAATGCGGAGAAAACCATTTCTTCGATCAAACGTCATATGGGTACCGATTATAAGGTTGCCATCGACGACAAACAGTATTCCCCGCAGCAGATTTCCGCAATGATTCTTCAGAAGCTGAAAGCAGATGCGGAAGGCTATCTGGGCGAGAAGGTAACGGAAGCCGTAATTACCGTTCCGGCATACTTTAATGACGCACAGCGTCAGGCAACCAAGGATGCGGGAAAGATTGCGGGACTGGAAGTAAAACGTATCATCAACGAGCCGACGGCGGCTGCACTGGCATATGGTCTTGACAACGAAAAAGAGCAGAAAATCATGGTATACGACCTTGGCGGCGGTACATTTGATGTTTCCATCATCGAAATCGGCGACGGTGTCATTGAGGTATTGGCAACCAACGGTGATACACGCCTCGGCGGTGATGATTTTGATAACCGTATTACACAGTGGATGATTGATGAGTTCAAGAAGGCAGAGGGTGTGGACTTATCCACTGATAAGATGGCGCTTCAGAGATTAAAGGAGGCGGCAGAGAAAGCAAAGAAGGAGCTTTCCTCCGCAACCACGACCAACATCAACCTGCCGTTCATCACGGCTACCTCAGAGGGACCGAAGCACTTTGATATGAACCTGACGAGGGCAAAATTTGACGAGCTGACCCATGACCTGGTAGAGAAGACTGCCGTACCGGTTCAGAACGCGATGAGAGACGCGGGACTGACCAACGCGGATTTGGGCCAGGTACTGTTAGTCGGCGGTTCCACCCGTATCCCTGCAGTTCAGGATAAGGTAAAACAGCTGACCGGCAAAGAGCCGAGCAAATCCTTAAATCCGGATGAGTGTGTTGCGATCGGTGCGTCCATCCAGGGCGGTAAGCTGGCAGGCGATGCCGGCGCGGGCGAAATCCTTCTGCTTGATGTAACGCCGCTTTCCCTTTCCATCGAGACGATGGGCGGTATCGCAACCAGGCTGATTGAGAGGAATACGACAATTCCGACCAAAAAGAGCCAGATTTTCTCAACGGCGGCAGACAATCAGACCGCAGTTGATATCAACGTTGTACAGGGTGAGAGACAGTTCGCGAGAGACAACAAGTCCCTTGGACAGTTCCGTCTGGACGGTATTCCGCCAGCACGCCGCGGTGTTCCGCAGATTGAGGTTACCTTTGATATTGATGCCAACGGTATCGTAAATGTATCCGCAAAGGATCTTGGAACCGGAAAGGAGCAGCATATTACGATTACAGCCGGCTCCAACATGTCTGAGGATGAAATCAATAAGGCGGTGAAGGAAGCTGCCGAGTATGAGGCACAGGATAAGAAGAGAAAAGAGGCAATCGACGCGAGAAACGACGCGGACTCCTTTGTATTCCAGACACAGCAGGCGTTAGATCAGGTAGGCGCAAATCTGGATCCGGCTGATAAGTCAGCCGTAGAGGCAGATGTCAACGCAGTAAAGGCATTCCTTGACGCACATCAGAATGCGGAGGAAATGACAGACGCCGATGTGACAGAGTTAAAATCTCTGCAGGAGAAGCTGACACAGAGCGCACAGAAGGTATTTGCAAAGATGTATGAGCAGACGCAGGCGGCGCAGGGCGCGGCTGGCGCAGGTCCTGACATGGGAAATATGGGCGGCGCACAGGCGGGCGGTTCCGCAGATGATGATGTGGTAGACGCGGATTACAAAGAAGTATAATCATTTTTATACTTTTGAGTTCCCGGGACGCTACAGCAGACGGATGCAGTCAGATAACACGGGGTTTCCGGATGGTTTATCCGGAAACCCTGTATGCGGTTAAAAACCGGCAGACAAAAAGGCGGTTGTAATTTTTTCGCGTTTATGGTATGAATAAAAGGCTGTATCAAATCAGAAAGCAGTTGAAAAGAGGAATTCATTATGGCAGATAAAAGAGATTATTATGAGGTCTTAGGCGTAAGCAAAACTGCTTCGGATGCGGACATCAAAAAGGCTTTCCGTGTTCTCGCCAAAAAATATCATCCTGATATGAATCCGGGTGATAAGGAAGCGGAGGCAAAGTTCAAAGAGGCGCAGGAAGCTTATGCCGTACTTAGTGACCCCGAAAAGAGAAAGCAATATGACCAGTTCGGCCATGCTGCCTTTGACGGCGGCGCAGGAGGAGGCGGTTTTGATTTCTCCGGTATGGATATGGGAGATATTTTCGGGGATATTTTCGGAGACTTTTTCGGAGGCGGCTCCAGAAGAAGAAGCAATGACGGGCCGATGAAGGGACAGAATTTAAGGACCAGTGTCCGCATTACCTTTGAGGAGGCCATATTTGGCTGCGAAAAAGAAATTGAGATGGTGCTCAAAGACGAGTGTAAAAACTGCCACGGTACAGGAGCAAGACCGGGTACCAGTCCGGAAACCTGTCCGAAATGCGGCGGCAAGGGTAAGGTTGTTTTCACACAGCAGTCATTCTTTGGAACCGTCCAGAATGTACAGACCTGTCCGGACTGCGGCGGCAAGGGTAAGGTTGTCCGCGATAAATGTCCGGATTGCCGGGGAACCGGATATATTGCAAGCAAAAAGAAAATCAAGGTATCGATTCCGGCGGGAATTGACAACGGACAGAGCGTGCGGATTCGCGAAAAGGGCGAGCCGGGATTAAACGGCGGTCCGAGAGGGGATCTGCTGGTGGAGGTTGTGGTGTCACGTCATCCTGTATTCCAGCGTCAGGATATGAATATTTATTCCACCGTGCCGATTACCTTCGCGCAGGCGGCCCTCGGCGGAGAAGTCCGTATCAAAACCGTGGATGGCGATGTGCTCTATGAGGTGAAGGCAGGCACGCAGACCGATACAAGAATTCGTCTGAAGGGCAAGGGTGTTCCGTCCTTGCGCAATAAGGCGGTGCGGGGTGACCATTACGTCACATTGGTTGTGCAGGTGCCCACCGGACTGAGCGCGGAGGCAAAGGAGGCGCTGCGGCAATTTGACGAGGCGACAGGTGGTTCCTTAAACCGAACCGGCGCCCAGAATGGGGCGGCTTCTTCCGATAAGGAAAAGCCAAAGAAGCGGAAGGGGTTTATGGATAAGATTAAGGAATCGCTGGATGATATTTAACGGAAGCGAAAAAGAGGATGGGGCGTTCGAATATTCGAAAAAACCGGGCAAAGGTTGTGCTTGCGCGGTGGAGCAGCCGGCAGGCCGCAGAGTTGGAGCAGAAAAAACTGGAGATTCAGCGGGAAAAGGGACGGCTGGAGGAAGAACGCAGGCAGCTGGACCGGGAGAAAAAAGAGTTTTTTTCCCGATGCCGCCTGGAGGAGGAACGCACACTGCGGGAAAAGCGGCTGTTTGAGATGAAATGGAAGATTTTGGAGGAAGAATTAAGGCAGCTTGCGGATGAAAAAGTCAAGGTTGAGCGCCAGCGTGATTTCTACAAATTTGTCAGAGAGCAGGAGCAGCGTGCGTCTGATACGGATGCGAAAGCGATTGTCAGCGGCGATATGTTTTTTATCGGGGTAAAAAACCGGCAGTCGCTCAAAAAGCGGTATAAGGAGCTGCTTAAGATATACCATCCGGATAATCTTGACGGAGACACAGAAACCTTACAGGAAATCAACCGGGAGTATGAGAGGTTAAAAGCGCGGTATCAATAGTGTAAATACGGCAGTGGGGTGGTAAAGAAATCATGTGGAAGATAGCCGGAGTTTTTTTGATGAGTCTGATGGTATTTCTCTGTTCGGGATGCGGGACCCCAAATAGTAATACCAGCCAGTTACCGGAGTCTGATACGATGCAAGTACAGGATTCGGAGAGCGAACAGATTCAGGAGGAGATTATTATCACGATCTCCGAAATGCTTGTAAACAGTGACACCAAATCTGTCTGTATAAAGGGCTTTGTAAATTCGGACGAGGAAATAACAATGACAGACTATATGCTGGTCGGAATCCAGGTGCAGAGATTGGATACGGAGCCCGTGGACGGCGGTTATTCTGTCTGCTGGTATGGTTTTTACGGGGACGAGGTTGTTCTTTCGGATATCCGAATCACCGATTCTTTTGGGTCTGAAGGAACCGTTCCTGTTAATAACGAGGCCGAACGAGTGGAAACAGAGGCAAAGAAATTTGAGGTTTCAGCTGGGACGGGTACGGTTCCGGTGTGGATAACCGAGTTTGCGGTTATGATTGCGCCGCAGGAGGACTGGCGGGAATACGGGGCGTTTTATAACGTCATTGCATCGGACGAAAAAGGAGAGAGGAAGCTTTTGTGTCAGCTTCCGTCCATGGATGACCGAAAGCCTTCGGAAATCCGGGAACATCCGCTTGTCAATGATGCCGCGGAAAATATGGAGACGCTCGGCGGCGGTTTTTCGTCTGCGATGGAGCAGGAGCACTGCGGAATCTGTTATATCATGAACGAGACGATTGATTTGGACGATGTAAATAGTATAGAAGTGGAATATATTTATTGAATTGTTGCGAAAAGGGCGGCTTTGAAAAGAAATTTCAAGGCCGCCCTTTTCGCCCCTGTAATTTTAAAAAGACGCTTTATGCCGGATAGTTCAGATGGGCTTCGTCGATACCATAGAGCGTTTCCGTCAGATAGCGGTTTGCCAGATAATTTGCCATTCCCAGATTCATATCAAGGTAATTGCCGCAGTCCTTCGGGGAAGCACCCGGAACCTCATCTTTGAAATCGCGGATAAATTCAAACATTTCCGTGACAAGTCCGACAATATCCTTTGACTCGTAATCCCCCGCAAGCAGAAGATAAAAGCCCGTACGGCAGCCCATCGGCCCGAAATAAATGGTTTTTTCTTTAAAGTCTGTGTGGTTGCGCAGAAAAGTAGCTCCCAGATGTTCGATGGTGTGTACCTCGGCGGTATTCATGACCGGCTCGTCATTCGGGGAGGTCATGCGCAGATCAAAGGTGGTAATCGTTTCGGAACCCACCTGATCCTTTCTGGAAACATAAATTCCCGGCTCAAGCCGGATATGGTCAATCGTAAAACTCGCTATTTTTTCCATTAATTATTCCTCCGTTCCTGTCTTCCTTTACCATAAAACAGCGAAGCCCTTTCGTCAAGAGCAAATTTGGAGGCAGAAAAAACAACTCTTGACAGAGGAACCGGGTCAACGTATAGTAGGCATGAGTAAGGCCGCCCCGTGGCGGCGGATGGGAGCGACGGAATGCGGGATTACGATTTTAAAACACAGCCGTCCCTGCTGATTCAGGGAGCAATGGATACGGAAACGGCATATCTGGCAGAAAAGCTTACGGAGCATGAACAGATTCATATCGGTATTTACTCTTTTCATACCGGGTTCCTCGGGGAAGAACCGGTGGTGCTTTCCAGGACATTTCAGGGTATGACGAACGCGGCGGCGGCCACGAGCCTTGCGCTGGTACATTTTTCCCCCTGGGCGGTGATCAATCAGGGGATTGGCGGCGGCCATGACAAACGGTTTCACCGTGGAGATATTGTGCTTGGGGAGAAGGTAGTTCCAATCGGGGCACAGATACGCGCCTTTTCTCCCGAGGGGACGGGAATTGACGGGACGGCGTTTGAGCCGCTGCCAATCGAGATTTTTAACACCAAAAAGGGTGCGGTGGAAAAGGTGTGTGACTTTCCCTGCGACGAGGCGCTGCTCTGCGCCGCGGAGCGCGTGACGGCAGGCGTTCGGGCCGCGCGGGGTGTGATTGGCTCGGGGGACGAATGGAACAACCAGCTCGACCGGATTGCGCTGCTGCGGGAGCGCTTCGGCACGGCGGTGGAGGATATGGAGTCGGCGGCCCCGGCGCAGTTATGTTTTTCTTATGGGATTCCGTTCATCGGGATTCGTATTCTGTCAAATTCCATTGTAAACGGAGAGGAATTTGACGAATCCGTGGGTATTGAGGGGCAGAAATTCATCCTTCTGTATGTCGAGGAGCTTTCACGCATGAGGAAGCTCGAAAAATAATTTGAAAACGAGGAGTGAAATGCGGATGAAAAGAAACAGAAAACAATGGCTGGCCGTTTTGTTTTTTACGGTGCTGCTTCTGGTGGGAGCGGTCAGATGTGGAAACGCGGCGGAGGAAAGTACGTCGGAGGAGACGGCTTCCACGGAACAGAGTGTCGCTTCGGTGGAGGATATCCCCGGAAAGCGTGTCGGCGTGCAGCTCGGCACCACGGGAGATATTTATGTCAGTGATTATGAGAAGGACGGCTCCGGTACTGTTGTGGAGCGCTATAACAAGGGAGCCGATGCCATTCAGGCGTTAAAGCAGGGGAAAATCGACTGTGTGATTATCGATGAGCAGCCCGCGCTTAAGTTTGTGGAGCAGAACAGCGGTATTAAGGTACTCGAGGAAGAGTTCACGCTGGAGGAGTATGCCTTTGTTGTGGCGAAGGGCAACGATGCGCTTTTGGAGCAGGTCAATACGGCTATTGCCGAGCTTAAGGCGGACGGCACCTTGGAGCAGATTGAGAAAAATTATGTCGGAGAGGAATCTGATATAGGAAAATACCCCTACGAAAAAAAGAATGTCAGCCGTGAAAACGGCACGCTGACGATTGGGACAAATGCGGAGTTTCCGCCCTATGAGAGCTATGAGAACGGGGAGATTGTCGGAATCGACATTGATATTATGCAGGCAATCTGTGATAAGCTCGGTATGGAGCTTGCGGTGGAGGATATGGCGTTTGATTCGATTATTTCCGCTGTCTCTACCGGGAAGGTGGATATCGGGGCGGCGGGCTTTACCGTCACCGAGGAGCGCAAAAAGAATGTTAATTTTTCCGATACCTACACGACCTCAAAGCAGGTGATTATTGTGCAGGATGAGACAGTTTCGGCGGAGAAAAACGGATTTGCGCAAAAGTTTTACGACAACTTTATTAAGGACAGCCGTTATCAGTACCTGGTGAAGGGACTCGGCAATACGCTGATTATTACGGTATTCGCGCTGCTGATCGGCGTGGTGCTCGGCTTTTTGATTGCGATTGTTCGCACGGGACATGACAGGAACGGCAGCTTTGCCGTGTTAAATGCCGTCTGCAGATTGTATCTTACCATTGTGCGCGGCACGCCGATTATGATACAGCTTTTGATCATTTACTACGTCATTTTCCAGAGCTTAAACACCGGAAAGCTGATTGTGGCGATCATCGCTTTCGGTTTGAACTCTGCCGCCTATGTGGCGGAAATCGTGCGCTCCGGAATCATGGCGGTTGACATCGGGCAGTTTGAAGCGGGGCGCAGCCTGGGGTTAAACTACAGGCAGACGATGAGCTCGATTATTCTGCCGCAGGCAATCAAGAACATTCTTCCCGCGCTCTGCAATGAGTTTATCAGCCTGTTAAAGGAAACGTCCATCAGCGGCTATATCGGCCTTTTGGATTTGACGAAGGGCGGCGATATCATAAGGAGTGTTACCTTTGAGGCGTTTATGCCGTTGATTGCGGTTGCGCTGATTTATCTGGTGATGGTGATGGGCCTAAGCAAGGCGGTCAATTTACTCGAAAGGCGGTTGAGAAACAATGAGCGATAATCAGGTGATTCTGGAAGTGAAAAATCTGCGGAAATCCTTTGACGGGCATGAGGTGTTAAAGGGAATTTCCACCACGATTCGCAGGGGAGACGTGCTTGCCCTTATCGGACCGTCCGGCTGCGGAAAATCCACGTTTCTGCGTTCCTTAAATCTGCTGGAGGTGCCAACGGAGGGGCATGTGCTGTTTGAGGGGACGGATATTACGGACAAAAGCGTAGATATCAACCATATCCGGGAGAAAATCGGCATGGTGTTTCAGCAGTTTAATCTGTTCCCGAATATGACGGTCAGGGAAAATATCATGCTCGCCCCGGTGAAGCTCGGTAAGCTGACGAAGGATGAGGCGGCAAAACGGGCGGATGAGCTGCTTGCAAGAATCGGGCTTTCTGACAAGGCGGACGCTTATCCGGCCAGACTTTCCGGCGGGCAGAAGCAGAGAATCGCAATCGTGCGTGCGCTTGCGATGAATCCGGATATTATTTTATTTGATGAGCCGACCTCAGCGCTGGACCCCGAAATGGTGGGCGAGGTGCTCGGGGTGATGAAGGAGCTTGCGGAGGACGGCATGACCATGGTGGTGGTGACGCATGAGATGGGGTTTGCGAGAGAGGTGGCAAACCGTGTGATGTTTATCAACGACGGCGTGATCCAGGAGGAAAACACGCCGAAGGAACTGTTTGCGAATCCCCAAAGCCCGCGCCTTCGGGAGTTTTTATCAAAGGTACTTTAGAAAATAAGCGGCGGGCAGTGCCCGCCGTTTATTACGGGAGCAGCCGGTTTACCAGGGCTTCCATATCTTCCCTGGATTTCGCGTCCCGCGCCCGGTTTAAAATTTCTTCTTTCTCGGCTTCCGTCAGACCGGAAAATTCTTTCATTGCGTTTACGTTTTGCGCCAGTGCCATGCCAAACCCGATTGGTACGGCGTCATCGTTTAAATAGCTCATAGGTTTCCCTCTTTTCTTTCTGTCAGATTTCCTTACCAGTATACCCATGTGCACGCATATTCATGCACGCATGCGCGTGTAATAAGTTTTGCCAAATCGCCGGTTATGTGTTAAGATGTCTAATAGCTATGTGCCCGAAATGGAGGAATTATATGAAATGGAATAAATATACGATAGAGACGACCACCGCGGCGGAGGATTATGTGAGCGCCATGCTGATGGAGCTCGGTATTCAGGGGGTGGAGATTGAGGATAATATTCCGCTTTCGAAGGAAGACCAAGCGGAGATGTTTATTGATTTTCTGCCGGAGCTGCCGCCGGATGACGGAGTCGGCCGCGTGAGCTTTTATCTGGAGGACGGACAGGAGGATAGCGCTGCACTGTTAAAGCAGGTAAGGCTGGCACTAGAGGAACTGCGCGCTGCTGTGGATGTGGGAAGCGGGAAGATTACCTCAGAGCAGACGGAGGATTTGGATTGGGTCAATAACTGGAAGCAGTTTTTTCACTCGTTTTCGATTGACGATATTTTTATCAAGCCGACCTGGGAGCCGCTTGCCGAGGAAGATAAGGACAAGATTCTCATAGAAATTGACCCGGGCGTTTCCTTCGGGACCGGAAAGCACGAGACGACGCAGCTTTGTATCCGCCAGCTTTTAAAATACATCCGCGGAAACGCGGAGTACACGCCCGAAAACAGGGCGCCGAAGGTGCTGGACGTGGGCTGCGGCAGCGGAATCCTCTCGATTGTAGCCTTAAAGCTGGGAGCGTCCGCCGTGGTCGGTACGGATTTGGATCCGGACTGTATGACCTCCACCCGTGAAAATATGGAGGTGAACCGTCTTGCCCCGGAGCTGGGGAGCTTTTATGTGGGCAACCTGATTGACGATACCGCCCTCCAGGAAAAGGTGGGCACGGAGGAATTTGACATTGTGGTCGCAAATATTCTTGCGGACGTCATTATCCCGATGGCTCCCGTGATACCGGCGCGGTTAAAAAAAGGCGGTTATTTTATCACATCGGGAATCATTGATTTTAAGGAGCAGCAGGTAAAGGACGCGCTTTTGCAGGCGGGCTTTACCATTGTGGAAACCAACCGTCAGGGCGAGTGGGTCAATATCACCGCACGCAGGGATGGTGAAAGGCGGCATGGCTGCCGGAGTATAAAACGAGCGTAAGGTGGGAAAGCATGTATCAGTTTTTTGTGGAGGACGCCGCATTGACCGGGACATCGGCGCTGATTGAGGGCGGCGATGTGAACCATATCAAAAATGTGCTGCGCATGAAGCCGGGGCAAATGATCCGCGTCAGCAGCAAAAGCGGCAGAAGCTGCCTGTGTAAAATCACGGAAATCACGGATTTGTTTGTGCGGGCGCTTCCGGTGGAATTTGACGAGGATGGAACGGAGCTTTGCAGCCGCATTTATCTGTTTCAGGGACTGCCAAAGGGAGATAAGATGGAGCTGATCATCCAGAAGGCAGTGGAGCTTGGCGTTTATGAAATTATACCGGTCGCCATGAAAAACTGTGTTGTGAAGCTCGATGAAAAAAAAGCGGCGGCAAAGACGGCAAGGTGGCAGGCAATCGCGGAAAGCGCGGCAAAGCAGTCCAAGCGCAGCATCATTCCGGCGGTGCGCGGGCCGATGCGTTTTGCGGAGGCGGCGGCGTATGCCGGGGAACTTGACAAAAAGCTGGTGCCCTATGAGAACGAGCGGGGCATGGCGGCGACAAAAGCGGCGGTGGAGGGAATTTGCCCCGGGGAGTCCGTCGGTATTTTTATCGGGCCGGAGGGCGGTTTTGCGCCCGAGGAGATTGCGCGCGTGCAGGATGACATGCAGCTTATTTCCCTCGGAAAGCGCATCCTTCGGACGGAGACGGCAGGCATTGCGGCGCTGTCGATTCTGATGTATCATCTGGAGACGGCGCAGGAGAATGCAGTGCAGGAATAAGGAGGAAGACATGCAGGCATATTTGGATAATTCAGCCACGACCCGCTGCAGCGAGCGGGCAAAGGATTTGATGGTAAAGCTTTTGATGGAAGATTACGGAAATCCTTCCTCTCTTCACACAATGGGCGTGACTGCGGAAAATTATATAAAAGAAGCCAAAAAGAGAATTGCGGCAACCTTAAAGGCGGACGAAAAGGAGATTCTTTTTACCTCGGGCGGGACGGAGTCCAATAATATGGCGCTGATCGGAGCGGCGCTCGCAAATAAAAGGGCGGGGAACCATATCATTACCACCTCGATTGAGCACCCCTCCGTCTCGGCAGCGGCGGCGTATCTGGAAGAGCTTGGTTTTCGGGTGACGTATCTTTCCGTGGATTCGGACGGTGTCATTTCATTGGACGAATTAAAGGAAGCCGTATGCAGCGAGACGATTCTTGTTTCCCTGATGATGGTCAACAATGAAATCGGCGCGGTCGAGCCGATTGCCGAGGCGGCGAAAATCATCAAAGCCCGGAATCCCAATACGCTTCTGCATGTGGACGCGATTCAGGCGTACGGCAAATACCGCATTTATCCGAAAAAGCTGGGCGTAGATTTGCTTTCGGTGAGCGGACATAAAATTCACGCGCCGAAGGGAACCGGTTTTTTGTATATTAAGGACAAAACAAAAATAAAGCCTCTGATATACGGGGGCGGACAGCAGAAGGGCATGCGCTCCGGAACGGAGAACGTGCCGGGCGCGGCGGCGCTCGGAGAGGCCGCGATGGAGATTTATGAAGATTTCGATGAGAAAATAGAGCGTCTCTACTGTCTTAAGGAGCGTTTTATCGAAGGTGTTACGCAGATTGAGGGGGTGCGCGTCAACGGAAAAACAGGACGTGATTCCGCACCTCAGATTGTCAGTGTCAGCGTGGAGGGAGTACGCAGCGAGGTATTGCTCCATGCGCTGGAGGAAAAGGAAATTTATGTTTCGGCGGGGAGCGCCTGCTCATCAAACAAGCCTGCACCCAGCAAAACGCTGCAGGGAATCGGATTGACGAAGGAACGGCTGGAATCTACGGTGCGGTTCAGCTTTTGTGTAAATACCACGGAGGAGGAAATCGACTACGCGGTGGAGCAGATGAAGGAAATAGTGCCGTTTTATCGGAGATTTATCCGTAAATAGAGCCGTGGTTTCAATGGGAGGAAGAATATGTATAAGGCATTTTTGATAAAGTATGCGGAAATCGCAATCAAGGGAAAAAACAGGTATTTGTTTGAGGATGCCCTGGTCAGTCAGATGAAGCGGGCGCTTGGAAAGGTGGACGGAACGTTTAAAATCCGCAGGGAGCAGGGAAGAATCTATGTGGAGACCGAAGGGGAGTATGATTTTGACGAGGCGGTGGAGGCACTGCGCCATGTATTCGGCATCGTGGGGATTTGTCCGGTTGTCATTTTAAAGGATGAGGGCTTTGAACAGCTGCTTGACGAGGTAGTGCGTTATGTGGAAGCGGCTTATCCGGAGAAGAATTTTACGTTTAAGGTCAATGCCAGACGCGCCAGAAAAAATTACCCGCTGGAGTCGATGGAAATCAATGCGCGGGTCGGTGAGCGGCTTTTGGAGGCATTTCCGGAGCTTCGGGTGGACGTACACAGCCCGGACGTGATGGTAAATATTGAAATCCGCAATCAGATTAACCTCTATTCCACGGTAATCCCGGGACCGGGCGGAATGCCGGTCGGCACGAACGGAAAGGCGATGCTGCTGCTCTCCGGCGGAATTGACAGTCCGGTGGCGGGCTATATGATTGCCAAGCGCGGAGTCGCGATTGACGCCACCTATTTCCATGCGCCGCCGTATACATCGGAGCGCGCAAAGCAGAAGGTTGTGGATTTGGCAAAAATCGTGGCGAAATACGCAGGGCCCATCAATCTGCACGTTGTGAATTTTACGGACATCCAGCTTTATATTTACGAGCAGTGCCCGCATGAGGAGCTGACGATTATCATGCGCCGCTACATGATGAAGCTGGCAGAGCATTTCGCAAAGGAAAACAAGTGCCTGGGACTGATTACCGGAGAGAGTATCGGGCAGGTTGCAAGCCAGACCATGCAGTCGCTTGCGGCGACCAACGAGGTCTGCACCATGCCGGTCTACCGTCCGCTGATTGGGTTTGACAAGCAGGAGATTGTTGAAATATCCGAAAAAATCGGTGCGTACGAGACGTCAATCCTGCCGTATGAGGACTGCTGTACGATTTTTGTGGCAAAGCATCCCGTGACAAAGCCGAGCTTAAATGTCATTCACAACGATGAGAAAAAGCTGGCGGAGAAAATCGATGCGCTCATGCAGGAGGCGATTGACACGGTGGAGGTTATCCATATCGAGGCATAGCAGGGCTTTTCCTGTGAAATAAAAATACGCAACAAAAAACCACAGGAGATACATCCTGTGGTTCATGCCCCGTATGTCAAGTATAAAGCTGTGCGGTTTAGATTAAGTACGGCTTTAAGGTTTCCATAATCTCGTCGATATTGCCCTCGGCATGAATTGCCAGATCGATGGGTTTGGATAAATCCAGGCTGAAAATACCCATGATGGACTTTGCATCGATTACGTATCTGCCGGAGATTAAGTCGAAATCAAACTCGTACTGCGTGATAGCGTTTACGAATGATTTCACTTTGTCGATAGAATTTAAAGAAATCTGTACTGTTTTCATGTTGAAAAACCTCCTTAAGAATTAACTGTTCAAGTTATCTTTATAGTAATGGTTTTTTGTGGAAAAGTCAACAAGTAAATGGAGGAAGCACGAAAGAATTCGAAAGCTTTCCGGACATCAGAAAAGAGCCGCAGCGGCGGCGGAATGGAGTGGAAGAATGAAAAAAGCAGCGCTGCATAACCTGGGCTGTAAGGTAAATGCATATGAGACGGAGGCAATGCAGCAGATCCTGGAGGACGCGGGGTATGAAATTGTTCCGTTTACCGAGAAAGCGGATGTTTACGTCATTAATACATGTTCGGTCACCAATATGGCTGACCGCAAATCCAGACAGATGCTTCACCGTGCAAAAAAAATAAATCCGGACGCCGTTGTCGTGGCGGCGGGCTGTTATGTCCAGACCAGAGAAACGGAAGCGGCTCTGGATGAGAGTATTGATATTATAATTGGGAATAATAAAAAGCATGAACTGATCCGTCTTTTGGACGAATATGCAAAAGACAGCAAAAGAACGGCCGAGGTCGTGGATATCAATCATGAAAAGCAGGAATATGAGGAGCTTTTTCTGGAAAAAACGGCCGAGCATACGAGAGCGTTTATCAAAGTGCAGGACGGCTGCAATCAGTTTTGCAGCTATTGTGTGATTCCGTTTGCCAGAGGACGGGTCAGAAGCAGGAGAGCGGAGGATGTGCTCGGCGAGGTGCGGCGGCTTGCGGGGCAGGGCTACCGCGAGGTCGTGCTGACGGGAATCCACTTAAGCTCCTACGGACAGGATACGGGTGATACGCTGCTGCACCTGATTGAGCGGGTGCATGACATTGAGGGGATTGCGCGCATCCGGCTCGGAAGCCTGGAACCGAGAATCGTCACAGAGGACTTTGTGAGGCGGCTGTCGGAGCTGCCGAAGGTATGCGCGCATTTTCATCTCTCCTTACAGAGCGGCTGTGATACGGTATTGGAGCGCATGAACCGGCGCTACGATACGGCAGAGTATGAGCGGGGCTGCCGTCTTCTGCGAAGTTATTTTACGCATCCGGCGATTACCACGGATGTGATTGTCGGCTTTCCGGGGGAGACCGACGCGGAATTTGCACTGACGGAAAAATATTTGGAGAAAATCCATTTTTACGAAATGCATATTTTTAAATATTCGAGACGAGAGGGGACAAAGGCTGCCGCGATGCCGGACCAGATTCCGGAGCAGATAAAGACGAAGCGGAGCGCCGCGCTGCTTGCGCTGGCGGAGAAAATGTCCGTGGAATTCAGAGATTACTATATCGGAAAAGAGGTAAAGGCGCTTCTGGAGGAAGAACTGCTGATTGACGGAAAACGATATTATACCGGCTACACGGCGGAGTATGTTAAGGTGGCCTGCGAGGCCGAAGGAGATCGCGCCAATGAGTTTGTTTCCGGCCAGATTACGGGACGGCTGACGGAGAATATCTATCTTTTGGTTGAATTTTAGGACAAACTATATTAGAATAATAAATAGCAATGCTTTTTATGTGTAGAGCTGTCGGGGATTTCGGCAGTCGGACGAATGAGCAGGTATAAGGGCGTGACAAATATGCAGAATATCAATAACACACAATATTTCAGGGTAGAAAAGGAGCCGGAGCTTAAGGTAGGAGATGTACTGGCGATCGTATATCGTGCGTTGAGTGAGAAAGGTTACAATCCGGTGAATCAGATTGTTGGATATATTATGTCTGGGGATCCCACTTATATTACCAGCCATAATAATGCAAGAAGCCTGATTATGAAAGTAGAGCGGGACGAACTGGTGGAGGAAGTGTTAAAGGCTTATATCAGAAATAACCATTGGGAATAGGAGTTTATGCGGATTTTAGGTTTGGATTTTGGCTCAAAGACGGTCGGTGCGGCGGTCAGTGATGAGCTTTTATTAACTGCGCAGGGACTTGAGATCATTCGAAGAAAGTCCCCTGATAAGCTGCGCCAGACGCTTGCCAGAATTGAGCAGCTTGTATCGGAATATCAGGTGGAGCGCATTGTACTGGGTTATCCGAAAAATATGAACAACACAGAAGGAGAGCGTTGCGAAAAGACAAAGCAATTTCAGGAGATGTTGGAAAGGCGCACGGGACTTGAGGTCGTTTTATGGGACGAGCGCCTGACGACGGTTTCCGCTGACCGGCATATGATGGAATCCGGTATCCGCAGGGAAGAACGCAAGAAGTATGTGGATGAGCTTGCGGCTGTTTTTATACTGCAGGGATATCTGGATTATCTTGGCATGCAGCGGCAGCGGTAACGTTTCGGAATGGAGAAAGAATGGAAAAGGTAAGATTTATCGACCCCGATACGAAAGAGGAAGTCGAATTTTTTGTGGTGGAAGAAACAAAGGTAAACGGTACGCGGTATCTTTTTGTGACAGAGGAAGAGGACGGCGACTGCGACGCATATATCTTAAAAGAGGTTGCGGCGGAAGAGGAAGAGGTCGTATGCGAGATGGTCGAGGACGAGACGGAGCTTGCTGCGGTCGGAAAAATATTTGCAGAATTGATTGAGGACGCGGACATTGAATACTAAGGAAAAAAACAAAGAGGCGGGAATCAGCCAGAATGATTCAAAGAAATCAGAACGGAAAAAACGTAACGGAGGTAAAAATTTGAAAAAAGAAAAAACTTCAAAGCTTAAAATCATCCCGCTGGGTGGTCTGGAGCAGATTGGAATGAACATTACTGCCTTTGAATATGAAGACAGTATTATTGTTGTGGATTGCGGTCTGTCTTTCCCGGAGGATGACATGTACGGAATCGACCTTGTTATCCCGGATGTGACATATCTGAAGGATAATCTGGAAAAGGTCAAAGGCTTTTTCATCACGCACGGCCATGAGGATCACATCGGGGCGATACCCTATGTGCTGCGTGACGTGAATGTGCCGATTTACGCGACGAAGCTGACGATCGGCATCATAGAGCACAAGTTAAAAGAGCACAATATGCTCACAAAGGTAAAACGCAAGGTGGTAAAATACGGACAGCATATCAATCTTGGCTGCTTCCGCGTGGAATTTATCAAGACCAACCACAGCATCCAGGATGCGGCGGCACTGGCAATTTATTCTCCGGCGGGCACGGTGGTGCATACGGGAGACTTTAAGGTGGACTACACGCCGGTATTCGGGGATGCCATTGATTTGCAGCGCTTTGGCGAAATCGGCAAAAAGGGAGTGCTGGCGCTGATGTGCGACAGTACGAACGCGGAGCGCAGGGGCTTTACGATGTCGGAGAAAACCGTCGGAAAGACCTTTGACGAGATTTTTGCAGATCATAAAAACACGAGAATTATCATTGCCACGTTTGCGTCCAATGTAGACCGCGTGCAGCAGATTATCAATACGGCATATAAATACGGAAGAAAGGTAGTCGTGGAGGGGCGCAGCATGGTCAATATCATCGGCATTGCCTCGGAACTGGGCTATATCAACATTCCGGACAATACGCTGATCGACATTGAGGAACTGAAAAATTATCCGGACGAGAAGACGGTGCTGATTACGACGGGAAGTCAGGGAGAGTCCATGGCGGCGCTCTCGCGCATGGCGTCCGGCATCCACAAAAAGGTAACGATTAAGCCGAACGATACCATCGTATTAAGCTCCAACCCGATTCCGGGCAACGAGAAAGCGGTGTCCGGCATTATCAACGAGCTGTCCATGAAGGGCGCAAATGTGATTTTCCAGGATGTGCATGTGTCGGGACATGCCTGCCAGGAGGAAATTAAGCTGATTTATTCACTGGTGCGTCCGAAATATGCGATTCCCGTACACGGGGAGTACCGCCATCTGCTGGCGCAGGCGCGGATTGCCGAGGAGCTTGGAATTTCCAAGGATCATATTTTTCTTCTTTCCTCGGGTGATGTGCTGGAGCTTGACGACGAGAAGGCTGAAGTCACCGGCAGGGTACATGTCGGCGATATTATGGTAGACGGTCTCGGTGTCGGGGATGTCGGAAATATCGTGCTGCGCGACCGGCAGCATCTTGCCGAGGACGGAATTATCATCGTCGTGCTGACCCTGGAGGGCGGTTCGGGACAGGTGCTTGCGGGACCGGATATTGTATCCAGAGGGTTTGTGTATGTCAGGGGCTCCGAGACCCTGATGGACGAGGCAAAACAGGTGCTGGATGCAAAGATGCAGTACTGCATGGATAAAGGCATTACGGACTGGGGAAAGATTAAAAATGAAATTAAGGATTCCCTTGGTGATTTCGTGTGGAAAGAGACAAAGAGAAGACCGATGATTATGCCGATTATTATGGAAGTATAGAAAGGGTATGAGGCGGCTATGGGCAGAATAGATGAAGCCATGAAGGAACTGGTGGAGGCGCTTAAGGCCAGCAGGGAGTATTGCGAATATCAGGACATCAAAAGGCGCGTGCACAATCTTCCGGAGCTTGAGAGCCGGATTCATGAGTTCCGGCAGAAAAATTATCTGCTGCAGAACAGCCAGGGGGATATAGACCTCTATGACGAGACGGACCGCATGGAGCAGGAATACCGCGAGTTTCGGAAGAATCCGCTGGTGAAGCAGTATCTTGAGGCGGAGAACGCTCTCTGCAGGGTCATTCAGGAAGTGAACTGGACCTTAATTGAGGAGTTGGATTTCGATATTGGCTTCGATGAATAACGGAGGAAAAGGATGAACCTGAATAAAGTTGTATTAAAATTTGTCAGCATCAGTTTTTCGATTCTGGTGATACTGCTGGTTATTCTGGGTCTGGTAAAGCTTGGAACCTTTTGCTATGAATTTGGTTATCGCGTATTTACGGAGGCACCCGTCGAGGAGGAGCCAGGAACCGATATTGAGGTGGAGGTGTCCGACGGCATGTCGGAGCATGACATCGGAAAGCTTTTGGAGGAGAAGGGCTTAATCCGCGACGCCAATCTGTTTTATGCGCAGCTGAAGCTATCCGCTTATTCCGGCAAGCTTCGCCCCGGGACCTATACGTTAAATACATCCATGACGGCAAAGGACATGATGGCGGTCATTGCCGCCGAGCAGGTGGAGAGCACGGAGGCTGTGCAGTGATAGTAGACGAAAGGCTGGTTGCCTATATCAACTCCCTTGATACCGGCAATACGGAGATTTTAGACAGAATCGAACAGGAAGCGATTGAGGGCTATGTGCCGATCATCCGCAGGGAAACGCAGCGTTTTTTAAAGCTGCTGCTGGCAATGAAGCGTCCGGGACGTATTCTTGAGGTCGGCACGGCGGTCGGATTTTCGGCCATTTTAATGGCGGAGTATAATCCGGTGCCATGCCGGATTGATACTATTGAAAATTATGAAAAAAGGATTCCGGCTGCGCGCAGGAATTTTGCGCGGGCGGGAAAGGAAGGCTGCATTACCCTCATAGAGGGCGATGCGGCGGAGGTATTAAAAACCCTGACCCGGCCGTATGATTTTATTTTTATGGATGCCGCCAAGGGGCAGTACATTCATTTTATGCCGGAGGTATTGCGGCTGCTGAAAGAAGGCGGTACGCTGGTTTCCGACAATGTGCTGCAGGATGGGGACATTATTGAGTCACGTTTTGCGGTGACCCGCAGAAACCGGACGATTCATAAACGGATGCGCGATTATCTCTATGAGCTGACGCACAATGAAAAGCTTGTGACCGCGGTTCTCCCCATCGGGGACGGACTTACGGTCAGCACCTGGAAATAGACCGCGGCATCGGATGGAAAGGATAAAACGGAGATGAGAAAACCGGAACTGTTAATCCCGGCGAGCAGCCTTGAGGTACTTAAAATTGCAGTTATTTACGGTGCGGATGCCGTGTATATCGGCGGCGAGGTGTTTGGCCTGCGCGCGAAGGCAAAGAATTTTTCCATGCAGGAAATGAAAGAGGGAATTGCCTTTGCCCATGCGCACGGCGTAAAGGTATACGTGACAGCAAATATCCTTGCCCATAACGGCGACCTTGACGGGGTGAGGGAATACTTTCAGGAGCTGTCCTCATTTGAAGCGGAAAGCCGTCCGGACGCGCTGATTATTTCAGACCCGGGCGTATTTTCGATTGCAGGAGAGGTTTGCCCGGATATGGAACGCCACATCAGTACACAGGCGAATAACACGAATTACGAGACCTACCGTTTCTGGTACGGGCTCGGCGCGAAGAGGGTAGTGTCGGCGAGGGAGCTTTCCCTGGCGGAAATCAGAGAAATACGCGCGCACATCCCGGATGATCTTGAGATAGAAACCTTCATTCACGGCGCGATGTGCATTTCCTACTCGGGAAGGTGCCTGCTTTCAAATTATTTTACCGGGAGGGACGCCAATCAGGGGGCATGCACGCATCCCTGCCGCTGGAAATACTCCATCGTGGAGGAAACAAGGCCGGGAGAATATATGCCGGTGTATGAAAACGAACGGGGAACCTATATTTTTAATTCCAAGGATCTCTGCATGATCGAACATATCCCGGAGCTGATGGAATCGGGTATTGACAGTTTTAAAATAGAGGGTAGAATGAAGACAGCGTTATATGTTGCGACTGTTGCAAGAACCTACCGAAAGGCCATCGATGATTACCTGGAATCGCCCGAGCTTTACCTGAAGAACCTGCCCTGGTACTTAGAGCAGATTTCAAACTGTACTTACCGTCAGTTTACAACCGGATTTTTCTTCGGAAAGCCCACGGACGAAGCTCAGATTTACGACAATAATACTTATTTAAAAGAGTATACGTATCTCGGAATTGTGGGGGAGCAAAATTCTGAGGGCTTATACCGCATAGAGCAGCGCAATAAGTTTTGCGTGGGAGAGCAGATTGAGGTTATGAAGCCCGACGGCGCCAATCTCACCGTTACGGTAAGGCGTATTGTGGATGAGGAGGGGCGTGAAATGGAATCCGCGCCGCATCCAAAGCAGGTTTTATATATCGATTTAGGCCGGTCTCTTGACAGGTACGATATTTTGCGAAGAAAAGATTAGGAGGGTGAAAGCTATGAAACAGGAGAAGTATGTTGCATATGTGGGCACCTATACCCATGAGAACAGTGTAGGAATCCATATTTATGATGTGGATGTACCAAAAGGGCAGTTAAAGGAGCGCAAGGTGGTGCCGATTAATAACCCGTCGGATCTGGTGGTGTCGAAGGACAAAAGATTTCTTTATTCCATTGCCGATGAGGGTGTGGAATCCTTTCGGATTCTTCCCGACGGCGATTTGGAGCCGGTGAATAACCAGTGGATCGGCGGCATGCGCGGCTGCTATGTGGAGGTGGACGACAAAAACCGCTATCTGTTCGTGGGAGGCCATCATGACGGACGTGTGACGATGATGCATCTTGAGAAGGACGGAAGCATCGGCACCATTGCGGACGGTATTTTTCATAAGGGTATGGGACGCGGAAATGACCGCCGTACCAATACGCCTCATGTGGAATGTGTAAAGCTGACGCCCGACCAGAAGTTTTTGTGCGCCGTGGATAACGGGCTGGATCAGACGAAGATTTACCGGGTGGACTATGAATTCGGCAAGCTGAAGCTTGTGGATATTGTCCGGGGACCGCTGGAGTCCGGACCGCGTATGATACGTTTTTCCAGGGACGGAAGATTTGCCTACATCCTGTATGAGCTGTCGAATCTGGTTGAGGTGTACCGCTATGAGGTGGTGGACAATCAGCCGCAATTTGAAAAGATTCAGGCGGTTACCACCCGGGGAAAGAAGGACGAGGATATCTGCGCGGCGTCCGGCATGGAGGTTTCCAAAAGCGGAAAGTACCTGTTCTGTTCCAATGCAGGTGTCAATTCGGTTGTGGTATTTGAGATTGATAAGGAGAGCGGTATGCTGACGGAGGTTTTAAATACCAGAGTCGATAGTGATTATCCGAAGATGCTTGCCATTTATCCCGACGAGCGGCATTATCTGACCTTAAATAATACGACTAACGATATTGTGACCTACACGATTCATTATGATAAGGGCTATTCGCTGCAAAACGGCGCCCCGGTTAAGGTCGACAAGCCGAACTGTATTTATATATTAAAGCTCGAAGATGCTTAAGTGGCGGCAGGCGCCTTTCCGTGTTTCGGATCAGGTGCCTGCCGTATGCTTTTCCCGCATAATTCCATCGAAAACCGGATATAGTATAGGGTAGGCAGAAACAGGCAGGGAGAGTGGGAAACGGCGTATGGACAGAGAGGAACGGCTGAGACGGCAGAGAGAATTTTTGACAGGGTTTGCATTTTGGGCGGTCTGGGCGGCCGCCGCGTGGCTTTTTCTGAAAGCGGCAGGCTCCGTGCTGCTGCCGTTTGTTCTGGCATTTGCCGCCGCGTGGCTTTTGTCGTTTCCCGTGGATTTTGCGGCGGACAGGCTTCATTTGAAACGGGGGATTGCCGCAGTGGCGCTTGTGCTGCTGTTTTATATTCTGCTCGCGTGCCTGTTCTATTTTGCGGGAACCCGTTTGATTGCGCTCATCTATGACACCTGCCGCGGGCTGGCCGAATATTTTTCGGAAACGATAGTGCCTGTGCTGCAAAGGTTTTACGTGTGGCTGGAGGAATTTATGAGTGCGTTTTACCCGGCTTCCGCGAATGCTGACGCCGCAGCGGGCGTTGCCGCGGCAGCAAGTGCCGGTGCTGTATCCGGTACGGCTGTGCAGTCGACGCAGGCGCTGGAAAAGGCAGGGAAGCTGGTGTCCGGTATTTCCGACGGGTTCATCGACGGTGTGTCGGGAGCGGCTGCGGGAATTCCGGGGATTCTGATGAATATATTGATCGCGGTGATTGCCACCGTCTTTATGGAGCTGGAATTTCATTCCATCAAGGGTTTTTTGAAGCGGCAGATACCCGAAAAGTATTTAAAGAGCCTTCAGGAAGGGAAAGAATATGTGACCGGTACAATCGGAAAATGTGTGCTGTCGTATTGCCTGATTTTCGCGATGACATTTCTGGAGCTGCTTTTGGGCCTGTTTGTGCTCGGCATCGACGGGGCAGCCGTCATTGCATTTCTGATTGCGGTGCTTGACATTCTTCCGGTGCTCGGCACCGGTACGGTGCTGGTGCCGTGGGGACTGATTGCCCTGGCGGCGGGAAATGTCAAAACCGGAATCGGAGTATTGGTGCTTTATATTGTAATTACGGTGGTGCGCAACATTGTGGAACCTAAGCTTGTGGGACGGCAGATGGGGCTCTCGCCTGTCCTCATGCTGCCCTGCATGCTGTTGGGGTTGAAATTTTTCGGTATTTTGGGATTGTTTGGCGTGCCCTTTGCCGTGGCCTTTATCAAAACCTTAAATGACAGGGGCATCGTGAAGCTATATAAGTAAAATTCATAAAAGACATAAGGTAAACTTATGAAAAGAAGATTTTTAGAAAAAAACAGATTTTTTGGCAGAATTCGGTCGGAAATGCCATTGACGTAAATTTTTGACTATGCTAAATTTACTGTTGTGTTTTGAAGAAGAGAGATTATACAGGAGGAAAAGATTATGAAAAAGGCGGTTAGCTTCTTATTGATTGCCGGACTTGCGGTTTCCATGCTTGCAGGCTGCGGTTCTGAAAATAACGGTGCGGCAGGAAACGGGGGAACGTCGAATGCGGCAGACGGAACCGAAGCCGGAGGTGCGCAGGCGGTTTCCGATGTAAAGGTTGGCGTTATTTATATCGGAGATGAGAATGAGGGCTATTCGGCAGCACATATGACGGGTATCGACGAGATGATGTCAGAGCTTGGCTTAAGCGATGCCCAGGTGATTGAGAAGACAAACGTGCCGGAGGACGAGTCCTGCTATGACGCGGCGGTTGACCTTGCGGAGCAGGGCTGCAATATTATTTTCGGAACCAGCTTCGGTTTCGAGTCTTATCTTTTGCAGGCTGCGGCGGAATACCCGGAGGTTCAGTTCTGCCATGGAACCGGTTATCAGGCGGCATCCTCAGGGCTTTCCAATATGCATAACTACTTTACGGCGGTTTATGAGTCACGCTACGTGTCCGGCGTGGTTGCGGGCCTGAAGTTAAATGAAATGATTGCGGACGGTACCATTACGGAGGACGAAGCGAAAATGGGATATGTCGGCGCATATCCGTATGCGGAGGTTATCTCCGGTTTTACGTCCTTTTATCTGGGCGCAAAGAGCGTATGTCCGTCCGTAACGATGGAGGTACAGTATACAAACAGCTGGGCGGATATGTCCGGCGAGGCAGAGGTAGCGACGAAGCTGATTGATGACGGCTGTGTTCTGATCAGCCAGCATGCGGACACCACCGGCGCGCCGAGCGCATGCCAGGAAAAGGGTGTTCCCTGTGTCGGCTATAACATTGATATGACCTCCGTTGCTCCGGACAGCGCGCTTACCTCCGCATCCATTAACTGGGGACCGTATTATACCTATGCGGTTCAGTGCGTGATGAACGGCGAGGAAATCGTAACCGACTGGTGCCAAGGCTATGCAGAGGGTGCTGACCGCATTACCGCATTGAATGAGAATGTGATTGCCGAGGGAACCCAGGAGAAGGTTACCGAGGTGGAGACGTCGTTAAAAGAAGGTACCCTGCATGTTTTTGATACCGCTACCTTTACGGTAAACGGTTCCTCTCTGGAGGATTTGATCGCAGGCGGCGGTGATTATGAGAAATATGCGGCGTACGTATCGGACGGGTATTTCCATGAATCGGAGCTTGCGAGCGCACCGGCATTTGACCTTATCATTGACGGCATTACCTCCGTTACAGAGTAATGCGGATATATTTGTGCGTGCATGAAACAGATAAGATTGGCGGAACTGTGGCTGTTGTCACAGTTCCGCAGTTTACGTTAAAGGAGGATTGCTTGTGGAACCGGTAAATGCGATTGAGCTTAGGGGCGTGACAAAGCGCTTTGGGGAGGTTGTCGCCAACGACAACGTGAGCCTGGCGGTGAGAAAAGGGGAAATCCTTTCCATTCTGGGGGAGAACGGCAGCGGAAAGACGACACTGATGAATATGCTTTCCGGCATTTATTTTCCGGACGAGGGAGAGATTGTGGTGAATGGGAAAACGGTTACGATTCGTTCCCCAAAGGATTCTTTCGCGCTCGGAATCGGAATGATCCATCAGCATTTCAAGCTGATTCCGATTTTGACGGCGGCAGAGAATATTATTTTGGGGCTGCCGGGCAAGGGAAGGCTGAATTTAAAGCAGATTGAAAATGAGATCCGTTCCCTGACGGAGCAGTATGGTTTTGAGCTGGATCCCACACAAAAAATTTATGATATGTCCGTCTCGCAAAAACAGACGGTGGAGATTGTTAAGGTGCTTTACCGCGGCGCGGATATTTTAATTCTGGACGAGCCTACCGCCGTGCTGACGCCCCAGGAGACGGAAAAGCTGTTTGCGGTTCTTCGGAATATGCGCAGGGCAGGAAAATCCATTATCATCATCACACACAAATTAAACGAGGTTCTGGAGCTTTCCGACCGTGTTGCAGTGCTCCGCAAGGGAAAATACATAGCGACTGTGGAGACTGCGGGGGCTACCGTGGAATCGCTGACCGAAATGATGGTCGGAGAAAAGGTGAAGCTGGATATTAACCGAACCGAGCCTGCGGGAGTGGAAAAGAGAATCGAGATGCGCGGCGTTACCTGCCGCAACAAGGAGGGCCTAAAAGTGCTCAAGGAGGCCTCCTTTACGGCGTACAGCGGAGAAATCCTGGGCGTCGCGGGCATTTCCGGAAGCGGGCAGAAGGAGCTTTTGGAGTCGATTGCGGGATTGCAGCCTATTGAGAGCGGGGAAATCCTGTACGATTCACCGGAGGGAAAGACGGAAAAAATATCCAGCATGAAAGCGGAGGAAATCAAAGAGCTCGGCATCGCGCTTTCGTTTGTACCGGAGGACCGTCTCGGCATGGGGCTTGTCGCGTCGATGGATTTGACCGATAACATGATGATTCGCAGCTACAAAGAGGGCGGGCACTTTTTTGCCGACCGCAAGGCGCCCAAAAAGCTGGCGGAGGAAATCGTAGACAAGCTTGAGGTTGTGACGCCGGGCGTTGAGACTCCGGTCAGCAGGCTTTCCGGCGGAAATGTGCAGAAAATTCTTGTGGGGCGCGAGATTGCGGGGAACCCGACGGTACTGATGGTGGCTTATCCGGTCCGGGGACTTGACATTAATTCCTCCTACACCATTTATAATCTTTTAAATGAACAGAAGCAGAAGGGCGTGGCGGTGATCTGCGTCGGTGAGGATTTGGACGTGCTGTTGGAGCTCTGCGATAAAATCCTGGTGCTGAACAGCGGAAGGATTGCCGGTGTTGTGGACGCGAGGGAAACCACGAAAGAAAAACTGGGACTGATGATGACAGGCTCTGGAGAGGAGAAACAGGCAAATGAGTAAGGAAGTAAAAGAACCCCTGGTGCGTATGACAAAGCGGGATACAATCGGAACGGCGAAGGCATGGGGCATCCGTCTGGCCGCGGTGCTGTTGTCCCTGGTGGTGGCAGGGCTTGTCATTGTGGCGATCACAAAGCAGAATCCGATTCAGGTTTATCTGGGAATTGTGGACGGAGCGGTGGGAACCAACCGGCGCGCGTGGGTAACGGTGCGCGAGACGCTGGCGCTTTTGTGCATTGCGATCGGACTGACTCCGGCGTTTAAGATGAAGTTCTGGAATATCGGCGCGGAGGGGCAGATTTTAATGGGAGGCACGGCGACGGCGGCGCTGATGATTTATGCGGGAGATGCGCTTCCGAACTGGCTGCTGCTGGTTCTCATTTTTATTGCAAGCGCCGCGGCAGGGCTGATCTGGGGTCTGATTCCGGCTGTATTTAAGGCATATTTTAATACCAACGAGACGCTGTTTACGCTGATGCTCAACTATGTGGCAATGCAGATCGTAACCTTCTGCATCGTATTCTGGGAAAACCCGGCAGGGTCCAATACCGTGGGCATTATCGGGGCTGCGGGGCAGAAGGGCTGGTTCCCTTCCCTGTTCGGAAATATTTACGGGCTGAATGTGGTAATTGTCCTGATATTGACATTGGGCATGTATATTTACATGAAATACAGTAAGCAGGGCTATGAGATTGCGGTAGTCGGAGAGAGTCAGAACACGGCGCGGTATGCGGGAATTAACGTAAAGCGCGTGATTATCCGCACCATGATGATTTCAGGCGGTATCTGCGGCCTTGCGGGAAGCCTGATTGTCAGCGGCGCGAGCCATACGATTTCGACCAGCACGGCCGGGGGCCGCGGCTTTACGGCAATCATCGTGGCGTGGATGTCGAAATTCAATCCGTTTGCGATGATTCTCGTTTCCGCATTTCTCGTATTTATGCAGCAGGGGGCGATACAGGTGGCGTCTCAGTTTGGCTTAAATGAGAACGCGTCGGATATTATCACGGGAATTTTGCTGTTCTTCTTAATCGGCTGTGAATTTTTCATCAATTATAAATTGGAGCTTAGGAAGAACCGGAAGGAGGGAAAATAAATGAATCTGCTTATGACGTTTATCCAGAAGGCAATCGGGCAGGGTGTTGCGATTTTATTCGGGGCGACCGGGGAAATCGTGACCGAGAAGTCCGGAAACCTGAATCTTGGAATTCCCGGAATTATGTATATGGGCGGCATCGCCGGATTGATGGGCGCGTTTTTCTATGAGAACGGAAAGGAAAATCCAAACGGCTTTGTGGGCTTTCTGATTGCAATTTTATGTACGCTTGCGGCTTCCGCGTTCGGCGGCCTGATTTACAGCTTTCTTACGATTACGCTGCGGGCAAACCAGAATGTGGTGGGTCTTTCTCTGACGACGTTTGGCGTCGGCTTCGGAAATTTTTTCGGCGGATCGATTTCCAAGCTGGCAGGCGGTGTCGGACAGATTTCCGTGCAGACGACAGCCGCGGCGTTCCGGGCAAAAATCCCGGTGCTTTCCGAGATTCCGGTGCTGGGAGACCTTTTGTTTTCCTACGGATTTTTAACCTATCTGTCGGTCGTTGCGGCAATCTGCATGACCTGGTTTTTAAAGAGGACCAGAAGCGGCTTAAATCTGCGTGCGGTCGGTGAGAGCCCGGCAACCGCTGACGCGGCCGGAATCAACGTCTCCAGGTACAAATATATCGCGACCGTGACGGGAGCGGCGATTGCGGGGCTCGGCGGTCTTTACTTTGTCATGGAATATCTGGGCGGAACCTGGTCAAACAACGGTTTCGGAGACAGAGGATGGCTTGCCATTGCCCTTGTGATTTTAGCGCTCTGGAATCCAGCGCGCGCGATTTGGGGCTCGTTTCTGTTTGGCGGGTTATATATTCTCTACATTTACCTGCCGGGACTGTCCCGCGCGACGCAGGAGCTGTGCAAAATGCTGCCCTATGTGGTGACGATTATTGTCCTCATTATCACAAGCAAGCGAAACAAACAGGAAAACCAGCCGCCGGCGAGCCTTGGAAACGCTTATTTCCGCGAGGAAAGGTAAAAAACCATCGTCGGAATGCCGATAACTATAGCAGATAAAAGGATTTAAAATTTTTTCAGGGAGGAAAATGCTATGAGTGAATTAAGCGGCAATATTGCGGGTGCTTACGGGTCAGGCTATAGCCGGCAGACAGAACAGGTGAAGGAGCAGGAGACACAGAAGACACAGAAAAAGACGAATGTGGGCGGAAGGACGATCGGGAATCCCGTCCTCAGCGAGAAGGCGCAGAAATATTATGAGCAGCTAAAGGCAAAGTTTTCCAACATGGAATTTATTCTGGTTTCCCCCGACAAAAAGGAGGAAGCGGAGCGCAATAAGGGCATGTATCAAAGCTCCAAGGAGCTTTTGGTACTCATTGATTCTGACAAAATCGAAAAGATGGCGGAGGATGAGTCTTACCGTTTAAAATACGAAGGGATTCTAAGCATGGCGACGGCGCAGATGCAGCAGATGAAGACCAGTCTCGGGGCCAACGCGGAACGTGTCAGCTCGTTTGGCATGACCTTTGACGATTACGGAAACGCGTCGTTTTTCGCCGTTGTAGATAAATCTTTAGAAGCGCAGAAGGAGCGGATTGAGGAAAAGCGCGAGCAGAACCGCAAGGAGCGCAAGGAGGCCGCGAAGGAAGAAGCCGAAAAGCGTCTGGAGGAGCGACGGGAGAATGGGCCCGGGAAAACGGATAAGCATGACGGCGTGTCCGCGGGAAACCGTGTGACGGTCACGGCGTCCTCGTGGGAGGAGCTTTTAAAAAAGATTGAAGAAATTGCCTTTGCCGACCGGGCGGATTCGGTAATGACGGAGGCGGAGAAGTCGCTGGGACAGAATCTTGACTATTCCGTATAAAAGCAGGTGGGACGAAGGGAGAACAGACAGGTGGCAAAGCTTCAGACAATGCTGGTTGTAGATGATTCCAGGCTTCAGCGCGTGATTTTGAACGGAATTTTTAAGGATTCCTTTCGGGTTGTGGAGGCATCCTCCGGGGAGGAGTGTATTGAAATACTGGCGCGTGAAGGTGAAAAAATAGACATTATCCTTCTGGATCTCGTGATGCCAGGAATGGACGGTTTCGAAGTTCTTACGAAAAAACGAAAGTCGCCGGTTTTTGGGAAAATTCCAGTGATCGTGCTTACTATGAGCGAGGAGGAAAATGACAGGGCCAGGGCATTTTCCCTCGGGGCGGCCGAATTTCTGTCAAAGCCGGTGAATCCGGAGGCGGCGCGTCTGTGCGTCTTACGGGTAATGCAGGCGGCAGCAGGCGTTTAAGTCTTCCGTGGGAGTGAAAATAAGAATTGAAGCGTCTGTGGAAAACGTGTATAATAGACAGAAGAAAATCATTGACAGGGGAAGATTATGGCAGAAAAAATTATTTTAACAGGCGACCGTCCTACGGGCAAGCTGCATGTGGGACATTATGTAGGTTCTTTGAAACGCAGGGTGGAGCTTCAGAACTCAGGCGAATACGATAAGATTTTTATTATGATTGCGGACGCGCAGGCGCTGACAGATAACGCGGACAATCCGGCAAAGGTGCGGAGCAATATCATGGAGGTAGCGCTCGACTATCTTTCCGCGGGGCTTGACCCGGAGAAGTCCAATATTTTTATCCAGTCCTATGTGACGGAGTTGACTGAATTGTCCTTTTATTATATGAATCTTGTGACGGTTTCGAGATTGCAGAGAAATCCGACCGTAAAGTCAGAAATTCAGATGCGTAATTTTGAGACGAGCATCCCGGTCGGCTTTTTTACCTATCCAATCAGTCAGGCGGCGGATATCACGGCCTTCCATGCGACCACGGTTCCGGTGGGTGAGGATCAGATGCCGATGCTTGAACAGACCAAGGAGATTGTCCACAAATTCAATTCCGTTTACGGGGAGACGCTGACGGACCCGCAGATTCTTCTGCCGGAGAACAAGGCGTGCTTAAGGCTCCCGGGAACGGACGGAAAGGCGAAGATGAGCAAGTCGCTCGGCAACTGTATTTATCTCTCCGAGAGCGAGGAGGACGTGAGAAAGAAAATTATGTCCATGTTTACGGACCCGACCCACATCCGGGTTGAAGATCCGGGACATCTGGAGGGCAACACGGTATTTACCTATCTGGACGCGTTCTGCAACGACGATCATTTTGCGGAGTATCTTCCGGAGTATTCCTGCCTGCAGGAGCTGAAGGATCATTATACCCGCGGCGGACTCGGCGACGTGAAGGTGAAGAAGTTTTTGAATAACGTGATGCAGGAGGAGTTAAGCCCGATTCGCGCCCGCAGAAAAGAGTATGAGGGCCGGATTGGCGACGTCTATGACATCTTAAGGAAGGGCAGCGAAGTTGCGAAAAAGGAAGCGGAAAAGACGCTTGCCGAAGTAAAGCATGCGATGAAGATTGACTATTTTGATACGCCGGAATTTTTAGAGGAGCAGAAGGAAAAATTCGGTGTTTAGTGTTGTGGGCCCGTGGAGTGAGCCTGAATATGCAGTCTTATAAAACGAAATGAATTAGAGAAAAATAAAGTATGTAAGAAAGCCTGGAGTTAATCTTTCAGGCTTTTTTGTTTGTCCTCCATGTGTGGACCCTAACATAAAGTTGACAGCAGGGGAAATGAGATTTACAATTGTAGAAAACTATGAATTATTGGCTGAAAATTGCAGGAAATTATCAATAGATTTTTATTGCCGGAGGAGGTTTGAAAATAAATATGGTCAGAATGTGTAATATCACCAAAAAGTACAAAAAATTTTATGCGCTGAAAAATGTTTCGTTTCGCCTGGAAACAGGCGTATATGGACTGATTGGGGAGAACGGGGCGGGTAAGACGACAATCATGAAGCTTTTTACAGGACAAATCCGTGCAGATCAGGGAAAAATATTTTACGGGCAATCAGAATGGGACGATGATTGTAAGGTGAAGGTAGGGTATCTGCCGCAAAATTTTGAATTTTTTGACAATCTGACGGTTATAGAAGCATTGGAGTATTTGCAGCAAGTTCGGGGAAATAAAAGCGAGGACTCAAAAGAGGAAATCTTAAAGTGGCTGGAGTATTTGAATCTGACTTCTCACGCGGAAAAAAGAATAAAAAAATTGTCTGGGGGAATGCGTCAGCGCCTTGGAATTGTTCAGGCGTTTATGGGAAATCCTGAGATCATTTTATTAGATGAGCCGACTGTGGGACTTGACCCTAAGGAAAGGCTGGCTTTTCGTAATATGGTAAATGAAGTTTGTGGTGAGAAAACGATTCTTATTTCTACTCATATTTTAGATGATGTTGAGAGTACATGTGAAAAGATGATAAGTTTGAAACAGGGTGAGGTCATTTATGAGGGAAAGATAAATGAATTTATCCGTGCAGAGCAGGGGCGCGTGTATACGGCGGATTTGCGCAGAGAAGATATTTCAAAACCCGGGAAAGAAATTAACATTATCGCGATAAAAAGAGAAGAAAAAATGGTAAATATTCGCTTTGTTGTTCAGGATCAGGCATTATTTGATGCTATGGATTTTTATAAAAAAGTAAATATCAAAAAGGCGGAAACAAATCTGGAGGATGCTTATTTTTTAAATACATATCTCAGACCGGGAAAGCAGGTGCGTGCGGATGTATAAAGATATCATTTTGCCGTGCATGAAAGAAAAGTTTGGAAGATTATATTTTATTTACTATATTGTGGTTGGAATCCTATCTTTACTGGTGGGTGAATTAGCCGCTATTGGGATTTTAACGGTTATTACAATTTTTACAGCAATGCAAATTTCGAGAATGCTTTGCTTCACGGAAATTAATTGTATTAATAATGGATATTACAGCTTCCGGGTAAAAAGGCCGCGCAACATTGTGATTACAGCACTGCTGGCAAATATTCCGTGGCTTTTTTTTCTGATAGTGAAAATTATGTCGGTTCGGCCCGATATGATATTTTTCTCTTTCCTTGTCTGGGTTTATTTGACGGTTGTCGGAATTATTTCAGGAAGCTATATAGAAAATGAAGTTCTGTGTTATGGACTGATGTTATTAATTTTTTTCTTCTGTATGCAGAAAACATTAATTCATGAACTATACTTTCGGTATATCACGCCTGTCCTGCTGCTGCGTGGAGAGGTAAATTCGTTTAATGTATGGGGGTTATGTATTCTTGCTGTTTTTGGAACTGCCATTATACTTTCAGTGAGAAAGAAAACTAAGATTGTATTATTTTTTGTATTGATGATCAGCCTGTGCGGGGAATTGCTGTGTGAAGTAAACTATGAAAGCCGGATTAGTAAAAGTAAGAATACATTCATAGAACAGGGGGAGTATTCTTTAAGCTTCAATCCGGTTTTACCGAAAGAAGACATGATACATATTGCCGGGTTGTTCAATGAAACAGAAAAGCTTATGAATGACTATGGATTTGATTTTAAAACAAGACAATATGATATGCGATATTCTGTTTATTTTCCGTGGGAAAGCAGCAGAGAAAAAATATTTATTATGAATAATAATGATGAATGCCAGATAAATTTTTATGCAGATTCATTATGCAATATATCGGATAAAGAGTTAATTGCCAGATATGTATATTCTTCAGTGGATATTGATACCGAACTACAGGAGATAGCAGTAAACTTTTTGGCGGAGGAGGTTGCTGCCAGAATTATTGATAATGAAAATTCATCACAGATAACCAGCTTTTTATATGATAATTTAGTGGAAACTTATGGAAGATGTGTATCTCCAAAGCAATGCGTGATTGCGGAGTGTCTGAGAAAAACTCCGGAAGACTTTTATGCGCTGTACAGTGCATTTGGGAAGGTTACAGCTTTAGAAGAGATTAATATTGAAGAGCTTGAAACGCGTGATGCATATAAGGCGATTTTCAGGAGGGTTTTAGAATGAGGGGTAAAAGTTTTCATCCCATTCATAAAATTACTGTGATGGATATGAAAAGAAATACTATTTTAAAGGTCATATGTTTTCTGGCTTTTGCAGTCTGTTTTTGTATGTTGATTTTAGGGAATGGGACGACAGAAAAAAGTCGTTGGTTGGCCTATGCGGTATTTTTATATATTACAGCGTTGTCCATACCCCTGATTTATTATGCTCGTTATGGCGGTAAAAATAAAAGAATTATAGCATGCGTGATAAAGACAAAATTGACAGATATAAAATTATATGATGCTCTGTTCGGATTTTATTGTATGACCATTCTGGTTGTTGACTATGGAATTTTAGCGCTGGCAACAGGGTTCAAATATCCGGCGGACGGAAAAACAGGAGTTTGTTTATTTCTTTCTGTAATGGCCGTGTTGTGGATTTTAAACAGGCTGTGCCTGTTGAGCTTTAAAATTTTTAAATCGTATTTTGCAGGGACAATAGTTTATGTGGCGGTTAGCATGCTTTGCTTTGTTTCCAATAATGTGATGGCGGGATTTTTTTATCCAGTCAATGGAGGAGTTCTGGGGATTCAGTATTTTGCAGGAAAATTGCTGGAATTATTCATTGTGGAAATATTTTTGTTTTGTCTGGAAAAGTGTAAAAACTGAATTGTACTTGCGCGGTAATAGCGTATCATGTAACATATTTTTATAGATTGCTTTTTGGGTGAATAATCCGGACAGAAATATTGCGGAAAATTCAATGTGATGCAGGAGGAAAGAACATGACACCGGAATTAAAAAAAGAAACAGACAAAAAGCTGGAAAATTACCGAAAACAGAATCTGACAGTCAGGAAAAATCAAATTCTGTTTGTCGGTTCTTCTTTAATGGAAATGTTTCCGATTGAAGAATTCATCAGGGAAAAGCAGTTGTCTCTGATAGCCTATAACAGGGGAATAGGGGGATATAAAACAGAAGACCTTTTAAAAACTCTTGATATTTGTGTTTATGAGTTATCGCCTCGAAGAATTTTTATCAATATCGGAACGAACGACCTGAGTGATCCTGATATTTCCCTGAAACAGATGATTTGCAATTATGACCGCATATTGACACAAATTGAGGAAAAGCTGCCCGAAGCGGAACTCTATCTCATGGCTTATTATCCGGTAAATGATAAGGCGGCGGCAGAGGATATGAAGCCCTGCCTTAGAATCCGTACGAATGCCAAAATTGCGCAGGCTAATCATGAGGTTATCAAATTGGCAGAAAAGCATAATGCCAAATACATTGACGTAAATGCACCTTTAAAAGATGCGGAGGGCAATCTGAAAAAAGAATATACAATTGAGGGTATGCATATTAACCGGGCCGGGTATTTATCCATTCTTGATGATATTTTAAAATATGCCAACGAGCCTGCCTGGAGATGAAAAACATATTACTTTCTGAAAATATGAGGATGCCGCTTACACCGGCAGGGTCACGCGAAAGCAGGCACCCCCGCCCGGAGTGTCGGCGACGGTGATTTTTCCATGGTGCGCATCGGTAATTTCCTTTGCGATACAAAGCCCAAGCCCGAAGTGCTCTTTGTCGGTGCGGGAGCTTTCCGCCCGGTAAAAGCGCTCAAACACATGCTTTTTTTCCGCATCGGGAATCCCGGGACCGGTGTCGCTGACCAAAAACAGAACGGCCGGGGAATGGTCGTCGGAGCTCAGGGAAAGTGTTACACTCCCTCCGGCGGGTGTGTAGGAGAGGGCGTTGTCTAACAGGATGGAGAGCACCTGGAGAATCCGTTCCTCGTCACAGACGAGGCTCTGCGGCGGATTCTCGGGAAGACGGAGGGCAAGGGCAACCTGTCGTTTCTGTGCCAGCAGCTCATATTTTTCGTAGGCGGCAAGCACCAGCTCGTCCGGCTGGCAGATTTTTGTCTGAAGCTTCAGGGAAGCCGCATCCGAACGGGCAAGCAGCAGCATATCGGAGATCAGGCGCTGCATACGAAGCCCCTCTTTTTTCATGATTCCGGCAAAATGGCTGCGCTCCTTTTCGCTCGTTGCCTTCTCGAGAGCCTCGGTCCCGGATAAAAGGACGGCGAGGGGCGTGCGCAGTTCATGGGAGGCCGCCGCGATAAACTCAGCCTGCTTTCGGTTATTTTCCGCGAGCGGGCGCAGCAGCCGTCCGGTGAAGTACCAGGAAAAGGCAGTGAGCAGAAAAAGTGCCGCACAGTCCGCGGCGGCGAAGTACAGACGCTGATAAATAATCTGCTGCCTTTGCGCGGCCAGCGGATAAAAAATCAGAAACGAAAGAAAGCCGTGCTGCCGCGGTATTTTTCCGGCGCAGACATAATAGGAAGCGCCTCTTTGGTCCGTGAGTGAAAAATCCGTGTACCGGGTCAGCCGGCTGGCATCGGCGGTAAAAAGGTCAAACCCGTATTCGCCGGAGACCGTCAAAGCAGCCTGTTCAATAAGGTCTGCGCCGAGGGCGGACCAGGGGTCAGTCAGGCGTTGGGAAAACAGCGGAGTTCCGTTGTCGTAGCACACGAAAATCATGCCGTTTTTTTCCCGGAGCTGATTGAGCCATTGCAGAGAAATGCTTTCCTGTTCCTGCAAATAGAGCAGGGCGGAGCTTGTCTCATTGACAAAGGCGGAGTAGCCGTTCTGTATTAAGCTGCTTTCTGAGATAAACAGGCAGACAGCCGTTAAGGCAATGAGAATCGCTCCCGTCGCCGCCGCGCAGAACAATGTCATTTGGAGATGTAATTTACGAAACATGCGCTCCCTCCAATCGGTAGCCGATGCCGCGGACGGTTGTGAGTGTTACCCGGCTGTTTACGGCGGCAAAGCGTTTTCTTAAAAAATGAATATAGGTGTCGAGGTTGCCCTCCTCCACCGGGGCGTCCGCACCCCAGACACGCGAGAGGATGACCATGCGCCGCAGCACGGTATCCGGTTCCCGTAAGAATATTTCCGCCAGGCGTCCCTCCCGCCCGGAGAGGGAGATGCTTCCCCCGGGACCCGTAAGCTCGCGCAGTGACATATCATAGGAGAGGTCCGCATACTGAAGGGTTTCGTGCGGCTCCCATTTTCCGCTGCGCCGGCCGAGGGAGCGGATGCGCGCCGACAGTTCTTCATAGGCAAAGGGCTTTACCATATAGTCATCGGCGCCGCAGTCCAGACCTTCAATGCGGTCGTAAAGCTCACCCAGGGCGGTGAGTACGATGACCGGTGTTCGGATTCCGGCTTCCCTTGCCTTTTTTAAAACAAGAAGCCCATTCATTGTGGGGAGCATTCGGTCAAGAAGCACAAGGTCGTAGGCATCCTGTAAAAAGAGGTCCAGTCCGTCCCTGCCGTCGTGACAGATGTCTACCTCGTAGTGCTCCTGCATTAACTGAAACGAAAGCGTATCGCAAAGCTGTTTATCGTCTTCTATAAGTAAAATCCTCATCTTAATCTTTATTTCTCCATTCCGGTAATTTATATGTTGCGGTCAGGCGTTTTTGCACCTGACCACGACATATCATATCATAATTATCTTTAAAAAATCTTGAAAAGAAACAAAAAATTAAAGACTTATTTAAAGAAAGCTTCAAGAAACTTCTGTTAGAATATCCTTATCGGCGGGAGCGTGAAAGCCTGCCGGAGGAAAGGAAATAAAGAAATGAGTAGAGGAAAGAAACGAAAACGCATCGCGGGGCTGCTGCTTGCCGCGGCAGTGGCGGTTGTGAGTCTTGGCGGCTGCGGCGCAAACGGGGAAAAAGAGACGGACGCAGGAAGCGCCGGGACAGAAAGTGAAGTGTCTTCCGGCGGCATGGGCCGCTATCTGGAGACGGAGCTTTCGCTGCCGGAGGGGGTAGAGACCATCTATGCATTGGCGAAGCTTGCGGACGGTCAGGCGGCGATGTTTGCCTACGGCGGAGGCTGGGGACTTTATCGCTCCGAAGACGGCGGTGAGAGCTGGGCAAAGCAGGAGGCGGATGACGCGAAGCTGGCCTCTGTATTTGAAGGCTATATGACCGGCGCGTCAATCAGCCCGGACGGCACAGCGGCGGGGATTCTGGTAGATTATGAGGGAGAGACGCCGGTGGCTGCGGTCGGTATCCTTAATCCGGACGGTACGGCTGAGCGCAAAGAACTGATTTTGCCGGAGACGGGAGACGAGACGGATGCTTATACAGGCCTTATGCAAAAATGCGCGTTTGACACTGCGGGAAATCTTCTGGTGCAAAACTTAAATGGAGATTTATTTTCTGTGGATTTGGAGACGGGAAACTGCACATTTCTGGCCGGGGACAGCAGCATACAGTATTTCGGGGTTGCGGGAGAGCAGATTCTTGCGGTGACTTCTGATGGGATTCTGCTGTTTGACAGCACGGACGGCAGCAGTCTTTCCGAAGACGCTGTTTTGAGTGATATGATACAGGCGGACAGCTCTCTGGCTGATGTATTGAGCGATTTTGGGACAGTGTTGGCGTTTGCACGGGAAACGGAGGAAAACGCAGTCTTTTATGTAAATCATGACGGGTTGTTCTGTCACACGCAGGGCGGCAGCGTCAGTGAGCAGTTGATTAACGGGGCGCTCAATACGATGGGGGATTCGACGGTTAGTTTTTTAAACCTGGTAATGCTTGACAGCGAGCATTTTCTTCTCTCAATCATAGACGCGTCGGGGCAAAACAGGCTTTTAAAATACAGCTATGACGCACAGGCATCCGCCGTACCGGAGACGGAGTTAAGGGTGTATGCCCTTGAGGATTCCTCCTATCTGCGGCAGGCGGTGTCCGCTTACCAGAAAAATCACCAGGACGTCTATGTGAATCTGGAAATCGGGATGTCCGGAGGGGATGGAGTGACGGCCGAGGATGCGATTCAGGCGTTAAACACCGATATCCTCGCGGGGGACGGTCCCGATGTACTGATTTTGGACGGAATGCCGGCGGACAGTTATATCGAAAAGGGGGTACTGGCAGATATCAGCTCATTGGTACAGGAAATCGCAGATTCGGACGGTGTGTTTGAAAATGTCCGAAAGGCATATGAAAAGGACGGGGCGATTTATCAGTTTCCGGCAAAATTTTACGTGACGCTGGTAAATGGAACGGCGGAGGCAGTCGCAGCGGGCGCTTCCGTGGAGAAGCTTGCCTCTTATATCAATGAAGGGCAGGCGTCGTTGACGCCGCAGAATGACGAGACATTGCTGAAAACCTTTTTCCTGGCTGATTCTGCACAGTGGACAGATGAAGAAGGAAAGTTAAATGAAAATATAATAAGAAACTGGCTTGAGCAGTTAAAGGTGATTTACGATGCAGGCAACTGGGATGATACACAGCAGTATTATTCGTACAGTGGAGGTGCAGTGACAGATTTACTGGGAACCTTAAGCCCTGTTTCCGTTCTCACGGGAGAGGGAGAGGTAAGCTATGGCAGTCTTGTGGATATGACGGAGCTTCTCACCCTGGCGGCCGCGGATAAGCAGAACGGTATGACCTACGGTCTAGCGGATTCCGACGGGGCAAAGAGCTTTGTTCCCTACATGCTTGCGGGTATCAGCAGCAGCACAAAACAGACGGAGGCGGCGGAAGATTTCCTTCGGACGCTGTTCGGTAAGGAATGCGGAAGTGTTGACGGCAATGGTTTTCCGGTCAACCGCGCCGCCTATGACGCACTCTGTGAAGATGCGCAGAGCCGGTATGGCGACGATGAGGGAATCGGGATTTCAGTCAGCACAGATGACGGCATAAGCCTGGAGTTAAACCTGGAAAACCTGACCGAAGCGGAGACGGCAGAGTTTACCGCTATTTTGGAGCAGGCAGACGCTCCGGCCTGTATGGACCGCGTGGTATGGGAGATTGTTTTGGAGCAGGGAAAGGCCGTACTGAGCGGAGATGTTACGGCGGAGCAGGCGGCATCGGAAATTATGCAGAAAGGCAGCCTTTATCTTGCGGAATAAGGGACTTTGGTTTGTGCTGCCGCATTTCCTCGGCGTACTGATATTTGCCCTGCTGCCGTTTCTTGACGTGGTACGCCGATCGTTCTGTAAGGCGGCGGGAGGCTTCTGCGGCCTCGAAAATTATATCGCAGTGTGGAAAAATGAGGCGTTTCGGCTCGCGGCAGGCAATACGCTCCGCTTTACACTGGTTTGTCTGCCGGCGCTTTTGCTGCTCTCTCTTGCCCTTTCACTTCTGCTGTACGGCATTGGGAGAGGGGGCACACTGTTTAAAAACGTATTTCTTATGCCCATGGCAATCCCGGCAGCCTGCGTGGCGTTGATCTGGCGGCTGCTGTTTGACGCCGGGGGAATCATAAACGGCGTGCTTGCAGCCTTCTCCTGTCCGGCTGTGGACTGGATGCATACTGACAGTGCATTCTGGGTGCTTGTGTGCAGCTATTTGTGGAAAAATACGGGGTATGTGATAGTGCTGTGGCTCGCGGCCATGGCGGGTATCCCGCAAAGTGTCTATGAGGCGGCAAGACTGGACGGCGCCGGACGGGCAGCGTGCTTTCGTTACATAACGCTTCCCTGTCTGGCGCCGGCGGCATATACCATAGCCGTTCTCTCCTTTTTAAATTCATTTAAGGTATTTCGGGAGGCGTATCTTGTAGCGGGGAACTATCCGCAGCGGAGCATCTATCTGCTGCAGCATGTGTTCAACAACTGGTTTTTGGATTTGTCGGTAGATAAGATGGCAGCCGGGGCAGTGATGCTTGCGCTTTTCGTCTGCGCGGCGGTGTGGGCGCTTGGACGCGCGATAAGCTCCGGGCCGCGGATATAGGACAATAGAACGGGTATTTCCGGGAAAAGGGTTTGGAAAGGAGAGTTGCATGAGACGAGGCTTTGCGGTATTTGGTATGGCGGTACTTTTGGCGTTTGCGGTAATTGCGGCGGCTCCGATCGTAGTTCTGGTGACGGGCAGTCTGATGGGGGACGTCGAAATCAGGGAATATTTATCGCCGGTGTTGACCGGTGCGAAAGGGTATGCCTCCTGGCGGCTGTTCCCGGAGTATCCGACCTTAAAAAACGCGGTGGAGCTGCTTTTGGACTCGCCTGAGTTTTTTCTGATGTTTTGGAATACCATGAAAATCGCGGCAGGAATCCTGCTGGGGCAGCTTGTGCTTGCGCTGCCCGCGGCGTGGGGGCTTTCGCGCGGGAATTTCCCGGGAAAACGGTTCGTTTACGGACTTTATATTTTGCTGATGGTAATGCCGTTTCAGGTGATGATGCTTTCACAATATCTGGTACTAAAGGGTATGGGACTTGACAATACGCTGTGGGCGGTCATATTGCCCGGAAGCTTTTCGACTTTTTCGGTGTTTTTGATGTACCGTTTTTTTACGGAGATTCCCGAAGAGGTGCTTGAGGCAGCGCGTATTGACGGCGCGGGAGAGTGGAAAATTTTTTTGTTTATCGGAGTTCCGCTCGGCAGGACGGGAGTAACAGCCGCGCTTCTGCTGCAATTTTTAGAGGCTTATGGGATGGTGGAGCAGCCGCTCGCATTTTTAAAGGAGAAAAGCCTGTTCCCGCTGTCTTTATATCTGCCTGAGATCAGCCTGGAGGAAGCCGGATTTGCGTTTTGCGCTTCCCTGGCGGCCCTGCTTCCCGTGCTGTTTTTGTTTTTGGCCGGGAGTAAGGAGCTCGGAGAGGGAATTGCGTCATCTGCATGGAAAGAATAGGAAAGGGAGGCGTGCATGAATCGTTTTTTTGCAAAAGGATTTGTTATCCTGCTTATCATATTTGCGTTTTTTACGGTGGCCTCGAGGGCTGCGGACAGCTTTCTGGTGGCACAGGTAACGGTGGAGCAGCCGTCCGCAAAAAAAATCGAGCATATCGTAACAACGGAGGGAACCGTGGAAAAAAATCTGGAAATTCCGATCACGGCCGAGGCGGGACTGCTGGTTGGGACGGTCTATGTAAAAGAGGGGGAACAGGTAGAGGAGGGCAGTGTTTTGGCACAGCTTGATTTGGAATGGCTGAAAGAGGAGACAAGCCTGCTTGAGGATGAAATAAAAACGCTGCGGATGCAAAATGAGGCAATTGCTCACAATGAGGAGCTCGCCGGGGAGGAGCGGCAAAAGCAGCTGGCGCGCGCGAAGGAGGATTATGAGGCTGCCGCTGCAAAAAGCAGTGAGGCAACGGAGCGAGCAGCTTCCGAACTTTCGCAGGCCAAAGAGGCGATTGACCGCTTTGAGGCGGGGGAAGAAAAAAACGCGATGTCCGCGTCAGAGCAGGAGGAAAAGCGGACGCAGCTCTGGCAGGATTATTTTGCGAAGCAGCAGGCGTATGAGGACGCTTTAAGCGGCGGGGAAGAAAGTATACGGGAAGCGCAGCGGGCGCTCGAGGACGCCGGGGAGGAGGCACAGGAGGATGCCTCCAGGGAGATCAACGAGCTTGCGATTGCACAGAAGGAAAAACAGCTTCTTGCATATGAAGAACTCACACAGGCGGGAGGTATGATTACGGCGGGGCAGGCGGGAACAGTGACAGGGGTTTTTGTAGAAACCGGACAGCTGACCGCCGAGACAGCAGCTTTTACCATTTCCTCCCGGGAGGGCGGCGTGCGTCTTGGTGCAGTTATTGCGGAAACGGATGCGGCCTATGTGGAGCGGGGAGATACGGTTTCGGTTGAAAAAAACGGAAAAACCTATGAGAATTTTTCGGTCACGGGTATAAGCAGCCGGGAGGATGGAAGCCTTTTGCTCACGGTGAGCGCCGGGGAATACACGGATGCGCTGCAAATCGGGGACACCGTGACGCTTCGCGTGACAAAGCAGTCAGAGCTGTATCGGACAGCGATCCCGCTTGGCGCCATCCACACGGAGCAGAACGAGACGTATGTCTATGTTGCAGAGGAGCGTGATACGGCGCTCGGGACACAGCTTTTTGCAAGAAAAGTAAAAGTAAATGTGCTGGAAAAGAATGATACCTGGGCGGCGCTTGAGGAAGGCGCGCTGAGTGAGGATGATTGGGTGATTACGGACACGGACAGCTATGTACAGGCAGGCGAGCGCGTACGCCTGCGGGAATCATGAGGCGGTGCGCGGCCCTGGCAGCGTCGGCGGTCTGTCTGGCGTTGGCGGTATTTTTCGGAGTGTTTGGCATGTTTGAATGGCAGAAAGGAGGGCAGGGATTTCGCGGCACTTCTCTTGCCGCATGGAAAAGCAGTGTATCGGCGGACGGGGAGGCCGGCGCGATCACAGCGGCAGAGGCAAAAGCCATCCGGGAGACGGAAAACGCGCGGGAGAGTCCGATGGATTTTACCGCGTGGAGAGAGGAGGCGGGCGCTGTGGTGACGGACGAGGACGGCGGCAGGAGCACGGAGGTCACGCTGGTCAGTCTCTGCGGGAGTTCGGAGCTTTTGATATCCTACGGAACCGTTTTACAGGAATCGGACACTTCCGGATGTCTGATTGGAGAACAGACGGCCGAAGAACTGTTCCAAACCCGGGAAGCGGAAGGGCTTACGGTAGTCTGCGGCGGAAAGAGACTGACAATTCGGGGTGTGCTTTCAGAACCGGAAAATGTTCTTGTCTGCCAGGAAACGAAGGAGGACGGCGTGTTTTTCCGGGCAGTGCTTCAAACGGCAGGAAGCGGCGGCCTGACGACCGGACAGAGCGCACGCGCGGCAGCGGAAGCTTTTCTCGGGAGACACGGGCTTGACGGAATGATCATTGAAAAAACGAACGAGAGCCCGTTTTCCGCTCTGCTGGAGCTTGTGCCGGGAAAATGGTCGGATTTTCCGGGGTGGAAGGAGAATCTTGCGGAAGCGGTGGATACGAAAAAGAAAGCGGAGGCGCTGCCGGAGAGTATTTTTGAGAGGGGAGCATCGGAGCATAAAAAAACGGCAGCAGCGGCATTTGTCTGCTGTGCGGCAGCCGCTGTATTGGCCATGCGGCTGACGGATGGAAAAAGCAGGAAGGCAGCCATAAAAAATTCTTAACAAAATCAGGTAATTCATGCTATATTATACTTGCGCCATAACGGCGTATCATGTATGATATTCTATGAATTGCCTTTTTTTGGTGAAGGGCAAAGCGGATACGAGGAGGAACGGACATGACAGAGAATGAAAATGTCTCAAAGAATTTTATTGAACAAATCATTGATAAGGATATAGAGGAAGGGCACTGCAAGGCCGTTCATACCAGATTCCCGCCGGAACCGAATGGTTATCTTCACATTGGGCATGCCAAGTCCATACTTTTGAATTACGGGCTTGCGCAGAAATATAACGGAAAATTCAACCTGAGGTTTGACGATACCAACCCGACGAAGGAAAAGACGGAGTTTGTGGAGGCCATTAAAGAGGATATTCAGTGGCTTGGAGCCGACTGGGAGGACAGACTGTTTTTTGCATCGGACTATTTCGAACAGATGTATCAGGCGGCGGTCGTACTGATCAAGAAGGGAAAAGCCTATGTGTCGGACCTTTCCGCAGACGAAATCCGGGAATACCGTGGAACCCTGACGGAGCCGGGGAAGGAAGACCCGGCGGCGGGCAGGAGCGTAGAGGAAAATCTCACGCTGTTTGAGGATATGAAAAACGGGAAATTTGCCGACGGGGAGAAGGTGCTCCGCGCGCGGATCGATATGGCTTCTTCCAATATTAACATGAGGGATCCGGTTATTTACCGTGTGGCGCATATGACGCATCACAGAACGGGGGATCAGTGGTGTATTTACCCGATGTATGATTTCGCGCATCCGCTTGAGGATGCCATCGAGGGAATTACCCATTCCATCTGTACGCTGGAGTTTGAGGATCACAGACCGCTTTACAACTGGGTCATCGATGAGGTCGGCAGTACCATGATACCGAACCGGGAAGAAATGCCCCCAAGGCAGATTGAATTTGCAAAGCTTTACCTCACAAATGTGGTGACGGGAAAACGCTATATCAAGCGCCTGGTAGAGGAGGGCATCGTGGACGGCTGGGACGACCCGCGCCTTGTCTCCATCGCGGCGCTGCGCCGGAGAGGCTTTACGCCGGAGTCCTTAAAGCTGTTTGTGGAGCTGTGCGGGGTCTCCAAGGCGAACAGCTCTGTGGATTATGCGATGCTGGAATACTGCATCCGCGAGGATCTGAAAATGAAACGTCCCCGCATGATGGCGGTGTTAGACCCTGTGAAGGTCATTATCGATAACTACCCGGAAGGGCAGACAGAGTATCTTGAGGTGGTCAACAATCTGGAAAATGAGGCGCTTGGAACACGTAAGGTTCCGTTTACGAGGGAGATTTACATTGACAGAGAGGACTTTATGGAGGAACCGCCGAAGAAGTATTTCCGGATGTTCCCGGGCAATGAGGTGCGTCTGATGAACGCCTACTTTGTAACCTGCAACAGCTTTGTGAAGGATGAGAGCGGCAGGGTGACGGAAATCCACTGTACCTATGACCCGGCGTCGAAGGGCGGGAACAGTCCCGACGGCCGCAAGGTAAAAGGAACGATTCATTGGGTTTCCGCTGAGCATGCCATTCCCGCGGAGGTTCGTCTTTACGAAAATATTGTAGATGAGGAAAAAGGGGTGTATAATGAAGATGGAAGTCTGAATTTGAATCCGAATTCCCTCACGGTTTTAAAGAACTGTATGTTGGAAGAAAATTTAAGAGGGGCAAAGGCATACGACAGTTTTCAGTTTGTGCGTCAGGGCTTTTTCTGTGTGGATGCGAAGGATTCCACGGAGGATCATCTGGTGTTTAATCGGATTGTGTCGCTCAAAAGCTCGTTTAAACTGCCGACTGCGTAGTTGCTATTAGAAAGGACAGGGATAATTGCTATGAATTTATTTGCAGGATTGGAGAAGTTTGGAATCAAGGCGGACGGTACGGCAAATATTTTTGAGGACGAGAAAAAGTCAAATGCCGCTGCCGGAGGCGGAGAAAAGCAGGAGGAAATACCGACGGAGGAAAGCTTTCTGCTCGATAAGGCCATTCGCTGCGCGGTGTGTGACAAAGTTTTTAAGACAAAGATGATTAAAAACGGCAGAATCAAACGATTGGAGCCGGATTTCGACCTTCGGCCGCGTTTTGAATATATCGACACGCTCAAATATGACGTGTCCTCCTGTCCGTATTGCGGTTATACGGCGATGAACCGCTATTTTGAGCATGTGACGTCGGGGCAGATTAAGCTGATCAAAGAGCAGGTATGCGCGAACTTTAAACCGTCCGGCTCCGATGAACCGATGCTTCTGGATTATGACATGGCGATTGAGCGCTATAAGCTGGCGCTTTTTAATACCATTGTGAAAAAAGGAAAGACCAGCGAGAAAGCATATACCTGTTTAAAGCTTGCGTGGCTGTACCGCGGAAAGGCGGAGACCCTGGATGCGAAGGATGCGGATATCAATGCGAAGCGCAAGGAGTGCAAGGAGCAGGAGGAAGCCTTTTACCAGCAGGCATATGAGGGCTTTATGAAGGCGGTGTCCTCCGAGATGTTCCCGATGTGCGGCATGGATCAGTGTACGGTGGATTATCTGCTCGCGACGATGGCATATCACTTTAAAAAGTACGATGTCGCTTCCAAGTGTATCGCGCGTATTCAGCAGACCCCGTCCGCGTCGAAGAAGATGAAGGACCGTGCGTTTGATTTGAAGGAAACCATCGTTGCGGAGATTCGGAAGAATAAACAGGCGTAGCCCGCATGATTGAAATAATGATAAATTTACAGGGGGGAGCGAGGGCTCCCCTCTACGAAAAAATATATAATTATATTAAAAAAGAGATTACGGAGGGCAGGATTCCCCAGGGGGAGAAGCTGCCTTCGACGAGACTTCTGGCGAGGCATCTGTCTGTCAGCAGAAGTACCGTGGAAATGGCGTATGAACAGCTCCTGGCAGAGGGATATATCAAAGCGGAACCCTGCAGGGGTTTTTTTGTGTGTGACATTACCGAATTGTACCGGCTCGGCTGCGCCGGAAAAGAAAATGCGGCGGAAAAACCGGATGCGGAGCCTGACGTACCGAAAGAAGAAAATCACGCCCGGATTGATTTTTCGCCTTATACGGTTGATACGCGGCATTTTCCATATAATATATGGAGGAAGGTCAGCAAAGCCGTTCTGCTGGACGACCGGGAGGAACTTTTGCTTTCGGGGGACGGCCAGGGAGATTATGGGCTTCGCCGGGCGATTGCCGGTTATCTTCATCAGGCGAGGGGGGTCAACTGCCGGCCGGAGCAGGTGATTATCGGAGCGGGAAATGAATATCTGGAAATTCTGCTGATGCAGATTTTAAAGCCGGGACAGCGGGTTTTGATGGAAAATCCGACTTACCTGCAGGCGTACCGCACCTTTGCCAATATGGGCTGTGAAATGCTGGCGCTCCCGGCGGGAGATTTCGGGATGGATGCCGGCCGTGTGCGCGCGTGCCGGCCGGATATCGTCTACGTGATGCCCTCCCATCAGTTTCCGCTTGGGGCGGTCATGCCCTTAGAGCAGCGTCTTGCGCTGCTGAAGTGGGCGTCGGAGGGAGAGGAGCGTTACTTGATCGAGGACGACCACGACAGCGAGTACCGCTACCGGGGAAAGCCGATTCCTTCCCTGCAAAGCGTGGATTCCCTCGGAAAGGTCATCTATATCGGGACCTTTTCCAAAAGCATCGCGCCGTCCCTGCGTGTCAGCTATATGGTGCTTCCGCCCAGATTGTTGGAGCGTTACCGCAAAAGCTGCGGCTTTTATTCCGCGACGGTGCCCAGGATTGAACAGGAAATCTTAAAAACGTTTATCGAGGAAGGGCATTTCGAGCGTCATCTGAATAAAATGCGCGGCATTTACCGGGCAAAGCATGATTTTCTGCTGGGAGAGCTGAAAAAAAGGCCATGGGTGGAAAAGATTCAGGGAGACCACGCCGGGCTGCACGTGCTGGTGCGTGTGAAGACCGGGTATAACGAACAGGAGCTGTGCCGTCTTGCGGCGGAGCGCGGCGTGAGGCTTTCGGGACTTTCGGAACACCTTATTCCCGCACGTGAGGAAGAAAAACGGCGGCAGGAGGCGGTATTGCTGCTCGGCTACGGAAAACCGGACGAGGAGGAAATCCGGACGGGCCTTGGTGTGCTTGACGCCGTTCTGGCGGAGCATACAGTGTGAAGACCGGCCTTCGGTGAAAAACAGGTTGACATATAAGGGGGTAAGAAAATATAATGATAGCTAATTCCCAGAGGATTAGTAGAGAAAGATTTCAGAATGGAGGAAAAATGAAAAAAAGAAGAAGAGTGGCCGCATTTTTGCTTGCGGCGGCAATCAGTGCGGCGGCAATCGGCTGCGGAAATACTTCCGGGCAAAATACCGTGGAAGGTGAAAGTACGCAGCAGGCTGCCGTCAGCGATGATATTGTAAACGTGGGGGTAACCAATACCCTGGGGACGCTCAATCCGCTTCTGATGGACGGCGGAGAGGTAAATAAATACGCCACGGCCCTGATGTTTCTGCCCCTGGTGGAATTAAATTCCGATCTGGAATTTGAAGGACAGATTGCGGATTCCGTGACAACGGAGGATAACCGCAATTTCATCGTGCATATTGACGAGCGGGCAATGTGGTCCGACGGAGAGAAAATCACGGCGGAGGACGTTGTGTATACTGCCCTGCGCCTGACCTCACCGGTTATCGGCAACACGGCGATGATGTATTATGTGTTTGAGGGCGTCGGCGACGACGGCTTTACCGAGGAGGGGGCCACGAGTATCGACGGCATCCGTGCGCTCGACGAGGCTACGGTTCAGTTTACGACCAAGGAGCCGATGTCGCTTACGACCTTTCAGAATTCCTATGCGCGTTATCTGATGACGCTTCCGAAGCATGTGATTGAGCAGTACAGCGAGGAGGAGTTAAAGACTGCGGAGTGGTTCAATCATCCCGATGTGGTGAGCGGACCTTATATGGTGACGGATTTTGACGTGGATCATTATATATCTTATGTAGCGAATGAAAACTACTGGAGGGGTGCACCCAAGATTCCAAAGCTGAATATTAAGATTGTGAGCGGAAGCCAGCTTTACGCGGGTCTTCAGTCCGGGGAAATCGACATTACCCAGCCGACCATGAGCGTAATTCCGCAGGAGGATTATGAGAGCGTGGAGAGCCTCTCCAATGTCAATGTGTTTTACGGAGAGCCGGTGACAAACCAGTCGGTGTTTATCCGCACGCAGAATATTACGGACGCGCGGGTGCGCCAGGCGCTTTTGTACGCCATTGACCGTCCGATGATACTCGAGCAGCTTCTCAAGGGAAAAGGAGAGGTTGTCGATGGATTTTTATCGTCCGCAAGCCCGTTCTACGATGAGACAGTTGTTCCGGTTGAGCAGGATGCAGAGAAGGCGAAGGAGCTGCTTGCGGAGGCAGGCTGGGACGGTTCGCAGACGTTAAAGTTTTATGTCAATTCCGGGGACAGCGCTTTTGTCAATGCGGCGAATGTGTTTGTGGCCCAGTGGGCGGCGGTTGGCATTCAGGTTGAGATTCAGACGGTGGATTTTGCCACTTTAATGTCCGTGGCGGGAAGCGGAGATTATGATTTGCTGGCGGTACAGTATACCTACGCCCCCGTGGACCCCTATCCGGATGTGGCGTGGCTTTTGGGCGGCGAGGAAAGCTGGACAGGCTATGGGGACGCTTCGGTGACGGAAGCGTTAAGCAAGACGCAGAGTACCAGCGATATGGAGGAAATCAGGGAGCTGTATACGATCGTGGATAAAAAAATGCAGGAGGATGTCCCGATGTTTTCCGCTTATGTTGTCAGCGCGCAGGCGGCTGTAAACAAGCGTCTTTCCAATGCGACGCCCAGTGTATACGGATTTTTCAATAACGTGGAGCAGTGGGAGATTGCGGAATAGAGGAATGGTGGCGATATGTCGAAGCTATTGGAGGTAAACGGGCTTACCACCTCGTTTGCCGGGGATTTTGGAGATAAGGTCAGTGTGGATCACGTGAGTTTTTCGGTGGAAGAAGGAGAAACCGTCTGCATCGTCGGTGAGTCGGGGTGCGGAAAGAGCGTGACCTCACTGTCAATCATGAGACTTTTGGGGAAGGGCGGGGCCGTTGTGGACGGTTCTGTCCTCTTTGACGGAAAAGACCTGCTTGGCATGGAGGAAAAGGAGCTGGACGAGCTGCGGGGAAATGAAATCACCATGATATTTCAGGATCCGCTGACCTCGTTAAATCCGGTGTTTACGATCGGGAATCAGATGACGGAGAGTATACGCATCCATATGGGGCTCGGGAAAAAGGAGGCAAAAGAGCGGGCGGTTGCCCTGTTAAAGAAGGTCGGTCTGCCGGAGGCGGAGAGCATTATGAAAAAATATGCGCATATGCTTTCCGGCGGCATGCGCCAGCGTGTTATGATTGCGATGGCGCTTTCCTGCAATCCCAGGCTTTTGATTGCCGATGAGCCGACAACGGCCCTTGATGTGACGATTCAGGCACAGATTATGCAGTTGATCCGGAATCTGCAGAAGGAAATCGGTATGGCGGTCATTTTGATTACGCACGATATCGGACTGGTGGCGCAGATGGCGGACCGGGTGCTGGTGATGTATGCGGGACAGATCATTGAGCAGGCCTCCGTTATGGAGCTGTTTGCACGGCCGGCGCATCCTTATACGAAGGCGCTGCTTGCGACGGTGCCGGGGATTTTGGATGAGGAGGGGAAAAAGCTTGCCTCCATCCCGGGACTTGTTCCTGAAAATTATGACCGGATGACCGGCTGCCGGTTTGCTGAGCGGTGCCCTTATGCCACGGAGGCATGCGGGAATGATCCGGCGGAGACCGAAATCGCGCCGGGGCACATGGTGAAATGCCATCACGCCCTTGCATGATGCGGGAGCGCTTTTGAATGGAGAAAAATTATGGAACTGATGCGAGTTGAAAATCTGAAAAAATATTACGATATCCGGGGAGGTATCGTTACGCACACCATCGGACAGGTGCGGGCGGTAGACGGTGTCGATTTTTCCATTCAGGAAGGAGAAATTTTAGGGCTTGTCGGTGAGTCCGGCTGCGGAAAATCCACGCTGGGCCAGCTTTTGGCAGGTCTGCTTGTACCGACGGAGGGGACTGTTTATTATCAGGGGAAGGAGCTTTCCCTGCACCCGAAAAAGAGGGCGGCAGACGGTAAGCTTGCATTAAAGGACGTCAGGACAGAGATTCAGATGGTGTTTCAGGACTCCTACTCCTCATTAAATCCCAGAAAGCATGTTTATGAGATATTGGCGCAGCCGATGCTTTATCATAAGCTTGCAACAAAGGATACCATAGAAAAGGAGCTGAAGCGGCTTCTGGAGCTTGTAGGGCTTCCGTCCGCAGCGCTTTCCAAATATCCGCATGAATTTTCGGGCGGGCAGCGCCAGCGCATCGGAATTGCAAAGGCTCTGTCCTTAAAGCCGAAGCTGATCGTATGCGACGAGCCCGTGAGTGCGCTGGACGTTTCCATCCAGGCGCAGATTCTGAATCTGATTTTGGAACTGCAAAAGGAGCTGGGGCTGACATGCCTGTTTATCGCGCACGGACTTGGAGCGGTGCGCTATGTCAGCGACAGGGTCGCGGTGATGTATCTCGGGAAGATTGTGGAGCTTGGAGCGGCGCGGGAGTTGTTTTTCCACCCGGCGCATCCCTATACGAAGGCACTGACGCAGGCGGTTCCGATTCCGAACCCGACGAAGCGGCCGGCGGAGGAAATGATTTTGCAGGGAGAGGCGGCTTCGGCGGTACATCCTCCGAAGGGCTGCCGCTTCCACACGAGATGTCCCTATGCGCGTCCCTCCTGTGGTAAGGAGGAACCGGGGCTTTTGCCGCTGCCCCATAACAAGGATCATTTTGTGGCGTGTCCCTATGCAAAGCAGCTTTCGCAGGAATGAGGTAAACAGATGACAAAGTATATTTTGAAACGTATTTTAATTGCGATTCCCGTATTGATTGGGATCACAGTCATTGATTATGCGATTATGTGTCTGGCGGGCAGTCCGTTGGAGATGCTGCAGGGACCGCGGATTTCCGAGGCGGCGGTGGAGGCGAAGGCGATTGCGCTCGGACTCGACCAGCCTTTTTATGTGCAGTATTTTGTCTGGCTCGGTCAGCTGTTGCAGGGAAATCTGGGGTATTCCATTAAAAATTACCAGCCGGTCGGCGAGATGATCGCAAGTCATCTGGGACCGACGCTGCTTCTGATGGGAGTGTCCCTTGTTGTGAGTATTCTGCTCGCGGTTCCGGCGGGCATTTACAGTGCGATTCATCAATACTCCAAAGGGGACTACACCGTGGTGACGCTTTCGTTTCTGGGCAGCAGTATACCCGGGTTTTTCCTTGCCATGCTTTTGATTTATCTGTTTACGGTAAAGCTGGGCTGGCTTCCGTCCGGCGGAATGACGACGCTGGGGACCAATGGCGGTTTCCTTGACGTGGCGGTGCATATGGTAATGCCGGTCATTGTGCTTGCGGTTTCCATGGCGGGAACCAATATCCGGTATATCAGGAGCGCCGTACTTGAAATTTTGCAGCAGGATTATCTGCGCACGGCGCGCGCAAAGGGAATCGGCCGGTTTCTTGTGATCAATAAACATGCCCTGCGCAACGCGTTAATCCCGATTGTCACGGTCATTGGCATGGAAATTCCGGTGCTTTTCGGCGGCTCGATTATTGTCGAGGAGGTATTTTCCTGGCCGGGGCTTGGGCTTATGACGATGACCGCGATCACAAACCGGGATTATCCGGTCATTATGGGAGTCTGCCTGCTCTCTGCGGTTGTGGTGCTTGTGGGCAATCTGATCACGGATATTTTATATGCGGTAGCGGACCCGACGATACAGCTTCAATAGCGAGGTTTAGTATGACAAAAAAGAAAGATATTACAAATGAAACCTATATGCAGACGGTTCTGCGGCGTTTTCGGGCCCACCGTCTGGCAAAAATCAGCCTGGTGGTTTTTGTTGTCCTCTGCGCCGCAGCCCTGCTTGCGCCCGTGATTGCCCCGTATGACCCGGATGAAATTGTGGGAGCCTTTTCCGCCCCGCCGAGCCGGGAATTTCTCCTGGGGACGGACCAGATTGGAAGAGATGTATTCAGCAGGCTTTTGTATGCGACCAGGGTATCGCTTTTGGTCGGGGTTCTTGCAACGCTCATTTCCACGGTTATCGGCGTTGTGCTGGGACTGATTGCGGGCTATTTCGGCGGTGTCGCCGATATGATTTTGATGCGTTTCACCGATATGGTGATGTCGTTTCCCTATATCCTGCTGGTACTGGTGGCGGCGGCTATTTTTCGGCCGGGGCTCTGGAGTATCATACTGATTCTCGGCTTTGTGGACTGGCCGGGTGTCGCGCGGCTGGTGCGGGGAAATGTTTTAAGTCTCCGGGAGACCAATTTCGTGAAAGGAAATCTGGTGGCGGGTATGCCGCTTCGCCATATTCTTTTTTCGGAAATCCTCCCGAATACCGTGGCCCCGATTCTCGTGTATGCAACCTCGGTCATGGCGCTTTCCATGCTGGATGAGGCAGCGTTGAGCTTTCTTGGAATGGGGGTGCAGCCGCCGACGGCGAGCCTTGGAAATATGTTAAACGGCGCGCAGTCGATTACGGTGCTCACAAAACAGCCCTGGCTGTGGCTGCCGCCCGGAATTTTAATTGTTGTGCTGGTCATTTCGATTAACTTCATCGGGGATGCGCTGCGCGACGCCTTAGACCCGTCAGGCGGGAAATAGGCGGAACTGCTCTGTCGTTATGGAAAAGAGGTTTAAGTGAAAAAGACAGTAATTATATTTTTGTGTGTAATATTGCTGGTGCTTTCCGGTTGCAGCCGGGAAGTAAGCAGTTCTGCAGATACGCAGATAGTGACAGAGAACAATCAATCATCAACGGAGGCTTCTTCAACGTCTGTACAGGCGGAAGGAGCAATGGAATGGCCTGAAATTACAGAAAATGGTGTTGATGAAGCATTGCTTTTTCAAAATATTGATATAGTTAGCCTTGAGACAATTGCCACCGAGCTTCAGATGTTAGTAGACGAGACGGTAGAAGAAGAACGTCAGAATCCGGAGATTGTGCTGAAGGAAGGTTTCACGAGAGTGTTTGAAAGTGAACGGTACAAAAGGGTAGTCGATATGGGCGAAGTTGCGATGAAGCCTTTATATTTGATCATTTATAAAAGTGAATCTGCCGGTATGTATGAGTATATATGTGCCATGGCTTTGTATGAGTTGTCGGGGTATGATTTTACATGGGCGAACTCAAAAGAGTTTTTAGAAATATTTAATAGCAAAATATTAGAAAGCAAAGGATAATGCGTATGGTATTGAGCGAGTCTTTGTCCGAATCAAGAAAAGGTTTTATTAATTATTTTTAGGAGCATCTATCAGAAATGGTAGGTGCTTTTTTTGTTATAGATTTAGGGTATGAAGATGTATTGGTGGAAAATGCTCTATCTTCGTCAGAGAATATTTATTCTATAATTTGTCGGGGGGGATTCAATATTTTCTCCGATTGTTTTTCCTTAATATAAAAATATAATTGACATTAAGGAAAAACATGCGGAGGTTTCTCTTATTTAGAGGAAGATGAGGAGAGAGGAAGCGGTTATGAAAATAATGCCAAATTTATTTCCAGGCGGGGTGAAACGGGCGCTTACAATGAGTTATGATGACGGACAGGAATATGATGTACGTCTGACCAAAATTTTCGACCGTTACGGGATTAAGGGAACATTTTGTCTTAATAGCGCAACGGTAGGAAGAGAGGGATTTGTAAGCGCGGAGAAAATTCCTGAAATCTATAAAAACCATGAGGTGGCAGCGCATGGGGTAAATCATTCTTATATGAACCTGATATCATCTATTGTTTTGGCGCAGGAGATTATGGAGGATAAGAGGAAGCTTGAAAGACTGTCCGGACAGTTGATACGGGGAATGTCATATCCTTATGGCAGATACACAAAAGAGGTATGGCAGAATGCTAAAATGTGCGGTATGGAATATAGTCGTACTGTGAATAGTACACGGGATTTTTATGTGCCGGAAAATTTTATGGAATGGCATCCTACCTGCCACCATGATGATGACAATCTATGGAAGCTTTGGGAAAAGTTCCTAGAGCCGGACTTTGACAGACCTATGTTGTTTTACGTATGGGGACATAGCTTTGAATTTGAACGCAATCATAACTGGGACAGAATCGAAAAATTCTGCGGGTTGGCAGGAGGAAACACTCAAATCTGGTATGCTACCAATATTCAGATAAAGGAGTATATTTTGGCACAGCATAATCTGGTGTACTCCGCAGATATGAATTTGATATATAATCCATCGGCAGTTGATGTATGGGTGAGTAGAGGGGAAGAAGCGATAGAAATACCGGCAGGAGGATATTGGGAGGAGAAATAGAAAATGTTAAAGAAAATTTGGGCTTTTGTGTTGGCAGCGGCTGTTGCGGTGGGATACATTGGTGCGACAGGAAGTATGGAGGTGTATGCAGGAGAAAATAATATATTTGCTTCCTTAAATGCGGGTTTTAATGAGGCTGGAAATGATAGAGTTCCCTATTGGTGGTATGGATCCAGTGCAGATATTACAGTAGTGGAGGACGAGACGGCACCAGAGGGCGGAAGGTGTGTCAAAGTAACACCTCAGGCGAGCGGAGCGTGGATAGGCTGTGCCGTAAATGCAACAGATGTCCTGGAAGATGGTGTTACATATGAATATTCTTTTTATGTAAAGTTGGATGCTAACTGTGAAGAAAAAGGAACCACCGTGGTGAAGCCTGTGATTAACCGTATTTTTACCGAAGATTATAGTGATACAGACCAGAACACGCAGGTAAATCAGGCGGAAGCTAATTTAAGCAGGGAAAATTGGACTAAGGTAACCGGTTCTTTTACGATCGATTATAATCCCTCCGGTAGAAAAGAGGCGGTAATGCAGCATTTTATTTTAAACGGAAATGGGACAGGTACGTTTTATATAGATGATTTGTCAATCGTGAAAATCGTGAAAGCACCCGTTATTATTGAGGATATTTTGCCGTTAAAGGAGTATTTTGGTCAAAACTCCACTATTGCAGGAAAAGCGGGCGTAGCAATCCCGGCAAGTGCCCTTACAGATGATGCCAGAATGGAGTTGGTGAAAAAGCATTATAACAGCATTACCTGTGAAAACGAGATGAAACCAGATGTATTTTTGGGGAATGAACCTACTTATAAAACAGACAATACAGGAAGTATTGTTGTTACGGATACAGGAGAACCGGCGTTGCAGTTGAATTTTGAACCGGCAGATGCAATTATGGATTATATTAAAAACTATAATACGGCGAATCCTGATGATGTCATAAAAGTAAGAGGGCACGTTTTGGTGTGGCATTCCCAGACTCCCGATTGGTTTTTCCGCGAAGGATATTCTTCTGATGGGGCGTATGTTTCTAAGGAAAAAATGCTGGGACGTATGAAAAATTATATCAAAGAAGTAATGGAGCATTATGATAGCAGTTCCAGCCCGTATCAGGGAATGATTTACGCATGGGATGTGGTAAATGAACAAATTGAAACGGCTGATTATGATACTGCGAGCAATCCTGCTTCTCTACGGGTTCACTACAATGGCGAGAAAACAGGCTGGTACAATGTATTTCAGGGAGATAACAGCTATATTACACAGGCGTTTGTATATGCAAATCAATATGCACCAAGTGATGTGAAGCTTTTTTATAATGATTATGGTGAAACAGATCCGGCCAAGAGAGAAGCTGTTTGTGGTTTGCTGCAGGAAATTAAGGATACGCCGGGAGCGCGAATTGATGGTATGGGGATGCAGGCGCATTATAGTACGGATGCTCCGTCTGTTACTTTAATAGAAGAAGCGGTACGGAAATTTTCTTTGTTAGTAAACGAGGTACAGTTTACGGAATTGGATTTACAGTCCAGTAAAAACTATAATGGTTCCGACAAGGAAGCAGAACTGACGAAACAGGGATATCGGTACAAAGAGATATTTGAGACACTTTGCCGTTTGGATGGGGAGAACGGAATTGATATTACTGCCATCACCATCTGGGGCACCCATGACGGGGCGTCTTGGTTACTTATGCCACGGAATCGGGAAGAGTGTGGAAGGAAATGGGAGAGACGAAACATCTTTGGCTTCCGCAAGTGGTTATGTCAGAGGATTTTGAGAAGACATGGCAAGATTATATGATGGCATATGAGGCATGTCAGCCGCAGATTTTTTTCGAGGATTTACAGAAGGAATTGGAACGGAGAATGGGAGGCAGTGAGCAATAAGAAATGCAGATAAATTTTGATAATAAGATATACCGCAATGTCTTTGCAGAGGCAGGGTACAGCAAAGCAGAGATTGAGCAAAGAGTAGAACAGACATTCTTGGAAATCTTTTACGGTGCAAATCGTTTTTTTTATATGTCTGGAGAGACAATGGGATATCTGGAGGATACTGGAAACCATGATGTCAGAACAGAGGGTATGTCCTATGGAATGATGATGTGCGTTCAGTTAGATAGGAAAAAAGAATTCGATTGTCTGTGGAAATGGGCGAGAACTTATATGTATATGGAAGAAGGAGAGAATCAGGGATATTTTGCATGGTCTGTAGCACCGGACGGAACGAAAAATGATTATGGACCGGCACCGGACGGGGAAGAATTTTTCGCAATGGCATTATTTTTTGCCTCGCATCGTTGGGGAGACGGGGAGGGAATTTTTTGTTATTCCAAGGAGGCGCAAGAGCTGCTGCATATTTGTATCCATAAGGGTGAAAATGACATGGGCCGGAAAATGTGGAATCCTGATAATTACTTAATCCGTTTCATACCCAATCGCGATTTTACAGATCCATCTTATCACTTGCCGCATTTTTATGAATTATTTTCTCTTTGGGCATATGATGAGGACAGGGAATTTTGGAAAAAGGCAGCCGAAGCCAGCCGTCAATATCTGAAAAAAAGCGTGTCATCCGGTGACCGGACTCAGCGCAGAATATGCTACGTTTGAAGGAAAGCCTTATGACAGAGAGCAGGAAATATTTGGACGGCATGACTGGTATTTTAGTGATGCCTATCGGACGATTGCCAATATTGCACTGGATTATGAATGGTTTTCCAAGGAGCGGGCATATGGAAACTGGTGCAGGGAGACAGCGGAACATTTACAGAACTTTTTTTGCCAAACAGTAAAGCATCAGCCTCGGGCAGTTTATGCAATTGATGGAACCATTTTGGAAGAATGCTCATTGCATCCGGTTGCAATGACGGCAGTAAATGCACAGGCATCGCTTGCATCCGAGGGAGCGTTTGCCATGCAATGTGTAAAAGAGTTTTGGGATACACCTCTTAGGGAAGGAGAAAGAAGATATTATGATAATTGTCTGTATCTTTTTGCAATGCTTGCCCTGAGCGGAAATTACAGAATATGGTAATATAAAACGGCACAGCCGGTAAATACATACCGGACTGTGCCGCTTTGGCGTGCGCCTTGCGGCGCACATTTCTTCGTATTTAATCTTCGTATTTATTCTTCTCGCCGATTTCCTGCATCTTCATCGCGCGGACCTTAAGCGGCAGTCCGAATAAGGTGATGAAGCCGGAAGCATCGTGATGGTCGTACAAATCTCCGGTGGTGAAGCTTGCCAGTGATTCGCTGTAGAGCGAATACGGGGAAGTGGTGCCGGCTTTGATGATATTGCCCTTGTATAACTTAAACTTCACTTCTCCGGTCACATATTCCTGGGTGGAGGAAACGAAAGCTTTTACCGCGTCGCACAGCGGTGTAAACCATTTTCCTTCGTAGACAATCTGTGCAAGCTTGTTGCCCATGTCTTTTTTGACCTCCATCGTCGCACGGTCAAGCACCAGCTCCTCAAGCTGCTGATGAGCCTCCATGAGAATTGTTCCGCCCGGAGTCTCGTAAACGCCGCGGGACTTCATGCCGACCACGCGGTTTTCCACAATATCAATGATGCCGACGCCGTGCTTTCCGCCGAGACGGTTTAATTCGCGGATAATGTCGGAAACCTTCATTTCTTTTCCGTTTACGGTCTTCGGAACGCCCTTCTCAAAGGTCATTGTGACATATTCACCCTCCTCGGGAGCCTTTTCCGGGGAAACGCCAAGCACCAGAAGATGCTCGTAATTCGGCTCGCAGGCAGGATCCTCAAGCTCTAAGCCCTCGTGGCTGATGTGCCAGATATTGCGGTCACGGCTGTAGCTGGAGTCCGCGGAAAACGGAAGGTTGATGCCGTGTGCCCGGCAGTATTCGATTTCGGCTTCGCGGGAATCCATGGTCCATTTGTCCTCTCTCCATGCCGCAATGATTTTTAAGTCCGGAGCCAGCGCCTTGATGCCCAGCTCAAAGCGGATCTGGTCGTTTCCTTTTCCGGTAGCGCCGTGGCAGATAGCGGTAGCGCCTTCCTTTCTGGCAACCTCAACCAGCTTTTTGGCGATCAGCGGACGCGCCATGGAGGTTCCGAGCAGATACTTGTTCTCGTAAACGGCGTTCGCCTGCACGCAGGGCATGATATAGTCATCGCAGAATTCATCAATGATGTCTACAATGTATAATTTGGAGGCGCCGCAGGAAATGGCTCTTTCCTCAAGACCGTCAAGCTCCTCCTCCTGACCGCAGTCGATGCAGCAGCAGATAACCTCATAATCATAATTCTCCTTCAGCCAGGGAATGATGGCGGTTGTATCAAGTCCGCCCGAGTATGCTAAGATAACTTTTTCCTTCATGTGATACGTCCTTTCTGTATATGTATTTGATTTGCCAGAAATCGGCACAATCATTGGCTACCAACAATATACAACAAAACATTGGGAAACGCAAGTGAAAAAATATACATGTTTTATTCATAAAAATGCATAAATATATTTTGAAAATGAGGAATGAGGTATTGCATAAAAGGAAAAAAGAATGTATAATTATGCAAAACTAAAACAGGGAAAGCAAAAAAACGCTTTACTATGGAAAAGAGCTGTACTAATATAGAAGAAAATGTAATCGGCAAAGAAAAGCCGCAGTGCAGGAAAGGACAAAAAAGACAATGATAAAGGCAGGAATTATCGGGGCAACCGGATATGCGGGAAATGAACTGGTTCGGATTTTGATGGGACATCCTCAGGTGGAAATCAAATGGTACGGTTCCCGCAGCTACATAAATCAGAAGTACGCAGAGGTTTACCGCAATATGTTTGAAATTGTGGATGATGTCTGCATGGATGATAATATGGAAGAACTGGCGGAGCAGGTGGATGTGATTTTTACGGCGACGCCGCAGGGCTTTCTGGCGGGAGTGCTGACGGAGGAAATCTTAAAAAAGACGAAAATCATTGATTTAAGTGCGGATTTCCGTATCAAGGATGTAGCGGTATATGAAAAATGGTATCAGATTGAGCATAAAAGTCCGCAGTTTATCGGAGAAGCAGTGTACGGGCTGTGTGAGATCAACCGGGAAAAGGTAAAGGGTGCAAGGCTTGTGGCGAATCCCGGCTGCTATACGACCTGCTCCATTTTAACGGCGTACCCGCTGGTGAAGGAAGGTCTGATTGACCCGGATACGCTCATTATTGACGCAAAATCGGGAACCTCCGGCGCGGGGAGAGGCGCGAAGCTGCCGAATCTGTTCTGTGAGGTCAATGAGAATATCAAGGCATACGGTGTGACGAGCCACCGCCATACGCCGGAGATTGAGGAACAGCTCGGATATGCGGCGGGAAGGGAAATTCTGGTGAATTTCACGCCGCATCTGGTTCCGATGAACCGGGGAATCCTTGCGACCGAATATGCTTCCCTGACAAGGAAGGAGGACGGAAGCCTGCCGACCTGCGAAGAAATCAAAGCAGTATACGATAAGTATTACGGGGCGGAAACCTTCGTCCGTGTGCTTCCGGAGGATGTCTGCCCGGAAACGAAATGGGTGGAGGGAAGCAATTATGTGGATATCAATTTTAAAATTGACGCCCGCACCGGAAGAATCGTGATGATGGGAGCTTTGGATAATCTGGTTAAGGGCGCGGCAGGCCAGGCAGTGCAGAACATGAACCTGCTGTTCGGCTTCGATGAGGATGAGGGTTTAAGGCTTGTCCCGATGTTCCCGTAAGGAGGGTGAATAGAGGATGAAAGAGGAGCAGGCAGTCATCCGTGTGATGACGATGGATGATTATGAAGAAGTACATAAGCTGTGGATGGGAATTCACGGCTTCGGAATCCGCAGCATTGACGATTCAAAGGAGGGCGTGGAGCGTTTTTTAAAGCGCAATCCGAACACCAGCATGGTGGCGGTGGCGGACAAAAGAATCATCGGGGCGATTCTCTGCGGGCACGACGGACGGCGGGGCTGCCTGTATCATGTCTGTGTGCATGAGGATTACCGGAAGCACGGAATCGGGCAGCGGATGGTGGAGGCTTGTCTTGCAGCGCTGCGCCGGGAGCAGATTAACAAGGTCAATTTAATCGCATTTTGTAAAAACGAAGTCGGAAACCGGTTCTGGCAGGGAATGGGCTGGAGCTTCCGGGAGGACGTCAACTATTACGAGTGCATCATCAATGAGGAAAATGTCACTGTGTATAATCCGTAGGCTTTTTAAAGCCTGGCGTGATTTTTGGTGATATCTGGAAAGGGGAACGGAATATGGAACAAATCAAGGGCGGCGTAACGGCGGCAAAAGGATTTCTGGCTGCGGATACGGCAGCGGGAATCAAATATAAGGACAGAGCCGATATGGCGATGATTTACTGCGAAACACCCTGCCGTGCGGCGGGGACGTTTACCAGAAATATTGTAAAGGCGGCTCCGGTCAAATGGGACCAGCATGTGGTTTATGACATCGGGCGGGCGCAGGCGGTCGTTGTGAATGCCGGGATCGCAAATGCGTGCACCGGGGCGGAGGGCATGGAGTATTGCAGGAAGACGGCCCAAAAAGCAGGGGAGCTACTGCATATTCCGGCGGATGAGGTGCTTGTGGCTTCCACCGGCGTGATTGGAATGCAGCTTCCCATAGAGCGCATCTGTGCCGGAGTGGAGGCGATGGTGCCCGCGCTTTCCGGAGCTTTGGAAAGCGGGCAGAAAGCGGCGCGGGCAATTATGACGACGGATACCCGGGAAAAGGAGGCGGCCGTACAAATCGAGTTGTCGGGAAAGACAGTGACGATTGGCGGCATGTGTAAAGGCTCCGGCATGATTCATCCGAATATGTGCACCATGTTAAGCTTTGTGACCACCGACGCGGCGATTTCGCAGGAGCTTTTGCAGGAGGCGCTGCGTGCCGACGTGGAGGATACCTATAATATGATTTCCGTGGACGGCGATACCTCCACAAACGATACCTGCCTGCTTTTGGCAAACGGCATGGCGGGCAATCCGGAAATCACCGAGAAGAATGAGGATTATGAAGCCTTTGTAAAGGCCCTGAATGTCGTAAATGAGACGCTTGCAAAGAAGATGGCAGGGGACGGCGAGGGCGCGACCGCGCTGTTTGAGGTGAAGGTGATCGGTGCTAAGACAAAGGAGCAGGCAAAAATATTAAGCAAAGCAGTCATTACCTCAAACCTTACCAAGGCCGCAATCTACGGACATGACGCAAACTGGGGCAGGATTTTGTGCGCGATGGGATATTCCGGCGCACAGTTTGACCCGGAAACGGTAGATTTGTTTTTTGAAAGCCGGGCGGGAAAAATCCAGCTGATCAAGGATGGCGTCGCGCTTGATTACAGCGAGGAGGAAGCGACAAAAATTCTTTCCGAGCCGGAGGTGACGGCGATTGCGGATATTAAGATGGGAACGGCCGAGGCTGCGGCCTGGGGCTGTGATCTGACCTATGATTATGTCAAAATAAATGCGGATTACCGCTCCTAGGAGGAAAAGTGTAAAAAATAAGCATGATAGCTTATTTTTTACACAGCTATTTGTGCCGGAGCGTCACAAATAAGCCTTGATGGCAGACGCAAATTTGAAATTTGCGTCGCCCCGTCGCGTAAAACAACGCTCCGGAATGGAGAATAATAAATGAACGAGAAGAACAGTATGAAAGAAATACTTCAGAAGGCGGAGGTCCTGATTGAGGCGCTACCGTATATCCAGCGGTTCAACCGCAAGATTATCGTGGTGAAATACGGCGGAAGCGCCATGGTGGATGAGGAATTGAAAAAGCATGTCATTCAGGATGTGACGCTGCTTAAGCTGGTAGGCTTTAAACCGATTATCGTGCACGGAGGCGGCAAGGAAATCAGTAAATGGGTCGGCAAGGTTGGAATGGAGCCGGTGTTTGTAAACGGGCTGCGCAAAACGGATGAAGCGACGATGGAAATTGCCGAAATGGTCTTAAATAAGGTCAACAAATCACTGGTGAAGCTGGTGCAGGAGCTTGGCGTGAACGCGGTCGGTATCAGCGGAAAGGACGGCGGCCTGCTGAAGGTGGAAAAGAAATACTCCGGCGGCGAGGACATCGGCTATGTGGGTGAAATCACAGAAGTAAATCCGAAAATCCTTTATGATTTGCTGGAGAAGGATTTTCTCCCGATCGTCTGTCCGGTCGGGATGGATGAAGGCTTTGAGAGCTACAATATCAACGCGGATGACGCGGCCTGTGCCATTGCGAAGGCTGTCAAGGCGGAAAAGCTGGCGTTTCTGACGGATATCGAAGGGGTTTATAAGGATCCCGGCGATAAAAATACGCTGATTTCCGAGCTTCGTGTTTTCGAGGCGCGGGAGCTGATTGGCGACGGTTTTATCGGGGGAGGAATGCTGCCCAAATTAAATAACTGTATTGACGCCATTGAAAACGGCGTGTCAAGAGTGCATATTTTAGACGGAAGGATTGCCCACTGCCTCCTGTTGGAAATCTTTACGAACCGGGGAATCGGAACGGCAATTCTGGGAGATAAGGAGACGAAGTTTTATCATGAGTAAAGAGACATATATCGCGGAAGCGGAAGAAAATATTCTTCATACATACAACCGCTTTTCCCTGGTGATCGACCACGGGGAGGGTGTTTATCTTTATGATACCGACGGAAAGGAATACCTTGATTTTGCCGCGGGAATCGCGGTACAGGCATTTGGGTATCATAATAAGGAATACGGCGATGCCTTAAAGGCCCAGATTGACAAAGTCATGCATACGTCGAATCTCTACTACAATGTTCCGATTATCCGGGCGGCGGAGCGTCTTGCGGCGGCAAGCGGCATGGACCGGGTGTTTTTTACCAACAGCGGCACGGAGGCCATCGAGGGAGCCGTTAAGGCGGCAAAAAAATACGCGTATACGAGAGACGGGCACGCGGGACATGAAATCATAGCGATGAATCATTCCTTTCACGGAAGGACCATCGGAGCGCTCTCCGTCACCGGGAACAGCCATTACCGGGAGCCGTTTGAGCCGCTGATGCCGGGCGTGAAATTTGCGGATTTTAACGATTTGGAGAGCGTAAAGGCTTTGATTAACGGGAAAACCTGTGCTGTTATTTTGGAGACAGTGCAGGGAGAGGGCGGAATCTATCCCGCCACGGAGGAATTTTTAAAGGGTGTGCGGGCACTCTGCGACGAGCATGACATTCTGCTGATTCTCGATGAAATCCAGTGCGGGATGGGAAGAACCGGGGAAATGTTCGCATGGCAGCATTACGGCGTAAAGCCGGACATCATGACGAGTGCGAAGGCGCTTGGCTGCGGCGTTCCGGTCGGAGCCTTTCTGATGACGGAGAGTGTGGCGGAGAAGTCCTTAAAGCCCGGTGACCACGGCACCACCTACGGAGGCAATCCGTTTGTCGGCGCGGCGGTGGATAAGGTGCTGGAGATGATGGAGCGCGAGCATATCACGGAGCATGTGAAGGAAATCGCTCCTTATCTGGAGAAGCGTCTCGATGAGCTGGTGGATTCGTATGATTTTCTCACGGAGCGCAGGGGCTTAGGCCTGATTCAGGGCGTGGTGTCAAAAAAGCCGGTCGGACAGATTGCGGCGGAGGCGCTGAAAGAAGGGCTGATTGTGATTACGGCGGGAGCGGATGTACTGCGTTTTGTGCCGCCGCTTATCATTGAGAAAAAGCATGTGGATGAGATGACGGAAAAATTAAAAAAAGTACTGGAGCGCATGTAAAATGAATTTGTTACGTAAGCGATTCATATCGGCAGTATGTGTTTGCGCTGCCGTTGCGGCGGCAGCGGCAGCGGCCCAGGGTAATTTCGGGCAGAACGGGGAAAGGTCTGTCATGGATGATGAAACGGCGGAGCGGGAAGCATACCGGAGGGCGAAGACGGATTTGGTATTTTGGTATCAGGATGCGGCGTATGCGGATTTTTTTGAACTGGCCGCGGAACGTTACTATGAAAAGACCGGCATAAAGGCTGCTGTTTCATATCGGCAGACGCTTAATTATATCGGGGATATTTATGATGAGACCATGCGGGGCGAAGCGGCTCCGGATGTCTACCTGATTTCGGGGGACAATCTGGAGGAGGCTTACCTCTATGGTCTTGCTGCCGTAAACGAACGCAAAGACAGCTATGGGGACGCTGCGGACAATGCCGTGGCGGCATCCTGCTGTCAGGGAAAAATGCTTGGATACCCGTTAAGCTACAATACCTGTGTGCTGGTATATCAGAACGGTTATTTTGATGCCGCACCGGATTCTTTGCAGGCGATCATCGACTATTCGGATGAAAACGAGCCTGAGGAGCATGTGGAATATCTGCTGGAGTGGAATGTCAATGACGCCTTTTATGATTTTCCGTTTATATCGAACAGTGTTACCTTTGTGCGGGAGGAAGCGGGGAGCGTTGACGTGGTTTACGACGAAGAGCTTTACCAAAAGGATCTCGCTTACTTCGAGGAAATCCTCACCTCCTTTTCGATTGATGCGGATGCGGTTTCCGAGGAGAGCATTATCGAAAATTTTCTGGCGGGAAGGACGTTATGCGCTATCATTGATACTAACTCTCTGGCAGAGCTCGGGGATTATTCCTATTCGCTTATGGAGCTGCCGGCATTGAATGAAGAACTTTCTTCGTCTGCCTGCGGATTGACGGATATGCTGGTGGTCAATGATTTTTCCGAATCTGCGGACGAGGCGTCAGATTTTGCCGAATTTGTCACGACGGAGCTTTCCGGGGAACTGCACGGCGCGTCCGGACGGTATTCCGTATTTTTGCCGGATGCTGCGGATGAGGTGGAAAAAATTGCATATCAGGCATACGAGTCGTCCGTTCCGGCCCCGAATTCTCAGGATGCACGCGACTTTTGGGTCAATCTGAAGGAGACGATTGCAGAATATTTTTAAAAATTTCGAAATATATTTTTTATGCTCTTGTAATCAATCGGAAATTTCGTTAAAATAAACACAGTGGGCATTGAGGACTCCTTCCCGTCGGATGGGAAGGAGAATGTCTATGAAAAGAAAAATTTGGATGGTGCTGTTGTGGGCGTTTCTGCTGACAACTGTTTCTGCGTGCAATGAGAATAAAACCGTATATCTGGAAACCTCGGCCGGCGAAGGAGCCGGAGAGACAGAACAGGAACAGACGGAGGCGGACGGGACAAAGGAATCGTCTGAGGAAGAAACGCAGGAAATGCTGTGCTATGTCTATATCTGCGGAGCCGTGGCAAAGCCCGGGGTGTACGCGGTACCCTCCCATGCCAGGGTTTATGAAGTGATTTCCCTTGCGGGAGGTCTTCTTGCGGAGGCCGGGGAGCAGGCCGTCAATCAGGCAAGAGAGGTCGTTGACGGGGAGATGATACGGGTGCCGACAAAAGAGGAGCTGATTGCGGGCGAGGCGGAGCAGTCCTTCGAGGACGAAGGGACAGAGGCGCAGGACGGTCTTATCGATATTAACCGGGCGGACGCGGCAGAGCTTATGACGCTGCCGGGCATCGGAGCGTCGAAGGCGGACAGCATTATCTCCTACCGTGAAGAAAACGGCGGGTTTTCCTCCATTGAGGATATTATGAATGTGGAGGGAATCAAAGAGGGCGTATTTAATCGAATCAAAGAGCATATAAAGGTGAAATAGAAAATGGCAAAAAAGGTTCTTGTTGTGGATGATGAAAAATTGATTGTAAAGGGAATCCGTTTCAGCCTCGAGCAGGACGGCATGGAGGTGGACTGCGCCTACGACGGGGAGGAGGCTCTTCGGATGGCGACCGAGAATTCCTATGATATGATACTTCTTGACGTAATGCTTCCGAAGATGGACGGCTTTGAGGTCTGTCAGCAGATTCGGGAGTTTTCCAATATGCCGATTGTCATGCTGACCGCAAAAGGCGATGATATGGATAAGATTCTCGGATTGGAATACGGGGCGGACGATTATATTACGAAGCCCTTTAATATTCTTGAGGTAAAGGCGAGAATTAAGGCAATTATGCGAAGGACTGCGGCCGGGCAGCCCAAAAAGGAAGAGGGAAAACTGATTGAGGCCGGGGATTTAAAGCTGGACTGCGAGAGCAGGAGACTGTTTATCCTGGGAAAGGAAGTAAACCTGACGGCGAAGGAGTTTGACCTTCTGGAGCTTTTGGTGAATCATCCCAACAAGGTATACGGCCGGGAAAACCTTTTGAATCTGGTGTGGGGGTATGAGTATCCGGGCGATGTCCGCACGGTGGATGTGCATGTGCGGCGGCTTCGGGAGAAGATTGAGAGTAATCCGAGCGAGCCGAAGTATGTCCATACCAAGTGGGGAGTGGGCTATTATTATTCGCAGAATTAGTAAGGTGCAGTGATGACAAAGTTCAGGAGATTATTTGATTTTATCGGCAGCCTGAAGTTCAGGCTGATTGTTCTTTTTATTCTAATCGGTGTCCTGCCGGGCATCCTGATTCGGGTCGGGGTGCTCAATTCTTATGAGAAACGTGCGGTTTCCATCCGTACCAGTGAGATTTTGAGTCAGGCAAAGATTCTGACGAATCGGATTGTTTCCAGCGACTATTTTAATGCGGATGACACGTCACTGATTGACGCGCAGTTAGAGCAGCTCTCGAATATTTACGACGGACGCGTGATGATTATCGACGGAACTTTTTGTGTGGTGAAGGATACGTACCGGATTGACGAAGGAAAGACGATTATTTCCGAGGAGGTCATTAAGAGCTTTAACGGGGAGGAAATTACAAAATATGACCCGGAGTACCGTTATATTGAGCTCGCGGTGCCGATTACACGCACGGATAAGGAGACGGAAATCAAACAGACGCTGGGAGTCATTATGGTAAGCGTGTCGACGGACAGTATTCGGCTGAATGCGGAATACCTCGCGAGAAACGCGATGGTAATCGAAATGATTTGTGTATTTTCCGTCATCTTTTTCAGTGTTATTGTATCGATTCAGCTTGTCAAGCCGTTCCACAGGATGTCAAAATCCATCGAGGAAATTCAGACCGGTTACGGGGAGGACGAGCTTTCCATCAATACCTACACCGAAACACGGCAGATATGTGAAAAATTTAACAGTATGCTCGGCAGAATGAAAGTGCTCGACGATTCCAGACAGGAGTTTGTATCGAACGTGTCTCACGAGCTGAAAACGCCGCTGACCTCCATGAAGGTGCTGGCGGATTCCATCAACAGTATGGAGGACGCGCCGGTTGAGCTTTATAAGGAATTTATGGCGGACATCGGGAACGAGGTGGACCGTGAGACAAAGATTATCAACGATTTGCTTTCGCTTGTGAAGATGGATAAGGCGGCTGCGGATTTGAATATTTCCAATGTGAATATCAATGAGCTGCTGGAGCAGATTTTAAAGCGTTTAAAGCCGATTGCGGATAAACAGAAGGTGGAGCTGGTGCTCGAGAGCTTCCGTCCCGTCAGTGCGGACGTGGATGAGGTAAAGATTACGCTGGCAATTACGAATCTTATTGAAAATGCGATTAAGTATAACAAGGAGGACGGCTGGGTGCATGTCACCCTAAATGCCGATCACCAGTATTTTTATCTGAAGGTGGAGGATTCGGGCATTGGAATCCCGGAGGATTCACTGGAACATATTTACGAGCGATTTTATCGTGTGGATAAGTCGCATTCCCGTGAAATCGGCGGAACGGGTCTTGGCCTTGCCATAACAAGAAACGCCGTTTTGATGCACAGGGGGGCGATTAAGGTATTCAGTACCGAGGGAGAAGGGACAATTTTTAACGTCCGTATTCCGCTCAATTATATTGCTTAAGCAGGAAGGAGCGATTGAGAATGATTCGAAAATTACTGCCGCTGCTTTTGCTGGTACTTCTGTTTTCTGCCGGATGCGGAGAGGAGGAGGTAAGCAGTGAATATCATATTGAATATCTGAATAAGGAAAAAACGAAAATTGTAGAGGTGGCTTATGGGCCGCAGGCATCCGATACGGAAGGATTGATTCGGGAGTTTTTGGCACAGCTCAGCTCCGATACGGACTGGGTAGAGTACCGCAAGCCGATTCCGAGTGATGTGGAGGTTACAGACTTTTCGCTGGATGGCGTGCTTTTGTCGATTCATTTTGACGAGGATTATAATAAGATGAATCAGGTGGAGGAGGTGCTCTGCCGTGCCGCCGTTGTCCGGACAATGACGCAGATAGAAGGGGTGGACTGTGTCTCCTTTTATGTGGCAGATGCGCCGCTTACGGATTCGAAGGGCAATATTATCGGCAGCATGAATCAGGACAGCTTTGTTGAGAATCCGGGAGAGCAGATTAATTCCATTCAGAATACGACGCTCACCCTGTATTTTTCTAATGAGAGCGGGGACGGGCTTGTGGTGGAGACCAGGGAGGATGTCTATTACAGCAGTAATATCTCCATGGAAAAACTGATTATGGAGCAGCTTTTGGAGGGACCTCAGATAGAAGGGGCAAAGTCGGCAATTCCGGCCGGAACAAAGCTGATGAACGTGTCGGTGGTGGATGGAGTGTGTTACGTCAGCCTGGATGAGACATTCCGCAATCAGGATTATCAGGTAAGCGAGGCAATCGTGATTTATTCGATTGTGGATTCCCTGACGGAGCTTTCCAATATCAGTAAGGTACAGATATCGGTAAACGGCGACACCAGCGGCGCTTACCGGGACAATTTTGCCTTAAGCGATATGTATGACAGAAATCTGGATTATATGGAAAGTCCGGCCGAAGCGGTGACGGAGGAGCCGACAGAGGAGGAATAGATTGAGAAAAAGACCATGTTTGTGGATGGCGGCAGCGTTGTCTGCCGGCATCCTGGCTGCGGGGCACGGCGTGGGCGGGCTTTTGGGCATAGCCGCGGGCGTGCTTGCCCTGGAGATTGCCCGGTGGTTTTTTCGGCGGAAAGAGAGGCCGCTTTTGACGGGGATATTTCTGCTTTTTGTTTTTCTTGGGTGGGGCAGATGTCTTTTGCAGCAGGAGTTTCGGGAGCGGTATCTGCCGTACATCACGGACGGACAGCAGATTTCAGTACAGGGCAGAATCGACCAAAAGGAATATAAAAACGACCAATATCTTTATTATCTTTCATCCTGCCGGGTGGGGCAGGTATCTTGTAATCAAATCATTGTTTATTTCGATTCCGATTCGTATGCAATCGGGGAAATCCTGGTATTAGACGGAACAGCGGTATTATGGGAAACGGCGGCCAACGAGGGGAATTTTGACCGAAAAGCCTATTATGAGGCGAAGAAAATTGATTTTGCCGTGAAAAACCCAAGGGTGCGGGGCGTGTATGGGAAAGAAAACCGGCTAAAGGAACGGCTGTTTTTGCTGCGGGAACGGTTAAGGGAGGTGTATGCCGCGGCAATGACGGAACGGGATGCGGGTATCCTTGCGACGATGGTGCTTGGGGATAAATCGCTTCTGGACGCTGAGGTAAAGACGCTTTATCAGGTATCCGGCATTTCGCATATTCTCGCGATTTCCGGCCTGCATATTTCCGTCATCGGCATGAGCCTGTACCGGCTGCTCCGGCGGGCAAGGCTCGGATTCTGGGGCGCGGGCATTCTCTCCGGCATATTCATGGGCTGCTACGGGAGCATGACCGGTATGGGGACGTCGGTCTTTCGCGCGGTGTGTATGTTTTTTCTGATGCTTTTCGCACAGGCGGTCGGACGCAGCTATGATTCCTTAAATGCGCTGGGCGCTGCGGCTCTGCTGCTGCTTTGGGACAATCCGGGGATTCTGTCGGATGCGGGGTTTCGGCTTTCCTTTCTTGCGGTGATTGGCGTGGTGTGGATGGGCGGTACGGTGCGGGACTGGTTCGCGGGCCACGCGGTTTTGCGGAAGCTGGCAGCCGACGCGGTTGTCCAGCTTGCGACCCTGCCCATTGTGTCGTGGTACTTTTTTGAAATACCGATCTATGCTGTGTGGGTGAATCTGGCGGTGCTTCCGTTTGTATCTGTCGTGCTGGCGGCAGGGATTCTGGGTGGTATCGTGGGGCTGTGGCGGACCGGGGCGGCGCAGATTTTGCTGTTTCCCGCTCACGTTGTGTTAAGCGGATATGAGCGTCTCTGCAGCCTTGCCGCAGCACTGCCTCATGCCTCCTGGATTACGGGAAAGCCGTCCGCCGGCAGGCTTGTAATCTATTATCTTTTTCTTGCCGCCGGCATTTGTTTTCTGAAATACCAGACGAAAATGAGAAAAGAAGGAAAGGAAGACATGCGGCAGGCCGGGGGGCGGCAGACGGTGGTGCCGCTGCTTGCCGGTCTTTTGCTTTTGCTGATTTTGTTTGTGCGTCCGAGAGGCGGCTTTGAGCTCGACGTTTTGGACGTGGGGCAGGGAGACGGAATTTTTCTGCGTACAGAGTCGGGACACGTGCTGATGATTGACGGCGGAAGCTCCGATGTCGGTAAGGTCGGACAGTACCGGCTTCTGCCGTTCTTAAAATCCAGGGGAATCGGGGCGGTTGATTATTGGTTTGTGTCTCACACGGACAGCGACCATATATCGGGGCTGCTGGAGGTGTTTTCGTCGCGGTATCGGGTGAGGCATCTGATATTGGCACAGGGGATTGCGCAGGACGAGGCTTATCGGACGCTTATCGGGCTGGCACGGGAAAACGGAACCGAGGTCTGTTTTATGGCAGCAGGGGATGTGCTGCATCTCGGGGACGCGGAAATGACGGCTCTTTACGGAGCAAACAATATGACCGGTAATTTGAGCGACAAGAATGAAAATTCGCTGGTTCTGTGGTATGAGGAGGATGGCTTTACCGCGATATTTCCGGGGGATATCGGGAGTGAGAGGGAGGCGGAAATTACAGATTTCCTGGAAACGGGAGACGTGGATTTTTATAAGGCGGCGCATCACGGCTCGAAATATTCCAATTCCGAGGCGTTTTTAAAGCTGCTCTCCCCCAAGATCACGGCAATATCCTGCGCCGAAAAAAACAGCTATGGACATCCCGCGAGGGAGGCGGTGGAGCGTATCAAACAGACGGGAAGTGCGGTGTTTTATACGATGGAGGCAGGGCAGATAAAGGTGACACGCAAAGGGACGGATATTTATGTGGAAAAATTCAAAGAGCGGGGCAGCGTTTTTCTTTTTCCGGGGAAAAATCATTGATTATTTTTGGGGTATCCCTTATATTGGAACAGGAAGCTATATTATATTTTGAAAGTTTTAGAGAGGCGGACGCATGAAAACCATCGACGAGGATATCAGGAGAGGACAATTCAAACAGGTATATCTGCTTTACGGAACGGAGGGCTATCTCAAAAAGCAGTACAGGGACAAGCTTGCCGCAGCGCTTGCCGATGCGGGTGATACAATGAATTTTACCCGGTTTGAGGGAAAAAACAGCAGTCCGAAGGAAATGATCGATTTGGCCGAGACGCTGCCGTTTTTTGCGGAGCGGAGGGTTATTCTCGTGGAAGACAGCGGATTTTTTAAGACTGCCTGCGACGATTTGGCAGAATATCTGGCCGAACCGGCCCCCACGGCGTATTTTATTTTTGTCGAGGAGGAAATCGATAAGCGCTCAAAGCTGTATAAGGCGGTGAAAAAGGCAGGAAGCGTGGTAGAATTTTCGGCGCAGAGCGAGGAGCTGCTGACACGGTGGATTTTATCGCGCCTGAAAAAAGAGAATAAAAATATCACTGCTTCCGTCCTCCAGCTGTTTTTGAGCAGGACAGGAACCGATATGGGAAATATTGACAGGGAACTGGAAAAACTGCTTTGCTATACACTGGAGCGTGACGTGATTACGGCGGAGGACGTGACGGCGGTCACGACGGAGCAGACAGCCAATAAAATTTTTGATATGGTCAATGCGATTGCGGAGCACCGGCAGAAGCGGGCGCTGGATTTTTATTACGATTTGCTGGCGCTTAAGGAGCCTCCGATGCGTATTCTTTATCTGATTACAAGACAGTTTCAGATTTTGATGAATGTGCGGGATATGTCGGCAAAGGGAATGGACGCGTCCTCGATTGCAAAATACGCGGGGATTCCGCCCTTTGCGGTAAAGCGGAACGTCAGCCAGGCCAGAGGCTTTTCGGCGGTGCAGCTAAAGCAGGCGCTGCGGGAGGGCGCGGAGCTTGAGGAGGCGGTGAAGACGGGGCGGCTTGAAGACCGGCTCGCGGTCGAGTTGTTTATTATGAAATACAGTCAGACCGGGGATTTGGGAAATAAAAAAACACCAGTATGACGGTACTGGTGTTTTTCTGCGGTTGGGTTGGACCGCAGTTTTAAAATCTATACTTTTCACTAAGCCATCGCGTTTACAAGCTTTGCTAAACGGGAAACTTTTCTTGCAGAGTTGTTCTTGTGGTAAACTCCCTTGGAAGCAGCGCTCTCGATTGTTGCGGTAGCAACCTTTAAAGCGGCCATTGCAGCCTCTTTGTCGTTTGCAGCGACAGCAGCCTCTACTTTCTTCATGGAAGTCTTCACTTCACTTCTGATAGATTTGTTTCTGGCAGTCTTTGTTGTGGTTACCAAAATTCTCTTTTTAGCAGATTTAATGTTAGCCAATCCGTACACCTCCAATTTTGTAAGCATTATTGTTCGTGATTGTTACATTAAAGCCGGACACGGACAGTTCAATGTAAACATACTGGTATATTTTAGTCCAGGCACGGATTTCTGTCAAGGGGTATTGGTAAAAAATGTTGAAAAATAATTGGATAATTTCACATGACCAATGAAAAACTATGGATATATACAGCAGATTGCAAAAACGGAGGAAATAGGAAGTATGTATCAGATTCGTACCGACCTGGCTTTGGAAACACAGGAGAAAATGCAGGAGGACCATATCGAACTGAAAGGGGTTCGCTTTTTGGAGGAAAAAATCAATAAGAGCCTCACCATCAGCACAGTGGTGATTGAGACGGAGAACGGGGCCAAAACCATGGGCAAGCCCAGAGGAACCTATATTACCATCGAGGCGGGCAACATGGATGAGGAGGACGAGGATTATCACAGGGAAATATCCGTCCAGCTTGCCAAAATCATCAAAAAGCTGATCAAGGGAAAAAAGGAAGAGCTTTCGGTTCTTGTGGTTGGTCTCGGAAACCGGGAGGTGACGCCTGACGCGCTGGGGCCGAGGGTGGTGGATAATCTGTTTATCACGCGCCATATCGTAAAGGAGTACGGAAAATACGCGTTTGGCTCGGAGAAGGTAAACCGGATCAGCAGCATCGTCCCCGGTGTGATGGCGCAGACCGGGATGGAGAGCCTGGAAATTATTCACGGAATCGTTGATGAGACAAAGCCGGATCTGGTAATCGCCGTCGATGCGCTGGCGGCGAGAAGTACAAAGCGCCTGAACCGTACCATCCAGGTGACGGACACCGGCATCAATCCGGGCAGCGGAGTCGGAAACCACCGGCACGGGCTCAACGAAAAAAGCCTGGGAGTTCCGGTCATTTCCATCGGAATTCCGACTGTTGTGGACGCGGCTACCATCGTCAACGACACGATGTTTAATCTGATTGCCGCACTCAGCCAGAGCAGGGCATTTGATATGCTTGGCAATTCTCTGGAGGAATTATCTGACGGGGAAAAATATGAGCTGATTCGCGAGCTGCTTGCGCCGAATCTGAACGCAATGTTTGTAACTCCGAAAGATATCGACGAGTCGGTCAAGCGCTTAAGCTTTACGATTTCCGAGGGAATCAATATCGCGTTTATGGGAGGAAAACCCTTAGAGCCGGCGGTCTGAAAAAGAACCTGCCGGGGCAGACTGACATAAAGGCATACAGCCGGGCATAAAATATCGTATGTATGCTTATCGTCGTCATCGTTTTAAAAAGAAAAAACTGAATCCGGCCGTCATTCTCTGTGTGATGGGAGCAGCGGGGCTGATTTTGCTGCTGGGAGGAGACAAAAGTCTCCTCCGTACGCTGGGTGAGGAAGGAAAAAAAATATGTTACGAAAAGCTTCTGGAACTATATATGCCGGGCGTTGTCAGCAGCGCAAAAAGCAGGGAGGAGCTTTCATTTGCGGAGCGTCTCCTGTATGACCTGTTTCCGGAAACAGACAGAGAGGAAACCACGGAGACCTATCAGACCCAGATAGAAAGCGAATTGTCCTATGAGACGATTTTGGCAAGAGAGGCGGCGGATGAAAATTATGTGGATGAGGAAACAGGGGAATTGGTAGAGGCGGGAGCGCCGAGCGAGGAGATTGGTAGTACGAGCCCGACGGAACAGAATACGGATACTGCGCAGCAGGAGGGAGAGGCAGAAGAAGTACAGCAGGCTGCTGTTATCGGGAGCGGGGAAAAGGTCGTTACATATGCGAGAGAAAAATTAAATGATTTTGACTATCTGATGCAGAATTTTTATCAGGTGGACAACACGACAACCATAAGCAGCAGCCAGCTAAACGCCGACGCTCTGTTGGGCAAGGATTTGCGGCTCAGCCACGATGCGTCTACTCCGCAGATTCTGATTTATCATACACACTCGCAGGAGGGCTATGCGGATTCCGTGGAGGGGGACGCTTCCACGACGGTGGTTGGGGTGGGAGATTACCTGACAAAGCTTTTGACGGAGCAGTATGGTTTTTCGGTGATTCACCACAAGGGGGAATATGATGTGGGAGACAGGGATCATGCCTATTCTAAGGCGGGACCCGCATTGGAGCAGCTTCTAGCGGAAAATCCAAGTATTGAGGTTGTTATCGATCTGCACCGGGACGGCGTGCGCGAGGACACGAGGCTGGTCACGACAATGAATGGCACGCAGATGGCGCAGATTATGTTTTTTAACGGCTTAAGCCGGACGACCAGCACGGGCGATATCGATTATCTTTATAATCCGAATCTTGCTGACAATCTCGCATTTTCTTTCCAGATGCAGCTTAAGGCAGCCGAGTTTTATCCGGGCTTTACGAGACGGATTTATCTGAAAGGCTACCGCTATAACATGCATTACTGTCCGAAGACACTTTTAATCGAGGTGGGGGCGCAGACAAATACCGTGCAGGAGGCGATGAACGCGATGGTGCCGCTTGCGGATGTGCTCAACAAGGTGTTGACGGGACAGCAGTAGAAACGGGCAGCCGCTCTGATTCGAGCGGCTGCCCCGTTTGTTTTAAACAGATAAATGATATTTTTTCATCCAATCGTTGATCTGGATAAAGTAGGCCAGAAGCTGCGGGCCTGCCATAAGCTGCCCGAACCACGGTTTTCCGTATTCCTTCGGGGCTTCCATGAATTTGAGCGCTTTCTTTTTGTCGATCAGCGGCAGGATGGGAGCGTTGGAATCCGAAAGAATCTCTGTGAGCCGTTCAATCAGGAGCTTCTCATAGCCGGGGTGATAGGTTTTCGGGTAAGGGCTCTTTTTCCTGTGCAGAAGGGTTTCCGGCAAAAGGTCGCTGCAGGCGTCGCGGAGCAGGGCCTTTTCAACGCCGTCTTTGTATTTCATTTCCCACGGAACGTTAAATACGTATTCGATAATGCGGTGGTCTGCGAAGGGAACTCTCGCCTCCAGACCGGAGTACATGCTGGTGCGGTCCATGCGGTCTAAGAGCGTCTGCATAAACCATTTGATATTGAGGTAGGAAATATTGCGCCGCCGGTATTCCTCCTCGTTTTCGCCGTCCAGATGGGGCGCTTTGGCGAGAGACTCCCGATATCTTGCATAGGAGTATTCCTTTAAATGCAGGGCTGTATCGACGCCGTCGGCAAGAAAAAGAGTGCGCGCGCCGATGTCATTGGACCAGGGAAAGCCGTCCCGGTTTAAAAGCTCCGGGCGGTAAAACCACGGATAGCCCCCGAAAATTTCGTCCGCACATTCTCCGGTCAGCGTTACCTTGTTGTGCTTTTTTACCAGGGAGCAGAAATAGAGCAGCGAGGCATCCACGTCGGTCATGCCAGGCAAATCTTTGGCGTCCACCGCGGTATAGAGATAATCCGCGAGGGTTTCCTCGTCACATTCCAGATAGGTGTGATTTGTGCGGCAATATTCCAGCATTCGGTTGACATAGGGGAGATCGCGCTCCGGCTGGAAGGAATTGGATTGGAAATATTTGTCGTTTTCCTTAAAATCAAAGGAGAAGGTATTGAGTGTCTCGCCATTTTCCCGCATGCAGGAGGCGGCGATGGAGGTGACGATGCTCGAATCGATGCCGCCCGATAAAAACGTGCAGACGGCGACGTCGGAAACCATCTGCCGCCGGACAGCGTCTCTTACCAGGAAGGAGACCTTTTCGACAGTCGCCTCGTACGGCTCGGTATGTACCCGGCAGGTCAGATCCCAGTAGGTATCGTCCGAAAGCCCGTTTCGGTCAAAGGTCATCCGGTGGCCCGGAAGTACTTCTTTGACATTTCGGAACACGCCGTTCCCGGGTGTGCGTGCGGGACCTATGGAAAGAATCTCTCTGAGACTGTCCTCGTCGATGGATGGAGTGATTCCCGGGAAACAAAAAAGCGCTTTCGGTTCGGAGCCAAATATAAGAGTTTCGCCGCTTCTGGTGTAAAAGCAGGGCTTCGTCCCGACACGGTCGCGGTAGAGCAAAAGCTTTTCTTTTCCGCCGTCCCAGATGGCGAATGCAAAAATACCGTTCAGCAGGGAGACGAAGTTTTCTCCATAGTGAAGATAGGCGTACAAAATAACCTCGGTGTCGGAGGTTGTTTCAAAGGAATAGCCGGCCGCCAGAAGCCCGGGTATCAGTTCGTCGGTGTTGTAGATTTCCCCGTTATAGACAATGCCGTATTCCGCCTCACCGCGCCGGCGGAGCATGGGCTGGGAACCGTTTTCGATATCGCGGATGGAAAGTCTCGCATGGGAAAGCCCGACATGCTCCTTCAGGCAGATGCCGAAGCTGTCTCCGCCGCGATGCGCAAGCGTTTGGTGCATATCCGTAAGTATTTCGTCCCAGTAGGGCTTTTTTTCCATATAGTTTTGTGCAAGGTTACAAAATCCTGCAATTCCGCACATAATATCCTCCATATTAGTCCCCTGTTTCCGGACAAATGCGTGGTATCTGCCATGGCGGAACGCAGGGGGATTCTCTGCTAATATATGCGCTGAGACGGGAAAAGTTGATAGAAATCAAAATTGGGCTGTGGTAAAATAAACATGGTTTTATTGGGGGATGGAGGACAATAGCGGATATATGAAATTCATTTTTTCTTATATGAAAAAGTATCGGAAGCTGGTTGCGGCCGTTATGCTTATTAAATTGGCGGGAACGCTGGGAGAGCTGATGCTGCCCTATGTGCTGGAGCATCTGGTGGATGATGTTGTGCCGGAAAAAGATGTAAAGCTGGTATGTCTGTGGGGGAGTATTATGATATTGCTTGCAATTTTTGTGCGGCAGGCCAATGTCAGGGCGAACCGTCTTTCTGTCCGGGTGGCGAAGGAAAGTACGTATGAAATCCGCCGGGATTTGTTTTGGAAGTCCATAAATCTGTCCGGCAGCCAGTTGGATGAGTTTGGTCTGCCGTCGCTCGATTCCCGCATGACGTCGGATTCGTACAATTTGCAGAGCTTTATCCAGAGCGTACAGTCGCTTGGAATCCGCGCGCCGATTCTGCTGTTGGGTGGCATCCTGATTACGCTGACCATGGATACCGGACTTGCGGCGATTTTATGTATTATGGCGCCGATTATGATTATCGCGGTCGTGTTTGTATCGATGAAAGGGATTCCGCTTTATGAAAAGGTACAGCAGAGCGTGGATGATATTGTGCGGACCATGCGGGAGAATATTACCGGAATCCGCGTGGTGAAAGCACTTTCCAAAGAGGATTACGAGATGCGCCGTTTTGCCGGTGTGAATGAACGGATGACGAAAAGGGACATCAGGGCAAGTATTATCATGGCATTGCCGGGACCGGTACTCACGGCGATTTTAAATGTCGGCCTCACAGTCGTCGTGCTGGTGGGGGCAGTCCGCGTCAATGAGGGAACGACCCAGCCGGGGGTCATTCTGGCATTTCTCACTTATTTCAATATGATTTTGATGGGAGTTATGGCACTGAACCGTGTTTTTATGCTTCTGTCAAAGGCGAATGCTTCCGCAAACCGGATTGCGGCGGTCGTGTGCACGAAGGAGGAACTGCTGCCGATTCCGGCAGAGGAGGCGGCTGTCACCGACAGGGAGGGCTTTATTGTCTTTGACCATGTGGATTTCAGCTACGGCAAAGAGAAGGGGGCTGACGCCCGGGAACAATTTGACGGCGGAAATCGGCAGAAATGTCTGGAGAACATCGACTTTTCCGTCAAAAAGGGAGGTTCGCTGGGAATATTTGGAGCGACCGGATGCGGGAAAACGACGATCATAAATTTATTGATGCGGTTTTATGATGCCGACGGGGGAAATATTTTTATTGACGGCCGGGATGTGCGCACTTTTGATAAGGATGAACTGCACCCGCTGTTCGGCGTCGTATTTCAGAATGATGTGATTTTTGCGGATACCTTAAGGGAGAACATTTCCTTTGGAAGGGATGTGTCGGCAGAGGAAATAGAGCATGCTGCGGACGATGCGAAAGCGAGGGAATTTATAGAGGGATATGAAGATACCTATGAGCACCGCGCAACCGTACATGGAAGCAACTTAAGCGGCGGGCAGCGGCAGCGGATTTTAATTGCAAGGGCGCTGGCGGCCGCGCCGGAGATTCTGATCCTGGATGATTCCTCAAGCGCGCTGGATTATAAAACGGACGCGGCGCTGCGCAGGGCGATCCGCGAGCATCATTCCGATACGACGACGATTATTGTCGCGCAGCGTATCAGCTCGATTATGAGCCTGGATGATATTCTGGTATTGGAGGAAGGAAAAATCATCGGACACGGAACCCATGAAGAATTAATGCGCAGCTGCAGTATGTATCGTGAAATTTATAAGACACAGATGGGTGCGTGAAATTTGGCACCGGGAAGCGGCATTGCCGGATGATATGCCGCGGAAGGGAGATTTATGGCAGCAAGAGATACAATTCGGAAAAAACCGAAGGATACCAGAGGAACCCTGATCAGGCTTCTTTCCTATATCGGACAGTATAAGTGGATTCTGCTGCTGGTTTTTGCGCTTTGTTTTGTCAGTAATATCTTAGCTCTGCTCGGGCCGAGTCTGGCAGGCTCGGCCATTAATGAGGCGGCAGCCGGTGCCGGAAAGGTCAATTTTGAAAGAGTGCTTTATTATGCCAAAAGGATGCTGATTTGCTATGTGCTTTCCTCGCTAATTACCATTTCCATCAATATTATTATGGCCTTTGTGAGCAAGCGGATTGCGGGAAAGCTGAGGAAGGACATTTTTGATAAGCTGATGCGTCTGCCGGTGGGATATTTTGACCGGAATCAGGCCGGGGATATTATCAGCCGCGTATCTTATGATGTGGATATGGTAGGCACCTGTCTGGCGACGGACGTTGTCCAGATTCTGACGAGTCTTGTGACGGTAGCCGGGTCCTTTTTGATGATGCTTTATCTGTCACCGATGCTGGCGGTGATTGTGGTTGTTGCAATCCCTGTCGCTGTGATTTATACATCGAAAATGAGGGGCATCACACAGCCCAGGTTTGTGAAGCGTTCCAGAAATTATGGTATTATGAATGGCTTTGTGGAAGAAATGTTTTCCGGGCAAAAGACAATTTTGGCTTATGCATATGAGAATCAGGTGGCGGAGCGTTTCGGCAGGATTAATCAGGATGCGGCTGACGCATATTATGACGCGGATTACTATGGTGTAAGCATGGGACCGACCGTTGGTTTTATCAGTAATTTCGTGCTTTGCCTGATTGCGGTGTTCGGATCCTTCCTTTACATGTTTGAAATGATTACATTAGGGCAGATTTCCTCCTTCGTCCTATATTCCCGCAAGTTTTCCGGGCCGATTAATGAAATCGCCAACATTATGAATGAACTGTATTCCGCGCTTGCAGCAGCGGAGCGGGTCTTCGGGCTTCTGGATGAGCAGGAGGAGATTGCGGATTGCCCGAATGCGGAGGAACTGACTGAGGTAAAAGGCAATGTTGCGTCAGAGAATGTATATTTCGGATATGACAAAGAAAAAACGATTATCCATAATCTGAATTTCCGGGCGGACGCCGGAACGCTGGTGGCAATCGTAGGTCCGACAGGAGCAGGCAAAACGACGATTATCAATCTGCTGATGCGGTTTTATGACGTAGATGGCGGAAGGATTTTAGTGGAGCATAAAGATATCCGGGATTACACGAGAAGAAGTCTGCGCGGCGCATATGCGATGGTGCTTCAGGATACATGGGTGTTTCAGGGAACTATTTTTGAGAATATCGCATATGGGAAGGAGGGCGCGACGATGGAGGAGGTGGTGGCGGCCGCAAAGGCGGCGCATATTCATTCGTTCATCATGCGCCTTCCGCAGGGATATGAGACGGTTATCAGCGAGGACGGAGGAAACATCTCGAAAGGGCAGAAACAGCTCCTTACAATTGCAAGGGCGATGCTCTATGACGCAAAGATGCTGATTTTGGATGAGGCAACCTCCAATGTGGATACGAGCACAGAGCGGAAAATCCAGAAAGCGATGCGGGAACTGATGAAGGATAAGACCTGTTTTGTCATTGCACACCGGCTCTCTACCATTCAGAACGCAGACCACATTCTGGTGATTGCGCATGGAGATGTTGTGGAGCAGGGAAATCATGAAAGCCTGATGCAGCAGAAAGGCTTTTACTATAAGCTGTATGCCGCACAGTTTGAATAAAAACCGGAATCCTGTGCAATAAAAATAACCGGGTGTGACATTCGTCACACCCGGTTGTTTTAAATTCGTGATGATTATAACGCAGGACCGGCGGAAACCAAAGCTTTTCCAGCCTCATTGCCCTCGTATTTTGCAAAGTTCTTGATGAATCTTCCTGCAAGATCCTTAGCCTTAGCATCCCATTCGGAAGCGTCTGCGTAAGTATCGCGAGGATCAAGGATATTGGAATCCACACCCGGAAGCTCTGTCGGAACCTCAAAGTTGAAGTACGGAATCTTCTTGGTGGGTGCATTCTGGATATCGCCGTTTAAGATTGCGTCGATGATACCGCGGGTATCACGAATAGAGATACGTTTGCCGGTACCGTTCCATCCTGTATTTACAAGATAAGCCTTTGCGCCGCTCTCTTTCATTCTCTTTACAAGCTCCTCCGCATATTTGGTAGGATGAAGCTCAAGGAATGCCTGGCCGAAGCAAGCGGAGAAAGTAGGCGTCGGCTCGGTAATGCCGCGCTCTGTGCCGGCAAGCTTAGCGGTAAAGCCGGACAGGAAGTAGTACTGAGTCTGCTCCGGAGTCAGAATGGAAACCGGCGGAAGTACGCCGAATGCGTCTGCGGACGGGAAAATTACATTCTTAGCCGCAGGTGCGGAGGAAACCGGGCGGACAATCTTCTCAATGTGGGTAATCGGATAGGATACACGGGTATTCTCCGTCACGCTCTTGTCCGTAAAGTCAATCTTACCGTCAGCATCCAGTGTAACGTTCTCAAGGAGTGCATTGCGTTTGATTGCATTGTAGATATCCGGCTCGGAATCTTTATCCAGGTCGATTACCTTTGCGTAGCAGCCGCCCTCGAAGTTGAAAACGCCGTTGTCATCCCAGCCGTGCTCGTCGTCACCGATGAGGAGACGCTTCGGGTCGGTGGAAAGTGTTGTTTTGCCGGTACCGGAAAGACCAAAGAAAATAGCCGTATTCTCACCGTTCATGTCAGTGTTTGCAGAGCAGTGCATCGAAGCGATGCCCTTTAACGGCAGATAGTAGTTCATCATGGAGAACATACCTTTTTTCATCTCTCCGCCGTACCATGTATTGACGATAACCTGCTCGCGGCTGGTGATATTGAACATAACAGCCGTCTCGGAATTCAGGCCTAATTCCTTGTAGTTTTCTACTTTTGCCTTGGAAGCATTGTATACAACGAAATCCGGCTCAAAATTCTTAAGTTCTTCCTCGGTAGGAATAATGAACATATTTGTAACGAAATGAGCCTGCCAAGCTACCTCAACGATAAAGCGGATTGCCATGCGGGTGTCTTTGTTTGCACCGCAGAATGCGTCTACGACGAAAAGTCTCTTGTTGGAGAGCTCCTTTAAGGCAATGTCCTTTACTGTGTTCCATGCTTCCTGTGAAGCCGGGTGGTTGTCGTTCTTGTATTCGTCGGAAGTCCACCATACAGTGTCCTTGGAATTCTCATCCATTACGATATACTTGTCTTTCGGGGAACGGCCTGTGTAGATACCGGTCATAACATTGACTGCTCCGAGCTCACTTACCTGGCCTTTTTCGTAGCCTTCCAGCTCCGGCTTGGTTTCTTCCTCGAATAACATCTCGTAAGAAGGGTTATGCACAATTTCTGTGGTTCCGTTAATACCGTACTTGCTTAAATCAATTTCTCCCATCTTATTAACCTCTTTCTTTCATAGTAATATGGTAATCGCCTGCAAAGACAGGCTTTACGATATCTTTCCAAGAAGCGGACAAGCCAACTTCTCTACCACAATTATACATATCTAATGAATAAAATCAATAAAAAATCGTTAAAATTTTACCAAAATCCATCAGAGATACTTTTGCGGGAAAATTTTACGGCAGAACTTTATCACTTTAAAAGGTTACAAGAAAAAATGGACTAAGAAGTTATTTTGTGATAATCTGGTAAACGGTAAGGTTTTTTGACGGAAATTTCAGGGAAAGCTTGATTAGCATGCCCGGGGAGTATAGAGGAAATGATAAGAATTGGAATATGCGATGATGTAATAGAACAACTTCAATTGCAGGAGGAGATACTCCGAAATATAACGCATCAGCTGTGTTTAAACGCAGAGGTGGGAAGCTTTCAAAGCGGAGAGGACTTACTGTGTGAAATTGAGCAGAAGGGCAGTATGGATATTATTCTGCTGGATATTGAAATGGGAGGGATAAATGGTGTGGAAACGGCACGGATGATACGCGAGAAAGACAGCCGGGTAATTTTGATTTTTATATCTTTCTATGATCAGTATTGCAAAGAAATGATCAGTGTTCAGCCGTTTGCATTTATAGATAAGCCTGTTTCAGAAAAGCAATTAGAGCCCGTGATGAAGCGCACGCTAAAAGTGTTGGGGGAAAAAGAACAGATATTTGAATATACGTATAAAAAAGTTCCGCGTAAAATTTTGATAAGAAAAATTCGGTATTTTGAGAGCGATAAAAGAGAAATCAATATTTACAGTACGGATGGAATTTATTCATTTTATAAAAAATTGGATGAAGTAGAAATGCAGATAGAGAAGATGGATGTAAAATTTTTGAGGATCAGTAAGTCGTATCTGGTAAATATGAACTATGTAAAAGAGTTCCGTTATGAAAAAGTAGTAATGGATGACGGCAAGGAACTGCGAATTGGGCCTACCTATAAAGATAAAATTAGAAAGAGTTACCTTGAAATGATGGGATAAATTGGAGTGTATTTGATGGTGATGCGTCGGTCAGACGCATCTTTTTTTGTATAAAAATGCAAAAAGTTACAAATAAACATACTATTTTTGACGTTTGGCGGATTTTTTGTCGAAAAATGGTAATATCAGAAAAAAGAAGAGGAGGACATTTAAGATGAAAAACTTTTTGAAAAGCTGCTTCAGCAATTTAATGATGTTCGGGTTGGAGAAGGTTGCAGTAGGTGCAGCGACAAAATGCTGTTATTTTATCCTGTATCAGCCCAAAGTTCCGGAGAACCTCAAGAAGTTTGCCGAGAAACAGCATTGACAAAATGAACAATATTTTTGAGAGCATCGTAGACTTCATGGAAGAAAATGGAAGCATCCAAAAAGAATACAGAGATGTATATTTATTCGCATTGCAGACAATCGTTGTGTATATTATCAACATCGGATCGGGTGTGATCATTGGCGTATTCATGGGAGAGCTGTTCTACTGTGTGATTTTTCTGCTTGCTTTTATTCTGCTGCGGCAGGAGGCGGGCGGATATCATGCTCCCGGGTGGAAAAGCTGCTATTTTCTTTCATGTGGGATTCTGATTTTAACATTATTATGGATAAAAGCAGAGCTGATATATCAGGAATATATTACGGGAACTGCAGCTTTTATAGCAGGAATGAATGTCTTGTTTTTTGCTCCTTTGGAAGATAAAAACAAACCGTTGGAAGAATTGCAAAAGAAAGCAGTCAGAAAGAAAGCGAGGATAATGGTCGCAGCAGAGATGGCAGTGGGAGTGATATTTCTGTTTTTTGAGAAAAGGGCCGCATATGCGGTTTGGAGTTCTGTTATCTGGTGCGGTGTAAGTTATATGGCATGGATGTGACAGATTTATTTGAACGTTATATGGGCTTCAAATATTAAGAGGAAAATGAAAATGAACAGGAAAAATTTCATGGATATGATGATATGCAGTCTTTGTCCAGTATAAGGAGACAGACTGGGAATTTGCAAAACGCCTGGCAGCTCAAAAAAATACTGTGTTAATGGCGAATGAAAAGAGCACCGGTGTGAAATACACTTTTGGAATTGCAGAAGAAGCGGGACATGAATTGTTATCCTATGAATCGTATTCCATCGTAAATCTGATTGGGGAATATCAGATAAAGAAGGATTGCG
>CALWHT010000037.1 GCA_944380515.1 uncultured Roseburia sp.
GCTGTTCCGATTACCTGATTAGGTGTTGCGTCTATATTTTATTTTTAGCCACCGAAAGATGGCTTACTTGCTATGCCCTTTATTTCTTGGCTGTCTTTCACTTATTTGTTTCAAACTTCTTCCTCCGTCCTAAAGCGCCATCACATATTCCCAGGTTTTGTCCGAGCTTTTAAACAGTTCGCCAAATCCCATATCCTTAATCACGATCTGCACCCGGGTGTCAGACAGCGGCTTCGCCGTAATCCGAAGCCTCGTCGCTTTTGGGGGACGCTTTGGCAAGTCCGCCAGCATAAGCCGCTCAAGCCTCGCCTCGCGGCTCTCCGGCGGCTGCAGCCAAAAATCAATCTCCGTTCCGCCGTCCAAAAGCACCTCGCACTCTCCCACTGCCTCATACCAGTTATCCCCGGCATTCAGCAGTGTATAAAATTCATGTTTCTGCAGTCTGCGGACCTTTAAGCTGACATTTACCTTCAGCTCATTGTCACCCATATACACAAACGGCCACACCGGCGCATTGTCCGCTCCCGGCTGATGGCCGGCTTTCACAATGGCTGCGTAACAGGCCCCCTTGGAATAAAGATTCATGCCCATAAATACCCGTCTGCCCTGGCATAAAAACGAAAGAGATCCCTTCATCCAGTCTCCCTCAAAGCCCTCTCCGACCAGATAAACCGCGGATACGATATGTCCCTTTAAGCTCTCCTGTGCAATGCGCAGAAACGCCTCGTCACGCTTTGTCTCATCCATCTCCCGCATCTCCTCGGTCAGGGTGATAAGCTGCGGAGTCGTATGCAGGCTGCGCATAAGCCTGCGGCATCTGATACGCCCCTCCCGGTAATCAAACAGGCAGACATCGTGCAGCCACAGCTCCTCCTTCTGGCTGAACGCAAAATAATAAAAGCTCTCCTTCCAGTCAATCAGCGTTATCTGCTCCGCTGTAAGCCCAAGCTCCGGCGCCATATTTAAAAACAGTTCCGTCGCCTCCCGCGAAAGCGTTTCAAGACATATGACAAGCTTATCGGGACACTGGGGATTTAAAAGCCTGCCCGCCATATAAATCAGCTTCTTTACAAACAGCGTCAAAAGCTGCGACGCGGCATAGGACTCGCCGTCCACGATAACGTTCTCCCCCGCGACGGCCCTGCCGAGCAGCCTCTCCACGGCGCCCTCGCCCTGTCTTAACGCGAGCTTTCCGGCCTCCTCCCCAATCAGCCACTGCCCCATCCCCTTTTTCTTTGCCAGAACAAGCGGTATCTGGAAAATTTCGCTGCCGGCAACAGTGCTGACCGTTTCCGGTGCCTTCATATTTGATTGGAAATAGCTGATGACGGCGTTCTCGTCATCCAAATCAATACCAAGATAATATGCTTTTTGTTCCACGTCTTTTCCTCTGTCTACAATAAACGAAATACCTGCCCGGCAATCCTTTTTACCCTGTCGTAATCCTTCATTTTTTCCGCAAGAGCCTCCTGCTCGCCCAGCGCCTTTGCGACCAGCATCTCATTTAACCGCCCATAGCTTCCAAGCCCGGCAGCGCCTTCCATATTCTGATTGGCAAGCTCCGCGCTTTCCGTAATGCACTCCGCGCCATCCTTCTCCTCAATCACATAATACTGTACCGTTTCACCGAAAAAAAGAATAAACTCCCGAATAAAAATACCGTCATAGGCCTCCGTCATCCGTTCCTCCCGGTAACGGATTCCGTCCATGCTGTAACGAATCAAAACCCTGCTGCCCGGCTTTGCGTGATACTCCACAAAAAACCGGTCATACAGATGATATTTCCTGCGCAGGCGTTTATCAAACGCACCGTAAAATGTAAAGTAAATATTTTGCGCCGTATACCGCTCCAGCAGACGGTCCGCCGCCTCATACTGTTTCTGCTCCAGCCTCTGCTGCCCGGACAGATACTTCAGAAGACCGATACGGCAGGCATCGTTTAACTCCCTGCCCGCAAGATATCCATCCAGGATACAGGAAAAAACCTCGCCAGGCACAACCATATCCTTTTCCAGAAAAGCATCCGCAAAATAGGACAGGTATGCCAGACACAGCTCTTCCTCTCCGCCGCCTGCGGCATAGCTGTCGAAAATCCGGCTGATATCAGGCACATACTCGGTGGTATACAGCATATGCGTCAGAACACGTTCCTCCAGGTCGTAGGTGTCAAGTTCAAACGCTCCCGCCGCCTGCCAGAGCTTTGCCATTGTTTTCGTCGCGCCGTTATAATATTTGCAGAGATAAATCAAAACAACGTCGTTATATTTTCCCTTCCGGAATACCGTCTCCGCAAAACCGAGCAGGAAATCATCCTCCTCAAAGCCGTGCTCCGTGACCGCATAGCTGCAAAGGGCCGCGGCCGTCCGGCTTTCCATGTAATCATAACCGCATTCCTCCGCCATCCGAAAGGCGTCCTCATACAAATGCTGCTCGGCAAGATAATCCATCAAAAAGCGTTTTGCCCGCTTATCCAGTATGCCGGCGTCAAATCCCGCCAGATAAGCGGCTTCCACCCTTTTTTTCCGGCAGGAGCGCAGCACGGCGTCCCCAAGCTGCGCCTTGTAGGCACCGCTTACCTCATCCGAGCGCAAAACCCCGGCGGCATACCGAAAGTCCTCATCCGAAAAATCTTCCGCTGAAACCTTCCCGCGCAGGGCATATAACACATACGAAAGCTCGTCCCCCGCCAGCTTCAGACAGGAATCGATATAAAGCTCCGGATTGAAAAGCGCCTCGTCATGGCAGCTTTGGCTGCCGCAGAAACGGTTCCCGTGGCAATCCTCAAGAATCAGACAATAATCATTCGTATCGGCCATAAAATATGACGTTCCGTTTTGAATGGGAAGCTCCTGCACTTTTTTCCGCTGCCGCTCCAAAACATAAAGCTTCGCCGCCCACGGCTCCATACAGGTAAGCTTATGCGTAAACAGCACCCCGGCAAGGCTGTGCGCCAGTTCTTCGTTCAGCACGCCCTCCCCAAGCATCTCGTCATAAATAACAGCCAGATTATCGTCGATATGTCCCGCTTCAAGCTGTTCCATAAAAAACTGCTCGATCATTCTCCGGTATTTCTGGTAAACCTCCGGCTGTCTGTCCTTTGCGGCAATAATATTGACAAACAGTGCCGCCTTCTGCCGGTAGGGAAGCCTGTTCTCATACTGAAAATACATCTGTATGACCTTCGGCACCTCATGGAGTGTCCTACCGTCCAGCGACATCAGATACGCCTCGTAAAGACCCGTAATCCTTATTTCCTGCTCAACGCCCAGCGCGTACCACTTATGATATTCCGTGTCAAAGCGCTGGTTTTTAATCAGATACCCGCAAATCGCAGAGAGTGTTTCCTCCCCCGGCGCAGCCTCACAGCACGCCTCCGCAATCCGGTAAAAACGGCGGCTGAATTCCTTTTTTTCCGTTATCAGCTCCGCCGCCTGCAGCGCGACATCCTTTGTGAGCGCATTCCATTTTACCGCCCAATGAAGGACTGCAGCCGAAAAGCCGTCCAGCCTCGTCAGCAAGCTTGGCTCCTGCCAGATGAGATAATACGCCTCGAGATAAAAATAAGGGCTCCGGCTCTCCGTCATCCACTGCTCAATCGCCCGGAAGCGCTTCGCGCCGTCCCGATAATACTCCTCCCTGACAAACAGCAGTATCCAAAACAGCAGGGAGCTGTCCGGATGTCTCCGGAAAATCTGTTCGATTTCCTCCGTCACCTTATCCACATACGAAGGCTCCCGCTCCATCAGCGTGCACAGATAAAGATAATATCCATAAACCGGCGTCGTCCGCTCCTTATACTCGCGTTTAAAATCCTCCAGAATCCAGGACGCTTCCTGCCTCTGACGGTTCATAATCAGCGCCTGGGCCTTCATCAGCCCGTACAGCGGTTCCCCGGGACACAGCGCCCCAAGACGCTCCAACAGCTCGATGGAACGATTGGCCCAGACCCCGGTCACAATCCGTTTGAGACGGTAATTCAGGTAAAGCTCCATCAGCTTCGCCCTGGCCTCCCGCACCTCCCTGTGCCTTGCCTTTTCCTCTCTCCCGCGCCGCGCCTTTCCGGAAACACAGACCGAAAAATACAATGTCTCTCCCGGAATCTCAAGACAGAGGCGTCCGTAATTTTTTCCCGCATGAAGCTTTTCGCTGTCAATATAATAATCTAAGCTTAAAACGCTCCCCACAAAGTCCTCGTCGGTCAGCCTCCTTCTTTCCGGTGTCAGAAACGCCGCGTCGGAGCTGACGCGGATTTCCAGATACCCGCCCTGATTTCTGTGCAGCGTCAGCGTTTCCTTACGGCTGCTCTCCACCCCGGAAAACTCCGCGCTCTCCCCGGCAAGCGTAAGCACGGTCTTCGGCCTTTTGCCGATGGCCGTCAAAAACTCCTCCACCTTCTGTCCCAGGGGCTCCCCCTGCCGCAGGCCCTCATACAAAAGCTGCTCCCGAATGCCGCCCTCCGGCAGAATGTGCCTAAAATGCCCGGAATAAAACAGCCGGTAAGCCTCCTCAAAGCTCTCTGCGGCAATCTTTGCAAAATCATTGAGATTTTTGATTTTACCGATGGAGGAATCCGCATACAGCCCGGAAACGGACACAACAAAAGAAAGGTTATATTCACCCTGGTTGATGGCAATACAAAATTCCCCCTTCTGAATATCCCCTTCGACTAACCCGTAACTGTGAAATTGATAACGAATCCTTACTTCCTCTCCCTCAAACTGCGGCGTCAGGCACTCCATTCTGGGATTGGAGGAATACACCATTCCCCGCATCGGCACATGGTTTACGCTCGTGATCACGAAGTCACCCGTGTAATCCTTTCCCTCCGAAAGCTCTATCTCGATCCTGTCCGCCGAAAGCGAAAGAAACGGCCTGACGCGCTCAAATTTTCCTCTTGCCAGCTGCTGTATCCGTCTACGCAAATCGACACCTGCTTTTTCTTCTATTGCTTTTTTATCCACAATGACTATAATAGATTATAAACTAAATTCAAGGAGTAATCAATGATAAAACATAAAGACCATTTTCATGGAAGTGATTTGGAAAAAATAGAAGAAATCTACGGCATCAAAAAAGAAGAAATCGTCAGCTTTTCCGCGAATGTGAACCCGCTTGGCATTTCTCCCCTGCTGCGCACGGAGCTCTCCGCAAAGATAGATGCCATTACAACCTATCCGGACCGGGAGTACACCTCCCTGCGCAAATGCATTGCCGAATACTGCGGGACCGAATATGAAAACGTCATCGTGGGAAACGGCTCAACCGAACTGATTTCGCTGTTTATCCAGATCGAGCACCCGAAAAAGGCGATCGTCATCGGCCCCACCTATTCGGAATACGAACGGGAAATCGCCCTCGGCGGGGGCACCACCCTCTATTACCCGCTGAAGGAAAAGGACAACTTTAAGCTGGATGTCGAGGATTTTATCGCCCACCTGAATGAGAGCATTGATCTGCTTGTTCTCTGCAACCCGAACAATCCCACCTCTTCCTGCATTACGCGCAAGGAAATGCGTCACATTTTAGATGCCTGCAAGCAGCATGATATTTACGTTATGGTGGACGAGACCTACGTGGAATTTGCCGACAATATGGATGAGATTTCCGCGGTTCCGCTGACGAATTATTACAACAACATCGTCATATTGAGGGGAACCTCAAAGTTCTTTGCCGCCCCCGGCTTACGCCTCGGCTACGCGGTGACGGGCAACCGTGATCTGATTAAATCCATCAACACCAGGAAAAATCCCTGGACCATCAACTCCCTCGCGGTCATCGCCGGGGAAACCATGTTCCGGGACACTGCCTATATCCAGAAAACCAGGCAGCTCATTTCCTCGGAACGGACAAGACTCTACGGCATACTCTCGAAAAACCGCGATTTTAAAGTCTACGAGCCGAGCGGAAACTTCATGCTGGTTCGTATTCTAAAGGATGACCTGACCTCGCAGGATCTGTTTGACCGCGCCATCCGTGAGAAAATGATGATTCGGGACTGCTCGACCTTTCCCTTCCTGGACAATAAATACATACGCTTCTGCGTCATGAACCCGGAGGACAATGACAGGCTGTTTGCCTGCCTGTTTCCGGCATGACTCCCGTCGGTCCTACGGCTCCTGCCGCAGGACCGTTTCTATTTCCTCGGAAAACAGCTCATATGCCGCCGCATGTGACGTGTTATAGCTGCGCCATCCGGTCGAAAGCAGCGCATGTTCATTTTGATTGATATATGCGGCAAGCCAGTCATACGTACCGTATTCCGCCGATACCGTCTCAGCGCCCGGATGCTCGCTCAGATACGCCGCGATCTGAGGAGCAGCGTCCGTAGACAAACAGGAAATATAATAATAATCGCCCGAGTCCGAATGTTCCTCCATCTGTGCCAGATTATAGGATGCGATAAAGCCATCCACATGGGAAAAAGAAAATACCCCGTACATCACGCAGATGACAGCCACTCCATACCGAAACAGCAGAAACTTCGGTTTCCAGATAAACACTACGGTTCCAGCCATCAAAAGCGCGATTACCGCCAGTGCCGCAAACACCGCTACCCGCAGAAACGTCAGATGATATGCCCGCACGTACAGAGCCATACGCCACGCACTTGACGCCGTCATAATCAGCGTGCAGACGGAAATGACCGTGAGAATGATATCAAGCGCCGTCTGCCTGCGGAAAAAATGCTCAATCAGGAGCACCATGACAAGATTGATGAGACATACGAACAGCAGCTGAAAGAACCCGCTTCTTGCATATTCGGCGTAGGTGATGCCCTCCGGCAGGCGAAGACCGCCCCAGAAAAGATACAGGACCTGAACACCGCAGAAAATCACATAAAGCACCGCAACCATCGAGACCGCCGTAATCGCGATCACCGGCTCAAAGCTCCTGCCGGGCGCGCTGTCTGCGCTCCCCTGCCTCCGTCCGACAAAGCGCACGCCGCAGTAGGAGGAAAAAAAGCCGAAGCACAGCATGAACCCAATCCCAAAGACATTTGACGGGAGCCTGAAATTCTGAAAAATCTCCCTCACCATATCCGCGAAAACCATATCCGCCGCCATAAGGAGCAGGCCCAAAAGAAGCAGCGCCGGAAGGGCGATGGCTATCCCGAACAGCACGTAATGCGCCTTTGTATTTTCTCCTTTTTTTCTTGTGCGGATAAAATCATTTCCGTCCGCAAAGGGCTTTCCGACATCAGTTAAAGCGCCCCACACCGCCGCAAAAAATTCTTTTACATATGCGCCAAAGCCCCATTGCCCTCCGCCGAATTCCCGCAGCAGAAAGCAGACGGTCAGTAAGAAAAACAGCATATAATTCATCCATACAATCCAAAGATTTCCCGTTGTAAAGGTGCTGACGCCAAGGAGCAGCATAGCCGACGCAAAAAAGAGGCTCTCCCTGCCCGGTCTCTTTCCCGCCCTGCGGGCTGCATAACAGACATAACCCACCGTCGCCGCTGCCCAGAACAAAACCGCGATTCCGCTTATATTATGGTAAACGCACACCGTATAAATCAGGGCATACAACAGGCTCGCCGGTGCAAGGCTCCGGAAAATACCGGCATTTTGAGTCCTTTCCCGCTCCCTTTGCTCCTCCTGCTCCCGTCTCCGCTGCTCATAATCTGTCATCAAATTTGCATCCATTTCTTTTCCTCCCTTTGCCTCCACAGACACTTTACTATGCCTCCGTTCTTTCTTCCTCATCCGGCACATATTCCAGAATATCCCCGGGCTGGCAGTCAAGCGCCTTACAGATTTTCTCCAGCGTATCAAGCTTAATCGCTTTTGCCTTCCCGTTTTTTAAAATGGAAATATTCGCCATCGTAATTCCGACGCGCTCGGAAAGCTCTGTGACGCTCATTTTCCGCTTTGCGAGCATAACGTCTATATTGATAATAATCGCCATCGTCTTCTCCCCATTCGCCTAGATTGTCAGTTCATTTTCCTTTTTCAGCTCATACGCCTTTAAAATCAAATGTGAGAGCGCCGCCGCAAGAATCGATACAATCGCACTCAAAAGAACCGCTACAAGCAGGAAAATCAAAATTCCGGGCCAAAGCATACGGCTGCACGCCAGAAACACAATCCCCGCAAACCAGATCAGAGCGAGTAAAAGAGCAAACCGGCTGATATGTTTAAATGACGCCGCATTTTCCATCGAAAAGGAATTATCCCGGCCGATTTCCACGCAAACCTTCCAAAACTGGTACAAAATCAGAAAACAGACCACACCGATTCCCCATCCGTACAACAGTCCAGGCCAGTACAGCCAGGACACCTCGGGCAGCTCATCTCGAAACTGTGCTGCCAGCACGGGCAGCAGAACCAGAAAAAATACCAGTCCCATCACTGCCAGAACCATTGTAATGCCCTTTAACCATCCCGCAATTTCTTTTTGACGCATCCTGTATTCTCCTTTGCCTTTTTCCATTATTATACACTTATTTTTCTGTTTTGCAATATTTTTTTATTGTAATTCGATAAATTTATATCATTTGGCATTTTACTTCCATTACAGAAAACACACTGTAGATACCGGACGGCTCCGGCCCTGTCTGCGGAAGCGTCAGCTCCAAAATATCCCCCGACGCCCAGACAATTTTTCTTCTGTCCGCCGATGCCGCCGTCCCTCTGAAAGTGCACGGTCCCTGCGTTTTATCTTGGCCTTTCTCCACGCGCCCCGCGGATTCCGCCGGGGCGCATGGCGGTACCGGCATGACCTCCCCTGTATATCCCGCCGGGACAAAATCCTCCCCCAGCCACTCCTTTTCCGCGATTTTTTGCAAAAGAATCGTCAAAAAAATCGCACCGAGATATTTTCTCCGATAATGTTCCTGCTCCCACTCCCGAAACCGTTTTTTATGTGCGGGAACCGGAACAGTCTCTTTCACCCTGTCCTGATTCATAACTCACTTTTCTCCCCCTGCCGATAACAGACATTTCCATAACAAAAAAGACATCTGTTTTCCCACAGGTTTGCGAAAACAGATGCCGTCCCTGGCATTCATCGTTACACTATATATCGGCAGACAGCGGGAAGATGGCCACTAAAAAGTACCGCCTTGCGGCGGCACTTTTTCACACTGCCTGACTCACGCCATTTTCTATATGTACTGCTTTAATTCATCCGCGGTTTTTCTGATATTCTCCACCGCATTTCTCACCTGCTCCGCGTAGCTTAAGTTCTGCTCACTCATACCATGTACCTGCTCCGCACTCGCCGTCACCTGCTGGGTTGCAGCTGACAGATGTGAGATGTTATCTACAATCCGGTTATTGGAATCGGACAAACCGGAGATTTGCCGGTTGACCTCCTCAATATTGCCGACAAGCTGTGTCATGTTCTGATCCAGCTTCTCAAAGGTCGCAGCCGCAGCAAGAATCTTATCGTTCTGACTTTTTGCCGCCTCCACGGAGCCGTGTACCGACTCAACAACCTCATTTGCATTCTCATTCAGTTCATTGATAATTCTTGTAATTTCCTCCGTAGACTCCCTGGTCTGCTCGGCAAGCTGGCGAATCTGATCCGCAACAACGGCAAAGCCGCGTCCCGCCTCCCCGGCGCGCGCGCTTTCAATCGAAGCGTTAAGCGCAAGAAGATTTGTCTGATTGGAGATATTCAAAATCATGCCGGCGATTTCCTCTACCTCTTTTGTCTTCTCCTGAAGCCTGCCCATAGACTCCGTCACATCATGGTTCGTATCCGCAATCTGCACGGACTGCTGCTTTAATTCTTCCATGATGCGCATATTTTCCTGAATACTCTCATTGGAATCCGTCGCAATCTCCACCATCTGACGGGAACGCTCACCGGTTTCTCCGATTGCAGACTGAATACTCTGCGTCATATTATTCTGTTCCTCAATACTTCCCGCGGTTGTATTGGAGGATTCTGAAATCTCCCTCATGCTGTTCGCCACCGACTCGGTGGTTTTTACCAGCTCATCTACAAGACTGCCGCTTCTGATGGATTCCTCATGTACGGTCTGGGAAACAGCAACAACGCTCTCAAAGATACGGCGGTCCTTCTCCTGCTGGTCTCCGATTGCTCCAAGCGCATGGTCGCTGAAATCCTTGGCGATCTGTCCTACCTTCATCAGCACAAACAACAACAGCAATATGCAAATCGCTTTGCACAAATCATCGACATCCGTGAGATAACTGCCCTTTACGGTCCGCACCACGATTACCGCCAGGGCGGCAATGAAATATCCGATACTGACCTTTTTAAAGCTCTTTTTATCATAGTAAGGAATCTGCAAAGCAAGAATTCCCGCCAGGGTATAGCTGATAAACTCTGCGTCCGTCTGAACGCCCAGCAGCAGATACTCCACACCGATTTCCACCGCAGACATCATCTTCAGATGCTTCGTCCCCTTATCCCTGCAATAGATGACAATATTAGCCACCATAAAAATAACAATCAGCACCGTATTGCAGTAGACCGTCGGAGCCGCAATCGCGGAGTTCATTCTTTTCAGCCACAAATAACACAGGTACATCACCCACAGAACACTCGTTGCCGCCACATAAAATCCGTTCATCCGTTTATACCGCTCCACCATGTCATTAAAGCGGTACTTGTTTTCTTCACCCATCTCCTCGTTCTCCTTTTATCTATTGTATGTTGTAATTTTATAACATTCCCAGACGTTTTTCCACCATATTTTTGTAAAATGTAAAAAAATCTAATTCTTACTTGACACTCAATGTGTATTATTGTATTATTTGATTAATACAAAGAAAGACAGAGGTGATACAATGGCATGGAACCTTAATTCCGACAGACCTATATTCCTGCAAATTGTCGAGCGCATTGAGATGGACATTATATCCGGAAAATATCAGCCGGGCGACAAGCTGCCGTCCGTCCGGGACCTTGCGGCGGAGGCCGCGGTCAATCCAAACACGATGCAGAAGGCATTTCAGGAGCTCGAGCATACCGGGCTTGTTTATTCCCAGCGCACCGCTGGACGCTTTATCACGGAGGACACTCATATGATTGATGAATTGAAATCTTCGATTGCAAAAGAAAAAATAACAGAGCTGATTGACCTGATGCAGCAGCTCGGCTTTCAAAATGAGGAGATACTTTCTCTAATCCAACAGATTATGAAGGGGGAGACATCATGAGCACTTTACTGGAATGCAGAGAACTCACAAAAAACTTCGGTGACAAAACGGCTGTCGACCATATCAATCTATGCATTGAGAGCGGACATATCATAGGGCTTCTCGGTCCGAACGGCAGCGGCAAGACAACCCTGATCAAAATGATAAACGGACTGTTAACGCCATCCTCCGGCACGCTCTATTTCAAGGAAAATCCTATCGGTGTGGAGAGCAAAAAGCATATTTCCTATCTGCCCGACCACACCTACCTGAACATGAATGAGCGCGTCTCCGACATTATTGATTTTTTTACGGACTTCTATGAAGACTTTGACAAAGCACGCGCCTACGATATGCTGGAGAAGCTCTCCATCAGTCCCTCCGACCGTTTAAAGACGATGTCAAAGGGCACGAAGGAAAAAGTGCAGCTTATTCTCGTGATGAGCCGCAGGGCTGATTTATATGTGCTGGATGAACCGATTGCGGGCGTAGACCCGGCGGCAAGGGATTATATTTTAAATGTAATTCTGACTAATTACGAACCCTCCGCCTCCATTTTAATCTCCACGCACCTGATTGCGGATATTGAAAATATTCTCGACGAGGTCATTTTCATTCAAAACGGCCAAATCCGGCTGTCTTCTTCCGTCGATGACATCCGCGCCGCGGAGGGAAAATCCGTAGATACATTGTTCCGGGAGGTATTCAAATGTTAAGAAAATTATTCAAATATGAATTTAAAAGCACTGCCAGGCTGATGCTGATGATTTATGCCATCATGGCCGCAGTGACCGTACTCGGATGCATTGCCATGGCAAGCAGCGCCATGCAGTCAGATGACTCCCCGGTCAGGGAATTCTTTGTGATTCTTGCGATGGTTTCGTATGTGCTCGGCATTTTTGCCCTGTTTATCGTCACCTATGTCTATATGTGCGTACATTTTTACCGGACCATGTATTCGGACAGAGGTTATCTCACCCACACCCTTCCGGTCAGCCATCATTCGATTTTGAATGTAAAGCTGCTGGTATCGCTGTTTTGGATGCTTTGCTCCATCCTGCTGCTTTTGCTCTCTGTCTTTGCACTGATTGCGGCAGCAAGCCGCGGTGCTGTATTTCAGATGGATTTTTCCTATTTCCTGTCTGAGTTTTACCGGACCAGCGGTATGCATTTCGGAGCGCTGATCCTCTATCTGCTGGTTGCGATTATCCTCTCCTGCCTGCTGTATCTGCTGATGGTCTTTACCAGTGCCTCCATCGGTCAGCTTTTTTCACAGCACAAGGTTGCCGCTTCGGTCATCGCCGGCGTTGTACTCTATTTCGCCGAGCAGATTATATCCACTATTATAATGGTTGCCAGCGGCTATGTAATGCTCATGAATGACATATCGGCGGATACCTCGGCGGTTTCCGCGGTTTCCGAGTTTTCTGATATATTCACCATGCTGCTGACCCCGACTATTATTTACTCGGTCATTTTGAGCGTCATCTATTACGTAGTGTGCTACCGGATTACCAAAAAACATATCAATCTGGAATAAACGCACACCGTAAAGTGTGCATACAAAAACGGAATGTCAAACAGGCTTCCCCTGTAAGACATTCCGTTTTTTGTACTTTATTATTTGCTGCTTAAATATTCATCAATTCCCTTTGCCGCGGCCTTTCCTGCGCCCATCGCAAGAATAACGGTCGCCGCACCGGTCACGGCATCTCCACCGGCAAATACGCCCGGCTTGGAGGTCGCGCCGTTTTCCTCCGCTGCAACGATACATTTTCTGCGGTTCGTCTCCAGTCCCTTTGTGGTGGAGGAAATCAACGGGTTTGGTGAGGTTCCGAGGGACATAATTACCGTGTCCGCCTCAATCTCATACTCGGAGCCCGGAATCTCCACCGGACTTCTTCTGCCCGAAGCGTCCGGCTCGCCGAGTTCCATCTTGATAATCTTTGCGCCCTTCACCCAGCCGTTCTCATCCACAAGAATCTCGGTCGGATTCTGAAGCAGATCAAAGATAATCCCTTCTTCCTTAGCGTGATGCACTTCCTCCACACGCGCCGGAAGTTCTTCCTCACCGCGGCGGTATACGATATGTACCTCTGCGCCAAGGCGCTTTGCGGTTCTTGCCGCATCCATCGCGACGTTTCCTCCGCCGACAACAATCACCTTTTTGCCTGCCTTAATCGGAGTATCGTACTCTTCCAGGAAGGCTTTCATCAGGTTATTTCTCGTCAAAAACTCATTCGCGGAAAATACACCCATCGCCTGCTCTCCCGGGATTCCCATAAATCTCGGAAGTCCTGCGCCGGAACCGATAAATACCGCCTCAAAGCCCTCATTTTCCATCAGCTCATCAATGGTAACGGATTTGCCGATGACAACGTTTGTCTCGATTTTTACGCCGAGTGCCTTTACGTTCTCCACCTCCGCGGCAACAACCTTCTGCTTCGGAAGACGGAACTCCGGAATACCGTAAATCAGCACACCCCCCGCCTCGTGCAGCGCCTCAAAAATGGTCACGTCATAGCCAAGCTTCGCTAAATCTCCCGCGCAGGTCAGTCCCGCAGGACCGGAACCGATGACCGCCACCTTATGTCCGTTCTGCTTCTCTGCCTTCTTCGGCTTGATGCCGTGCTCTCTTGCCCAGTCCGCGACAAAACGCTCCAGCTTACCAATGGAAACCGGCTCTCCCTTAATTCCACGGATACACTTGCCCTCACACTGGCTCTCCTGCGGGCAGACACGTCCGCAGACTGCCGGAAGCGCGGAGGATTTGCTGATGATATGATATGCCTCCTCAAAATTGCCTTCCTTTACCTGGGCGATAAATGCCGGAATGTCAATCGACACCGGACAGCCCTTCACGCACTGCGCATTTTTACAATTCAGACAGCGGGCAGCCTCCGCCATCGCTTCTTCTTCATTATATCCCAAACATACCTCGTCAAAATTAGCGGCACGAACCTGCGGCTCCTGCTCGCGAACCGGCACTTTCTTCAATACGTCCATTTTTATCCTCCATTCCGCACTCTATTCTTCCTTACAATTTCCGCAGCCGCCGTGATGGGTATCCCCCTCCTTAAGCCGCAGCATCGCTCTGCCTTCTTCCGTCCGGTACTGTGCCTGACGCTGCATTGCCTGATCAAAATCTACCAGATGTCCGTCGAACTCCGGTCCGTCCACACAGGCAAACTTCACTTCTCCGCCTACCATCAGTCGGCAGGCACCGCACATACCGGTTCCGTCCACCATAATCGGGTTCATCGAAACCACCGTCGGAATACCAAGCTCCTTTGTCAGCTTGCAGACGAATTTCATCATAATCATCGGTCCGATGGCAACACAGTGGTCATAACGTTTTCCCTCGTCCCAGAGAGCCTGAAGCTGATTGGTTCCCATGCCGTGGAAGCCGTAGGAGCCGTCATCGGTGGTCACATAAAGGTTCGTCGCCACCTTTTCCATCTCATCGACAAGAATGAGCAAATCCTTTGTCTTGGAACCCATAATCACATCGCAGTCCACGCCGTGCTCATGCAGCCATTTTACCTGAGGGTATACCGGAGCGGTTCCCACACCGCCGGCAATAAAGACAATCTTCTTTTTCTTTAATTCCTCCAAATCCTCCGATATGAGGTCGGACGCACAGCCGAGCGGTCCTACGAAATCCTGAAAAGCATCGCCCTCCTTTAACCACGCCATACGCTCCGTGGAAGCTCCGACGGTCTGGAATACAATGGTAATCGTCCCAGCCTCCCGGTCATAGTCGCAGATAGTAAGCGGTATACGCTCCCCCTCCTCGTCAATCTTTACAATGACGAACTGTCCCGGCTCGCAGTACTGTGCGACACGGGGCGCCTTGACATCCATCAGATAAATCTTGTCTGCCAGTTTTTCTCTTCTTACGATTGGATACATAGTTTCCTCCTCACCATTTTTATCTACATCAACATGCCCGTTATGTATTTATTTTCATACTTTAACATAATAAAGGAAAACACGTCAAATTTCAACGGCTTTCCTCTATTTTTCATAAGATATTTAATTTTCCAGTTGAGTTTCCGCAAATTGCATGTTCCAAACGCCAAAAGAACATGCTGCGAAAGCAGCATTGTTAAATTGCGCAAAATTGCTTTCGGAAAACTTGTTTTCCAGAAGCAATTTATGCGCAATGCACACCTGCCATAAGATATGGCAGGTGCTTTTGGCGCTGTAAAGTAAAAATGCGGAAACTCAAGAATTTTCTACCTTTGAAAACAAAATACGGTCATTATCCAGCCGCTTTCCGGCCCGAAGCGCAAACTGCTCCAGCAAATCCTCCACAGTCATGCCGCGCCGCTTCTCTCCGCTGACGTCCAGCACGATATTTCCCGCATCCATCATCAGCGTCCGGTTGCCGAGTGCGAGCGCCTGCTGCATATTATGAGTGACCATCAGGCAGGTAATCCTGCGCTCCTCCACAATTTTTTTCGTCAGCTCCAAAACCTTTTTCGCCGTTGCAGGATCAAGGGCCGCCGTATGCTCATCCAGCAGAAGGATTTTTGGTGTCACCATCGTTGCCATCAGAAGCGTCAGCGCCTGCCGCTGGCCGCCGGACAAAAGCCCGACCGGCTGCTTCATGCGGTCCTCAAGCCCCATGCCTAAAAGCGCGAGCTGTTCCCGGAACCGTGCCTTATCCGCCGCCTTGATCCGGCTGAAATAGGCATTCTTTGAAGATTTTGCCCGAAGATAGGCGAGCGCCATATTTTCCTCAATCGTCATGTGGGGCGCGGTACCCTTTAACGGGTCCTGAAACAAATGCCCGATTACCCGGCTTCTGACATGCTCCTTCTGATAGGTAATGTCCTCTCCATCCAGAACAATCAGTCCCCGGTCGACATAAAACGCACCGGTAATCGCGTTAAACAGTGTAGATTTTCCCGCTCCGTTGCTTCCGACAATCGTTGCGAAATCCCCGTCGGCAAGCGTGAGGTTCAAATCTTTTAAGGCGCATTTTTCGTTCACCGTTCCCGGATAGAAGGTCTTGCTGATATTTTTCATGAAAAGCATTTTCTATTCCTCCTCTCCGCCCTTTTGCCCGTCCGCAAGCTGCTGCAGGAAAACCTGGTTTTCCTCCTTTGCCGCGCGCCGCTGCCGCAGAAAGGCCGCCTGCTTTTTCAGATACGGAAGCGCAATCGCAAACGCCACAATCAACGCGGAAACCAGCTTTAAGCATTCCGCCGGTACATTCAGCCGCATGGCAATCGCCACGACAAACCGGTAAAGACAGCTTCCAAGCACCACCCCGAGCACACGCTTCGGCATCCCTCCCCTCCCGAGGATAGATTCGCCGATAATCAGACTCGCAAGGGCAATCGTTACCATTCCCGTTCCCAGGTTGATGTCACAGGACTTCTGATACTGCGCCAGCAGGCCGCCGGAAAGCCCGGTCAGGGCATTTGCCACGCACAGCCCGATGGTAATCATCAATCCCGTGTTGATGCTTGACGCACGCACCATATCCGGATTATCCCCGGTTGCCCGGATGGAAAGCCCAAGCCTGGTATTTAAAAACCATGCGAGAAATATTCCGACAAGCAGCACCACCACAACCGCCACAATCAGTTTATACCAGGTTCCTCCGATGGCCTCCTTCGCCCAGGAAAATACCGTATCGCAGGCGAACAGGTTCATATTCGACGCAAACCCCATCACTGCGATATTAACGGTGTAAAGTCCGGTATTGACAATAATTCCGGCCAGAATCGACTGAATTCCCATTCTGGTCTGCAAAAATGCCGTGATAAAACCCGACGCGGCCCCTGCCGCCATCGCGGCGACAAGCCCCAGTACAGGATGGCCCGCCAGCGTCACCGTGGCACAGACGGCACAGCCTAAGGTAAAGCAGCCGTCCGTAGACAAATCAGCAATATTTAATATGGAAAACGATACAAACAGAGCCAGCGCCACCAGCGCGTAAATAAATCCCAGTTCCAGTGCGCTCTGCACGATTGAAAGTGTAATAATAGAACCCATAGGCCCCTCCGTTTTTACGTATTTTTTATTCAAACTCCTCGGCAGTCACAACCGTCTTTAATTCGGTACACATTCCCTCGAAAACACTGTAATCAATGCCAAGTGCCTCCGCCGTCTCCGTATTGACAGTCACAATACCGCTGTCCATCGTACGGATTGCCGTCTCTCCGGGGTCTGCGTCGTTCACTAAAACCTCCACTGCCATATCCGCGGTAGCGGTTCCGAGATCCGTATAGTTGACGCCGTAGCCCAAAAACGCGCCGTTTAACGCAAAAGAATCAGCTCCTGTGTAATGCGGCACGCCCGCCTCGATGAACTTTTCAAAAACAGCAAGCTCTGCCGTCATAATGGTATTGTCCGTCGGTGTAAAGACTGCCTCCACACCCTCCGCCATCAGAGCGTCCACAGCTGCGGAAATCTCCGCATTTGTAGTTCCCGTCTTTTCCACGTATTCTATGCCGTTTTCCTCGCAGAATGCAATTGCCTCCTGAATCGGTACAGTGGAAGAGTCCTGACTCTTATCATACAACAGCCCCAGCTTTTTGATGTCGGAATCCGCCGCTACAATCAACTCCATCACTGCATTTGTGTCAAGCGCGTCCGAAGTGCCGGTGATATTTGCCCCCGGTGCGTTCAAATCAGCCGCCAGTCCTGCGCTGACCGGATCCGATACCGCGGAAAATACAATCGGAATCTGATTATCCTCGGTAGCATTCTGCATAATCATCGCCGCCGGCGTCGCAATCGGGATAATTACATCGACATCCTCGGCAATCAAATCAGCCGCAATCTGATTTAAGGTTGAGGAATCGGCCTGCCCGTTGTAGGTATAGTCAGCATAATTAAAGGTCACGCCAAGCTCCTCTCCCTTCGCCGTAAGCTCTGCCTCGATTGCTTTTTCAATCTGATTTAAGGAAGCGTCGTCCACGTACTGGACAATTCCCACTTTATATACGGTGCCATCCGCCGTCTCCGCGCTGTTTCCGCAGCCCGCAAACGCGCCTGCCGCCATCGTCATCATCATTACTGCTGCCATCATTCTTTTTTTCATTTTTTTCCCTCCAGATTTTTATTTTTGAAAAATCCGTGTTTAAGCCGGTTTCCATTGGAACTAACGCAAAAAACCGTCTCAGGCTAACTGCCTGAGACGGTAATAATTACTTATTATCGCGGTACCACTCATATTGACCAAAGGTCCCCTCGCTTCATGTACTATCATACATGCCGGATGGATAACGGGTCCGGTTCCCGGTGGCGCCTACTAAAAATTCAGACCACCCTCAAAAGTCCATTCAGCAAATCCCTCCATACCGCAATCCCACCGCCTGCGGCTCTCTGACATTTCGAAATATGCCTACTCCTCTTTCTCAACGGTTTTTCCTATGGCTTTTACTTTAATACAATAAAGTGAATTTGTCAATACCCCTGAACAATAAATTTATATGAATTATATGGTACGAAATCTCTATTTATGTGCTATAATAGGAGTTGATTTCACCATTGGAGGAGGATAAATATGTATCAATTTACCGATGACTGCCTGCTTGGCATTAAAGAACTTGATAACGAGCACCGCAGATTATTTCAAATGATAAACGAAGCCATTTCCCTGTCAAGCCAGACGGAAGATGTGAACCGGATTGCACAAAATCTTCTGCTGAATGTAAAGGATTATGCCAACACGCATTTCGCCCACGAGGAGGCGTACATGGAAAAAATCCAAGATCCCGAGCTTCCGCTGCAAAAAAAGCAGCATGCCGCTTTCGCAGAAAAAATCAACGGCTTTTCCCTGGATATGTCCTCTCCTGAGGCAACAAAGGCTTCCCTAAACGAGCTGCTCGTCTATCTGGTGCGGTGGCTGTACAGCCATATTCTAAGCAGCGATATGATGATTGGAAAAATGAAGCCGCTTGAAGAAGCAAATGACGATCCGTTTGCCTTTACGGACAAATTCAAGACCGGCGTCCCGTTAATCGACGACGAGCACCGACGCCTGTTCGAAATTATAAAGGAAACCAACGACCTCATACACGATCAGCTTCTTCACGACAAATACGACGAGATTATGCGTCTTCTCTCGGAGCTGCGCGACTATACGGAATTCCATTTCAAAGATGAGGAACAGCTTATGGAGCGCATCAACTATCCCGGACTTCCCGCCCAGAAACGCGCGCACACCTCCTTTGTGGAGCGTCTGGTGGAAATCGACCTCTCCGAGCTCGATGATATGGATGACAACCAGCAGGAATATCTGGTGAATCTAATCGACTATCTGCTCGGCTGGCTCTCCAATCATATTCTGGGATCCGACAAAAAAATCGGCGAATATATGAGGGAAAATAATATCGATGCCAATGCATAGAAGCGTGCGCCGCCAGGCGCACCATGTGAAAAGGGACTGCCTTATTCCATACGGCAATCCCTTTTCTTTTGTGCAGAAATCTCTTTCTTTATGAAAAATAGACAAGCTCATCCCCGGGCTTTTCGGCCGGCTCAATCGAAACCGGATAGAGTACCGGTCCCTTGCCTTTATACTCTCTGGCAAATTCCACGCGCACCTCCGCCGTAATGCGAATCCAGGACTTATGAGGAATCTTATCCTCCCCCGGATATTTGCACTTAAACCCGATAAAGGTCACATCCTCGATACAGCAGGTCATGGCAAAGCGTCCCGGTACGAACACACCCTTTTTCAGCTTATCCGGATTGTATACAAGGGCGAGAAAGGAAATCTTCTTTCTCTCATATTTTTTCGGGTTCTCCATACAGTCCATATACCAAATCGCGTAATCCGCATCCGAAATTTCAATCTCATCGCCGGAAATATCAAAGGGCAGCTCCTCCGGCCGTTCGTCCAGACTGCCGTCCGCCCGCTCATAGACAAGCTGCGCCTTGCGATTCTGCGCCTTGACGCTGCGGCGGAATTTTCCCTTGTCCGTACTGTCGTCACAGCGATTGAAAATAACAACGTCCGCCTGGAACAACTGCTCCATAATCATAGGACGCATATTGGCAAGGTACATATCGAAGGTTGTCGCATCCACGGTGGCTAACGCCTGCACGATCGTCCAGTATTTCGGGAGCTCGGTCTCCAGGAGCGTATCCATGCCCCAGGTACCGTTATATTCGATAAACACCTGCTCCGGCAGATACTTTGCCTGAACCTCCTTTAAAAAATCCGCGGTGAAATCTTCTTCGTTTTCCACCATGACCAGCTTTGCATTAATTTTTGCAAGCGCTGCCTCGTCATACTCCACCTCTCCGTCCTCGCAGCAGATAATAACGCTCTTTCCACCCTCGGTAAATCCCTCGTCCAACAGCGTTTCCTTAATCAGCGTCGTCTTTCCGCTGTCCATAAATCCTGTAAATAAATATACTGGTATCTCGTCCATACAATCTTCCTTTCTGCCGCCGCATACGGCAGGAGCCGCCGGGCATGGATCTCACAGGGTATCCAATGAAATCCATGCAACCCGGCAGCCCCCGTCTTCCGTGCTTATGCAATCCCAAATAATTCCTCCAGCCTGCGGCCGTCAATATCCGTTCCGATAACACAGAGTCTTCCGGTATAATCCGGTTCTCCTTCCCGCAGCTCATATTCTCCCGGAACCATGTCAAAATAAATCCAGGAACCGTTCTCATCCTCAACCATGCCCTTTGCCCGGAGAATTACGCCGTAATCATCCGTCTCACAGAGCGTTTTTAATACATCCTCAATCTTCTCCCTTGTGAATTTATGCGGCGTCTCCCTTCCCCAGCTCGTAAAGACCTCATCTGCATGGTGGTGATGATGCTCATGGCAGCCGCAGGTGCAGTTCTCATCGTGCTCATGATGATGTTCATGATCATGCTCATGATCTTCACGGCAGTGCTCATGCTCTCCGTGCTCATGATGATGCTCGTGGTCATGCTCCTCATGCTCATGGTCATGCTCTCCATGCTCATGGTCATGGTCCTCGTCCTCATGGCGCTGCTGCTCTGCAAGAAGCTTCATCTCCAGGGAATCCTGCCCCTCTACCACCTTTAAAATCTGCTCTCCCTTAATGTCATCCCACGGAGTCGTGATAATCGTGGCTTTGGGATTTAAGGACTGAATCTGTTTCACACACAGCTCCAGCTGCTCCGGCGCAGCGTTCTGGCTTCTGCTGAGCACAACCGTGGTGGCATATTCAATCTGGTTGTTAAAAAACTCGCCGAACGCTTTCATCTGCTTACTTGCTTTTAAGGCATTGACAACCGTAACCAGACCGTTTAATTTGACATCCTCATCCTTCTCCACATCAATGACAGATTTCATGACATCGGATAATTTACCGACACCCGACGGCTCGATTAAAATGCGGTCGGGATGGAACTTATGAAGCACCTCATGCAGGTTCTTCCCGAAGTCCCCGACCAGCGAACAGCAGATACAGCCGGAATTCATCTCTGAAATCTCGATTCCAGCGTCCTTTAAAAATCCTCCGTCGATGCCCACCTCGCCAAACTCATTTTCAATCAGGACAATCTTCTCTCCCTGAAATACTTCGTCCAGCATTTTCTTAATAAACGTTGTCTTTCCGGCTCCAAGAAAACCGGATATTATATCAATTTTGGTCATTGTCGTATCGCTCCCTTCACAAACAAATATATTCTACTCTACTTTTTTTACTTTTGCAAACTATCTTAAGGATTTCATAAAACTTTTAGAAACAGGTGTCCGTGTGGAACTGCATACGGTAAAGCTTATCATATATGCCGCCCTTTGCCAGCAGCTCCTCATGGGTTCCTTCCTCCGCGATCCCCTCATCTGTCAGCACCAGAATCCTCTGTGCATTCTTAATCGTGGAAAGCCTGTGTGCAATCACAAAGGTGGTGCGGTTTTTTGCAAGCCGTTCCAGTGAATCCTGCACCACCTTTTCACTCTCGTTGTCAAGTGCGCTTGTCGCCTCGTCAAAGATGAGAACCGGCGGGTTTTTCAAAAAGACCCGGGCAATGGAAAGACGCTGCTTCTGTCCGCCTGAAAGCTTGATTCCGCGCTGCCCGATATCCGTCTCGTAGCCGTTGGGAAGGGACATAATAAATTCATGGGCATTGGCGTTCTTTGCCGCAGCGATGACCTCCTCCCTGGTGGCGTCCGGCTTTCCATAGCGGATATTGTCATACACCGTCCCCACGAACAGATAAACATCCTGCTGAACGATTCCGATGTGGTCCCGCAGGCTCTTAAGCGTAAGGCTCCGGACATCCTTACCGTCAATTTTGACCGCGCCCGCCGTCACGTCATAAAACCGGGGAATGAGGGAGCACAGCGTACTCTTGCCGGCGCCCGAGGAGCCGACAAGCGCCATATAGGAGCCCGCGGGCACATTCAGGTTCACATGGTTTAAGACACATTCCGTATTTTCCCCGTACCGGAACGAAACATCCTCAAAAACAATGTCGCCCTTTACATCCCGCAATTCCTGCGCGTTTTCATCGTCCGCAATGTCCGGCTCGATTGCCATGATTTCACGAAAACGCTCAAAACCGGTATATCCGTTCTGGAACTGCTCCGTAAAGTCGATCAGCGTGCGCACCGGCTCGGTAAATACACTGATATATAAAAGAAAGGTCACCAGATCACTGACATCCACCTTTCCCCCGGCAATCAGGACGACGCCCACAATAATCACATTTACCTGAATCAGCGTCGTAAACGCGCCCATTCCCGCGGAAAAGCTTCCCATATAATGGTAACTGTTTTTCTTTGCCGAGAGAAACCCCGCATTTCCCTTTCCGAACTTTTCATTTTCCACCGCCTCATTGGCAAATGATTTCACCACGCGGATCCCGGAAAGGTTGTCCTCAATCTGCGCGTTGATGTCAGCGATCCGCTCACGGTTTTTCCGAAAGGCGCGGCGCATTTTCCCGTTCATATAATAGGCAAACGCAAACATAAAGGGAAGGACCGCAAAGGCCGCCAGCGCCAGCGCCGGATTAATGCTCATCAAAATAATAAACGCACCGACAATCTTAATCACCGATAAAATAATATTTTCCGGCCCGTGATGCATCAGCTCCGTAATGTCAAACAAATCCGTCGTAATGCGGGACATCAGCTGTCCCACCTTCTGGTCATCATAGAAGGAAAAGGACAGCTTTTGCAGATGGTCAAAAATCTCCGCCCGCATATCATATTCCATCTTCGCTCCCATCACATGTCCCTGATTGGAAATAAAAAACCGGCTGTAGCAGTCCACCGCGACAAGTCCGAGCAGAACCGCCCCGATGATTTTTATCTGCCGCATGATTTCCGCCGCGTCCAGATAAATGAGCGTAGATGTCACATAGCGTATCACGAGCGGCAGCGCCAGAGCAATTGCCGCTGACACGGCCGCAAAAAACATATCCGCCCAGAAAACTCCCAGATATGGTTTATAATAAGATATCATTTTCTTTAAATTTTCACTCATGTCCATCCTCCCTGAACTGTTGCCGCAACTTCCTTTATTTTATCCGCTTATCACAAAAAGTCAAGAAATTATGTTATAATACAACCACAGCAAAACACACAGTTACAAAAAATACAAACGCGGTCCCATGCCGCAGAAAAGAGGTATCGTATGAATCCAACTACACCAAGAGATATGTACTATGAAACCCTTGCCGCCACAGTGATTAAGAATCTGGAAAAACGGCAGATGGAGGGATATTACTGCCCGACCATCGAGGAAGCCGAAAAGAAAGCTTTCTCCTGGCTGACCGAAGGGTGCAGCGTCGCTTTCGGCGGCTCCATGACCCTTGAGGAATCAGGAATGCTCACGGCGCTCCGCCATGATCCCGGCATCCGGCTGATTGACCGCGCCACCGCAAAGACACCTGAGGAGACCAAAAAGCTTTATCATGACGCCCTCTCGGCGGATTTCTACTTCATGAGCACCAACGCCATTACCGCAGACGGAGAGCTCGTCAACATTGACGGCACCGGAAACCGCGTGGCAGCCTTAATTTACGGCCCGGAAAATGTCATCATCCTTGCCGGCATAAACAAAGTCTCCGCAAACTTACAGGACGCATTAAGCCGTGCACGTAATGTCGCTTCCCCCATCAACTGTAAGCGTCTCGGGCGCAATACGCCCTGTACCGCAACAGGTGTCTGCGCAGACTGTCTCTCGCCCGACTGTATCTGCAATCAGACAGTCATCACAAGGCGCAGCGGCATTAAGGGGCGCATCAAGGTGCTGCTCATCGGAGAAGCCTACGGCTATTAAAGGCAGCCGCGTGCCGTTTCTTTTACCGTTGGCAAGGACAACCTGATTTGCCAACGGTAAAAAGAATTTCCTCACTTCATTTGGTTCCCATAATGAGAAATTATCTCACCTGCTATCTCCTTTGCTTTTGTGCTCGATACATCTGCCCCCTCTGTTTCCCCAAGATAAACACAAAAATATACTCTTTTGCCGGCAATATCAGCAAAACCTGTAAACCACGCATCAACAACCACGCCCTGATCCTTGCCCATTCCGGTTTTCCCATAAATGGAAATGTCCGTCTGTGATTGTTCCTCTATTCTCATCACCTGTTCCAATTGGTTTCGTGTTTCCTCTGAATATTCTGACTGCCCGCCAAAAATACGCTCCATAACTTCCGTCTGCTCTTTCGGTGATATTTTCAGCGATGATTCAATCCAAAAACCCGTCAATGCAGGATTATTGTTGTTGGTGTTTAATCTGCCTTCCCAATCAGAAATATCGCAGTTGCCATACTGAAGTTTCGATAATTCCGTCTGCATGAGATCTTTTCCTATCTCGTCGATCACCTCCCGAAAATACCATACGCAGGAGGAACGAAATGCTTCATCAAAACTAATATCTTTATTCCATTCTTCATTCCAGAATATTTCACCACTCCATGCCCGCACGGAATCATCCGGTACAATGATTCCGTTTTCCAGGGCCGTCAGAGAGGAAACTATTTTAAATGTAGAACAGGGAGACCGCCGTGTATCCGCCAGCTCCTGATTATATATCAGGTAACGGTTCTCATCCGGATGATAAATAACGGCCGTGCCATTTATCCCGTCAAAATAATCTGACCAATCAGTATCTATGATTACTGCTTCCTGCGGTGCTTCCGTTTCATCCGTTAACTGCTCACTGCTGATATCCACATCCGCTGATGGTGCGTCATCCGTGGGATGATTCCTTTCGCCGGAACATCCGGACAGGCACAGGAGCAATATCAAAATAAGACTTCCTTTTATTCGTTTCATGTACTTCCCTTTCCTCAAAAAAAGAGTACCGCTTCCGCGGTACTCTTTTACAATACAACGATTAGTTGTATTTTCTTTTTCTAGCTGCTTCAGATTTTTTCTTGCGTTTTACGCTTGGCTTCTCGTAGTGTTCTCTTTTACGAATCTCCTGCTGGATACCTGCTTTTGCGCAGTTTCTCTTGAAACGACGTAAAGCGCTATCTAAAGTCTCGTTTTCTTTTACAATCACACTAGACATTATCTCACACCTAACCTCCCTCCAGTTGCGTATTGTGCATATTCAACTGTTTGGGTCATATTCATTGCACTATATAGTATTATAACACAAATTTTGCGTTCGTCAACTATTTTTCCCTTATTTGTAATTATTTATTTTTTTTATGTATTTTCGCTTATTTTCAGAAATTTATACATCCTACTCATCTTCTCGCAGCTGAAACTGGTTGAGCAGGCCGTCGAGAGAATCTGCTTCTGCCGAAAGCTCCTCACTGGTAGCAGAGGTTTCCTGGGAAGCAGCGGAATTGCTGGAAATAACGTCGCTGATTTGCTTTACACCGTTTTCAATTTTCTTGACGGAATCCGCCTGCTGGTCGGAAGAAATACGGATATCCGCAACCGCCTGGATGATATGATCCAGCTCCGCAAGTACTTTATTGAGTGATTCTGCCGTCTGGTTCGCCACTTCATTACCGTGTCCGACCTCCGTCTGACTTGCCTCCAAAAGGCTTTTCGACATATCGGCGGATTTTGCGCTGTTCTCCGCAAGCATACGAATCTGCTCTGCCACAACCGCAAAGCCTCTTCCCGCTTCTCCTGCACGCGCCGCCTCGATGGAAGCGTTAAGCGAAAGAAGATTCGTCTGGGACGCAATACTCTCAATCTCCACAATGACCTTTTCGATTTCGTTTGACGTCTCGGAGATACGCTTCATTGCTTCCGTCAGCTCCTGCATCTTCTGCTGGCTGATTTGTGCCTCAGCTCCGACTTCTTTTGCCTTGTCATGCACAACATCCGTGGACTGGCTGTTGGAAACCACCTGGCTTGCCACCTCTGATACACTTGAAACCAGCGCATCTACAGCTGCAGCCTGATCAGTCGCTCCCTTTGCCAAATCCTGGGAGCTGACAGCGAGCTGTTCGGAACCGGCCGCCACCTGCTTGGAGGATTCACGAATAAGCGCCAGCGTTCCGCTGATGTGAACCACCGTATCCACAAGCTTATCCAGTACCTCCTTAAACTCTCCGACGTAAGCCTCCCTGCATCCTGAGTGCACGCTGTAATCGCCGACAGAAAACTTTTCCAGAATATACTGCAAATCTTCGACAATCATGTGGAGCGTCCGCGCTGTCTTGCGGAAATCCTCCGCCAGGACACCGATTTCATCTTCTGACTCATACCCAATCTCAATATCCAACACTCCGCTGGCAAGCTTCCCTGCCGCTTCGCTAAGTTCCTGTACGGGATTTACAATATAATCCACCAGCATTTTTGCCCGTCGCAGTGTCAGGGTAATGCCCACTGCCAGAAGAATAAGCTGAAACGGGATACTGGTTGCAAGAAACAGTAACTCCCTCCCCTCGGAAACATTGACTGATGATAACAGTCCTACCACCGCAAGCGTCACACAGATAGCATAAATGATGATTACCAGACGAATCGTCCCCATCACCTTCTGCCGGACACTCCTGTTTTTAAATACCTCATCTCTTGTACCATCCATGATATACCCACCAATCCTTTCCATGAAAAATTAAAGCTGTGTTTCCAACACATTTTTCGCCTGGCTGATAGCCTCCGGTATGCCGGCCGGATTCTTTCCTCCCGCCTGCGCCATATTCGGCCGTCCGCCGCCACCGCCGCCGACAAAGCCAGCAACGCCTTTGATCAGGTTTCCGGCATGGGCACCGCTCTTTACCGCACCGTCCGTTGCCATCGCCACCAGATTGACCTTTCCGCCGCAGGAGGAAGCCAGCAGAATCACGCCCTCGCCCAGTTTTTCTTTCAGCTGGTCGCCAAGGTCGCGCAGTCCGTTCATATCAACGTCCTCCACAGAAACCGCAAGCAGCTTAACGCCTTTTACCTCCTCAACCCGGTTCATGACATCGCCGAGCGCATCCTTTGCCGCCTTGCTCTTAAGTGACTCATTCTCGGCGGCAAGCATCTTGATTTCCGCCTGCATGTGCTCGATTTTTTCCGCCAGCGCCGCAGGAGTGGCCTTTGCCGCCTTCGCCGCCTTTAAAAGTTCCTCCTCGACATTGCGGTAATACGCAAACACATTCTCGCCGGTCAGCGCCTCAATCCTGCGCACTCCCGCAGCGACGCCGTTTTCGGAAATGATTTTAAACGCCGTAATCTGCGAGGTATTGCCGACATGCGTACCTCCGCAGAGCTCCTTGGAAAAATCCCCCATCGACACGACGCGCACCGTATCCCCGTACTTTTCACCGAACAGGGCCATCGCGCCGCTCTTTTTGGCTTCCTCCACAGTCATGATATCCGTCCGAACCGGAATCGCTTCCGCAATCTTGTCATTTACAAGCTTTTCCACCTTTGCGATTTCCTCCGGCGTCATCGCCGCAAAATGGCTGAAGTCAAAACGGGTACGCTCCCCGTCCTGATAGGAGCCCGCCTGCTCGACATGCGTGCCGAGCACCTCACGCAGCGCTTTCTGGAGCAGATGCGTTGCGGAATGGTTCTTGCAGATTTTCGCCCGCAGCCCGGTATCTACCGAAAGCTCCGTCTCGTCTCCCGTCTTCATCATGCCGCTTACCATTTTTCCGACATGGCCGACCTTGCCGCCCAAAAGCTTAATCGTATCCTGCACCTCAAACTCGCCGGAGGCGGTGCGGATCACGCCCTTATCTCCCTGCTGTCCGCCCATCGTCGCATAAAACGGCGTACGCTCCACAATCACGGTTCCGACCTCGCCGTCGGTGAGCGCCTCCACAATCTCGGTCTCGCTTGTGAGCACGGTGATTTTGGATTTACAGGTCAGCTGGTCATAGCCGACAAACTCCGTCGTCACCGCCGGGTCAATCGACTCGTAGACCGTCTCGTCCGCTCCCATGTAGTTTGTAACCTTGCGAGCCTTTCTCGCAGTGGTGCGCTGCACCTCCATCGCCTTCTGAAAGCCTTCCTCATCAATGGAAAAGCCCTTTTCCTCCAGAATCTCCTGCGTCAGATCCATCGGGAAGCCATAAGTATCGTAAAGCTTAAAGGCATCCTCGCCGGACAATACCTTTTCTCCCTTTTTCTCCAGCTCTTTCTCCATATCAGAAAGAATGGAAAGCCCCTGGTCGATGGTCTTTAAAAACTTCTCCTCCTCCTGGGAGAGCACCTGGAAAATAAAATCCTGCTTTTCCTCCAGCTCCGGATAGCCGTCCTTGCTCTCGTGGATTACCGTAGCCGCAAGCTTCGCCATAAAGATGTCGTCAATGCCGAGCATCCTTCCGTGGCGCGCGGCCCTTCTTATAATACGGCGCAGAACATAGCCGCGCCCCTCGTTGGAGGGCATGATTCCGTCCGAAATCATAAAGGTTGCGGAGCGGATATGGTCGGTAATCAGACGGATGGAAACATCATCCAGCGCATCCGTCTGGTAGGTCTTTCCGGAAAGCTCGCATACCTTATCGCGGATTGCCTTCATGGTATCGATGTCGAACACGGAATCCACATCCTGAATTACCACCGCAAGACGCTCCAGCCCCATGCCGGTATCAATATTTTTCTGCTCAAGCTCCTCATAGCCGCCTTTCCCGTCACCGTTAAACTGGGTAAAGACGTTGTTCCATACCTCCATAAAACGGTCACAGTCGCAGCCCACCTTACAGTCCGGCTTCCCGCAGCCGTACTTTTCCCCGCGGTCATAATAAATCTCGGAACAGGGACCGCAGGGGCCTGCGCCGTGCTCCCAGAAATTATCGCACTCCCCGGTCACAGGGTCACGATAAAAGCGCGTAATGCGCTCCGCCGGCACACCGATTTCCTGATTCCAAATCGTAAACGCCTCGTCATCCTCCCCGTAAACCGACGGATAAAGCCGGTCCTCCTCAAGCCCAAGAACCTTGGTTAAAAATTCCCAGGACCACGCAATCGCTTCATGCTTAAAATAATCGCCGAACGAAAAGTTGCCGAGCATCTCAAAAAAGGTCAGATGCCTTGCGGTCTTGCCGACATTTTCAATATCGCCGGTACGGATACATTTCTGGCAGGTTGCCACTCTCCGCCTCGGGGGCAGCTCCTGTCCCGTAAAATACGGCTTTAACGGCGCCATGCCTGCATTGATCAGCAATAAGCTGTTGTCATTGTGCGGTACCAATGAAAAGCTCTTCATTACCAGATGTCCCTTGCTCTCAAAAAAATCAAGGTACATTCTGCGCAATTCATTTTCTCCATAAAACTTCTTCACGATTTGCTCCTCCAACGTAGTATTCTAATGTCTGACGCTTAAGTCCCGTCCGGATCTTTCCGCGTCTTTTTATCACTCCACTTTTTCCCTGTAAAGATGCCAAGTCCCGCAACTGCCGCAAGAATCACCATCACCAGCGCATAGCGGACAAACCAACCCAAAAATGCCATCCCTTTTCCTGCCTTTCCTTCTATCCTCTATACAGATATAACTCTATTAGTATAACGCACTTTTTTTCTATCCGTCAAGATACCGCTCTAATCTTCCTGAATCTCAAACACCTGATTTTCGTGTATAATATCCACTACGCGCTCTGCCATCCCGGCATTTGAAATCTTCTTTTTGTAAACGGGTATATGGGAGTAATCCTGCCACATATGCATCGGAAACACATACTCCGCTTCCGTATTTTTCAAAAAATAATCGATGCCCAGCTCCTGATATTTTCCCTGTCTCGGGTCCATCGGGACGAACGCCAGATTGATAGGACGTCCCGCAAGTTTCCGAATCCGGGCTTTATACTCCCGCTCCATCTTCCCGTTCATCAGGTCGCCGGCGCCGTCCCATTTCCAGTCATTCAAATCTCCGGCATGGAAAAACGTCGCGCCGTTCGTCTCCACATAAAAGGCGACCCCGGCATCCGTGGAGCGGAGCGTCTCAACCGTCACATTGTCCACCCGATACGTCTCGTTCGCTCCCATATATTGGATTTTCCCCCGAATCTCCGGCGAAAATCCATGCTTTTTCAAAAAGTTCGGACTCATTTTACAATCCCTGGAAAAAATGAATCGGATATGCGGGTAAATCTCCGCCAGCCGGAGCACGTCCATGTCAAAATGATCCTGATGCTTGTGGCTGGCAAACACGTATACCGGCGTGTCGGGCTCATATTCCGGCAGCACGCCCCGGAAGGTGTAGCCGTTTACCCGGTTTCCGTCAAACCAGTCAAAAATGAGAACCTTCTCATCGACCTCCGCCACAAAACAGCTGTGATGTATAAAAATAACCCTCATAAATAGCTTTCCTTTCTCTGCGCGGCCTATTTCATCCTGCGAATCACCGCGTTCGCGCGCTGATAGACCTCCGCCGGGTCAAAGCCGATGTCAAAGCGTCCGTCCTCATAGAGAATCCTGCCGTTGACCATCGTAAGCTTTACATTCTGCTTGCTGCCGCTGTATACAAGATTTTTCACGATATTATTCTCCGGCTGCATATTCGGCTGCTGCAAATCAATCATGACAATATCCGCTTTTTTGCCGACCGCAAGGCTGTCGCAGTCGGAAAGCTGCATCGCGTTCGCGCCGCCGGCCGTCGCCATGTAGAGAATCTCGTCCGCGGGAATGCACGCCGCGTCCATTTCACGCACCTTTGCCAGCGTGGAAGCCAAAAACATTTCCCGGAACATATCCAGGCAGTTATTGCTCGCCGGCCCGTCTGTTCCGATTGCGAGGGAAACCCCTTTATCCGCAAACCGTTTGAGCGGACAGATACCGGAGGCAAGCTTTAAATTCGACGCCGGGTTTGTCACCGCCGTCAGGCCCCTGCTCTTAAAAATTTCAAAATCCGGCTCCTCCACCCATACACAGTGATAGCCGCCGCCGCCGTATTCATACATGCCAAGCTTCTCCGTCAGCTGCGTCGGCGTAAGGCCCCAGCGACCCTTACACTCCTCCACCTCAAGCTTTGTCTCTGAATTGTGCAGCCACACCGGGGATTTCAGCTTCTGCGCCAGCTTGGCTACGCCCTCCATCAGCTCCATCGAGGTCGTATATTCCGCATGGAAACCGATAATAAAGCTCGTCAGATCACTCATCTCATTGACGATATGATAATTTTCCTCCATCAGCTCTACGGTTCCGCCGAAATTATTAAGCCCGCTGGTCTGTACCGTGCGGAAGCCCGTATCCACGGAAGCCTTTGCGTCCACGGGCGGGAAAAAGTACATATCAAAATTGGCGGTAATGCCGCTGGTTAAATATTCCATAATCCCAAGGATATTGAGCCAATAAACATCGTCCTCGGTAAGCTGCCCCTCGCGCGGGAATACCTGCTTGTTCAGCCAGTCCTGCAACGGCAGGTCGTCCGCATAGGAGCGTAAAAAAGTCATCGCCGTATGCGTATGCGCATTTTTAAAGCCCGGCATCAAAAGATTCCCTTTTACATCCAGCTCCCGGTCCCAGACAATGACATCCCGGTCTTTGCACACCTCTTCCAGATTGCTCCTGCCGTCCCCGAGATAGCAGATTTCCTTGCCTTTTACCCAAAGCTCACCCTCAACAATTTCAAATCTGCCATCCTTTGCCGGCACCAGCATTTTTGCATTATAAAAACGAATATTCATCCTTCCTTACCTCCTGCCGAAGCGATTTTCGTAAGTGTTTCCGTCACAAGCGCCCGGAACCTTGGCGCGGTTTTATCCGCCGTCTCCTGTACCTCCTCGTGGGAAAGCGGCGCCGCAGAGATGCCGCAGGCGAGGTTGGAGATGCAGGAAATACCGACAACCCGCATTCCCATATGCCTTGCCGCCACCGCCTCGCACGCCGTGCTCATGCCGACCGCGTCCGCGCCAAGCGTGCGGCACATCGCCACCTCTGCCGGCGTCTCGAACTGCGGGCCGGGAAGCTGTAAATATGTTCCCTCCTTTAAGTCGATATCAAGTTCCGCCGCGGCTTTCTTTACGATTCTCCGCAGCTTTTCATCATAAATTTTGCTCATATCGGGAAAGCGCACGCCCAGCTCACCGATATTTTGCCCACGCAGCGGAGACGGCACAAAGCTGGAAATCTGATCCTTGATCAGCATCAAATCTCCCGCCTGCATGCCGGCCTGAATTCCTCCTGCCGCATTGGTCAAAAACAAAATCTCCGCTCCCATCAGCTTCATCAGCCGAATCGGGAGCACAACATCTGACATCTCATATCCCTCATAATAATGCACTCTTCCCTGCATGCATACGACGGGAAGCTCCCCGACATACCCGAAAATGAATCTTCCCTTATGGCCGGGTACGGTGGAGACAGGAAAGCCTTCCATCTCGTGGTAATCAAGCGTATGCTCCACCTGAATCTGATCCGCATAGTCCCCCAGGCCCGAACCTAAAACCAGGGCTGCCTTTGGAACAAATTGAATCTTATCACGGTAGCTCTCCAAACATCTTTCCAATTTTTCATAGACCGGATTCATCGTTTTTCTCCATTCTTTCTAACTTTTTCGTCTCTGCTCCTGCCCGAAGAGACAGAATGCCCATGCGTCCATTATAGCAGAAGGGCGCCAAAAATCCAGCCTTTTCCTCGCCGAAACGCACTTACTCAACTCTTAAAAATCTTTCCATCCGGTGTCCTACCCAGGTAATGACAGGTCCCAGCGTAAATCCCATCAGGATCGTGACAATGCCGACATTTCCTCCCAGACAAAATCCGATGATAATAACTGCAAAGTCAAAGCACATACGGATGACGCGGAACGGCACGCGTTCCAGCCGTTTTGCTGCCATAAACGGAATTGCGTCATAAGGTGCCGTCCCGAGATCAACATCCATATAAACACCGGCGGACAGAACAAATAGCGCAAGCGCCGGAAACAATACAGCCAGCCGAACCGCCATGGAATCAAACAGCCCCGCCGGCAGCAATCCCTCCCACAGCCAGGAAAAGAAGTCCAGTGAGTACCCCACAAGAAACATATTTGCAATCGTTCCAAAACCGATGTTCTCCCTTCCGAAGAAAATCACAAGCACAAACAGCAGGATGTTAAACATTGCCTGCCAGTTTCCAACACTCATCCCCAGCTTTTTTGAAATTGCCAGATTCATGGTAGTGCAGGGGTCTGTTCCCATATCCACCAGCACCAGCCAGGAAAGGGCAAAGCCCATCACGATAACTGACAAAATTACCGCAATGAGCCTTGCCCGAAATTTTTTTTTCATATACATTCCCTGAATAAATTTTTTCATATGTACTTTTTCCTTTCTTTTCCCGGCATATGGTACATGATCAGACCTCTTATATAATAATACACACCATACCGCCGTTGTTGTCGTTGACGATCTTCTGCATCGTATCCTGCAGCTTCATCTGGCACTCATCATCCATCATTGCAATTTTACTTCGGATTCCGTCCTCCATGAGCTCCCCGATGGATTTTCCGAAAATATTGGTCTCCCATGCTCCTTCCTCGCTCTGCTGTCCCTGCTTAATGTAGGCGATCAAATCGTTCGCCTGCTCCTCGCTGCCGACAATCGGGGCAATCTCCGTCTCGATATTCGCACGGATCATATGTATGGACGGGGAAACCGCCTTGAGCTTTACGCCGAACTTATTGCCGTGCCGGATGAGCACCGGTTCACCCATCGAAATATCCGAAAGTCCCGGATTGACCACGCCGTAGCCCTTCATCTGCACCGCGGAAAAGGCGTCCGCAACCTTTTCGTAGGATTCCTTTAACGCAGCCATTTCCTTTATCATGGAAATCAGTTCGTATTCTCCCTGAATCGGCACGCCGGTCAACTCGCTCATATTTTCATAGTAATATTTCTCCGCAATATCCATGCGGACCTTCACGCAGCCCGTCGCAAGGTCTGTCTCCTCGATTTTTATTTTGGAAATATACTGCTCCGGCTCGAAGGATAAGCTTCGGACATCCCCGGTTTTTTGCATACTGTCAAGAATCCCCGACGCGGTCTTTATGATTTCCGCCTTCATCGGATGGTCCGCCCCAAGCATCTCCGCCCATTTCGGAATAAAAAACTCAACCCTTGCGACCGGAAATTCATACAGAATACTCTCGAGAATCCGGTAAACGTCATCCTTGCGAAGCTGCTCACAGTTCACCGGAAGCACCGCCGTCCGGTATTTCTCCCGAAGCTCCTGCGTAAGCTTCGCTGTCTCATCACTGTAGGGCTTTTTGGAATTAAGCAGGATAATATAAGGCTTTCCGATTGCGTCAAGCTCCGCAACGGTCTTTTCCTCCGCATCTATGTAGCTGCCGCGCGAAAGCTCCCCGATGGAACCGTCGGTCGTCACGACAATCCCGATGGTGGCATGGTCCCTGATGACCTTCTGCGTGCCGATGGACGCCGCCTCCACGAACGGAATCTCGTAGTCAAACCACGGTGTTTTTACCATTCGTTTTTCGTTCCCCTCCATATGGCCGGAAGCTCCGTCCACCATAAACCCCACACAGTCAATCAGCCGCACCTTCACTCTCGCCTCGGGCAGCGCTCCCGGCAATACGATTTCCGCCGCCTCCTGCGGGATAAACTTCGGTTCCGTCGTCATGATGGTTTTTCCCGCCGCCGACTGGGGCAGTTCATCCATCATCCGCTCTTTTGCGTGTCCGTCCTCCACAAACGGCAGAACCATCAAATCCATAAACCGTTTGATAAACGTGGATTTCCCAGTCCGTACCGGTCCCACGACTCCTATGTAGATTTCCCCATTGGTACGGGTATTAATATCCCGATAAAGGTTAAATTCTCTGTTTTCGCTGAAATTATCCATAAAAGTTCTCCTCCATTGTTGTAACATTGTATGAGAAGAACGTCCTTTTTATGCCCGATACCGCTCTATTTTAGAACCTTAAGCTTTCCGGGGAGACAGGTAAACTGCATTTCTGTCACGTCGCCGCAGTACTCCCCGTCCGCGTGGAGCACCATCGGACGCTCCAGACGGATTTTACAGTCCGTGCAGTCCGTAACCTCAAAGCCCCGAAGCCTCGTATGCTTTGCGGCCACCAGCAGCGGAAGGCAAAAAAATGTGCGCCATTTGGGTATCCCAAAGGCCTGACAGACAGAAAGCTTCCCGTCCGCGGGGTTTGCCCCCGGCGCCATCCGCACTCCCCCTCCCTCCGCAGCAAAATTCATCGCCGCGGAAAAAATCACACGGCTGCGTGGGATTTTGCTTTTCCCGTCAAACCAGACCGCCGCATCCGTCGTCTCCATGGAAAACAGAGACTGTACCGTCAGGCACAGATACGTCAGTTTTCCCAGGCGAAGCTTATTTAAAAAATCCTTGAGTCTGGATTTGAGCGCTTTTTTGCATACCAGGGCGTCAAGTCCCACCCCCGCGCTGATGACAAATATACGCGGCCGTTTTCCGCCCTTCCAGCGCACCTGCCCCAAATCCATGCTTTCGGTTTCCTCTCTGCTCTTTTTTGCTGCCTTAAGTATCCGCAAAAGGTTCTCCTGCGGGCTTTGGGAAAGCCCAAGTCCCCGTGCGAGGTCGTTTCCTGAACCGTTCGGAATCGTACCAAACCGTACCCGCTCAAAATCCGTAATCCCGTTTAACACCTCGTTTGCGGTCCCGTCTCCCCCGACTGCCACAAGGCAGATATCATCATCCTTTCTCCCGCAGAACTCCCGCGCAATGGTCCGTGCGTGTCCCTCGTATTTTGTAACCTTTGCCTCGTAGACGACTCCCGTTTTTGCAAGGTACTCCCTAAGCTCGCTCCACACCTGCTTCCCACGGCCGCTCCTGGACTTTTCGTTTATGATAAAATACAGCATCGCTTTTCCTCCCCGCTTCTCTTTTCTCTATATTAATACATTTTCTGCAAAAAGAAAATCCCGGCCGCGTTTTTTCCGCTGCCGGGATTTTTCCGTTATTAAGCTTTCAAATTTTTCTTTTTGTCCGATTTTAAGGTTTTGCTCTCCTCTTTGGGGTCGGTTTCCTCCACCGGATCCTTTCGGACGCGTCCGTACATCTGCATATACCGGTAAAGCTTCTTCGCCAGCTTTCCGTCTATCTGCTCCGGCGTTGCCCTCCATTCCCAGTTGCCGCCCAGCGTGGAAGGCGTATTCATGCGCCCCTCGGAGCCGATTCCTATTAAATCCTGCATCGGCACGACCGCAAGCTCTCCGACCGATGCCCACGCGGCGCGCATCATGCCCCAGTTGTAGCCCTCCTCCTCGGTAAGGTTTAAGTATTCCTTTGCGAATTTTACGCTTTTTTTCGGCGCGGTCTTCATCCAGCCGAGAATCGTGTCATTATCATGCGTTCCCGTATAAACGACGCAGTGCTTATCATAATTGTGGGGAAGATAATCACTTCCTTCCCTGGAATCGAACGCAAACTGAATCACCTTCATGCCCGGGAACCCGGAATCCGCTACCAGCTTTAACACTGACGGCGTGAGAAATCCGAGATCTTCCACAATAATGTTAAGCTTGCCGAGCTTTTTCTCCAGTGTGCGGAACAAATCCATGCCCGGCCCTTTGCGCCACTCCCCGTTCTTTGCCGTGTCATCTCCCGCCGGAATCGCGTAATAGGAATCAAAGCCCCGGAAATGGTCAATGCGGACGATATCATACAGCTTCGACATCGCTTTGATGCGTTTCGTCCACCAGTCGTAACCGTCCTTTTTCATCACATCCCAGCGGAACAGCGGATTGCCCCAGAGCTGGCCGTCCTCGGAAAAAGCATCCGGCGGACATCCCGCAACGTCAATCGGGTCCAGATTTTTATCCAGATAAAACTGCTCCGGATTCGCCCATACATCGGCGGAGTCTCCCGCCACATAAATCGGCACGTCCCCGATAATCTCAATTCCCATGCCGTTGACATATGCTTTTAAATCCCACCACTGCTTATAAAACAGATACTGGAGCATCTTATAAAAATCAATGTCATCCGCATAGGTCTTTTTTGCCTCCGCAAGCGCTTCCGGCTTACGGGTCTTTAAATCTTTGTCCCATTCAGACCATGCCACGCCGCCGTTGGCATCCTTTAACGCCATAAAAAGCGAATATTCGTCCAGCCATTCGGCTTCTTTGCTGCAAAACTCCTCAAAATCCTCCGGTTTGTTTTTCTGAAAGCGTGCGTATGCTTTTTTCAGCAGCGGATAGCGCGACGTGTACATCACACCGTAATCCACATAATGCGGATTGGTTCCCCATGGGAAGGATTCACACTCCTTTTTCGTCAACAGCTTCTCCCTGCACAGGTATTCCAAATCGATAAAATACGGATTCCCCGCAAAACTGGAGAACGACTGATAGGGAGAATCGCCGTAGCTGGTCGGGCAGATTGGAAGAATCTGCCAGTATTTCTGACCCGATTTTTTCAGAAAGTCCGCAAACTTTCTCGCCTCTTTTCCCATCGTGCCGATTCCGTAGGGAGACGGCAGCGAAGATATGTGCATCAACACACCGCTGGTTCTCATAACAATTGTTCCTCCTAACATGAACCACTGACGTGATTCCTATTTTATTTTTTATAACCATTCCAGATATATCTGCAATCTGCGCGGTTATATTTTTTGAATGCTCTCCCCACTTACAAACTCAAACGGAACAATTTCATGAACCCTGTCTTTTTTCAGCTCAATCTGACCGAATAAAATCTCCACGCTGCGTGTCGCAAGGGTCTGGTACTGCTGTTTGATCGTGGCAAGCTTCGGATTATAATACTCCGCCAAATCGGTACCGTCAAAACCAATGACCGAAATATCCTCAGGAATGCGGTAATCCATATCCCGCAGTGCCCGGATCGCACCGATGGCCATCACATCCGACATGGCAAACACCGCCGTCAGATCCGGATATTTGCGGAGCAGACGCTCCATTCCACGGTACGCGCTTCCGTAAGAAAATCTGGCTTTCTCATAACAAAGCTCCGGAAAAAACGGACGTCCATGCTCCCCAAAGCTTTCAAGACAGCCCTCAAAACGCAAATGACTTGTGTAGGATTTTTCAATATCGCCGCCCAAAATGCCGATTTTCTGATGTCCTGCCTCAAAAAGCGCATCCACGGCGCACTTTGCCGCCGCCACATCGTCAGTCGCCACACTGGAAAGATTGGAAAAATCCATCTTGTCCGCAAGGTTTGTCACAAGCACGCACGGAAGATCCACCTTCGCAAACCCTTTTTTAAAGTACTCCGGGTTTCCTCCGAGAAACAAAAGCCCAAGCGGCTTTCGTTCCCGGCACAGAAGAAGCGCCTGCTCGACCTCGTCGTCATCTTCGTCGAGATAGGAAACAACCACCGTATAATCGGTCTTTTCAATCATACGCTGAATCTCCTCGACGATGCTGGCAAAGAGCATGTTGGAAATACCCTTTACCAGTACGCCGATGGATTTGGAATTGCTCTGCTTTAAATGCTTTGCATTGTTGTTCGGCACAAAATGATATTCCGCGACAACCTCCTCGATTCTCTTTTTTGCATCCGGGCTGACATCGTTTCTGTGATTGAGTACACGGGAAACGGTACTGACAGAATACCCTGATTCTCTGGCTATGTCTTTTATCGTAACCATATTTTTCATTCCTGTCTACTATTTTTTCGTATTTTTTCGTAAAAACTCGATTTTTGTGAAATTTTTACAAAAAAGTACCCAGTAATATAATATCAGCCTTTGACCGCTCCTGCAACTACTCCTTCAATAATATATTTCTGACATGCAGCGTAAAAAATGATAATCGGAATGATTGCCAGCACCAGCATCGCCATCATGGTTCCCCAGTCTACCGCACCGTAGCCGCCTTTTAAATATTGAATAACAATCGGAATCGTCTTATATTTTTTCAAATCCAGCACCAGATACGGCAGCAGGTAATCGTTCCAAATCCACATTGCCTGAAGAATCGCCACCGTGATAACCGTCGGCTTCATAATCGGGAACACTACTCTGAAAAAAGTCTGAATCGGCGTACAGCCGTCAATCATGGCCGCCTCCTCAATCTCCAGCGGAATGCTCTTTACGAAGCCGCAGAACATAAACACCGCAAGTCCCGCTCCAAAGCCGAGATACACCAGAATAATGCCGATGGGGTTGCTCAGCTTCATCATGTTTGCGATTTTCGACAGCGGGAACATCACCATCTGGAACGGCACAATCATGGAAAACAGGCAGAGCATGTAAATGCCCGTATTCATTTTATTATGTACCCTGGTGACAAACCATGCGCACATGGAGGTGCACAAAATAATCAATGCCACGGAGCCGACCGTGATAATCACGGAATTGCCCAGCGCCGCAAAAAAGTTGGTCTTTTCAATTCCGTTGACAAAGTTGGTCAGTCCGAAGAAGGAACGTTCATCCGGCAGCGCAAACGGCGTTCTTGTGATAAAGGCCTTTTTCTTCACAGCGTTGATGACTACCAGGAAAATCGGATACATGTAAAAAATTGCAAGTATACTGAAAAACAGAGTTAATATCCAGCCGTGCTTCGCCCTTCTGACCGCGCTTACCTGGCTGTCCGCATTCTTTTTCTTTGCCATTACTGCTGCACCTCCTTACTTCTCGTGATCCTGTTCTGCGCGATGGCAATGACCGCTACTATCAGGAAGAAAATAACTGCCTTCGCCTGGCCGACACCCTCCCAGCCGTTTCTTCCATAGAATGTCTCAAAGATATTAAGTGCCAGCATCTGCGAATTATTGGACGGTTCACCCGCCGTCAGAGCCAGGTTCTGGTCAAACAGCTTAAAGGAGTTAGTCAGCGTCAGGAACGTACAGATTGTAATGGAAGGCATCACCATCGGAATCGTCACCTTCCTTAAAAGCTGCCAGTTCGTTGCGCCGTCGATTTTCGCCGCTTCAATCAGCTCTCCCGGAATGTTCTGGATTCCGGCAATATAAATAATCATCATATAGCCGATCTGCTGCCAGTTCATCAGGATAATCAGTCCCCAAAAACCATAGGATGAGGAATAGGTCAGCGTCCTGCCGAAATTTCCGAGAATTCCGTTTAAAAGAATCTGCCAGATATAACCAAGTACAATGCCGCCAATCAGGTTCGGCATAAAAAATACGGTGCGGAAGAAATTTGTCCCTTTAATTCCCTTTGTTAAAAGCATCGCTATCGTAAACGCAAATACATTAATGGTCAGGACGGACACTATCGTAAAGAGTGCCGTGTACCACAGGGCATGCACAAACGTCGGGTCCGTAAATACACGCATATAATTTTTCAGTCCCACAAACGATGCATCCGTAACCGTCGTAAATTCACAAAATGATAAGTAGATACCCATAATAAAAGGAACTATAAAACCGATGGTAAATGCCACTAATGTCGGGAGCGCAAAAATAGGAAAATATTTTTTTATTGATTTCTCCATAATCGTTCAACCTCTCATAAAAAACCATTTTTACGGCCACGTGGCCGCGCCGGATTTTGCCAAGCCTTCCGCTTTCAGATACAGTTTGTGCGGTATCGGCATGGATACCGCACAAGCTGTTTCAAATACAATTCCGTTTTTGGAGGAACTTATCGTTTACTGAGCGTTTGCAGCAGCATATTCGCTTGCCCATCCGTCAACAAACGCGGTTACCACTGCATCCCAGTCTCCGGTACCCTGCGCATACTCAAGCAATGCGGAGCCGACACCGTTTTTCCAATTCTCGGAAGGAATCGTGGAGAAGTTCCAGGAAACCTGTGTTTTTCCGTCTGCGATACTCTGGTTTGCATCCTCAATGAATACGTTGTCCGCTACATAGTCGCCGGTAAAGGTCATAAACGGTGTGGTAAAGCCCATCTCGTGTGCCATGGACTCACGTCCCTCGTCAGAGGTAATTACCCAGGTTAAGAAATCAAGCGTTGCCTGAATATCTTCCTCGGATGCCTGCTTGTTTACACACCAATAGTTCTCGGAACCGGTGCAGAGGCCCTGGTTTTCCTCGCCCTCTACTCCGATGTAGATCGGCATCATACCCATATCCTCAGCCGTTACCAGATAACCGTTGTCCGGGTTGGTTAAGTTGCTGTACTCCCAGGTACCGTTCTGGAAGAATACTGCTTCCTCCATACCGAACTCTGATTCTGCCTCGTCTCCGGTCTTGCTGGAGAGCACACCCGGCTCGCAGGTGGAATCGGTGATGTATAAATCCCAAATCTGTTTGTAATTGTCAAGGTAGGTTCCCTCAATCGCATCGGTGCTTGTGATACCTTTATCCTGATACTCATAGTAGATCGGAAGGTTTGCAAGATGGGTCTTGAATCTCCAGTCGGAGGAACCGTCCATACCTGCGGAGGTAAATGCACCCAGAAGCGAATAACCGAAAGTTTCATTGATTTCATCCAGTCTTGCCTGAATGTCATCCGCTACTGCCTTTAAGGTTTCAAAATTATTGATTTCATCGATAGAGGAAATCACTGCGTTGTCCATTGTGCAGTAGTCATTTAAGATGGATTTGTTGTAAATCAGACCATAGGTCTCAATTACGTAAGCAACACCGGAAACCTCACCAGCGCTGTTTTTCAGTGCAAAATCTTCGCTGGATAACTGCTTGCAAATCTCGGTATCCGACAAATCCAGGCAGTAATCCTCCCAATTAGCAAGTCCCACCGGACCGTTTACCTGGAACAGCGTCGGAGCTTCCTCCTTTGCCATCTCGGATTTTAAGGTCTGCTCGTATGTACCGTCCGCAGCCGTGATTACCGTTACCTCAACACCGGTCTGATCCGTATAAACCGCTGCCAGATCCTGCCATGCCTGATCCTGCTCCGGCTTAAAGTTCAAATAATATACGGAACCGCCTGACGCAGTATCTGCAGTATCCGTGGTATCCGCAGCGTCCGCTTCCGAGGAATCGGTGGCATCCGACGTAGTTCCCGCATTATCTGTCGTGCCGGAAGTCGTGTCTGCATTGCTGCCGCAGCCTGCAAATAAAGTTGCCGTCATGGCCGTTGCCAGCATTACTGATAGAACTTTTCTTTTCATAAATTACACCCTCCTGAAAAAAATTGTTTCGCGCATGGGAAAACATCGCTCTCCCGCACGCCTTTTGTTTCGGACGTTTCCGCCCTTTTTCGTTTGAAACGTTTCCGGTAATGTTTTCGGTAATGCTCCCGGTAACGTTTTCAATCGATAGGCAGATTATAAGACAACAAAAAGAAAATGGCAATACTCCATTGCCATTTTCCACATTTTATCCAATATTTCAATCCCATTTTTGTGCAATATGTCTACATCATTTTTCCCGAGTGTTTTGACAGGCGCATGCTCTCAATACTGTAGCTGATGCTGCTGCCCAGCCAGATAATCATAACAAACACCATCGGCAGGATTCCGAAGTCCCAGAAAAGAATCCCCAGCACGGATATCAGCCAGCATGCCACACAAAGACCATTTACCGTGATATAGGATTTATAGGCACATTTATAAATCTGGAATCTTTCCGCCTCGTCGCAGCTTTCGAGCCATTTTTTCTGAAAGCCGGTCTCGTAGACGCTGCCCTGCTTCTCCGGATTGATTTCCTTTTCAAAATTTACGATATTTTTCTGAAGAATCATCGTTACCGCCATCGCGTATATGGTACCGACGAGCAGCAATGCCAGTGTAACCATTTCATACATCTCCGGCAGTTTTTCCCAGTCTATCGCATACAGTCCGGCGCCCATGAAAAAGTATGACAGCAGCAAATTCACATTGCAGCCTATGATAACGATGCTTAAGGCTTCCTCAATCCGGTTGATGTCTTCCTCATTTTCACCGTCCCAGCGCTGAAAGCTGCGGCGGCTTTTCTTCAGCACAAATCCTGCTGCCGCAAGCAGAAGCGATGAAAGCACAATGCCCGCCCACGGCGATATCACCCTCAGACACGCACGTACGGCCTCGGCCACCCCCGTCTGCCAGGTATCAGCGTCTATCCATGCCATCGTAAAGCCCACGATTCCTCCACCCAATACGCAGGCAATCATAATCGCAATAAATTTTCCAAACGCCCGCTTATCCTCCCTGCGGTTTTCCACAGCCTTTCCTTCATTATTTCTCATTTTCCTCATCCTCCTCATATTGAAATATTTCCTCCACCGGAACACCGATGACCTTTGCAATCTTAAGCGCTAATGTCACGGACGGGGAATAATCCCCTCGTTCGATCTGGCTGATGGTCTGTCTGGAGACTCCCACCAGCCGTCCCATCTCGTGCTGGTTTACCTGAAGTCCCGCCCGGTATTCTTTTAGCTTGTTATACAGCGGCATATTTCTCCCTCCTTCTTATTTGACAACTTTCCTTGTCATTTCTTGAACTCATTATAGCAATGACAACTTTCCTTGTCAATAACTTTTTGACAATTTTTCTTGTCATTTTCTTTCCGGATTCCGGTTGTAAAACCGTTTCGAACATGTTAAGATTTTTTTAGAAAAATATGCTGCTGCTAAGAATAGGAGTGTGTATTACATATGAAGGAAATCATCAGGCACAAGCTGCTGCACAATCTCAACCGCCTCAAAACCTCTGTGAAATGGGTTATTTTTGCAATCATTTCCGGCATTCTCGTCGGAGGCGCGGGCACGCTGTTTTATTTTAGCCTAACGGTCGTAACCTTAATCCGCCAGAAGTATCCATGGCTGATTTTTCTCCTCCCGGTGGGCGGCCTTATCATCGTCGCCTGCTACCGGCTTTTACACGATGAAAAGGATTCCGGCACCAACCTGGTCATTTCCGCCATTCACTCTGACGATAAGCTGCCGCTGCGCATGGCTCCGCTCATTTTTCTCTCCACTCTGCTGACCCACCTCTTCGGCGGCTCGGCAGGGCGCGAGGGCGCTGCCTTACAGCTTGGAGGCAGCATCGGCAACGGACTGGGCAGGCTGTTCCGCTTTGACGACAAAGACAAGCATATTATGATTATGTGCGGCATGAGCGCTGCTTTCTGCGCATTGTTCGGCACACCGATGGCGGCGGCCATTTTTTCCATGGAGGTCGTCAGCGTCGGCATCATGTACTATGCCGCTTTAGTTCCCTGCGTCATTTCCTCTCTGGTTGCACACGGAATCGCTTCGTATTTCGGGGTTGTCCCCGAGCTGTTTTTGCTTGGCTCCATCCCGGACTTTGATATTTCATCGGCGTTCACCGTCTCGGTTCTCACCGTTTTGTGTGCGGGATTGAGTATTCTGTTCTGCGTGCTTCTTCACCAGTCGGAGGCTCTCTTTAAAAAGCTGTTTCAAAACCCGTATCTGCGAATTTTTGTCGGCGGCTGCATCGTCATCCTGCTGACGCTGCTGGTGGGGAACCAGGACTATAACGGTGCGGGCATTCCGGTGATTTCACAGTGTATCGACGGCTCCGTTCGGCCGGAAGCGTTTTTGCTGAAAATGATTTTTACCGCCGTCACCATCGGCGCCGGCTATAAGGGCGGAGAAATTGTCCCCTCTCTTTTTACGGGTGCGGCATTCGGCTGCCTGTTCGGCAATCTGACCGGCTTTTCGCCGTCACTGTGCGCAGCGGTCGGAATGACCTCCTTATTCTGCGGCGTCACGAATTGCCCGATTACCTCGCTGCTTTTAAGCTTTGAGCTGTTCGGCTACGACGGCATGCCCTATTTCCTTCTGGCAGCCGCTTTCAGCTATATGCTTTCGGGCTATTTCGGGCTCTACCACAGCCAGAAAATCATATATTCCAAATATAAAACAAATTATATCAATAAAAAAACGCAGTAAAACACATTATTACCTTTTCTTTTTGGCAATCGATTCGGCCTGCCGTTCAAAGTTGCGCAATTTCCGCGGCCTCCTGTTTCCACTGCTCATAGCTGCACAGTCCCTGCCGGTACCACCGGCAGTTCCCGCAGCTTTCAAGAAACACCGCAGCATCCAGTAACTCCAGGGCACGGCTCAGCAGCTTCCGATAAGTGTAGCTTTCGCCCTCCGAAAGCGCAAACCGCTGTAAAAGGCTTTTGTCCTTATCTTTGACGCTGTTGCCGTCCTGAACGCAGCCGTCGTCCGCAGTTTTGTTGGGACAGCGGGCGCAGATATCATCGGTATCCGTCACCAGCAACAGCAGTTCATCAGGGTGCACCCGCAGGGCGTTTGTCTGCTCCGTCATATTTTCACAAAACGCGCCGCTGTACCCCTCTCCGCGATAAAGCACCGTACATAAAATATGATGTACACGAAATCGTTTCATCTGCTATCTCCCCTCAAAGGACTGCCTCTTTATCGGCTCCGGCAGCAATTTTCCCGCACGCAGCGCCCTGCGCACCGCCGCTCCCACAGCACAGGCACACGCAACGGAAATCACATCCTTCGCCAGATATGGCAGCGACACCGCCGCAAGAGACGCCGCCAGTCCCAAATCCGCAAGCAATCCGTACCAAAGTGCGCCGAGCAGATGGCAGACGGCAAGTCCCGCCATGCCGCAGACACCTCTTAAAATCATATTTTTCCAGCGCAGCCCCATTCCGCAGAATGCGGTTAAAAACAGAAAGCCCCAGAGGAAACCGCCTGTGTAGCCAAACAGTACGCCGGGCCCCGCACTCATGCCGGCGAAAATCGGGATTCCCGCCGTTCCAAGCACAAGATACAGCGCCGTGGCAGCCAGCCCCAGCTTCCAGCCCAGGACAAAACCGCACAGCGCCATGGCAAAGGTTTGCAGAGTAACCGGAACCCCGGTCGGCATCGGAACCGTAATGATGGATAATATGCCGAGCACAGCCGTAAACATTCCGACTGCCGCAATCGTTTTGGTTGATAATTTCATTTGTCGCTCCTCTTTTCCGCGGAAACTGTCCCGCCGTTTTATCCGATGATGCACCATTTACCGTTATGGTAATACGAGGAACCCCGATTGTCAACCTTTATTTTTTATCAGGTTTACAATTAGACATTTCTGTTTTTTCCGAAAATCAGGTCGTAATTAATATTCCGGTAAAAAATATCGGAATAATCCCCGTCCGGGGGTTTACAGTTTCCGAGCATCCACATGGCTTTGGCAATGACGGATTCCAGAGTCATGTCGTAGGACTCCAAAAAGCGGCAGTACTTTTTCATGTCGTGCCCGACCTCATAGACTGTCATATCGCTGCCCTCATGCGCCACCTGGGTCGCCATGATCACAAGTCTGCTGGGATATTCCCGGCACAGGCGGTAAAATTCACCGGAAAGCGACTTCGGAATCCCGCCGACGCCGAAGCTCTCGACAATGATGCAGTCATATTCCTCAAAAATCACAGTAAGAATATGCGGTGCAATACCGGGCGTCAGCTTTAAAAGAAAAACCTTTTCATCCAAATCCTCATAAAATTTCACCTTTTCCCGATACGGCTGCATGGGAATATAGCGCATGATATTGCCGTCCTGTATCACGGCAAGGCAGGGAAAATCGATGCTGGAAAACGCGTTGTAGCTTTTGGAGCGTACCTTTTTGGCGCGGGTTCCGGCGATCACCTTTCCGTCAAACACAATCTGTACCCCCTGTGACTGTGCGTCGGCGGCATAAAGAAAGCTGTCCGCCAGGTTCGATTTTGCATCCGTGATTTCCAGATCGATCGGTTTCTGCGCCCCCGTAATGACAATCGGCTTCGGGGAATTCTGGATCATGTAAGACAGTGCCGCAGCGGTATATGCCATCGTATCCGTACCGTGCGCGATCACAAAACCGTCGTAGTCTTCGTAGTGCTCCCGGATAGCGCGGACAATTTTCTTCCAATGACGCGGCTCCATATTCGAGCTGTCCAGGTTCAGCACCGAAACTGCGTCCACCACACAAAATTCCCTCACCTGCGGGATATATTCCAGAAGCTCCTCCGGCGCGATCTGAGGCTTTAACCCGTTTTCGGACTTTTTGGAAGCAATGGTTCCTCCGGTTGCAAGCAGCAAAATTTTCTTTTTCTGTGTCATAACGTTCTCCATTCTCCTATTGCAGCGCCCGGATATCGTTTAACAAGGCATTTACATGCTCCTCTTTCGTGGCCCAGCAGGTGCAGAAACGTACCGCACTGTGCGTTTCATCCACCCTGGCCTGATAGGAAAACGTATAATTTTCTTTTAATTTTTCCAGCATTGCGTCGGGCAGAATCGGAAACTGCTGGTTTGTCGGGGAATCCACATAAAAACTTACTCCTGTTTTTGTTAATTCATCCTTTAGTTTTTCTGCCAGTCGTGCAGCATGCGCGGAAATTTCAAAATAACGGTTTTCCTGAAACAACGTCTCAAACTGGATGCCGAGCAGCCTGCCTTTCGCAAGCATACCTCCCCTCTGCTTGATATGGTAACGGAAATCCGTCTTAAGCTCCGGGTTTGTAATGACAACCGCCTCACCGAACAGCGCGCCGACCTTTGTTCCCCCAATATAAAATACATCCGTATTGCGCGCAATGTCAGGCAGGGACATATCATTTTCACGGCAGGCAAGCCCATAGCCAAGACGCGCCCCGTCCAAAAAGAGATAGAGCCCCTTTTCCCTGCATACACGGTAAAGTTTTTCAAGCTCTCCCTTTTTGTAGATGGTTCCAAGCTCAGTCGGGTTGGAAATATATACCATTTTCGGCTGAACCGTATGCTCAAAGCTTTCGTCGGCGTAATGGGCGTCCACACAGGCTGCCACCTGCTCCGCCGTAAGCTTTCCGTCCAGCGACGGAAGCGCCAGGCATTTATGGCCGCAGGCTTCCAGCGCCCCCGTCTCATGCACGTTGATGTGCCCCGTCGCCGCGGTGAGTACCCCCTGATGGTGCTTCAGAGCCGAAGCGATGACCGTCACGTTGGTCTGCGTACCGCCCACCAGAAAATGAACGGCTGCCTCCGGCGCACCGCAGGCCTCCTTTATCAGCTTTGCCGCCCCCGCACAATAGCCATCCTCCCCGTAGCCGGGCGTCTGTTCCATATTGGTTTCCGCAAGCCTTTCTAAGATGGCCGGATGACAGCCTTCTGTATAATCGCTGTTAAAATATATCATATTTCACTCTTTCCTCCATTCCGGAGCGTTTTACGCGACGGGCGACCCACCCCTTTTACTGATTAGATGCTGCTACCAGCTGCTGCAGCTTATTCATCGCCGCTCCGGCGTCAATCGTCTCCGCCGCTAATTTTACACCAGCCTCTATGGATTCCGCAACCCCTCCGATGTAAAGTACCGCGCCCGCATTCAGCAGCACGACATCGCGCTTTGCGCCGCGCTCCTTCCCGCTTAAAATGCGTCTGGTGATTTCCGCATTGCAGACTCCGTCTCCCCCGCGCAATTCCTCTAACGGCGCCCTGCCAAGGCCGAACTGCTCCGGCGTCACCTCAAAGGTCGTCACCTCCGTGCCGTTGATTTCGGAAACCGTGGTCGGACCGCTTAAGGTAAATTCATCCATATTGTCACAGCCGCTGACGACAAACCCGCGCTCGACACCCAGCCGGCTCATCACCTTTGCCATTTTCTCCGTCAAAGCGGGACTGTACACTCCGACAACCATTCGTTTTGCCCGGGAAGGATTTGCAAGCGGGCCTAAAATATTAAAGACCGTGCGGATTCCCATTTCTGTCCTCGCCTGCCCCACATACCACATGGACTGATTGAAGCGCTGCGCAAACATAAAACCGATCCCGATGGTTTCCACACACCGCTGCACCTGCGAAGGCTCCGCCATAATATTTACACCGAGCGCTTCTAAGACATCCCCCGCGCCCGACTTGGATGATATGGAGCGGTTGCCGTGCTTTGCCACCGGAAGCCTCGCCGCCGCCACCACAAAAGCGGCCGTCGTGGAAATATTAAAGGTATAGGTGCAGTCACCGCCGGTTCCGACAAAATCCACATACTGCGGAACATCCGGCGCTATCGTCTCCGCCTTGTCGCGCAGGACAGATGCCAGCCCCACCAATTCCTCGAGTGTCTCCCCTTTCATGCGCATGGCAGTCAGAAACGACGCAATCTGCGCCTGGCTCGCCTCTCCCTCAAGCATGATTCCCATCGCCGACCTTGCTTCTTCCTCCGTCAGATTTTTTCCGTCTGCCGCCTTGGTGATATATTCTTTCATACTTTCCCTCCTTATTTAATTACAATTTAACTCTTTTTTAAATTTGCGGCAGTATTCCTCCGCCGCCTCTGCACGGTAATCATTTTTTTCAAGCTGTTTCATAAAGTACGTACCGACAATCGCCCCGTCAATGATATGTTCCATCGGACGCACATCCTTTGCCGTGCGGATGCCAAAGCCCATCATTACCGGCACCTCAGAGACCTCCTTAACCCGCGTAAGATAGGAGAGTACCTCCCGATGAAAGTCGGCATCCTGCCCGGTGACTCCCATCGACGACACGCAATAGACAAACCCTTTTGCCCCCTTTAAAAGCATCGGTATGCGTTCCCCCGAGACCGGCGACACGAGCTGTATGAGAAAGGTGCGTTCCGACCCCTCAAGGCACCGGGAAATTTCCCCCTGCTCCTCATAGGGCAGATCCGGAATGATCAGACCATCCACGCCGGCCTCCCTGCATTTTGCGGCAAACGCCTCCACCCCGTAATGAAGCACCGTATTGTAGTAGAGCATAAATACGATGGGAAGCTCCAGTCCTTCGCCGCGCAGCTCCGCCACGGTGCGAAACACCTTTTTTACGTTGACTCCGCCGCGGATTGCCCGGCAGGACGCTTCCTGCAGCACGGGACCGTCCGCCACGGGATCCGAAAAGGGAATACCGAGTTCCACCACGTCACAGCCCGCCCGCTCACATGCCCGCAGGATATCTTTCGTTGCCTCCAAATCGGGAAGTCCCGCCGTAAGGTACGTGATCAAAGCCTTCTCGCCCGCCTCTTTCAATTTCTGCATTCTTTCCTCTATCCGATTCACTGTCTGATTCCTCCTTAATTCAAATATCCCTTGCCCGCAAGATAATCCGCGATCGTATTCACATCCTTATCGCCGCGTCCCGACAGGCAGACAATCATCCTCCTGTCCGCGGCCTCCTTTTCCCCAAGCTCTTCTCTGAGCTTCTTTGCGTATTGGATTGCGTAAGCAACCGCATGGGCGCTCTCGATAGCCGGTATGATTCCCTCCAGCTTGCACAGCGTCATCAACGCCTCCATCGCCTCCGTGTCCGTAACGGAAACATACTCCGCCCTGCCGGTGTCTCTCAGATATGCGTGCTCCGGTCCGACGCCCGGATAGTCGAGTCCCGCGGAAATGGAATGTGCAAGCTTTACGTTTCCGTCTTCATCCTGCAGCAGATACGAGCGCATGCCGTGCAGGACGCCCGGCTCCCCAGCGGCCATCGCCGCCGCATGCTCTCCGGAAGCAATCCCCTTTCCGGCAGCCTCCACGCCAATCAGTCTCACCCTGCTCTCTCCGATAAAATCCGCAAACATGCCGATGGCGTTCGAGCCGCCGCCCACACACGCGAGCACCGCGTCGGGCAGCCTTCCTTCCATCTCCAGAATCTGGCGTTTCGCCTCGCGGCTGATGACACTCTGAAATTCCTTTACCATCCTGGGATAGGGATGCGGCCCTACCGCGGAGCCGATGATATAAAAGGTATCCTCCGCCGTTTTCGCCCAGGTGCGGATTGCCTCGTTTGTCGCGTCCTTTAAGGTATTGCTGCCGGAACGGACACGAACGACCTTCGCCCCGAGCATTTCCATACGCATCACGTTTAACGCCTGGCGTACTGCGTCCTCCTCACCCATATAGACGGTGCACTCCATGCCGAATAACGCCGCTCCGGTCGCAGCTGCTACCCCGTGCTGTCCGGCTCCCGTCTCTGCAATCACCTTTTTCTTCCCCATGCGCCGCGCTAAAAGTATCTGCCCAATCACGTTGTTGATTTTGTGCGCTCCGGTATGGTTTAAATCCTCACGCTTTAAGTAGATTTTTGTGCCGCAGAAATTGCTTAAGCGCTCCGCAAAATAAAGCGGCGTCTCCCTGCCGACGTACTGTCTGAGATATTCCTGATACTGCCTGATAAACGTTTCATCCCGGATTGCCTCCTCAAAGGCCTCCTCCAGCTCCTTTAACGTATTCATCAGCGATTCGGGCACATACTGTCCTCCGTACGCCCCGTAATATTCATTTTGATTCATGTGCAATTCCTCCATTTATAAAATTTAAGTTTAATTTTTCTTGTATATTGCCTTCTGAACCTCTTCCGTAAAACGCCTGATTTTCTCCTCATCCTTGCCGAAATGTCCGTCCGCCCGCTCGACTCCTGAGCTGACATCGACAACGTCAGGCTCAAACAGCGCGATCCCGCGGCCCACATTCTCCGGCGTCAGACCGCCTGCCAGCACAAAGCCGATGTTGTTCTCCCGCAGGTGCTCCCTCAGCTTAAAAAACAGCTTTCGACCCTCCCCGGCGGCAAATTGTTCCCAACCGAAGGTCTTTCCGCTTCCGTATTCCTTTGCATCCACCAATAGTGCAGAAATCCTGCCGTCTGACAGAGGGCTGCCTTCCTGGCAAAGCATATCGGACAGCCGGTATATCTCCCCCGGCTCCGACAGATTTATGGCCTGCCAGACGGGAAGTTTGACGCGCTCTACTGTCCCCGGGAGCCATTCTCCATGAACCTGAATCCTATCAAAGCCGCTCCTTTCGATTTCGGTGAGAAGCGCGTCGTCCGGCCGCACCACAACTGCAACTTTTCTTATATTTTTATTTAATTTTTTAAAAATTCTTTTTGCCTGCTCGCAGGTGACGCAGCGTTTACTTTTTTCATAGAGCACAAAGCCCGCGTAGGAAACCCGCGCCCCGTTCAGCCAGACTGCCTCCGTCTCCCGCGTGATTCCGCATATTTTGACTGACACGCCCGGCCCTTTCGGTGCGCCCGCCGTCATGCCGCGCCTTCCTTCCAGCGCTTTGCCAGCAGTCCCGGATGCTCTGCCTCCATGAGCGCCCTTCCGATCAGAAACGCATCGACACCGCAGCGCTTTAACAGCGCCACATCCGCATCTGTCCGGATTCCGCTCTCCGCCACAAGCACCTTTTCCTTTGGCACCAGCTTCCGCAGGCGCACCGTCGTCTCAAGATGAATGGAAAAATCCCTTAAATCCCGGTTATTAATGCCGATAATCTCCGCGCCCAGCTTTAGGGCCCGCTCAAGGTCCCGCTCATCGTGTACCTCGACCAGCGCATCCAGTCCCAGTTCCGACGACAGCTGATAAAAGTCCCGCAGCATGACGTCGTCTAAGATTGCGGCAATCAATAAAACCGCGTCAGCGCCGATGACCTTTGCCTCGTAAAACTGGTAAGGCTCAATCATAAAGTCCTTGCGCAGAACCGGCAGCGACGACCCTTTTCTGACCTCCGTAAAATATGCGACGCTCCCATGGAAATGATCCTCCTCGGTCAGACACGAGATTGCATCCACCGCCCCATTGTATTCCTCCATGCGCTCTAAAAAATTAATTTTACTTTTTATTTCTCCGAGACTCGGGGACGCCTTTTTAAACTCCCCGATAATGGAAATGCCCTCTTTGCAGAGCGCCTCTAAAAAGCTGTGCCGCTCTCCCTGATACTGCTCCGCCATACGCCGTATTTCTGTCTCCCCGAGCGTTCGCTTCTGCTCGTTCAGTCTTCTTTTTTTATCTTCCACAATCACATCTAAAATCATTGTAAACTCCTTTCGTCCGCGCATATGAAATTTTCGACAATCCTCTTTCCGTGCTCCGTATAGATGGATTCCGGATGGAACTGCAGGCCGATGACCGGATAATCTCTGTGGCGCATCGCCATGATTTCACCGTCGCCCGTCTCCGCCGTCACGATAAGCTGCTCCGGCAGTCCTTCCCGCTGCACCGCCAGGGAATGATACCGCGCGACGGCAAGCGGCGACGGGATCCCCGCAAAGATTCCGTCCCCCGTGTGCGTAATTTCCGACTGTTTTCCATGGCAAAGCGTTTTCGCGTAAGAAACGGTCCCGCCGAAGGCTTCCCCGATGCACTGATGCCCGAGACAAATGCCGAGTATCGGGATTTCACGGTAAAATTCCCGGACCGCCTCCATGCAGATTCCTGCCTCCTTCGGGCTTTTTGGTCCCGGAGACAACACAATTTTCTCAGGTTTTAAGCGCCGTATTTCCGCAAGCGTTATCTTATCGTTCCGAACCACGCAAACGTCCGGATCAAAGGTTCCGATGTATTGATACAGGTTATAGGTAAACGAATCATAATTGTCGATCAGCAGTATCATAGCTGTTCCTCCTCCACCAGTGTTTTTGCCAGCGCCATTACCTTATTGCAGCATTCCTGATATTCCTTTTCCGGGACCGAGTCAGCGACAATGCCGGCCCCCGCCTGTAAATATACGTTGCCGCCCTTTTTGATCATGGTGCGTATGGTAATGCAGAAATCCATATTTCCCGAAAAATCCACATATCCCGTCGCACCCCCGTAGAGTCCGCGCCGCGCGGTTTCCAGCTCCTCGATGATTTCCATAGCCCGGATTTTCGGGGCTCCGCTTAAGGTTCCCGCCGGCAGAAAGGACGCCAGCAAATCAAGCGGAGGAAGCCCTGCCCTTTTCCTGCCCTCGACCATTGAAACAAGGTGCATGACATGCGAGTAATTGCGTACCTTCATAAAATCCGTAACCTTAACAGTACCGAATTCCGCGATGCGTCCCATATCGTTTCTCGCCAAATCCACGAGCATGACGTGCTCTGCCCGCTCCTTTTCATCCGCAAGCAATTCCGTGCGAAGCGCCTCATCCTCCTCTTTGTTTTTCCCTCTGGGCCTCGTTCCGGCAATCGGACAGGTGAACACCCGGTTTTCCCGCTGCTTTACAAGCATTTCCGGCGAGCTGCCTATGATCTCGAAATTCCCGAACTGAAAATAATACAGATAGGGCGACGGGTTTAACTCCCGCAGTCTGCGGTAAAGCGCGAAACCGTTCTGCGCGGTTCGAATGGTCCAGCGCTGTGAAAGAACCGTCTGAAAAATGTGCCCCTCCCGGATATAACGTTTGATTTTCTCTACCTTCGCGCCGTATTCCTCCCTGGTATCGGATTTTTTGACGATGACACCGTCCGGTACCGCCTCCGCTTCTGCCTGGCAATGGGCCCGCATGGCCTTTTCAATCATCTGCGCGGCTTTCCTTTGTGCCGTTTTCTTTCCCTCCGGTGTATCTTCCCCAAGCACCACCGCCGTGAGCGTCTCCGCCACATAATCCGCAATCAGAAATTCCTTTACCAGCATAAATTGTATGGTCTCGATTCCGATTTCGTCGGGATTTTCCTCGGGCAGACGTTCAACATACCGCACAAAATCATATCCGACGCTGCCCACCAGTCCACCCGCAAACGGAAGCCCGTCATCCTCCTTTCGTATTTCAAACCCGTTATAATACTCCTTTAAGCGCTCAAACGGATTTCCCTTACGGATTTCCTTTATCCCGTCCTGCTTTGTGATCACCAGAGCGTCTCCCTGTGAAGAAATGATTTCCTCCGGCTTTGCCCCAAACAGGGTATACCTGTCATAATTCCTGTCGTAGCTCTCCAGCAGAAAGCCCAATCCCTCTCCCGCCAGATTTCGATACATTGCGACGGCTGTCTCGTCAACAATACTGACTGTTTTTTTATAAACCCTGTAGCTTTGCTTCATATGCTCCCTCCATGCTTTTTTCGATAAAACAAAAAGTCCCTGACCGGATCATAAAATCCGGTCAGGGACGAACAAGCCGTGGTGCCACCCTGTTTCACCGAGCCTGATTGTTCCGAACGTGCGCCCGGAGGGCTTTTTATTTCATAGAAAAGCCACTACTTTCATACATTAGTGCAGCAAATTCTTTCCTATGAAATGAAAAAAGCGGATATTCCCATAAATGGAAATATCCGCCACCAATCATGCACAGTCTCATCCGATACAGAAATTGCTTTCGATATCTTACCCCTGTAACGTGAGGACACGGCATCCGCTACTAAAACCGCCGACAGTACGGCATTTCTTTCGCTTTGCTCTCGCAAATCCATTCCTGTCATATTCGCCTGCCCGTTTTCACCAGCCACGGGCTCTCTGGAAAGCTCCTATGAAGTACTCCTTTTGCTCATCGATTTTTCTTTTTATATATTGTGAGTTTATCATAGTAAAGTAATGATGTCAAGAAGTTTTTTAAATATATTTCCTAAATATATTTCCTAAAAATTCTGATGTTTGGAGATTGCAATCTGATTTTTTTCTCATATTCACCCATAAAGACCTCCAAATCCTCCCGCGTTACAATATGAGCTCCGTCACAGCCCAAGACCTCCTGCACCAGCTCCGCCCGATGACAGGCCTCCAAAACAGTTTTTCCGACGGCATGAAGCCCCATGACAATAACGACCTCGTCGGTAAAGGGCGCCACAGCCGGCTCGTGCTCCGCCGGTACCTTCGCCGCCATATGCGCCGCCCCATCAGCCTCAATCAATGCCGTATCGGCCAGCCGGCATACTTTTTCAAGCAGCGCCTCCCCGGGCGCAGCAAACTTTTCCGGCTCACGGGAAAGACGCACCCCCACGGTACATATTCCATCCCGGTCAAGCACCTTTTTCACCTCCGCCAAAACCTCTTCTTCCTTCTTCCCGGCACAGTCCACAAAAGCGCCCCGGTCGGATCCCGGCACATACATATGCGTCGTTGTCGCAATCACCACTCTCTGGCCCTGCGCCAAAAGCTCCCCAGCCCTCCGGTAAATGCTCCCTGTCTTCCCACCCGCGCCGACATAGGAAATCACATAGGACATAAATCCGCACCCTCCTTCTGAACTTCCACCGCTTCCATAAAATAAAGACGCGAGCCAAAGTCCGGGTAACAGCGCACACTGCTGTCATACCCGGTTCCGGCAAAGGCAGGCCTTAAGCGCACCCCTCCGTACATTAACGTATCTCCGCCGACGGTATAATCCTCTGTCTCACCGTCCAGATGAATGAATTTCGCGGCCAGCCGCTGGAGAATGGAATCCTGACGGATATGTACCGGAGAAACCGTATTGACCAAATCCCCAAAATCCTTGATATTGTATTTTAATATCCGATTATAAAAATGATATGTCATATTCTCATCCAGACCTCTTGCCCGGTAGTACCCATACGGCTGATTGGGCACGGCCAGCTTCTGCATCAAAAAGCCTGCCGCTCTTTTTTTATCCTTCGACACACACGTCCACTCCGTCACATTACCGTCCAAAAAGCTTCTTCCCCGGTAAAAATCCCCGGTCAAAAGCACCTGTCGCCATTCCCGGTAAATTGAAATCTGCTCTTTTACCGCTGCAAGCTCCTCCTTACTCATATCGCAAAAATTGCACTCATAGCCCAGAACTCCAAACGCCGCCACGGCAAACCTTGTCTCCAGAGGCGTCATCCTCAGTGTCTGATGATTGGGACAGGAGGATACATGTGCGCCAATCACGGACAGCGGATATCCATAGCTATAACCGTTCTGGATCTCGGCACGGCAGAAAGAATCGGTATTATCGCTCGCCCAGATTTGCGGAAAATAACAAAGCATTCCGAGATCAAAGCGATTGCCTCCCGCCGCACAGCCCTCAAACAAAATCTCCGGAAATCTCCGGGTAAGCTCCCTCATACAGCGATAAAGCCCCACGATATAGCGGTGTGCCGTCTCTTGCTGCCGCTCCGGCGGAAGGTTCCCCGAAAAATAATCGCTGAAGGTGCGGTTCATATCCCATTTCACATAGGAAATATCCGCCGAAGAAAAAACGTCGCTCATCTTCTCTATGATAAAATCCTGAACCTCTTCATTCGTCAGATCCAAAATGCGCTGATTTCTTCCCTCTGAATGCGGCTTTCCGGGAATTTCAATCACCCACTCCGGATGTTCCCGATAAAGCCTGCTGCTGACATTGACCATCTCCGGCTCGACCCAGATTCCGAACGCCAGGCCAAGCGCCTTGATTTTTTCCGCAAGTCCCTTGATGCCGCCCGGCAGCTTTTTTAAATTCGGCTGCCAGTCTCCGAGCGAATGCGCGTCGTCATCACGTTCCCCGAACCATCCGTCATCCATAACAAATAATTCAATTCCCGCCTCCTTGCCGGCTTTCGCCAGACGCAGAAGCTTTTGCTCACTGATATCAAAGTAGCAGGCCTCCCAGCTGTTTAAAAGCACCGGTCTCAGCTTCTTTTTCCAGACTCCCCGGACAATATGCTCCCGCACAAAGCGGTGCATATTCCCGCTCATGCCGTTGCAGCCGTCCTTTGAATAGGTCATGACCGCCTCCGGCGCTTCAAAGCGTTCCCCCGGCTCCAATACCCAGGAAAAGGTCTGCGGCTGAATCCCCGAAACAAGGCGCAGCTTTCCAAAGCTGCTTACTTCGGCCGCCTCATAATGATTGCCGCTGTAAATAAGGTTAAAGCCGTAACAGTCTCCCCAATCCTCGGTCGTGTGCTTCCTGCCAAGCATCCAAAAGGGATTGGCGCGGCTGGATGAGGTGCCCGTATAAGACCCGGCAACATATTTTCCAGGCATAGTTTCCGTGTCAACACGCTGCATCTCCCTTGCCCATGCCCCGTGAAACGTGGTCAGCACATAATCCGGTGTATCAAAATCCAGCTGCAGGCTCATCAGGCGTTCCAGCCTTACCGTCTCCGAGCTTTCATTGCGCAGCACGGCCCTCCTTGTAATGACATCACATTCCTCATACACATAATAGTACAGCTCCAAAACCAGCCCGTACTGCTTATCCCGCAGCGTGATGCAAAGCTGCCCCGCCTCTCCCTTTTCATCATAGGAACCGGGCAGCGTATCATATTCCTCCCTGCCCTCCGCAACCGAAAATTTCTCAAATAAAAAATCCGAGGTTGTGCTCCCGTCCGCGTGAATGACCTCAATAAACGGCTCTCTGATATCCCCTTTTCCCAGCGAAGAAAACTCCAGACAGACATCCTCCAGGGAAAACTGCCTGTGCGCATTGTCATATATATTCGTATTTCCAGGTGCAAAGGCATGCTTCTGTGCAAGCACCTCCGCCGAGGGCCTGATTTTTCTCCCGTAATATAAATGCTCTAAATGCCCGGTCTCCATCACCCGGAACAAATAGGAAGTATTTCCCGTGCTCAGTGCAAACAATCCGTCCTTTTCCGTAATCATGCCGCCTTCTCCTTTTATGCTTTGCTTCGTCTGTTTTTTATCTCCACCGCAATTTCTTCCACTCTCTGCTCGGTCAGCAGATATTTTCTGTGGAAATAAAAGACCGCTATAAGCAGACCCGCAATCGGGAGAACTGTCATCGTCATGCGCAGTATAACCACAGAGCTTTCGGCCGCTTCAACGACTTCGCCGGCGGCGGTATCCTGACTTAAATTACAGATCGTCAGACAGACAGAGGCCACAAGCGCCGCCACACCTGAGGCAAGCTTTACCACAAAGGTCTGCATGGAAAAAATCACACTCTCGTCTCTGCGGTTGTTCTTCCATTCCCCGTAATCCACCGTATTTGCAAGAAATACCGTCGTCAGCACTGTGAGGATACCGTTCGCCGCAAATATGAAAAATGCCGGGATAAACAGTAAAAATACGCTCGACATATTCGTAAACGCAAGCACAAGCAGCACGACATATCCCATGACCGCCATCCCAAAGCTGAGATAAAACACCTGAATCGTTGTCAAAAATCTGCGAAGCAGCGGATAAAAAAGCATCATGGAAAGAATCTGAACACCGCCTCCGAACGTATTAAACAGCGTATAGGCATCGTACCAGCCCGCGCCGCCGAAATCATACTTAAAAAAGTAAATTACCAAATTGGAGGTGATATAGATTGAACAGTTGAGCAGTACAATCGTAATGACCACTGTCATCGCCTGGTCATTTTGCAGCAGAGCCCCAAACATCTGCTTTACGGAAGGCGCGTCAATATCGACCGTTGATTTTTCTTTGATATTCACACAGGTGATCACAATACACACTACAAACAGTACCGCAACCAGCAGAGCAAAATAACGGAAGCCCGTCCGCTCGTCTCCCTGCCCGAATATATAAACACATTGCATCGTTACTATAGTGACGATGGCCGAACCGACACCCGCACAGGAACGCGCCAGCGTGGAAAGATTCTCCCTCTCTTTTCCCCCTTCCGTAAACGCCGGGATCATCGACCAGTAGGGAATATCCATCATTGTATAGGTCACGCCCCACAGCACATAGGTTACCGCCGCATAAGCAACCAGCCCGCTGCCCGATAAGGCAGGAGGCGCTGCAAACATGAAAAACAGCAGAATTGCATTTAAGGTTGTTCCTACTAACAGCCATGGGCGGAATTTGCCCCATCTGGTACGCGTCTTTGCCACAATCACTCCCATAATCGGATCATTAAACGCGTCAAACACCCGCGCCGCCATCAGAATAATGCCCATTGCGATGGCACTGACACCAAGAATATCCTGATAATAATACAGAATATAGCTCGCTGACAGCATATAAACCATATCCTTGCCAACGGCTCCGAGTCCGTAAGAAACCTTCTCTTTTCCTGTTAATTTCATATGTTTTTCCCTCCCATTTCCGTGCTGTGCACGATCACATTAAATTGCAGCTCCTGCGTTTTTATACCCGCTGCGACAACCTTAAGCCTTCCCGTCCCGGCGATTCCCGTTGTCCTTATGTAGGCACCGCCCATGCCTCCCTGCAATGATAAAACCTTCGGCCCTATCAGCTCGATGGTTCCCTCTGTCTCAAGCACAATCGGATCGTTGTAAAAATGCAGCAGATTTCCGTTCTGATCCTGTGCCTGTATGCGGACTGCCGCCACTTCATAGCTGTTTTTTTCCTCCAGGCAAAGGCGGTCCGCCTCAACGGAAAGCCGCAGTGCCGTCATCGGCTCCTTTACTGCCGTTTTTACTACCTTCCCATCCTTTACCGCCTCAAAACGGTATACCGTAGAGACTCCTCCCCAGTCCCCGACATAACGCGTATAAAGCTCCACTGCGTCCTTCATTTTCATGCGATAAAGAAGCACCAGCTCCGCCGCCGCGAAACGGGCTGCCCAGGTCAGATGCCCAAGCCCAAAGCGGGCCACCGTATTCAATACAGTCTTCACCTTTTCGGCCTGGGCCGGTTTCATATGTTCCCTCCGTTCTAAGGCATCCCCGATAAAGTCGTCTACCAAAAGCGGGCCGTGGCAAAGATTCCGGTACGGGGAGTCCTCTCTCCGGAACTCCTTGACAAAGCTGTCGTTTTTATACATACGCACACTGTCCGCATTCGTAAAAATCCAGACAGCGCCACGGTGACAGCCCGGATGCTCCCCGATATCCATGGAGGATGCGACCTCCAGCACCGGTTTACGCTCCTGCTCACAGGCATACACCGCCGCCGCCAGCTTCGGATTGCGGAACATATCCATCACGCCGTGATAGCAGACACGGTCCCCGCTGCCAAAATCCTTATGCGTGTTGTAATCAAACATGCACCAGCCGAAGCCGCCGGCAATCTCCTCTTCACCGGCAAGCGCGTCCATCACATTCGCATGGCGCAGCGCGTGCTCCACCCGGTGTTCCTCGCAGTCATAAGCCTTGGTCGGGTACATATGCCCGTTATATTCGCTGACCAGATACGGCTTTGTTACGTCGGAGGTCACCGCGCTTTTTTTCTCGCAGCCCCTGTTGTCCCCCTCGTGCAAAAAATCGTTGTAGGTATAAACATCCTCCAGCAGGCTGCTTTTTTTATTGGCCCTCACACCCCCGGTCTGCCTGGAAGGATCCAGACTGCGGGCCACGCGGTTCGTCTCCGCGTAAAATCCGTCATCATCCTGCGATTCATTGATACGCACACCCCACAAAATAACAGACGGATGATTGCGGTATTGCCTTACCATATTCCGCACATTTTCGACCGCCTGCTCCTTCCACGCCGCGTCGCCGATATGCTGCCAGCCCGGCAGCTCCGTAAAAACCAGCAGCCCCAGCTCATCGCATCTGTCTAAAAAATAATGGCTCTGGGGATAATGGGAGGTACGCACCGCATTGACCCCCAACTCCCGTTTCAGCAGATCCGCATCTCTTTTCTGCATTGCTTCCGGCATGGCATAGCCCACATACGGAAAACACTGATGACGGTTCAATCCCCGTATTTTCAGTTTCCTTCCGTTGAGATAAAATCCGTCGCGACGAAATTGCGCTTCCCGAAAGCCAAACACCGTAACAGCTTCATCGAGCACTCTGCCCTGCCATACCAGCTCGGTTTTTATTTCATACAGCGCGGGCTGCTCCACATCCCACAGAGAGACGTTCTTCACCGGAAAAGAGAGCTTTGTCACCGCTTCCGCTTTACATTCACCCAATAGTACGCTTTGCGTCTCTCCCTTTTTCCTCATACTCTGGCGAACCACATAACCCTGCGTCTCCTCATTAAGCTCCGCCTCGGAAATCAATACCGCATCCCGCTTTGACGTAAACTCACTTCTGACGAACACGTCCTTCAGATAAACCTGATTCCTGACCTCCAGATAGACATCACGGTAAATACCGCCATAGGTCATATAATCAATCACATGGCCAAACGGCGGAATGTTCAGGCTTTCTCTGCTGTCTACCCGCACCGCAAGGACATTTTCCTCTCCATACCGGAGGCTTTCGCTCAGGTCGATGGAAAACGCCGTATAGCCGCAATGATGCTCTCCAATCTTTTGACCGTTTAAAAAGACGGTGCTTTCATGCGCCGCTCCCTCAATTGTGAGCAGAACCCTTTTTCCGCGCCATTCCTCCGGAACGGACAGTCGTCTTCGGTAGCCGCTGACCATCTGATAGATGTGTTCGTCAAAATAGTGGAACGGCGTCTCCTTACAGGTATGAGGCAGACGCACCTCCTTAAGTCCGCTCTCGTCAAAATTCCGCTTTACCATACGCTCGTCAAACCGCTCCGTAAATTTCCATCTGTCGTTTAAATAGATACGTTCCATAATCCCCCCTACATTTCCTGATCGTGCAGTGTAATGCCGTCCATTAAAATTCCCACAACCTCATCCAGCGCATCCACATATGATATTCCGCTGCGAAGCAGGATATCACGCTGCAAGAACTGCTCCAATGCCGCCTCCAGCATCAGCTTTAATATCGGAATCCGTATCGGCCGCAGCACTCCTTCCTCCATCCCCTGTTCCAGCAGCGCAATCGTGGTCTCCCATCCGGTCTCAAGGCGCTCCTCCACTTTCCCGTAAATCCTCGGGTATTTCTCGCGCAGCAGATAAAGCTGCCGAAAATCAATCTCCCGATAGCTCTCCGGCAGCACGCATAAAATCGTACGGATCTTTTCAAGCGTAGTCAGTTCTTTATCTTCGACTACCTGACGTTCACTCTCCTTGATAGAATCAAACATATAATCCACCATGGCAAGAAACAGCGATTCCTTATCCTCAAATACCGTATATATCGTTTTCTTGCTCATACCAAGCTTTGCGGCGATATCATCCATCGTAAATTTCAGCCCTTTTTCATTGAAGGCCTTGATCGTCCCCTCCAAAATTGTCTCCTTTAATTTCATATTTGTCCCTCCCGAGGAAACTATTTTTATTATTTCAGTTTCCATTATTCTATCATTCTTCCGGATGTATAACAAGAAACTATTTTCACAAAATCAGTTTCCTGTTTTTATGACAATTTGCCAAAAACAGTTTTTTTGCAATCCTTACCGCTTTCCGGTATAATCAAATTAATTTAATATTAAATCACGGAGGATTTTTATGAAGACACTTTATTTCGAATGTAATATGGGCGCGGCGGGCGACATGCTGCTCGGGGCCCTCTATGAACTCTGTGACCGCAAAGAGGACTTTCTGCGGGATATGAACGCGGCATTCGCTTCCTACGGGGCAAAGCTTACCGTGGAGCCTTCCGTAAAATGCGGCATCCGCGGAACGCATATGCGCGTTCTCGTTGACGGCCATGAGGAAGCCGCGGGAGGACCGGGAGTCCGGGAGCATGGCAGCACGGAACCGGCAGACGCCCATGCGGACGGAAATGACCACGTACATACACACGAAGAGACGCATACGCACGCTACCTACCGCTCCGTTCTGGAAACGCTCGGAGATCTTGCACTGCCGGACGAGGTCAAAAAAAATGCCCGTGCCATTTACGAGCAAATCGGAAATGCGGAGGCAAAGGTACACGGACAGACCCTCGAGCAGATTCATTTTCACGAGGTCGGCACCATTGACGCGCTTGTAGATGTGACGGGGTGCGCATATCTTTTATATCTGATTGCCCCCGATGAGATTTTAAGCTCCCCTATCCACGTCGGAAGCGGCTTTGTACAGTGTGCCCACGGCGTGCTTCCTGTTCCCGCCCCGGCAACGGCGGAGCTTTTAAAGGGGATTCCGTTTTATACCGGCTCTGTCACGGGAGAGCTCTGCACTCCGACCGGAGCCGCCATCCTGAAACATTTTGTTTCACACTTCGGTCCGATGCCGCCCCTCGCCGCGTCCTCCATCGGCTACGGCATGGGTACCCGCGACTTTTCCATTGCCAACTGTGTCCGTGCTTTTTTCGGGGAAAAAGCAGACCTTTCCTCCGACGCCAATCGGGGGACGGAAACGGATGAGGATGGCTTTCCCTTCGACGACTGCGTGCTCTCCATCTCCTGCAACCTGGATGATATGACCGGGGAAGCAATCGGGCTTGCCACGGACATTCTGCTGGCTGCAGGTGCCCTCGATGTTTACACCATTCCCCTGCAAATGAAAAAGAACCGTCCCGGCGTTTTGCTGACCTGCCTGTGTAAGCCGGAGGAACGCGATAAATTCACGGCGCTGTTCTTTCTGCACACCACAACCCGGGGCGTACGCTATCAGATATTTGAACGCGCGAAGCTTGAATCCACTGTCGAAACAAGGCACACCTCCTACGGGGATATCCGTGTCAAGAAAAGCAGCGGCTACGGCATTGAAAAGGAGAAAGCGGAATTTGAGGACTTAAAGTCGATCGTGATGAAGCATCATTATTCGATTTCCCTGGATGATATCCGCAGGCGCGCCGCACGCCCGGCGTCTTTGCCAAAGCAGCATGAAACTTAACAAGGCTGCGGCAGAACTGAATTATCTTCGATTTTCACCTTCCGACCGTTTCGTCAGAAGCCCAATCAGGGCTTCCGCCGCGCAGCCGACGAACCAGCCGCTTATCATGCCGAACAAAACGTCGCTCGGATAATGCACGCCCAGATAGAGACGTGACAGGCCAATCAGCGCTGCCATTATCAGAAGCGGTATTCCGTATTTCTTCGGCAGCTTTCGGTAACAGACACCGGCCGCCGCAAAGGAGCTTGCGGTATGTCCTGAGGGGAAGGAAAAATCCGATGGCCGTCTGATCAGAGGCACCAGCGCCTCAAGCGTATCGAACGGCCGCGCCCTCCCCACAAAGTTTTTCAGGAAAAGGTTATTGAACAAAAACGACAACACCAGCGCACACAGGCACATGCAACCGACCTTCCTCGTCCCCTTTTGCGCCAGCAGCACGGCAGATACGGCAATCCACAGAAAACCGCTGTTTCCAAGGGTTGTAATGAAAATAAAAAAAGGCGTCAGCACATCGTTTCTCAAATATTCCTGTATCCAAAGCAGAAGCTTCCCATCCAGCCCTGTCAACATTTCCGGCATCATTCATCCTCAATCACAAGCGTTCCCGGACTTACATTCAGATAAACGCTTCCCTTGTCCGTCTTATACATATCAAGCAGCAGCACCCACAGCCTGTGTATGGCATCCAAAAGCACATTCGACACCTCCACACTGTAGGGAAGCAGCGTGTGAAGGTCGAAGAAACGCAGCCCAAGCGGCGGAAGGAATACCATATTCGAGGAGGTAACCCTGTTCTCCCCGCTTCCCGCCTGCTTTGCGGTTTTTATCATCTCATACGTAATCATGCAAAAGTCACGTCCCCGATATTTGCAATAATAGGAGACATAACATTCATCCACCGTCCAGGCGGTTCCGTTTTCCTCCTCCACGGGCTTTTCCTCCGGCGGATTCGCCTCGGTGGTCTGCACCTCCACGCTCCACCGCAATGTCCCGTCCTTTGTCGCCTTTATCATTTCCGTGATCTCACGGTATAATTCTTCCTGTTTCTTCATTGCCCTTCCTCATTTCTTTTCCGCTATTTCTCTCTCACATAAATCTCAGAGAGGTTGGCAAGGATTGCTCCCGCCACATCCGGCTTATTCATCGTATAGATATGTACATGGCTGACTCCGTTTGCGATTAAATCAATAATCTGCTCCGTCGCATAAGCAATGCCTGCCTGCTTCATCGCCGCCGGATTGTGCCCGAAGCGGTCCACAATAGCCAGAAATCTCGGCGGCACCAGATTGCCGGAGAGGGAGACGATTCTTTTAATCTGACTGGCGTTTGTGACCGGCATAATTCCCGCCACGATCGGCACGTCAATTCCGATTTTTAATGCCTTATACATAAAATTGTAGAGAATATTGTTGTCAAAAAACATCTGGGTTGTCAAAAATTCGCAGCCCGCCTCTACTTTTTCCTTCAAATGGACAAGATCATCCGAGCTCGACTCTGCTTCCGGATGGCCTTCCGGATAACAGGCCCCGCCGATACAGAAATCACCGTGGGATTTGATGTCATAAATCAATTCGCTTGCATGGTGATACTGATTCGGCAGCGGAAAGTCCGCATTCTGCGGAATATCCCCGCGCAGGGCAAGCACATTCTCAATCTTCTTCTCCTTCAGCTCTTCAATCACCGAAGCCACCTTCTCTTTGGTCGAGGAAGCGCAGGTCAAATGTGCCAGCGCCGGAATATGGTTTACATTGCATACCTCGTTTGCAAGCTCCACCGTATAATCGGAGGTCCCTCCCGTTGCACCGTAGGTTACACTGATATACGAAGGTTTTAAATCCGCCATCTCTTTTACGATTTTCTTATAATTCTCAAGCTGCGTTCCCTGCTTAGGTGGGAATAACTCGCAGGAAATCGTCACTTCATCCGTCTTTAACAACTCTGTCAGTCTCATATCTGTCCCTTTCTCTTAAAAGCTTCTCAATTTGTCTGTTCCGTCATCCACGGTATTCTCAATTCCCCGGATGACAACATAATAGGAATAATTCTCATTTACGACAACCTCGACCCGATCCCCGACCTTATGCCCCAACAGAGCTTTGCCCAGCGGAGACTCGTTGCTGATTAAATTTTTCAGGGAGTTCCCCCGTACCGTAGTGACGATTTTATAAACTTCCTCCTCGTCATCCTCCTCAAAATAAACCGTCACGGTATTATTCATTCCCACCTCGTCGTCCGCAGACTCCGTGGAAATGATTTTCGCCGTCTTTATCATGCGCTCCAGATAACGAATCCGGCTCTCATTCTGGTTTTTATCCTTCTTGGCGGCATGGTATTCGAAATTCTCGCTCAAATCGCCGTGCGCGCGGGCCTCTTTTACTGCCTCAAGCGCCTGTTTTCGCACCACCAGCTTGCGGTATTCAATTTCCTCCTCCATTTTTTTTATATCCTGCTCGGTCAATTCGTCGTACATGCGTACCTCTCCTTTCCTCTGATCATTATAAAGATTTTCCGATTTCCCGTCAAATGCCCCCTGCAAATTCAAATGTTTTGACACGGAAAAATTGTTCCGCCTTAAGAAGCTGCGGCTCCCCATCACAAGGGCGTCCGGCACAGACCGAAAGGCAATAGCCGGGCGGCAGGTCTTTCCATGTTTTCAAAAAAAGAGGCGCACCGGCGGGCTCTTTGTCCCGGAACACCGCCTGCTCCCCCAGCACTGAAAACGAATCCAGCGGCAGCGACATCCCCGCTCCAACCGCCTTAATGCAGCTTTCCTTCCTGCTCCAAAGCTCCGCAAATAAAACATCCTGCCGCTGCGGTTCCTCCCGCAAAAGCGCCTCTGTTTCCTCCTGCATAAAAAAACGACGCGCGACCTTAATCCGCGCTTCCTTTATCTGCTCAATATCAATGCCCGCCTGTGTATCCGCAAAAATAACTGCCGCATACCTCTCCGAATGTGACAGGTTAAAATAAATTCCCTCCTGCCCCGCCAGCGCGGGCTTGCCGCATTTCCCGTAAATCAGCTTTACGTACGTCCCGTTTCCGCCCTTAAGAAGCGTCAGCCCCCGGCGGTTCAGTCCGTATTCCAGCAAAAGTCCGGCCGCAAGGCTAAGACACGCATCGTCCCTGTACCGACAGCGCTCAATCTTATCGCGGCGCTCCGGCGGCACGAAGGAAAGCAGCCCGTAAAACCGCTCCCGGGATTGCAGGGGAAGTATATCCACCACGTAAATATTCAAGGCCGTTCCTCCCCCGACGCCGCCAAAAGCTCCTTTAAATGTCCGTTCTCATCAAGCAGCTGCCGGTAGAGCGAAAGCAGCCGCTGCAGATCCGGCTGTTCCTCCCGCCGAAGCGGCTCCACAAGCTTTGTCACGGTATCAAACATCGGCGTGATACCCATATTTGCAATGGCTCCCTTTAGTGTATGTGCGCTGGAAAACGCATCCCCGGTGCGGTTTTTGCGAAGCTCCTCTCCCAGCCTTTCAAATGCGGGATCCTCGATCAGCATAAACAGGCAGCTTACATACAAATCCTCGTCTCCCAGAAATCGCCCCAGGGCGCCCTTCCAATCGCATCCCCATTCGTCCAGCTTCCGCAGTATTTCTCTCATCGCCCTCACTCTTTCCTTTTATGACAGCGCCATCCGGTACTTCTGCAGCTCCCGGTCCAGCTCCTTTTGCTCGGTAATATTGGTTAAAATTCCGTAAAGCACATGCTTTTCCCCGTCCTGCTTCATATAGTGCAGCTCCAGATGAAACCAGTCCACCCTGCCGGCAGCCTCGTCATCCCACAAGAACTCGCAGTCTACCGTCTGCTTTGTATCCACAGCCTGCCGGAACGCATCCAGCATACGGCTCTCATATCTGCGGTCAATGATAAAGAGCCTTCGCTTGCCCTCATTAATCATGTCACCGCCGCATACATTATAATAAGCGTCGTTAATCCGCACGATTTTAATCTGATTGCCGGAATACTCATATACGGCAACTCCCTGCTGCAGTTTCAAAAACAGCTCCTCAATACGCGAATTCAACGGCCACGGACTGTCCGTCTTCGAAACTCTTCCGCCGCCCGAAGCCTCCGGCGTCCCCGTAAAGACAAGCTTTTCGTAATCCTCCACCGGCATCGGCTTTGCAAAGTAAAAGCCCTGCACATATTCACAGCCGATACTCCGCAGAAAATCGGCCTGCTCCCGGCGTTCCACGCCCTCCGCCACAACCGGCATATTCAGCCACTTTGCCATACGCACCACAGACATCAGAATATTTTCCCCGCGCCGCCTTTTGTCCGTATCCGATAAAAACCTCATATCCATTTTCAGAACATCGACGTCAATATCCTTTAGGACATTGAGCGAGGAATAACCGCTGCCGAAATCATCCATTAAAATCGAAAAGCCTTCGTTTTGCAGACGCTGCATCGTCTCCTGAACCACCTTCGGATTGCTGGTATAAGCACTCTCCGTCAGTTCAAGCTGAAACAGATACCGCGGAATGTCATACTTTTCCACCAGCCCGCAGATTGTCTCAACGAGCTTCGGATTATACAGGCTGACCCTGGATAAATTGACCGACACCGGCCGCGGATTCTTTCCCTCATCGAGCCATTTGCGCAGCATCATACAGGTTTTCTCCCATACGTAGCAGTCCAGCTTGGTAATAAAGCCGTTCCGCTCAAATACCGGGATAAACTCTCCCGGAGAAACCATGCCGCGCTCCCGGCTCTGCCAGCGCACCAGCACCTCCGCACCGGCCACCTGGTTATCCGAAAGCTCATACTTCGGCTGCAAATATAAAATAAACTGCTCATCCTCGAGCGCATGCTTCATGCTGTTGACGATTCTCTGCTCCTTTTCAATCTCCTCGCTCATCCTGCGGGTGTAAAAGGCATAGTTGCGGATGTAATTCCCCTTACAGTGCTTTGCCGCAAGATTCGCCCTGTCGTACATATGATTCGGGGAAACGCTCCGCTCCTCTATCAGGTAAATGCCGAAGATCGGGACAATATCAAATTCCAGTGGATAGCTGCCCAAACGCTCCCTGAGCCTTCCTGTAAAATCCAAAAGCTCCTGCTGCTCGCTGTAAGGCATACAGATCCCGAATATATCCGCCTCGATCCTCCCGTAAACAATGTCATCTCTGCCTCCCGCCTCTTTGGTCAAAAGATGGGCGATATATTTTAACAACCTGTCTCCCTCGTCCATTCCGAAAAAAGAATTAATCAGCTGAAATTTCTCAATATCCATGCGGATAAACGCGAAATTTTTGTCCGCATACCGTCTCACAATCTCCGAGGTTGCCTGAAACATGTTCGATTTGTTATATATTCCGGTCAACACATCAAATTCCGCGCGGTACTTCAGCTCCCTGCTGATTTGAAGCTGACTGTGTTCAATTACATTGCGGATGCGGAAGCGGATGATATCCGGGTCATAGGGCTTTCCGATAAAATCCCATGCTCCCAGCTCCAGGCACCTTTTCTCCACCGCGGCGTCATCCTCCACGGTCGCCATAATGACAGGCACCTCCTGATACATATCCGAAGCCCTGTACCTCTCCAGAAAATAATATCCGTCGTACTCCGGCATAACAATGTCAAGTATGACGGCGGCAATTTCCTCCGAAGCGCCGGAAAGAAGCTCAAAGGCCTCCTTTCCGTCGGCCGCCTCCAGTACCTCGTAGTGTTCTTTTAAAATAGCCCCAAGTGCAGTACGCGCGATTCTCTCATCGTCTACAACCAATACCTTACTTTTTTTACCCATCGCATTTCGCTCCGCTTCTAAAAAAATGGTTTTGAGCATAAAATATACTCCGTGTGCTCCGCAAACGAATCCTTTCTTCCGACAGCACACACAAAAATAAGACACTAACTTAATGATAACAAAGTCAGTGCCCTATTTCAATAGCCATACTTTATTTTAGAAAATCATACTGCGACATATACAGCCTGTAGTATTCGCCCTTCTGAGCCATCAGCTCCTCATGGTTTCCGCGCTCTAAAATATCCCCCTTATCCACATACAAAATACAATCCGCGTTTTTGATGGTCGACAGCCGGTGCGCGATAATAAAAGAGGTTCTTCCCTTCAAAAGCTCGTTCAGGCCCTTCTGGAGCATCCGCTCCGTCTCCGTATCGATGCTTGAGGTCGCCTCGTCCAAAATCAGGATTTTCGGGTCCGCCAGCAGCGCACGCGCGAAGGATATGAGCTGCCTTTGTCCCGCGGACAACCGGCTGCCCCGCTCATTTACCTCCGTGTCATAGCCGTTTTCCATCTCCATGATAAATTCATGGGCACAGACCGTCTTTGCCGCCCGCACAACCTCCTCATTGGAGGCCTCCCGGTTCCCGTATCGGATATTATCCATGATCGTTCCCGCGAAAATAAAGCTGTCCTGCATCATGATCCCCATCTGCGTGCGCAGAGAGTGCAGCGTTACCTTCGAAATATCCACGCCGTCAATCAAAATCTGTCCCTCATCGACATTATAGAAACGGCTGATTAAGTTCACAATCGTCGTCTTTCCGGCCCCGGTCGGCCCTACGACCGCATAGGTTTCCCCCGGCTTCGCCGTAAAATTAATATTTTTCAGAATCTTCTGTCCCGGCTCATATCCGAAAGAGACATTGCAAAACTTCACCTCTCCTTTTATTTTCGGCATTGGGACAGCGTCCGGCTCATCCCTGACGGTAACCGGCTCGTCGATGGTCTCGAAAATCCGTTCCAGATAGGAAATCGCGGTCAGCAGAGAGTTATAAAAGCCGGCAAGCGTATTAATCGGCGCCCAGAAGCGCCCGATATAGGACGTAAACGCAATCAGCACACCCACGGTCAGCGTCATATCCGGCGCTAAAATCCAGCGCACGCCGAGCACATAGATAAACGCCGTCGTGAAAGTGGAAATGACATCGACACTCGGTCCCATCATAAAATTGAACATTACCGCCCGCATCCAGGCCGTCCGGTAACTGCCGCTTAAGCGGTTGAAAATCCCTGTATTTTCCCGCTCCCGGACAAAGGACTGCGTCACCCGGATTCCGTTAATGCTCTCGGCAATATAAGCATTTAAATTTGACTGCTTGTTGCTCTGAACCTGCCAGGCCCTGCGCTGCTTTTTCTTGATAAAAATAATCACAAGCGCAAGCACCGGAAGCCCCAGCAGACAAATAAGCGTCAGCCGCACATCGAGCGCAAGCATAAACAGCAGAATAAAAATCAGGTTGCACAAATCAGTGAAGGTATTGATGATACCGTTGCTCAGCAAATCGCTTAAGCTGTTCACATAATTGACGACGCGCACCTGAATTTTCCCGTGCGGCCTGTCGTCGTAATAGGAAAACGGCAGCTCCTGTAAATGGGAGAAAATATCATACCGGATGTCGTGTACGATATTCTGCCCGATGGCGCTCATGATCTTAATCTTCATGCGCAGCGCAAATCCCGAATACAGTGCGATGACAAGCGTGAGCGCGCTGTAGAAAACAATGGATTTCATATCCTTCCGCGGAATACTGTAATCCATGACATTCTGAAGAAAAATCGGAATCGCCATCGTAAGCGCCGAGGAGGTAAGCATGAGCACAACCACGCCGGCCATTTTCTTTTTGTATGGCGCTATGTACGCGGCCAGGCGCTTTAGCTGATTGACATCAAAGCTTTCCTCCAAAATCTCATCCATATCATAACGGTTCCGTGCCATTTAATTCTCCCCCCTTTCATTTAAAATCTCCCTGGGAATCTCGCCGTACTGATGATGAAAGGCAGTTGCGTAATAGCCTCCCGCGGCGACAAGCTCCTCATGGGTTCCCCGCTCGATAATGCGCCCGTTATCCATAACGAGAATCAAATCCGCATCCTTAATCGAGGAAATACGATAGGCGATGACAAAAATGGTACAGCCCTTATTCAGCTTCTTAAGCTGGCTCTGAATATAGCTTTCCGTCTCCATATCGACCGCCGAGGTCGTATCGTCCAAAATCAGGATGGACGGCTCCTTAAGGAGCGCCCTCGCTAAGGAAATCCGCTGCTTCTGCCCTCCGGAAAGCCCGACGCCCCGCTCGCCGACAATCGTGTCATACCCCTCGGGCAGCGCCGAAATGAAATGATTGGCATCCGCCATAACAGCCGCCGCCTTTACCTGCTCAAACGAACAGTCGGGACGCCCGTAGGCGATATTCCCTTCAATGGTATCGGAAAACAAAAATACATCCTGCATCGCCATGCCGATATTATCGCGCAGATTGTACAAATCCATGTCCCGCACATTCACACCATCCACAAGCACCTCGCCCGAGGTCGTATCATAAAAGCGGCAGAGCAGATTCATAATCGTGGATTTTCCGGAGCCGGTGGAGCCGATGATTCCGACCGTCTGTCCGGGCTTTACATGAAAGCTGATATTCATCACAATATCCTCATCGTCCGCCCGATAGGAAACATCCCGGAATTCCACCTCTCCGCGCAGGTGTCGCTTCACCAGCCCTGACGGCGGCGTCTTTACCTGCGGCTCCTCGCGGTAGGTCGCATAAATTTTTTCGACCGAGGTCACAAAGTTCCCGATGTCGTTGACCAGCCAGCCCGCCTGGCGCAGCGGATTGTTTAACATCCACAGATAGCCGTTGACCGTGACGAGCTGTCCCAGCGTAATTTCTTCGGAAATCACCATCGAACCGCCGTAAAGCATCAGGATAATCGTCAGTATATAGGAAAGCACCTCAAAGACAGGCACATATTTCATCCAGATTTTCGACGCGTCCACCTGTGCGTCCCGGAATTTATCGTTTTCTTTATTGAATTTCTCAATCTCATAATCTTCCTTGGCAAAAGCCCGCACTACCCGGTTTCCGCTGACGTTTTCCTGCACGAACGCGTTTAACGAGGAAAAGCAGTCCCGGTTCCGCTTGAAGGCCGGTCGCACTTCCTTCGACTGGAAAAACGTCGCAAGCGCAGTAAACGGAAGCACCAAAAGCATCGCAAGCGCCAGCTTCGTATTTACCGTAAAAATCATCAGCAGCGCAAATACAAACAGCAGTACGCTCTGGTACACCATATAGATGACATAGGCGACAAAATGGCGGATTGCGTCCATATCCCCCGTCTGCCTGCTCATCAAATCTCCCGTCCGCTTTTTATTGTAGAAGGCAAAATCCTCCTCCAAAAGCTTCCGGTACACCTTATCCCGCATATCGTAAAGCAGTCCCTGGGACGCCGTCTCAAATACCGCCTGAAACAGGAAACGCAAAATTCCCATGACAACGGTAACACCGATCAGGCAGACGACAAGCGGCATCAAAAGCTCATAATCCCCGCCGCTTATAACCCTGTCTACAATCTGCCCGGATATGTACGGATTCACTACGGACAGCACCGATACTGCCGTTGTCATCACAATTCCAAGCGCCATATATCCCCGGTATTTTTTCAGAAATGAAAGAAACCATTTCATAGGCGTCATAACAAAATCCCTCCTCTTTCGCCCGCGCACCGCAGCGGCTCACTGCCGCAAAATGAAGCAATGGCCTTCGGCGATGATGTGTTTCGGATTTTCAGTATAGTACTTTTTGTCAAAAAGGGAATGTACTATCTTGCACCCTTTCTGTTGTTTTTTGCAAAGGAAAACTGGCGTCCGGCGGACAGAGATGATATAATAAAAAGACAAATCTTTAGAAAAAACGAGGTGCTTTTCCATGTGCTGCGACAACCGTGAACAACTGCTCGACCAACTGAACCCAACCTTTCTGTTCACCTGCAAGGGTACCCGCACGAGAGACGAGGAAAATTATCACAGCCATGATTTTATTGAAATGGCGTTCATTTTATCCGGCAGCGGAAAATACCGCATCGAAGACCGCTGCTACGATATATCCGAGGGAGACATCCTGATACTGAACCCCGGGCAGAGGCATCAGTCCTTATGCACCGTGCCGGACAACCCGTTGACCGAGTTTTTCGTGGGCTTCTGTGACGTCCGTTTTCCCGGATTCCCGGAAAATTATCTTCCCCTTTCACAGACTGCCGGGGACTTTGGAACGCTGTCGGCGGAGGATTCGCCGGTACTGCACACCTCCGGGGAGCTGCGTCAGAAGCTCTTTCGGCTCTGTACCTCCATGACCGCAGAAAACGACGTCTGTCGGAGCGGACGCTATGTCATGCTCAAATCCTATCTGATGCAGATGCTGATTCTGCTGCTCCGGGAGCAGAGCGAACCAATCCGCGTCAAAAGCGGCTGTTCCTTTGAATCCGTCAACAAAAAATACGTCGTGGAGCAGATGGTCAATTATCTGGAGGAGCACTACGCAGAAAAAATTTCGCTCGACCGGATTGCCGAAAATATGTATTTAAGTCCCTTTTATATCTCACGCATCTTTAAAAGCGAAACAGGCGACACGCCCATCCGCCATCTTATCAACATCCGGCTGGAAAGGGCAAAGGAGCTTTTGGAAAGCGGCTGGGACGGCAGCATCCAGGAGGTCGCCGCAGCAGTCGGCTACGACGACGTCTGCCACTTCAGCAAATTATTCAAAAAACGCTACGGGAAGTCCCCCTCGGGTATGCGCAGATCCTAACCGCGCTCCCCGGGGGAGGCTTCCCCTTTTTTTCGGCGCAAAACAGGATTTCTGAATACCTGAAGCCCAAGCGGCAGCACCATCACAAGCCAGCTCACCGGTTCCGTCCAAATCACGCCCCAGTAACCGAACAGGCGCACAAATACCAGCGTAAATAATATTTTTCCGGCAAGCTCAATGCAGCTTGAAACAATCGGCGTCACATAATCCCCGATTCCCTGCAGTGTATTCCTTAAGATGACGATAAACACGCACACCACCTGAAAGGACATATTATATTTCAGATAAGTTTCACCCCAGTAAAGAATTTCTTCGCTCTGTGTGCTTGCGATAAAGGCAATCAGATATGACGAGATGGTATGCGCCATCACAAACACCAGCGCGCTCCACCCGGTTCCGATGGCAAGCGAAGACAAAAGTCCTTCCCGGATTCTCCGGTATTTGCCCGCGCCGAAATTCTGGCCGCTGTAGGTCGCCATCGTCGCTCCGAGTACACTGACCGGAAGCCCCCAGATTTCAAAGACCTTGCGCGCCGCCGTATGCGCCACGATGACGGAGGTTCCAAGCGTATTGATTCCCGTCTGCAAAATCAGTGTACCGAAATTTACGAGACTTGACATCATCCCCATCGAAAGCCCGCTCGTCAGCAGCGTTTTCACCTGGGCACGCTCCGGCCGAAAATGCCGCTTCTCCACCCACAGTACGGGAAACTTCCGCCGGATATGCAGGATACACAGCACCACGGAGAGAAGCTGGGAAATCACCGTCGCCACCGCGGCTCCCGCCACGCCCATCTGAAACGCAAGAATCAGAAGATAATCGAGGAATACGTTGACTGCGGACGCAAGGACCAGAAATACCAGCGGCGTTACGGCGTCTCCGATGGAGCGCAGGATATTGGCGCAGAGATTATAGGCAAGGGTGACAAACATGCCCAGCACCAGAATACTGATATAGGAATATGCCATGGCCTCCTGCCTCCCGGGCACATGCAGCAGCGTTAAAATCGGGGAAAGCCCGGCAAAAATCCCAAGCACCAGCACCGCTGCCGCCGCAAAGCCAATCAGAATACTCGCCGCCACGCTCTTTTTTAACCGTTCCTCATCCCCCGCCCCAAAGCAGCGCGCCGTAATCACGGAGAAGCCGAGCGTCATGCCGTTGAAAAATCCGGTCAGCAGATTGTAAAGAGTCGAGACCGAGCCAACGGCGGCAAGCGCTTCCTCTCCCAGCGTGCTCCCCACAATTTTCGTATCGATCAGCCCATATAAAATCTGAAACAGATTCCCCAGGAAAACGGGTACTGCAAATGCGAGAATCAGCCGTATGGGTTTTCCCTCCGTCAGGTTACCGCTGTGCTGTCTCATTGTTTTTCCATCCTTTCCGGCCCGCGTCTGCGGCTCTCAAAGTAAATAAAACGCTCAATCGCGTCCAAAATATCCGCGAAATCCTCCCTCGGCGCAAGGTCGATATAGCGCTCTAAAAGCTCCGTCTCCCTCTCCTTATACCGCCCGTAGAAAATATCGTAGAGGTTATGTCCCCGCAGATAAATTTTGATTTCCTCCATATGGCACTTTATGTCCTCCACCGTCCGAAGCTCTTCACCGAGCACCTCGGTCAGATGCCTCCCGCTTGAAATACGATGCAGATATTCCTGCCATTTTTCCAATAATGTCTCATAAAACGCCTCCTCCGATTCCACGATGCCAAGCTGCTGCATGACCCTCGGGTTGAGGAAATAATTTTCAAACGAATAATATTTTAAAATGAGGACATTCTCCGGACGGACCTTCGGCAGCGTGTCCGCGTCCTCCCTGCTGCGCTCCTCATAGTACCGGCAGAGCTGGCCCAAAAGCTCCTTTCTGTCCTTTCCGTCACCGTCCCGAATCATCAAAAACCGGTCCTTCAGATAAATCTGGTTCATATATTTTAAATTTGCATAGGTCTTGATGTTGGTGCAGCTATTTGTGGTGATTATGGCGATCCGCGATAATCTGCCCTGCTCGTCATAGGTTTCGGAATAATATTTGCGGATTAATAACGGCAGACGGCTCTTGTCCTGTTTCCCCTCAACGATAAAGACAAAATTCACGTTCATCAGATCATTCGCCGTATAGCCCAAATCCTCCAAAATCGCGCTGATGTCGGTTTTCTTACGAACCGTCGGATAACCGTCCGCGTCAAGCACCACCTGGCGGATTTGCCTGCTGTTAAAATTGGCAAGCAGATTCGGCGAGTGCGTCGAAAAAATCACCTGGTTTTTCCGTGACAGGCGGTAAAGAATCTCCCCGGATACCTTCTGCAGCTTCGGATGAAGGAAAATTTCGGGGTCCTCAATCATAAGAATACTCGGAATCCGCTCCTCATTTTCCGCATAGGTTTCCAGCAGGGAAAGCATATAGATACTGCGCATCCCTTTTCCCATGCGTCCTATGGGCCTTGTCCGGTTCTGCGCGGCGCTGTAGATTTCCGTCGTCACGTTAAGCATCCGCTCCACGTCCCGATTCATGGAATAAAGGATCTCATCCTGCCCGCCGTTCTTTTTGAAATTCCGGTTCACCTTCCTGGCAAACGTGTCCAGATTCAGCTGGTAGAGCTTATAATCCAGCAGCTTTGCCGTTTCGAACGCATCCAGTTCTTCGGGCTTTTTCTGATTCACCAGACCGATACAGGAAAAGCAGTGGCTGCATTTTTTTGCCTGATTAAAGATACAGGTGTCGGCACGCATCCGCTTTAAAAGCTCGTCCTCCTGAAGCATCAGCAAATCTCCCTGAAGCTGGTTTAAATCACGCTCGGCATCTATGTAATATATCTTCGGAAATATCTGCGGTATGTAACTGTTATTCTTGTGCGCCGCGTCCTGATACCGCACCTGCCCGCCGCGGTTCGCCGTAAACGAAAACCGGAGCGTCCCGCCGGACGACCACGGCTGCCCGTTATGTTCCGTCTTTCCGGAAACCTCCTTTGTCTCTGCCCGTTCCTTCTGCGGTACAAACGACGGGAGTTTTTTACAAAAGTCCCCGAACCATGCCTCCGGTCTTTTGTACTGGCTGACAATGCCGTTCTGGTGCAGCCAGTCCAAATCGGAGCCTTCCAGAAAAAGCTGCACATCCATTTCGATATTGGCGGCATTCTCGCCGAAATCCTCGGCGCCAATCCGATAATCCCCGAAAATTGCCCGGACGGCATCTAGGATCGTCGTCTTGCCCGTATTGTTCTGTCCGACGAGAATCAACGCGTTTTCGATTCCCGCAATATCCACCTCCCGGATGGCCTTAAAATTTTTAATATGGATACCGGTCAGATTCATGCACTATACCTCCTGTGCTTTTGTACTATTCGGCTTGGGGTTTTATATTTTAATTTATAGTGCCAAAAACACCTGCCATATTTTATGGCAGGTGAACATTGCACAGAAATTGCTTCTGGAAAACTTGTTTTCCAAGAGCAATTTTGTGCAATTAATAATGCTGCTGCCGCAGCATGTTCTTTTGGCACTATAAAAACGCATTTACAAAACCCCAAGCCTTTTTGACTATTTACAAACAACCGCCGCTGTGATATAACGGATTTGTTTCAATCAATTATTCACATTAGCAGAGTAGAATTTTGTGCGTTAAGTGCCGTGTGAACAGGGAGTTGTCACGCGGACGAAAAACAGAAGTTTCTGTTACAGAGTTTTCTGTTTGCGGTACAGAGTTCGCATCCCGCTGCTGCATACAGGTATTTTTTGTCTCCTCTATGTAGTCATAGGAAAACTGCTAAGAAGGAGGCTATTTTTATGAAAAAAATCAAAGAACTCTATCAACATTCCCTGCTGGAGCTGACTGTTACGCGCAACGTCGTGCTCTGCGGTCTTTTGGCCGCCCTCGCCATCGTGCTTGGCATGGTCGCAAGCATTTCCGTCGGTCCCTATGTCCGCATCGGATTTTCCGGTCTTCCAAACCGCATCGTGGAATTTTTATTCGGTCCCGCGGCCGGCTGTCTGTTCGGCGGCGCTTTAGACATCCTGAAATATGTAATCAAACCGGACGGTCCTTACTTTTTCGGCTTTACCTTAAGCGCTATGCTGTCCGGTATCATTTACGGAAGTATCTTTTACCGGAAGCCCGTCACCGTCAAACGCATTTTACTTGCCGAATTTCTGATCAAGCTTTTGATTAACTGTATTTTAAATACACTCTGGCTCAATATGCTTTACGGACAGGCATTCTTTGCACTGCTCCCGCTGCGCATGCTCAAAAACGCCATTATGTTGCCGATTGACAGCTTCATCCTCTATTTTGCGCTGACCTTCGCACGGAAGCTGACTGCGCACTTAGGATTCCTTCCCGCCGGAGCCGCTGCCGGAAACCGGAGCTGACCCTGCCGGGACGTCCGACTGCGCCTGTGCCTGTCATGCCGCTGCCGGACGTCCCTCTACAGCGGCTTGCGCAGCCCCTTGGGATAATGGTTTTTCATGATACCGCCCGCAAGCTTTCCCCAGCCGATGCCAAAGCCGTCGACGGTAATCAGATACCAGCCCTTTTCCCCCTCACAGGGAAAGGTTCCGCCGTTTAAATAGCTTCTGATTTCCGCGCTTTCGGACGAAAGGTTTACGGTATGCAACACCTGTTCCGGCTGCAGCGCCAGCGCAAGTGCGTGAGACGGCTCGAAGCGGTCTTTTTTCACCGTCCCAAGATGCAGACCCGGGCGCAGAACCTTTAAGCCCTTGACGGAGGGCATGCCCTGCGGCGCAAGATAAAGCTGTCCTCCGAATTTCAGATATACACCCTCCGAAAGACGCCGCACGGTCTCCGGCAGGAGCGTTTCCTCCGCGAATTGCAGAAATTCAAGAATCCCTTTTCCCGGAACGTTCCGTTCCTTTTTTGAAATTCCCTTTTCCTCACCGCTTACGCAGAATCCCGGCTGCAATTCACCCTCTTTTATCAGCACCGCCGCATAATGTCCCTCTCCCTTTAGCTTATGAGGCCAAAGTCGGACGGTATGCTTTAGTTCCGGACGCAAATCGCCTTTTGTTTCCTGCCCGAAATACGCCCATTCCGGATTGCCGTCCGCCATTCCCTCCGTTTTTTTTACCCTGACAATCCGAAATTCGGGGTGCCTGGTCAAAAATCCCGCAATGCTTCCCTCATTTTCTTCCGGGGCAAAGGTGCAGGTCGAGTATACCAGCCTCCCGCCGGGCGAGAGCATGGACGCCGCACAGTCTAAGATTTCAGCCTGCCGCTTTGCGCAAAGCGTTACATTTTCCGTGCTCCACTCCCCGCAGGCTTCCTCATTTTTGCGGAACATTCCCTCTCCGGAGCAGGGCGCGTCCACCAAAATCCGCGTAAAATATGCGTCAAATACCTCCGCAAGCCGCTGCGGCGTCTCGTTCGTCACAAGCGCATTGCCGATTCCCATGCGCTCGATATTTTCCGATAAAATCTTTGCTCTTGCCGGATGTATCTCATTGCAGACAAGAATCCCCGCGTCTCCTTCTCCGGCAGCCTTTCGCATTGCGGCCGCAAGCTGCGTGCTCTTTCCTCCCGGCGCCGCGCAGAGGTCCAAAACCCGCTCCCCGCCCGGTGCGCCGCAGCCGCTATCTTCTTCCTCCAATTCTCCCATCAGAAAGGAAGCTGGCGCCATCGCGCTCGGTTCCTGAATGTAATATACGCCCGCCTCGTGAAAGGGGTGTTTCCCGGGAGCGTCATCCTTCCCGTAATAAAATCCGTCCTCCGCCCACGGAACCGGGGATAACGAAAACGGCAGCCGCTCCCGCAGCTTTCCCACGCTTCCCTTAAGTATATTCAGCCGCAGTGCCTGGTGCCTGTCCTTGTCATAGCTTTTTAAAAATGCCGGGTATTCCGCGCCCAGCATCTGTTCCATCCTCTGTAAAAAATCCTGTGGCAGCATTTTTGATTCCTTTCCTTATGATGCTACCGGTATTATACCAAAGCAACGAGCCATTGCCAAACAATTCTTTTCCTAAAAATGGCGAATCAAAATCTCGCTCTTTTCCAAAAATTCCTCCACCGAGCCGAACTCCAGTCTTGCAAGAAGCTCCATGACATACGGATTTTCAAGAGGCGTCCGGTAGACGGCCGTCTCCCCGTACTCGTCTACATATTGTTTTCCCACCTCCCTGGGCGCCACAGCCTTCGGGCCGCCGACGCAGCCGCCCGCGCAGGCCATTCCCTCGAAAAAGTTAGCGTCTGTCTTTCCGCTTTTAATCCGCTCTATCAGCTCCCTGCAATTCTTAACGCCGTCCGCCTGCTCTGCCCTGACCTCGATTTTTCGCTCGGGATTGAGCTGGCGCACGGTTGCCTGCACCGCCTCGCTGACGCCTCCCGTCCGTGCATAAATCCGCCCGGCCCGGGAGGAATGCTCCTGTTCATCCTCAGCCAATTCCTCCACGCGGATATCCGCCGCCTCAAAAATATCCTTTACCTCCTGGAAGGTCAGCACATAATCTACGGCATCCGCGATATCCGGCTCCTTAGCCTCCTTTTTCTTCGCCATGCACGGACCGATGAACACCGTGACCGCCTCGGGATGAATTTTTTTCACGACGCGCCCCGCCGCTATCATCGGGGAAACCGCCGCCGGCATATGCGGCACCAGTTCCTTATAGATTCCGCGAATCATCGCTATCCACACGGGACAACAGCAGCTTGTAAGCTGAAAGTCCCCTTTCTCCGTCACATGGCGGTCAAACTCGAGTGCTTCCTTGAGTGTCAGAATATCCGCAAACACGGCCACCTCGACCATTCCCTTAAAGCCCACCGCCTTAAGCGCGGTCCTGAGTCTTCCGGGCGTGGCCTTCTCCCCGAACTGTCCCGTAAATGCCGGCGCAATTAAGGCATATACATCCCTCTTTTTCTCCCGCACCTCCTTTAAGACCGGAAGCACATCCTTCGACTCCTCCAGGCGGCCCAGCCTGCACGCGTCCACACACACTCCGCAGCCGGTGCATTTTTCCGCGTTGATATGAAGCGTCCCGTCCTCTCTCTCCTCAATGGCGTCAAACACGCAGCTATTGACGCATGCCCTCTTGTAGGCACATTCCTCGCACGGCTCCGCCCAAATGACAGGCGCATGCTTCTCCGGGTGCAGCAGGCAGTCCAGGTGGTAGGGATTATAATCCTCTATCAGGTTTCTTCCCTGCCCTGCCTCTTTTTTTAAAATTTCGAGATATAATTCATGAAATGTTTTCATTCCGTCCGGTTCCCTCCCACAATCTGCCAGCTATGAAAAGTGCCGTAAATGTTTGGGTTTCCGCAAATTGCATTTCCGATGTGCCAAAAGAACATGCTGCGATAGCAGCATTGTTAAATTGCACAAAATTGCTCTTGGAAAACTTGTTTTCCAGAAGCAATTTATGTGCAATGCTCACCTGCCATAAGATATGGCAGGTGCTTTTGGCACTATAAAATAAAAATGCGGAAACTCAGGCGTAAATGTACGTCTGGCACTATAAGCATATTATGCACCAAACGGCCCCGTTTCAAACCAGGGTGCAAAAAAAGGACGCCGGATTCTGCAAAATCCGACGCCCTTTTTTCACATATTTCTTTTATTCATACAGTGGAATATGATATTTTACCTTCCGATAAATCTTCCATACCAGCAAAATCGGCATCATCAGAACAAGGTACAGCGTAGAAAGCAATCCGGCTGCACCGCCTACAATAATCATAATCCATACAATTACATTCATCATATTTTTTTACCTCTCATAAAATAAGTATTGATTTACAATTCTATGAGAGCAAAAATACCGTTCTTTTTTCCGTCCGACCTGCGGATAAAACGGACAACCAAAAGACTTCGCGGCAGTATCTCGTGAGCTGTCCGATTCCAGGCGCTCCAAAACTGCCGGAACACCGCGGGCAGCACTGCCAGAAATATGCGCACCGTAACTCCGAGCATCCTGCGCTGCGAGAGCGAGCCCCCTGTCCGGTTTTTCTCTCCTTCTACCGTTTCATTCCGCTGCCTTCCCGTCTCCAAAAGCGCCCAGCGCGACTTTGCCAGCTTTTCCCCGGCTTTCAGGAACTGTCCTGACGATTCTGCCTCCTGCTGAAACAGCATTGGATCGCACTCGTGGGACGTAAACACCGTTAAAAGAAATGCCGCGAGCAACAGGACGGAAAACGACGCCTTAAAACAGGTTTTTAAAGCTGCCAAGCTCCTTTGCCTTCTCATATATTTCATCGCATTTCAACTCCAGATAATTTTCCAGTCCCTTTACTTCCTCGTCGGAAAAGCCTTCATTGCGCGTAATCTTTCCCGGGGGCAGAGTTCCCTCCGCCACATCTTTTCCCCGTTCAAACCGCACAAAAACCGTCCTCTTTCCGTTCTTTTTCAAAAAGCCAGAATGGGTAAACTTTACTTCCTCATTTTTGTTCATATGCCTTCCCCTTTTGCTGTGTCAAATCGGGCATTCTCTCCAGCAGATATCGCTTGTCATCCCTTCTGCTCTCACGGTATGCCTCCATCATCTGTGAATGCTTCGCCGCAACCTCCGTCTCCAAATCATGCGCAGACATCAGCAAACAGCCGGCTCCCCGGATAATAATCTGCTCCAGCCCGTCTGAGGTTGCCACGGTTACACGGTACTTCCTGCTGTTCTCGTGGGCAAACTTCTCAATATACTGGTCCGCCGTCTCCGCCTCTCTGGTATAGACCACATGGATATTGTGGTAATCGAAGATTTCGGTCTGATGCCCTTTCACACGGTAAGCGTCAAACACGACAATGAGATGGCAGCCCCGGATTCCCTGATAATCACAGAGAATGTCCAAAAGCCTTCCGCGCGCGCCGTCGATATTCTCCGCCGCGAGGCTGGCAAGCTCCTTCCAGGCAAAAATAATGTTGTAGCCGTCAACCAGCAGATATTCCTCCGCGGGCGGCCCGGGCGTATAATTCCGCGTCACCGCGGCGGCGGACACTCCGGCGGACGTTGCGCTTTTTGCCCCGCGTTTCCAGCGGTTACGCCCCGAATCAGAAGATTCTCTTTTATTAGCATTGTATGTCCGATCGAGGATTCTGTCAATCTCCTCTGTGCCAATCCATGCTTCTTTACGGCTCTCCGGCTCCATATAGACCTGTTTGGGCTGCCAGACTTCGTTTTCCTGCCTGTCCCCCCGGCCCAGAACACTCTCCAAATGCATGTAATCTTTGACCCGGTCCCAGCTTACCACAAAGCCGGCTCCATGGGCGCAGAATACAGAGCCTGTCGGGTTCTCTGTATCCCGCTCGGAATCATAACCGATTGCGGCAATCACTTCCTCCTCATTATGGCACGGGCCGTAACCCCGGAAGGTACACGAAAGGCTGCCGTGCCCCTTTGTATAGGCCGTCACCTCTTTCGCGTAATCTCCGAGCGCCGCCACGGGTACGCTTCCGCTCATCACTGCCATGCCGCCCTGATAATCCGGCACCGAAAACTTTGCGAATCTCCGTTCCACGTCCGTCATGGCGCGTCCCAGCACCTCCTCCGGCACCTCCAGCCGGAAATCGTAATACGGCTCCAGCAGTACGGAATGCGCCTGCTTTAATCCCTGCCGCACGGCACGCCAGGTCGCCTGGCGGAAATCGCCGCCCTCCGTGTGTTTTAAATGCGCCCTGCCTGCTGCCAGCGTAATCTTCATATCGGTAATCGCCGAGCCGGTCAAAACACCGACATGCTCCTTTTCCTCCAGATGGGTGAGTACCAGCCTCTGCCAGTTTCCCGCCAACAAATCCTCGCTGACATCCGCTGCAAACACAAGGCCGCTGCCCGGCTCTCCCGGCTCTAAGATAAGATGTACCTCCGCGTAATGGCGCAGCGGTTCAAAATGTCCCACGCCCTCCACCGTGTCGGTAATCGTCTCTTTATATACAATTTTTCCGGCTCCGAATTCCACCTCCACACCGAAGCGCTCTCCTATGATACTTTTTAATACCTCAAGCTGTACCTCGCCCATCACCTGGATTTTGATTTCCCGCAGGGTTTCATTCCAGACAACGTGAAGCTCCGGCTCCTCCTCCTCGAGCAGGCGCAGCTTCGGCAGCATGACCTGCGGGTCCGTGCCCTCCGACAGCAGCAGTTCATAATTCAGTACGGGAACAAGGAGCGGAAGCTGTGATTCCGTCTCTGCCCCAAGTCCCTCACCGGGGCTGGTGTGCGAAAGACCCGTGACAGCGCAGACCATACCCGCAAAAGCTTCCTGCACCAGCTCGGCCTTTTCCCCGGAATAAATGCGGATTTGATTGACCTTTTCTTCCCACGGCTCCTCCCCCGCACAAGTGCCTGTCACCGTATCACGGACCTTCAGGCAGCCCCCGGTGATTTTTAAGTGCGTAAGGCGGTTTCCCTGCGCGTCCCTCGTGATTTTAAAAACCTTTGCAGCAAATTCCTGCCCGTAGGCCGGCATTTCCGTATAGCATGCAAGCCCGTCCAAAAGCTCCGTGACGCCCTGCATTTTTAAAGCGGAGCCGAAAAAGCAGGGAAAAAGCTTCCGCTCCCTAATCATCCGCCGAAGCGTCTCCCCGGCAAGCATGCCGGTTTTTAAGTATTCTTCCAGCGCGTCCTCGTCACAGACTGCCGCGTTTTCGAAAAAATCCGCGTCACAGTAGGTTCCGTCTCCGTTTTTCGAAAAATCAACACAGCAATCGCTTAAGGCTTCTTTCAGCTCCGAATGCAGACGTTCCCTGTCCGTGCCGCTCTGATCCATTTTATTGACGAAAAGAAAGGTCGGAATGCCGTAACGCCGCAAAAGCCGCCACAGTGTTTTTGTATGCCCCTGCACACCGTCCGCTCCGCTGATTAAAAGCACTGCATAATCAAGCACCTGAAGCGTCCGCTCCATCTCCGCAGAGAAATCCACATGCCCGGGCGTATCCAGCAGCGTAAACGCGGTTTCCCCGTAATGAAATTCCGCCTGCTTGGAAAAAATAGTGATTCCCCTGCTTCGCTCCAGCGCGTCGGTGTCAAGAAACGCGTCCCCGTTATCGACGCGCCCCGCCTTTCTTATGGCGCCGCTCAAATACAGCATTGCCTCTGAAAGAGTTGTCTTTCCGGCATCGACGTGGGCCAGCAGGGCGATACTGACGTGTTTTGCTGATTTATTTTCAGACGTATTTTCCATGAAAATACCCCTTTCTGTGTTTTATAATAATGCAGTTTTAATCATAACACAAAAAGAGGGTGTAAGTCGATAAATTGTTATTTCATCTCGACCATTACTAATCAATTAGACTTAAAAGTATCAAAAAACGCTCACAAAATCATTAATGGAAACCATTATATAATATGTTTTCGATAGTCAATCATATCTATTCTATAAATCTGTGTATCTACACACTCAAATAAATCAGGGTCAAACAATGGACTAATTTGATTGATTTTCTCTAAACCGACAACAATAATGTCCTTTTTCAATTTAAATTTTCCAATCATACCTATAGGTTTGAGCATAACATATGAAATTTTTTCCTTCACTACATCTAGCAGATTATAGATAATCCAATTATACTCAAAGCGATTTCTGCCCTTCCGCCTTTTTCATATGCCATAAATCTTCCTCCTTAGTTATTCCTTAAAGCTAACTTGTCCGTTCATTAACAGTGGAAGTAAAAAATCTCGGAGAGATGTAAGTTCCTGATTTTCTTTTATAATTTGACTCTTTCTTTTTTCTATATCCCGACAAAAAATTGAATAACGTTCCAAAGTCTTTTCATCCGGTATTTCACTTTTATAATTCTCTACGCCAT